>CAWIGY010000095.1:0-58364 GCA_963835565.1 uncultured delta proteobacterium
TTGACTCCCCAAACGTATCTGAAAGTAGTCCGACGATGACGTCGAACACGCGCTCACTATTTTTGTTATCACGATGTGGAAAAAAGCGTTCCATGCGTTCGCAATATTTGGGTTCCGGAATCCCTTCGTTCTGCAATGTCATGGTTAATTGATCGAGCAATTGCTCTTCACTCACACAGCAGGGGCCAAAGGCATCGCGGCTGTGGTCAAAATAGCCCTGCGAATACAGGTGCTCACCTGAATAGAATTCATCTTTGTCGAACTGATAGTACAAGACGGCTCGCCGCATGTAGGCTACATCAAACGCGACCGACGAGTAGTCCGTCACTAACACGGTCGCAGCCGCAAAGACCTGTTGAATACTTCCGTCACGATGCGTAAGTACTTCGACGATAGGCGCTAACCTGAATTTTTCCAAATACGGAGTGATGTTGGTATGCGGGAAAAACACGATACGATATCCATACCGGCACGCCAACTCGTGAAGCCTTGCGTTATTGAGCAGATGTTGCCAGGCTTGTGCATATTGAGTGCGTTCAAATCCATCCCGATGCGTCCGCCAATTCGTTTTGCCCTTGACTTCACCGACGACATACTTGCGCCAACTTGGCATAAAGAGAATTGTCTTCTGATGACCGTTATTCTGGTTAATCAGAGCGTCAAATCGCGGAAATCCGGTAAGATGTACCTCCTGTCTAGAGAATCGATAGTGACTCTTATCAAGCACAATCGATTCCCATTCGGGCGCACCCGCGGTAATCATGCAATCCAGGTGTTTCCGATTGATCCAAGTCGAAATGTCTCCTTCAGTGACACCGTGTTGCAAAAATACAAATTTGTGTGAGATTGTGTCCCCAAACCACTGCTTCGGAAGAAAATTGACAATGTAACCGTCAATGTGCGACGACGCGAGTACCCGACACTTCAAGAATGCAAGCTTATGGTTCATTGAACCAAAGGCAATCAACTTGAAGCCTTCCTGTTTCAGTCTTTGCCAATCATGTGAATTCCTGCGTAGCACAAAGTAGGAAGAAATCTCCGGATGCTTCCGCATCAAGTATCGGTACAGATGTTCCGCGTTATCGTCGGCCTGAACATCCCTATCCATCAGTAACCAAGCTCCCTTGTATCTACTGCCCATTGACGATACGGACGCTATCCGTCGCCACAGCCTGACCCAACCGGGCATGAAGTTGGAAAGTCTTTGCACAACGTTCCATCTTCTCTTGCTCTGTAATTTGATGGGCTGTTACCTCAGCGAGTCGTGACAGACCTACTCTAATTAGCGTCGGTTTTCCACCTGTCGAAACCCGGCAGCTACTGCCTTTCTGAAGACGGATGCTCACAAATCTTTGGTACGCGAAAAATCGACCCGCGAAAGTGTGTGTTTGGATCTTCTCTGAATGCGGCTTGGCGTGCTTGTCGTCAACTAGGATTAACTCCAAAGTTTCAGTCGTAAATGAGCGTGACAGCCTGACGCAGCCCGACCCACGATCGTAGGATTCCACATTTATCAACGCATTTTCGATTCGGCAGCCCATCAAGGTCTCGATAATCCCACATTTGGAGAAGTCGGGTAGATCCGTGATGTCGAAATCGAGCACCGTCTCAATCTCAATAAGTTGCAGAATTTGTCGGAGCAGGTCAATGAAGCGATCAGTTCCTTCGCTCCCGAGCAATTTTAGTTGAGCGTCATGGTCAACTAACCGCTGGAACATCCAACTCAAGTCGTAGAGCACGAGATTCTGTATGTACTTCGGAACGGCACCGTACCTACCGCGTGCAAAAGTTAGAATATCCAAGTAACCGTGACGCAACAATTCATTGAATCGACTAGGCTTTGTCCAGGCGCTAGCAACCAGCGACGATTGATCCTGCCGCTTCGTATAATAGTAATGGGCATGCGGCAAGAAAGCAACATTCTTCGTCGGGGCTAGGCACAAATACTTGGCCGTAAAGTGGGCATCTTCGAAGATAGGTACTACTAACTCGCTAAAACGAAGCTGCTGATTTTCAATTAACGAGCGTTTATAAAAACCTTGTGCGGCTGCCAAGTGTAAGAATGTTGGTGAGCGAAACACGTCAACAACGCAAGGACCCAGCTTGAATCGAAACCGCAATGGATGGGCATCAATCACACGTTTCGAGCGATCGTAAAAGTACCGAACGTTGCCGCAGATTAGACAAGGGTCATCTGCTGTGGAGGAGATGAAATCATCGACCGCGGCAAAATATCCGCTGCCGACGAAGTCATCAGCATCTACAAAGGTGACCCAATCCCCTGTTGCCTGACTGAGACCCAGATTGCGAGCGGAAGCCGGTCCTCCATTTACCTTTCGTATGTATTTGATGCTTCTCGGATATTTGCGTTGCCAACGCATGGCCCGGTCGCCAGTGTCGTCAGTTGACCCATCATCGACGATTATGACTTCGATATTCTGAGCCAATAAAATCGATTGGCGCATTAAGCTCTTGAGGCACCGATCAATATACGAGCCCACGTTGTACGCCGCGATGACTACCGAAAAGCGCCTTAGGGATGGTATGTTTGTCCTGATGCGCCAAGTCCGGAGCCCATGGTAGGCAGCGCGAGCAGCCAGGGATCTCAGCGAGAACTGTTTTGTCATTAAACGCTCAGCAAAACGCCTCAGAATTGGACAAGCCCATCCCCGTGCAACCGGCAATGGTCTCGTTTAGGCCGATGAGCCGACGCACTGAGTCACGCGTGTATACGATGAAGGGCGGACTAGTGCCTCGATTCATTAGAATTGAGGTACTAGAAATTCGCGGAGCGAATTTGGGTTTGGGCGAATGCCCAAGAAAAATGAGACTAGTGGCGCGATGGCCGTGAAGCGGCCGGTCCGAAGGACCCATCAATTCAATGGAATCGCGCCACTAGAGCGAGTGCTCGACGAAGTTGACAGTAAGGAAGCTGTCGCGCATACCGTCCTGCGATCCATGACGGCCCGTCGTTTGACATTGGTTTTGGCCGGTCTGTGCTGCGCATGCGCCACGACCGGCTCTGGTTGGATGGCAGAAGCCTGGGACCCTTCACATCCGACGGCAGATGACCCGGACGAGAACCCTTCGGACATATCCGTACCACGACCGATCCCGTCGCGGAGTCGCTCGCATTCGTCCCGTAACGTCAACGCGGGTGCCAATGGAGCGGACGAAGATGCATTCGCTGGAACTATCAACGAAACCGACGTATCGCCATCGAAATCAAGTGAGCGGCGAATCAACCCCAAAATTACGGCGCCCCACGACGGAAAAGTACTCGGAACATTCCGAAACACTTATTACGATTTCCCCAGTGAGAGTGACTTTTCCGGCGAGCCCGTCCCACTTTTCGACGCTCAATGTAAGTCCAAAATATCCGTGCCTAAAGCATTTTTCGAATCACTGTGCGTCCAGGGCAGCGGCCTTTTAAATTCGGGAAACGCTGTCAGCTTCAATCGACGCGATTGCCAATGCGCACCTATATGTCCACGCACGGGACAGAAGATCTGTTTTGACGTGCTTGATATCTCAAAGTACCCTTGGGGTCGCGGCGCAACGGGTCAACCGATCATGCCGCTTTTGACGGTTGCGGTGGATTCGAGCATTCTGCCCCTTGGAACGTCGCTCTACATTCCTGAATTCGACGGGTTGCCGCGCGATCCCGAACGACGCACTAAGCACGATGGCTGCTTTGTTGCTCAAGATCGAGGCCTGCATGTACAAGGTCAGCACGTGGATATCTTTACGGGGCAGGCCGCAATCACGCGCCTTTGGAACAGCTTGGTTCCAAGCAACTCGGGAGTTACCGTAATCCTCAATAGCCCACATTGCGACCGGGCCACCGTTAACTAGTTCTCAGCGACCAACGCGTTTTAGCCAAGAATTGTGGGTCTTCGAAGCCATGACTCAAGATCAAGGTTCTGCGCGCTCTAAGAGCGCTAACATGCGATCGGAGCGATTCGAGTCGAGTAAATGCGAGGCTTTTATTTGACGCAGCGTCGCGTTAAAGTGTGTTGCAATCAACTCTACGGTAGCAATCGGCGTCACCTGATCAAACTCGCCTCCGATTACCAGCATTTGCTTTGGATCCACTCGAGGTAACCGATCGAGAGGAGACACGCCGCGATAAACCTGGTCAAGCCGCTCTGCGCATCTTTGACGCCAATGACTGGCACCGGCACCATGCAAACGTAATGGATCGCTCAATCGGCTCAAGGGCTTCTCTAACACAAATAGGTTTCCGTGCGCGCTACCGCGAAGAGTGGCCAATAGCGCCACCAAGTGCGCACCTAGACTGGCACCCCAAATCAGAATGGGCTCGTGACCACGGTCATGTCCAAGCTGTAGGAGTTGTCCAATTGTAGTCGTGCCCTTTGCGAGTTCAATGATATTGCGCGATGGATCACGGCCGGGAAATGCGTTAGGCGCAGCACCCAGATAACCTTCAGCATGGCCTGCTAATATCGGCAGGACAACGTCATAGCCGGCTCGATCCAATTGTTTAACCGGCCACAGAAGTCGCGCGCTCATGCCCGGAAATGGCATCCAACCACCGACAAGTACGACCAGAGGTCGCGGTGCATTACGCAGATACCAAAGTGACTTTGCCTGAAGAGTCGGCTGTATCTCGGGAAACCAGTCGATTTCAAGATTAACCAAAGGGGCCGGCCAGCACACCGTCAATTCTCTTCGACCTCCAGCGAACGTCCGCGACCGCGTAATCGTGGGTTTGGCAACGAGAGTCGCCGAGAACAGTCCGTCTTCTGGCAATGAAATGCGGGTTCGCTCTTCGGCTTGACGCAGTCGAGTGAACCGCGAATCTAGCGCAACTAATGGTAACCTAGGGCGAATGCTAAGATCGATGAAGACACGATCCAACCCTTCAGCAAGCCACCGCAATGTCATCTAGGCGGGCCTTGCCAGTGGTGTTTGCGCGGTGGAGTAGCGTCGAAGCCCAATTACACAAACCACGCTCAATAGAACGCCGCCAAGAACCAGACCCAAACCCTGATTAGGCGGATTGTTCGGCAGATGTATCAATCGCATCGACAATAACACGATGACATTATAAGTCGCGTGGGCTACGATTGGCGCCAAGAGCGAACGGGTTTTGAGGCGCATGAAGCCGAATCCCATTCCCAAAATGAAAGTAGCCATTCCCTGGGAAATATCCACGTGAAATGCACCAAAAGCCGCCGCCTGCAGACCCAACTGCAACCAAACGGGGCCACCCGAAAGTGCGCCCATCAGCAAACCGCGGAACAATAATTCTTCAACGCAAGCAGGCACCAGTGTCAGGACAAAACCTAACATTATAAATTCCTGCAGGCTTGCATGCTGCACAATTTGCGTTACCCAGCGAGCGTTGTCCGGTGACTGCCGCATGGCCTGCGAAATTCGAAATCCAAGGTCATTGGCAATCGGCGCCAACCCCAATACCAAACCTAGGCTATGGGCAGTCGCGGCTAACCGTAGTCTATACTCGACGAGCAAACGACGCCGTAATGTGGCGTTACGACGTACGATGACAAAAATCAAGATGGCCAATGCGGATTGCACCATCAATGCTCCGCGCGCCAAGGTCAGCGGCGTGTCCACTGCATGCGATGTCGTCAACCGGTCAAACCGCTGCTCGAACAACAGCACGAGCCATTGTGCAACGACCGAAGTGCCAAAGGCCGACGCCGTAATGAATCCAGCGATGGACCAAAGAGGTTCATCATGAGTGCGAGTGTTGGATTCGTTCAAGGTCCAGGTGAGCATGACACGTTCACAAACCTCTTATTGAAACGCCGTCGTGTAACAATCGGCCAGTCGGTCCTTAGCCCTTCCATGACGCGGCCTCCATGTTTTCCGACCTGCGCGAAAAATGCTTGGCCGAATCTATATCGAGCGGTACTAAAATCCTCCTGCATGACAGACGGACGTCGCAATTGTTTGCTCGTTGCGTTGTTCCTTGCGGGGATGGTGCTCGTAAGTTGTGACGACTCGAAGCCGCAACGAAATCCGTTTGATCCACCTCCGGATGCGCCCAAATTACCGCCGCCGATAACCGAGCCCCCCAAGCCCGAAGGGCCTCCCGAGCTATCCCTCGATGCTACGGGTCCAAAGGTTGGCTTTACCAGGATCGTGCTGCAAAAGGCTGAGGACTACGAAAAGCTGCAGAAGGAGATTCAAGGCGTTCGTGAGCAATTCAATGGCAAGGACGTCCACGTTATTGCCTCGCGTGACACCAACACGCAATGGGTTGTGGCCATGCTCAAGAACCTCCTGGGCATTGGCGCCTCCGCACTGTATGTCCGGACGCCCACGCGCAAGGAATTTAGCGGAGAACTTGAGTTCTTGCCCGAGCAGAAAGCCGCAAGTTTACCCACCTGCAGTGTCGTGGCAATTGTGCGAGAGGACCGTGGCACCGCCGTTTGGCGCCTATCTGGAGGCACGGCGAGCAAGCGTTCAAAGGGGTTCGCTGGTCCGGATCTCTCGATGACCGCAGACACGCTTGAAAGGTATTACAAGGGCTGCAAACAGTCCGATACACTGCTCGTTTCTGGGGCGGAGGGAATTGAATGGGGCCTGGTGTATGACCTAGCGGCCTCGTCCAGGAAGCTCGAGAAAGCAAAATTCGAGCGATTGGTGTTGCTCTCCGAACCACCCACCGCGGGACGTCCGGTACGGTTGGCGCATTGAGAATAGCCTCGTGAACGAATCTCCCAATCCGACTTTACCAATCCTTGGACGCTATCAAACCATCAGTGAACTAGCCAAAAGCCCGATTGGCGGCCTGGTGATGGCTCTAGATGTCCCTGAGCGCCGAGTCGTTGCTCTACGCAGTTTGCCTGTTGAAGGAAAGGTAACGCCCGATACATCGGCGCAATTGCTCGAAGCGGGTCGCTGGGTCAAAGGACTTGATGATCCGTCGGTGATGACGCCCCTCAATGTTGGGACGCAAGAAGGCTTGTTGCACGCAGCCTTTCTTTACAGTCTCGCAGAGCCGCTGCGCGGTGTGTTGCGGTTGGCTTCCTTCAGGGGTAGTCCCATGCCAATCGGGGTGGCACTACGGATTGCCTATGACATTGTGCTTGGCGCAAGAGCCTTAGAGGCTTGTGGGGCTTCTCCTTCATTGGGTGAATCACTTTCCGGTGGATTGATACCCGATTCGGTGCTCGTTGGGCAGGACGGCAGGAGTTGACTCTGCGATGCGGGAATTGGAGCGATTCTACGGCGTACTAACGAATATGGGCAGCACCCGGATTTACTTTCATATGCGGCACCCGAGCAACTGCAAAGCGGAGGCATTATCGACGGGCGCACCGACGTATTTACGATTGGAGTTTTTCTTTGGGAGATGCTTGCCAATCGACGCTTGTTTTCCGCCCATCAGGCGCATGCCGTAGCTGAGAAGGTCCGAACCCTCGTGGTACCTTCCCTTGACTCGTTGCAACGAGGGGCGGCAGAACCAATTGCGCCGGTTGTTGCAAACATGGTCAAGCGTGCCTTGGAACGCTCGCCGTCCGAGCGCTACGCGGGAACAACCGCCCTGCTGCAAGCGCTCGAGACGCAGACCCGTGAGTTTATGGCGGCACCGGAAACCGTGCAGCTTTTCCTGTTATCACTGGTCGGAAACATCTTCGATTCGCGACTGCGCGCGATGGAACGAGCGGTTAATAACTCGGAACAGTATTCTGCTTCGAGTCCAATTGCGGCGCCTGTGCCAACCACCGGCGGAGCCAGCAGAGACCCGCGTCCACGTGCCGCTGTGACAGAAAATCCCCCGGCACCGTTGGCAGCAACGCAGCGGCCTGCTCCGGTACCGAGTGCATCCAAGAACACCACTGTAGATGCCTACGAGGCTCTCGATCCCGACAGCCTTGCGCCTGAACCCGATACCCTTCGTGATTCGCCGCCGGAATTGTCTGGAGCAGCGCCCAAAGCAACTTCGGAGCTGCCGAAACCAATGGACCTTCGCTCCCCCGACAGCGACGGCGAAAGACCGTTGGATCTGCCGCGACTACCATCAATGCCGTCGCCGCCGGCACGCACGAGCAAGCCAGCTCCGGTTGTCACGGCCAAACCTCCCTTGGCAACGGCTATTCCAACACTGCCGAGTCGGTTTGAGCTGCCTGGTGCTGAACTCTTCGCAACGCCAGGACTTCCTATGGTGAGACCAGTTGCTCATGCTCCCGAATCGGCATCGGTCCCCGCGTGGCTGCCAGAGTCGCTGCCGGATGCAGCCGCCGTCGAAACCAAAGCTAATCCGGTTGCGGTTGGAACCACGATTCCCGCGCCCGCAGACAAACCGAATCTCGCGCCTGACTTGGCCGCTGAGAGCGAATCGACGCGCCCCGAGCATCGTCGTTCGAAAGCCAACTTCTCATGGATTGCAATCTTTAGCGTGGTGGCGTGCGCATTTGCTGTTGGCATAGCTCTTCGACGCTGCACTTCGCACCCGAGTCCGGCCACCAGTGTCAAGCGTGCGGATGTCGCACTCCAAACGCCATTGCCGGATGCTTCAATGGTTGTAACTGCGCAAGGCGCAATCGTATCGCCACAGTTGGACGCATCCGCGTCGGACGCAGGCAGATACGGTGTCGATGCATCTGCCCCATCTGCGTCCGCCGGTCCCGAGGCGCAACCAACGCCCGCGCGAACATTTGTGCGTCGGTCTGTCCCGCGCAGCAACGGGAAAGTGGCTAAAGGTCGGGGAAAGACTGCACGAACCCATTAAGTGCTATCTGGAAATACCCACAACAGCTCCGGTTGCGCTCGGACGCGCAACTCCGCGTTGGTCGCTTGCACATTGGGAGCGTACGAGCCCAACTGATGGGCTATTTTGCAAAGTTGACGCGGAGGCACTGGCAGGGAACTGGCCGGCCTGAAAAACAATGACCGGTTCACCATCGGTCGCCCGCCGCTGGTCAGATATTCATCACGGTTCGTCTGAAGCAATTGAATGACGAGGGCTCGGGCCCCATATTGCCACCGTGAATAAGCTACCAGAAAAGCTTCTGGCTACACTCTGTAGTCTGATCGCAATTTGTTCCCAGGCTATGGCTCAAGGTGGAGCCCAGCCACCTGCTGCGGTCAACAATGCTTCGCAACCGTCGTCCCCAGCCATGAACGCCGAGCGCGTGGCCCCAGCGCAAGCACCAACTACCGCAACAATGCCAACCCCGACCTCGCAAGGTCTGGCAGGCGTGCAGGACAGTCGGGAATCGGCACCCGCAGTTCGACAACTGACGCTGTCGATTGCGATTACCCAGGCGCTTAAGAATCAACCGACGCTGCGTCAAGCCAAGGCCCAAACGCATGCAGCCGAAGGGCGCGTGGTACAGGCACGTTCGGGTTACCTGCCGCAGGTTACCGGCACGGCCCTTTATGAGCGATCGACCGGGAATTTCCAGCCAAGACCGGGCTCTTATTCCCCCAGCAGTGGGATCAGCCTGAACCCTACATACAACTATTACAATTTGTCAGTGACAGCTTCCCAACTAATCTATGATTTTGGCCAAACCAGCGAGCACTGGAGTTCTGCCGAAAGTGCGGTTGATGCCTCGCTCGCGTCGGAAGATGCAACCCGTCTTCAGACCGTAATGAACGTGCAAAGCGCGTTCTATCAAGCCTGGGCTGAGCGCGCGTTGGTGAAAGTTGCCGAGGATACACTCGACGATCAAATCCGCCACTTGGAGCAAATTGATGCTTCCGTAAAGGTGGGGGTGCAACCCGAAATAGGTCTCGCAACGGCACGCGCCAGTGTTGCCAACGCGCGCTTGCAGCTTATAAACACGCAGAATGCTTATGAAGTGGCCAAGGACCAACTGAACGCGGCGATGGGGTTGATGACCAATACAAACTACGAAGTCGCCGACGAAGAGGCGGCGGCTGTCGAAGCAGAAGACGGCCCGATCGAGCCGCTGGTTACTCGGGCCCTGCAGGCCCGCCCAGATATTGTGTCCCTCGAGCGCCAGCGTGACGCGCAGAACAAGACAATCCGTTCGCTGCACGGGGCTTATGGACCTAGTCTCGCCGCAGTGGCCGCAGGATCCGAAGCGGGAATACACTTGAACAACATAGTTCCCAACTGGTATGTCGGCGCAACGTTGACCTGGCCAATTTTGCAAGGTGGATTGACCAATGGCCAAATCCGCGAAGCAGAAGGAAATCTCGAAGTGGTTGACGCGCAATTGGCGGCCTTGCGACTACAGATTCGGACCCAGGTCGATCAAGCTCGATTAGCCGTGAAAGCAGCCAAATCCAGCATCGGTGCTGCAGACGACGCTTTGACGAATGCTCGCCTTCAACTCAAACTTGCCGAGGTACGCTACGCGACCGGTGTTGGGAGTGTCATCGAGCTTACTGACGCGCAAGTGGCTTATACGAGCGCGCGAGCACAAGTTATTCAAGCACATTTCAATCTTTCCAACTCCCGAGCTCAACTCATCAACGCGCTAGGATTACGATGATGGTCGAATCTGTACTTACCCGTGACGAAAAAGCATCCATTGCACCAACACCTATACGCAAAGCCCGTTGGATTTGGATTATCGCAATCCTAGGATTGATTGCCATCGCAACTACGATAATTCGCAGCAAGCGCAATTCACCAGTAGCTGCAGCTGCGGCCCAATCAGCCGGTTACGAGAATCGCGTGGTGTCAATTCAGGTGGTTACCGTTTCACGCGTGGATGTACCAGTCATCCTTGAGGGTCTGGGCAATGTAACCCCAATTGCCACGATTGTTGTGAAGACCCAGGTAGACGGCACTGCTTGACAAGGTGTACTTCAAGGAAGGCCAACAAATGACTAAGGGGCAGTTGCTCGCGCAAATCGACCCCCGTCCATTCCAAATTCAACTGCAGCAGGGCCAGGCGGCACTGGCCAGGGACAGCGCGCTTCTGGCTAATTCCAAGCTCGATTTAGGCCGATATCAAACCTTGGGCGACCAAAAGCTGGTGCCGCAACAACAAGTGGACACGCAGCGGTCGCTGGTTGCTCAAACGGAAGCGGCTATTCAGGCTGACCAGGCACAAATTGCGACAGCGAAATTGAACCTGACCTATGCGCGCATTGTTTCGCCCGTCACAGGGGTAACGGGTGTTCGCCTTGTTGATCCAGGCAACATCATCCATGCCGCAGATAGCACGGGAATGGTCGTGGTCACTCAGCTGGACCCCATTGCCGTCATGTTCGTGTTGCCCGAAGACGACCAATTTCGCATCAGCCAGGCGATGGCTCAAGGGCCGCTCAACGTGGATGCTTATAGTCGTGACGGAACCAAGAAGCTTGGAACCGGTCAGGTGCTTCTGATTGATAATCAGATCAATACGACCACCGCTACGATTCGATCTGAAAGCTACGTTTAGCCAATCGCGGATCATGCTCTTTGGCCCAATGCGTTTGTCAAAGCGCGTTTGGTGCTTGCTACCAACAAGGGTGCATTGGCGGTTCCAAACAGTACAATTCAAAGGGGACCGCAGGGGACATTCGTTTACGTGATGAAGCGTGACCAAACAGTGGAGGTTAGGGCTATCGAAATCGCTTCGATACAAGGCGATACCGCGGTCATTCAATCCGGACTCGACGTCGGTGAGCAGGTGGTATCCGAAGGGCAAAACCAATTGCGACCCGGTGCCAAGGTGGCCGTGCGTGCCGCTCCTGAACCGGCCAATTCCGCCCGACCGAGGAAACCGCAGTGAGTAGCGTATCCGAACCATTCATTCGCCGACCCGTGGCGACTTCATTGTTGATGGTCGGGCTACTGCTCGCCGGTCTGGTTGCTCTGCGTACTCTCCCCATTTCGGCACTGCCGCAAGTTGACTACCCGACAATCGTCGTGTCGACGAGTCTTCCGGGCGCCAGCGCCGATACTATGACGTCTGCCGTAACTACCCCGCTCGAACGCCAATTTGGTCTGATGCCCTCATTGGCGCAGATGACGTCCATCAGCAGTTACGGCAATTCGCAGATTACACTTCAATTCGAGCTGCAACGTAGCATTGATGCGGCCGAGCAAGATGTGCAGGCGGCCATCAACGCCGCTAGCAACTTGCTACCGAGATATCTACCGACCCCGCCAACGTACAGCAAAAGCAACCCAGCCGACGCGCCTATTCTGACGCTGAGCGTAGGTTCTGAGACCTTGCCGCTCAGTCAGGTTGACGATTTTGTCGATTCGATACTGGCACAAAAGATTTCTCAAGTCACTGGAGTTGGGCTGGTAACACTCAATGGCGGGCAGAAGCCCGCAGTGCGTGTTCAGGTTGACCCACAGGCACTCGCCGGCGCCGACCTCAGTTTGGAAGACGTTCGGTCAGCACTCATGGCCGCCACTGTGGATCAACCCAAGGGCTCTCTCGACGGGCGGCGACAGAATTTCGCCTTGGCGACCAACGACCAGTTATTTGGAGCCCAAGCCTTTGATCCGATCGTGCTCGCGTACAAGAACGGTGCCCCGATTCGAGTTAAGCAGATCGCCACCACGGTGGATGGGGTTGAAAACAATCAACTCGCCGGCTGGACCGATACCCAGCGCTCGATTATCATGAACATTCAACGTCAGCCTGGCGCGAATGTCATCGCCGTGGCCGATCGCGTAAAGAAGCTGCTGCCACAACTGAAGGCAAGCTTGCCGCAAGGTTTGAATGTTCGCGTAGTCAGCGATCGTACGGAAACCATTCGAGCGTCGGTGTCCGACGTTGAGTTCACATTGATTCTCACGGTGTTGTTAGTTGTCGCGGTAATATTCGTGTTTTTGCGGGAATTGCGGGCCACGCTGATCCCCGGCGTGACAGTCCCGCTGTCATTGATTGGCACCTTCGGCGTTATGGCTCTGCTCGGATATAGCCTCAACAATCTTACGCTGATGGCGCTGACCATTTCGACCGGCTTCGTGATTGACGATGCCATCGTCATGATTGAGAACATCACGAGGTACGTTGAGAAAGGCATGCGACCATTTGAGGCCGCCCTTGAAGGCGCGAAGCAAATTGGCTTTACAATCATATCATTGACGATCTCCCTGATTGCCGTGCTCATTCCACTGCTGTTCATGGGCGGCATAATTGGGCGATTGTTCCGAGAATTTGCCGTCACACTAAGCATTGCCGTGGGTCTTTCCGCAGTGCTATCGCTGACGTTAACTGCGACGATGTGCGCTCATTGGCTCAAGGAACGGGAAAACCTCTCCCCACCTGGGCCGATCGCGGCCTGGCTTGAGCGGGGTTTTGACGCGACGCTGAGTTTCTACAAACTGGGCCTGGACTGGGTTCTGTCGCATCAAGTTACGACGCTCATCTTAACATTCGCAACCGTCGCCATGACGGTTGCCTTGGCTTACATCATTCCCAAGGGGTTCTTTCCGCAGCAGGATACGGGCCTCATTTTGGGTGTAACCGAGGCTTCACCGGACGTGTCATTTCCCAGAATGATGCAACTGCAACGCAGCGCCGTTGACGTGGTCAAACAGGACCCCGACGTGGACGCGGTAACGTCGTTCATTGGCGTTGACGGGACCAACCCGACTCCTAACACAGGGCGGCTTTCCGTATCGCTTGTGTCTCGAGATCGACGTCAATCGTCAGCCGACGAAATTTCCGCTAGATTGCAGAGGCAGCTGAAACAGCTGGAAGGTCTGCAGGTTCACCTTCAGTCGGTGCAAGATTTTAGCATCGACAATCGCGTCAGCAGCACGCAATATCAATTCACAATTGAAGACGCGGACCCCGCCGAGCTGGCCACTTGGGGGCCCCAATTGCTGGCAAAGCTCCGCACGTTGCCCGAACTTCAAGATGTGGCCAGCGATCAACAATCGGGAGGTTTACAACTTGCGTTAAAGATCGACAGAGATACGGCTTCACGCCTTGGAGTCTCGCTACAAGCCATTGACGATACGCTATATGACGCCTTCGGACAGCGTCAAATCACGACCGTATTTACGCAGCTAAACCTGTACCGCGTAATTCTGGAGGTCAAGCCCGAATTTGCGAATAATCCGGATGCCCTCTCTCTGCTTTTTGTACGATCGCAATCCGGAGACGCCATTCCGCTCAATACTGTTGCGCACCGTGAACAATTGCAAACTCCACTTTCCGTCAATCATCAAGGTCAGTTTCCAGCCGTCACGCTGAGCTTCAATGTGGCGTCCGGCTATTCATTGGGCCAGGCCGTTGACGCCATTCATCAAGTGGAGGCGAGTATTCAAATGCCGCCCAGCGTCCACGCCGAATTTCAAGGTACGGCCAAGGCATTTCAAGAATCGCTAGCAAGCGAACCCGTGCTAATTCTGGCGGCGCTGATTACGGTCTATATTGTGCTCGGGATTCTTTATGAAAGCACGATCCATCCAATTACAATCCTTTCCACGCTACCTTCGGCAGGTGTAGGCGCGCTCTTGGCACTGATGCTGTGCAATATCGAATTCAGTATCATTGCCCTGATTGGAGTCATTCTGCTGATTGGCATCGTAAAGAAGAATGCGATCATGATGATCGACTTTGCGCTCGAAGCCGAGCGCGAGCAGGGAATGTCGTCATTTGAAGCAATTCGTCAGGCCTGCCTGTTACGCTTTCGACCCATCATGATGACAACCGCTGCTGCATTGTTCGGCGGGGTCCCCCTGGCATTTGGAACCGGTATCGGCTCCGAGCTGCGACGCCCCCTCGGCATTAGCATCGTTGGGGGACTTCTCATATCGCAGGTGCTGACCCTATACACGACCCCTGTCATCTATCTCGCACTGGACCGAATAGCCCGCTTTATGCGCCGGGGAAGCCGCCCGCAAAACGCTGAGCTTGCGCAAGTCCCACGGTAATATCGTGAATATATCGGCACCCTTTATCAGCAGACCTATTGCCACAACCTTGTTGGCCATCGCCGTGTTTTTGTCCGGATTCGTGGCTTACCGATTATTACCCGTAGCTCCACTGCCGCGTGTTGACTTTCCGAGTATTTCGGTCAATGCCGCTTTGCCGGGAGCCAGCCCGGAAACCATGGCCTCGTCGGTGGCGACTCCGCTCGAACGACGCTTTGGTCGTATCGCAGGCGTTACCGAGATCACCTCGACCAATTCGCTCGGTAATTCGTCGATCACACTTCAATTCGATGTCGATCGGGACGTTGATTCGGCGGCGCGTGATGTGCAAGCGGCGATTGCGGCCGCGGGATCTGAGCTGCCGCCCGGCATGCCCACGCGGCCCACGTATCGCAAAGTGAACCCAGCAGATTCACCGATTTTGATTTTGGGGCTCACCTCCGACACAATTCCACTCTCGCAAGTTTACGATATGGCCAACACCATTCTTGGCCAGAAGATCTCCCAGGTGGCGGGGGTCGGACAGGTGTTTGTGGGCGGTGGCCAGCAACCCGCTGTGCGAATACAAGTGGACCCTGCGGTGTTGGCAAGTCTCGGTTTGACGCTTGAGGATGTCCGCAATGTTCTCGCGCAATCCACGCTCGATCAGCCTAAGGGAATTCTTACCGGAGCTCGACAATCCTTTACGATTGCAGCCAACGACCAGATCTTTCGGGCAGACCAATTTCGCACATTGGTATTGGCCTCCAACGCTCAGGGCGTTGTGCGACTGGGTGACGTAGCAACTATCATTGATGACGTTGAAAACAATCGTACGGCTGCTTGGACCAATGGCAAACGGTCCGTTCAAGTCATCATTCGGCGTCAACCCGGTGCCAATATCATCGAAACTATTGATCGCATCAAAGCGTTGCTACCCCAATTGGCCACGTCAATTTCACCTGACATTCACATACAGATTGCGCTCGATCGCGCCAGGACAATTCGCGCCTCGGTTCGCGACGTTGAGTTCTCTCTCATATTGAGCGTAGTTCTCGTCACGCTCGTCGTGTTCGTATTCCTGCGGCGTGTGCGGGCGAGTGCCATCCCCACAGTCGCCGTACCGGTGTCTCTGGTTGGAACGTTCGGTGTTATGTACCTATTGGATTACAGCATCAATAATCTTTCATTGATGGCGCTTACGATTGCGACAGGCTTCGTGGTAGATGACGCCATTGTTGTGACGGAAAACGTTACGCGATACATCGAGATGGGAGAAACGCCTTTCAAAGCCGCATTCAAAGGGGCACAGCAGATCGGCTTCACAATTATCTCGATTACGGTGTCACTACTAGCGGTCTTCGTTCCCATCTTGTTCATGGGTGGCATCGTCGGCCGATTATTTCGGGAATTTGCCGTAACACTCGCGGTGGCCGTTGCCATCTCCGGAGTCGTATCGCTGACGCTCACGCCGATGATGTGCGGGCGCTTGTTGGACAATCCAACTACCAGGCATGGTTGGGCCTATCGTCAGTCGGAAAGAGGTTTCCAATCGTTGCTGCGCATATATGAACGCAGTTTGCACTGGGTGGTCGATCATACGCGTCTGATGGGATTTGTGTCTACGGCGGTCGTCGCGCTGACCATTTGGTTGTACATCTTCGTGCCAAAGGGCCTGTTTCCACAGCAAGACACCAGCATGATTATGGGCTTTTCCGACGCCCCTCAAGATGTGTCATTTCCAGCAATGAAAAGCCGTCAAGAGGCGCTCAATCAGGTTCTGCTGTCTGACCCGGATGTCCTGCACGCCGTGTCTTATACCGGTGGCGGCTACGGCGCATCAGCGGGTAATACAGGTACGGTTTTCTTGGACCTTCGGGAGCGCCCGGCACGAAAGGCCACCATTGACGAGGTGGTGGCTAGGCTGAGAAAGCGTCTGGCTAAACTGGTTGGAGTCGCCCTTTATTTGCAGCCCGCCCAAGATGTTAGAGTGGGTGGTCGATCAAGCCGAACACAATATCAATACACGGTTCAGAGCGCCAATTTGGATGAACTTCAACTCTGGGCGCCACGGGTACTAGAGCAACTCAAAAAGCTTCCCCAACTCAAGGATGTGGCGACGGATCAGCAGTCAGCCGGCCTGCAATTGGACCTGGTGGTTGACCGCGACACCGCGTCTCGCATGGGCATCACAATGCAAACGATCGACAGTACGCTTTACGATGCTTTTGGTCAACGACAGGTGGCTACCAATTACACGCAGCTGAATCAATATCGCGTCGTCTTGGAGGTATCCCCGCAGTTTTCGCTCAACCCGGACGCACTCCGACAAATCTACGTCCCGTCGAGCACGGGCGCGCCTGTTCCCTTATCGACAATGGCTCATTTAGGGCGTTCGAATACGCCACTCTCGATCACGCATCAGGGCCAATTCCCTTGTGTGACGCTGTCATTCAATTTGTCATTGGGCGCTTCCCTGGGTCAAGCCGTGGATGCAATCCATCGTGCGGAACGCAATATTGGGTTACCAGCCAGTGTCCGGGCCGGGTTTCAAGGCACTGCGCAGGCCTTTCAAGATTCGCTCGCAAATGAGCGTATTCTGATTTTAGCGGCCTTGATGACCGTATACTTAGTTCTTGGAATGCTCTATGAGAGCCTGATTCATCCTATCACCATTCTGTTGACCATTCCATCCGCGGGGCTCGGCGCGCTGCTGGCCTTGTTGGCGTTTAAGAATGATCTAAATATCATAGCATTGATTGGCATCATTCTCCTAATTGGCATCGTGAAAAAGAACGCCATCTTGATGATCGATTTTGCTCTGGAAGCAGAGCGCGATCAGGGGCTAGATCCCAAGTCAGCAATTCTGCTCGCCTGCAGTCAACGCTTTAGACCGATATTAATGACCACGTCGGCGGCGCTGCTCGGCGGCCTCCCGCTTGCGCTTGGGCGAGGTAGCGGCTCGGAGTTGCGCCACCCGCTTGGACTTTCGATCGTCGGAGGGCTGTTGGTTTCACAATTACTGACCTTGTACACGACGCCCGTGACGTATTTGGTTTTGGATCGATTCACCAAGAAAAGTAAGCTCCCTGAGCCGGAAACGCCATCGCTAATGCCGACACAAACGGTACCCGGCTAAAGTCTTCTTAGGCCGGTGGAATTGGCCAACAGCTGGTCGCGTACCGCTTGAGACCTGTCACGCGCAACTTGCACGAATATTCCATGGCCATCGTCGCTCAAGCGATGACCAACGAACAGTCGTGTTTCATTGCCATCGCGTTCCAGCTCTTTGACATGCTTGAGATTCACCAGCCAAGATCGGTGAACTCGCATAAACGTCCGGCCAAATGAGGCTTCAATGGCCGAAAGCGAGAGATCCAGGTCGAAACTGCCGAGTTCAGTATGCGCAAACGTCATTCTGTCGGCGGCCTCGAACGCCCAAATCTCTTCGGGTTCCAAGAACACAAGACTCTTCTTTCGGCGCGAGACAATTCGCAATCGCCCGCAATCATGGTTGGGGTCAACGGGTAACCTTGCGTGTAAGCCGACGTAAGCAATGAGTTACGCGTTCCTCGCTGAAGGGTTTCAGCAGGTAGTTGACGGCCCCAAGCTCGAACGCTTCAACAGCGTGATTCTCAAAGGCGGTTGCAATGACAAACATGAGCGTTCGACGGGTCTTGATTTCCGCTCGCACCCAATCGAGACCAGTCCGCTCGCCGCCTCGGCCTGCTAGTTGCACGTCCACGAACACTACATCGACATTTACGCCGGAAGTAGGGTGCAACACTTGCCGAGCTTCTTCGTCATCGGCGACCGCGCCAACAACCTCGGCCAAACCGGAAGATTCAATTAACTCGACGAGATAGTTTCGCGCTGGCCATTCATCCTCCACCACTAGGGCACGCAGGCGATTTCGAGATCGGTCTGGGGTTGGACTGATGCCCATCAATCACCTCAGCGCAGTAGATGGCAATTCAACGACCGCCCGAGTACCTGTCGTAGATGACTCTAAGTGCAGAACGCCACTCGCTCCGTATTTGAGCTGCAGACGACGGCGTACGGCGCGCAGTCCAAATGCCGCGTCTCGCTCTTGCTCTCGAATGCCGGGCCCATTGTCTTCAACGCTGCACACTATGCGATCCAATTCCGGATTCACTCCTCGCAGGATGTCAGCCCGCACGACGACATTACCGAGGCCGCCGCGCCGTTTCAAAGCACCGTGCTTTACGGCATTTTCAATCAGTGGCTGCAGCAATAGCCGGGGGATAAGAGCGTCTTTGACTTCACTGGCAATATGCCAGGAAAACGTGAGCGTTTTGGGATACCGTGCTTCCAAAATATCTGCGTAACGACGCAACCAATCCATTTGCTTATCGAGCGGCTGCAATTCGGTTTCATCGTGAAGTGCATCCCTCAGAAGATCACCCAGACAAACCAGGAGCCGGCGTGCCTCGCGAGGGTCCTCCATGACCAGACCCGCGACCGCGTTGAGGGTATTTAGCAAGAAATGTGGCTCCAAATTAGCACGAAGTTGTGCAAGCTCAGCTAAGCTTCGCAATTGCTCAGCTTCCAGCCGCAATTTTTCGGTCTCAAGCGACCGAAGTTTCGCATCGTCAATAGCAAACGGGAAAACGAACGCCAACGCCCACAGGCCAAAGTGCAATTGGCCAAATGTGATACCAAATGCGATGGAGCGAGTCAGTTGTAGTTTCGTATCTGCGTGAAATCGAATAGCCGGAAAAATCTGCGCAGCGCACCACAAAAGCGCTCCGAAGATCGCACCTAAGCAGCCAGCCGCCAATATACCAAGAAACAGCGTGGGCAGCGGACCCAGTCGGTGACGTGTCGCCCACCCATATCCCCACGACAAAACCAGCATAAGCGCTGGCATTTCAACGCTCATGAACAGAACTTGCGACAAGGCCCGGATGCGATCGTGACTCGCAACAAATTGGACGGCGACTTGAAGCAGCCCAATGCCTACAACGACCGCAGTTCCAAGGCCGCGCCGGCCATTTTGCGACAAGGGTAAGCCGCGCGGCTTTGTGGAGTTGTATGTACTCACGCCGGATCTCTTACCACATCAGCGATTCCCCGGACGCCGCGTCCAATTGGTTGGCAGGACCATTAGCCTACCTTGACGTACAGACCGGGTGAGCTCAATCTTTTTACCAATTACCCTGAAAGCAAGACATTTGGCCAAGCGAGCGACATCAAAAAAGCGGCCCCATGTGCAGCGGGAGGATCACTCCCAGGAAGAGGTGTTCACTGAGAGCGACCGCAGTTCAAATTCGGATTCCGATGCCCCTGAGTCGGAACCTGGCGATGAATTAGACCCTGATGCGATCATTGAGGCTAGTGGTGAGGTTATCGCGGATGATACCGGATTCGCTCTTGATGACGCGCCCGTTGTCGTGCCTACCAATGAACGCGCGCTGGCGCGCATGGATGGGTTGCAGCTTTACATGCAGGAAGTTCAGCGTCATCCACTACTCACATCGGACGAAGAGCATCGACTAGCTGAGCATTATGTCAAGACAGGAGATGTAAATGCTGCCGCTCGCTTGGTAACGGCTAACCTGCGCTTGGTAGTTAAACTCGCATTCGAGTACCGGCGTGCGTATCGTAATATCATGGATTTGATCCAGGAAGGGAACATTGGCTTGATGCAGGCCGTCAAGCGGTATGATCCATATCGCGGCGTTAAACTCTCAAGCTACGCAGCCTGGTGGATTCGCGCCTACATCTTGCGCTTCATTCTCAACAATTGGCGCTTAGTAAAGCTTGGCACGACGCAAGCCCAACGTAAGCTCTTTTTCAACTTGAACAAGGAAAAAGCCCGGCTAGCCGCGATGGGAATTGAACCGACGCATGCGGAAGTCGCGCTACGCCTAAACGTCGATGAAAAAGACGTAATAGAGATGGATCGGCGCTTGGCTAGCGGCGATGCTTCCCTTGACGTTAGCGTTGGCGACTCGGAAGGCCGGCAAACTACGCGCATGGATCTACTGCCCGCCATGACACCGGGACCGGATCAACTCACTGAAGGTTTCGAACTTCAAGTATTAGTTCGCCATCAGCTGGACAATTTTCGCACTACCTTGTCGGGCAAAGAATTGGTAATTTTCGATAAACGTATGGTGGCCGAAGATCCGATCACATTGCAAGAACTGGGTGATGAATTTGGTGTGTCGAGGGAACGTGTTCGGCAGCTTGAAGCGCGACTCTCGGGCAAGCTGCGAAGCTATCTGAACGAAGCCCTCGGCGACGCAGTTCAAGTTCGCGAATGAAGGTGAGACCCTTTGGCCGGCGTACTTTTCGTCATTGGAACACCCATCGGAAATTTGGGCGATATTTCTCGAAGAGCCGTCGAGACGCTGAGTGCCGTGGATCGGGTGGTTGCCGAAGATACACGGCGTACCAAAGCATTGCTCAATCATCTGGGAATCAGGGGCAAGCCGCTGCAATGCGTTGAAGCGCACACGGCCTTGTCACGCATGCTGAGCGTCGTCAACCTACTCCTACAAGGGCAAAGTGTAGCGTTGGTTACGGATGCAGGTATGCCAGGTATCAGTGATCCCGGGGCACGCTTGGTTTCGGCCGCCGTTGATGTCGGTGTGAGCGTGCAAGTAATTCCAGGCCCTAGTGCTGTGACTGCGGCGCTGGCGTTGTCCGGATTCGTCGATGGTCCGTTTTATTTTTTGGGCTTTCTCCCACGACAAGGTAAACGTCGTCAAGCCGCGATAGAGCGGCTGGTTAACTGTAGGGACACCGTCGTACTATTCGAGTCGCCACGTCGTATTGGCGCGACGCTCAGCGAACTATCCCGGCGTCAGCCAACGCGTCCAGCTGTTATCTGCCGTGAGCTAACTAAATTGCACGAAGAAGTTCGGCGTGGAACGCTGGCGTCACTCGCTGAAAACGCAGCGGAAACTCGCGGTGAATTCGTGTTGGTAATTGGAGCCGAAGGCTTGGACTCCCAGTCGGAGCATGATTACGTAGCAATTACGGACGAAGCATTATTGGTAAAACTGAAGGATGGTCAATCACCGCGGACTATCTTGGACGATATTGGAGTTAACGGAAAACAGCGTCGCGAACTGTATTCCAGATTGTTGGCACTTTCAGAACAGCTTATGGACTCAACCGAGTTCTAACAACTCGACCTCGAATCACTTAACCTACCCCTAGCTTGAACGAGAAGGGACGACCGCGATCATGTGAACTATCAAACTTCTTACCCTTGTTACCGTTGTCCCAAAGCCACCCCGTGTAGTGCATAACACAGCACTAACTGCGGTTAGGAGTGGCGCCTAAGCCCACTCGATCATCTTCGTAACTGAGTCCGCTCCGAGTCTCCGTCATTGCCATAGGAAAGGAACCAGTGACGCCGACCCGCTGGACGTCCGCTCAAATGGCTCACCCGCGCCTCGACCTTTTCGACGATTTGCTGACTATAGCGGCAATTCGCCGCCTGCCCTTGGAACAAAGTCCAGCGCTTTCCACGGTATTGCAGCCACTGTTTCGACCGAAACCAGCCGAAGGCGCTCCATAGCTACGCTGCAATCCTTCACACCTGTTGAATTTTGGTACCGAGTTGAACTTCTTGTCCGTGCCGCAAAAACCAAAAGCCTAGTGCCCAGGCCTCCGAAGGTGACATTGCGCCCAAAATCCCCCAAGATGTCAGCGGCCCTAAGAATAATCATTAACCCTGTCCTCCCGTCCATTAGCGTGACTGTCCCCGAATCTGCCCCCATCGCTGGCTCCCGAGTAGGGCGCTACGTAATTATTCGAGAAGTCGCACAAGGGACTTTTGGCCCTCTCTATATCGCCGAGCGGGAGGTTGGAGACGGCGTGCAGCATGGACTAGCTCGTGTCGTTACGTTGCCCCCCGGTCTTCCGGCACAAGACGAGCAAACGCTTGCGGACGCCATTTGGGACAGCACCAACCTGGCACATGAGCTCGTGCTTCGCGTGGCGGATGTCGTTACAGGCAAGGGTTGGCTCACTCTGATACACGAACATTCCGAAGGTAGCTTGTTGGAGTTCTTACAAACCTGTGCTCGCGAATCAGGCGCGCCCTTCCCAGCGAAAGTGGCGGCACGCATCGCCCTCGATGTGATCGAAGGTCTTGAACAAAGCCGGGATCATTGCGCATCCGCGGGTATCCCCTGGCGTCCAGGCAGCGTGGCCCCGGGTTCGTTGTTACTTGGTCCGGACGGTCGTATGCGCGCACTCGACGGTCAGATTACCGCTGCCGCTCTTCGTGTTCCGGCGCTGCGAGCACAACCCGCGGCTGCGGCTTTTGCAGCGCCGGAAATGCTCGACGATGCTCGCGAACCCAGCGAACGCTCCGATGTATTTTCAATTGGCGTTCTGCTTTGGGAGTTGCTCACGGGCAGAACGCTATTCGGTGACCAGGCAAACGCGCTCGATTTGGGTCAGAAATTCAAGATTCCAAAGATTACCCATTCCCTGCCCGAGGGAATTAAGGTCCCCCAGGGGCTGGTTCACGCCGTTCACACTGCTCTCGAACTAGAACCGTTAAAGCGGCAAGCATCCCTTCGTGAACTCGCGGTGGCGATTGTCATGGGAGTCGAAGAAGTTGCCACTTACGAGCAGGTCATCGAATTTACTGATGCAATCCTGGAGCCCAGGTCCGCGGACGATTCGCAGTCAGACGTGGATTCGCTAGCTCAATCATTGCAGCAAGAAATGCCAGTGGAACAAGCACCGGTACCGCAAGCTCTACCCACTGAGCAATTCGCGGTGCCCGAGTTGGCGCACGCACAGCCCACGCCAATTCCTGATGTTCCGCTGTTCAACAGCGCTCCTGCTCCGGTGATTCCGCCGATTGAGCAACCTCGAGCGACCCCGATTCCAAGTGAACCTAATGCCCAAGGTACAGTGGAGCCCTTGCTTGCCCCGCGCGACAAATTGGATACGCTGCCCGGGCAGGGTTCGCCTCGCCCACTAGATATCGAGCTCCGCCAGAGCGCGTCTCCGGCACCGACGCCGGCCGGCATCGGCGATCCTGCGCCAGTGCCAGCAGTCGTGGAAGCCCAAGCGAACCTGCAATCCGGGCCCACCGCGAGCCTCCAGCCAACCGCCCAGCCCTTCCGTCTGGTTTCTGAGGAACCCGAACCCTACGTTCCATTGGCGGCGCTACCGGTTCAGGCGGTGGGTGAAGAGGAATTGCAACGGGCCGAGTCACCTCGCCCTGTGCCTGCCAGGAATTGGGATGAAACCAACGATCCCAGTCAAATCCCCGGTTTGCCCAAGAAGCGCACGCTTCAGCTTAGCATGGGTACGATTATATTCGGCTTTTCAACTACCGTCCTCGCCGTAATTGTCATAATGCTCGCCCTGCAGCATTCCTCCACAACGACTTCGAAACCAACTTTGAAAGAAGCTCCGACCACGTCGAGAGCGTCCGCTCTCGAATCAGGGTCGCCCACTGATTTGGCGGCGCAACAAACCGAAGTCTCCAACACTGAGAGAGCGACACTTGACAATGGCAAGGAATCCGACGCCGGGATGGCCTCGCCACCAGGCGCGAAGGTTGACCATCATAAGCGTACCGCGCGGGATCAAGCTAAGTCATCTGGCAAGTCTTCGGCGACGGAGGATGAGCCCCCCGCCGGCGATTCTAAGGCTGCAGGGCAGTCACCCAATAAACACTACATTCCAAATGAACTTTGAAAGACTGAATTTCGCACCGCCGAAAGTCAGTACGAATTTTAAGCTGCGCCGAGAGAATATTAGCTATGAATTGTAGAGAAAAACTGGCTCTTTCGACCACAACGGTACTGTTAGCTTTGCTGAGTTCAGCCGTTGCTGCGGCTGCTGGTGTTTCCGTCATCGACGCTGGCAAAGCTGAACTCAATGACGCCAAGGGGCCCTACCTTGAGGGGGTCAAGGCGATGAATTCAAAGCACTACAAAGAAGCCGTCGAGAAGTTTCAAGAGTCCTACAACATAGTAGCAAGCCCCAACTCGCGGCTAATGCTTGGCCGTGCGCTCATCAAAGTCAACCGAACTCTCGACGCTTACAAGGAGCTTGAGGAGACTGTTGCGCAAGCAACCGAGCTTGCCGGTAAGCAACCGAAGTACCAAAAGACGGCCGATGCGGCGCGAAAAGAACTCGACGACGTGAAGGTGGAACTCGCATTTATTACCGTCATTCCCGGCACTGAAGTGAGCATCGGGGGAAAAAAACTTTCCGACGTTGACTGGGGCAAACCCATACCGGTGACACCGGGAAGAATCCTTGTAGAAATCACGGCGACAGACGGTCGCATTCGAAAGAAGAGGCTTCGTCTTGAGGCCGGAGTTACTCGCGTACTAACGGCTGACTTGACACCCACCTCGTCCTATTCGAGTGGTTCCCCAACTCAAGACGAAGGAGCCAAGGATCAAGAGCAGCACCAGGGAGAAGCATCTGCTACTCCGAGCGGGTCTCAGTCTGGACTTGATCGCCGCACTGTTGGCTATATTAGCGGAGCTGTGGGCATTGTGGGCGTCGGAGCCTTTGTTGGTTTTAACGTGGCCGCCAATTCAATCTTTGGTGACCTCACACAGGATTGTAACAAGGGGACGGGCACCTTGTGCTCGCGAGCCACGCTCGGTGACGCGCAGACTAAGGGAAGGTACGAGGGCTTCAGCTATGCCGCGTTGAGTGTTGGATTAATCGGACTTGGCTTGGGCACGTACTTGATTCTCACCGATTCTTCAGAATCGTCCGCCCCTTCAACATCTTTGCAGGTTGGTCCTGGCTCTTTTTCACTGCAACGGACATTTTAGTCAACCATTACTCACCAGACTTTACGCCGTAGGACTTTTTTTGTTTTACCGTCACGGAAAAGCAGACAACCTTCGACGATTGCGAAATGTCGATTGCGTGTGAGGCTGATGCCTATAAAGCGCACACGCAGCTGATGTAAGTTGCGATCAACGTTTGTGACGCCGACGAAATATTATAAAGGTCAGTACACTCCGGATTACCATAAGCGCCCTTCGTAGAGCAGAGAGGGTCGGCTGCGGTAATGCAAGTGTAATTGGCCTCCAGACATGTCAAAAGGCCGGCACAATACGTCTCTTCCCAAGTCTGTACGCTACTGCACACAGCGGCTTGACTTTGGCACGAGGCACTCGTGAAATCGCAACTGCCGATGGCGCTCGCGCCTCCGGTTGCCAGTGCGCCCCCCGTTGCGGGCGCGCCACCGGTAGCTTTTGATCCGCCCGTGCTAGGTGAACCTCCGGTGGCCGGCGTGCCGCCAGTTGCCGGTGTGCCCCCCGTTGCGGGCGCGCCACCGGTAGCTTTTGATCCGCCCGTGCTAGGTGAACCACCGGTAGCTTTTGATCCGCCCGTGCTAGGTGAACCACCGGTAGCCCTTGATCCACCGGTAGCTTTGGAGCCACCTGTATTAGGTGTGCCACCGGTAGCTTTTGATCCGCCTGTGTTAGGTGTGCCACCGGTAGCTTTTGATCCGCCTGTGTTAGGTGTGCCACCGGTAGCTTTTGATCCGCCCGTGCTAGGTGTGCCACCGGTAGCTTTTGATCCGCCCGTGCTAGGTGTGCCGCCTGTTGCGACAGCTCCGCCGGTGCCTTGTGCGCCACCCGTTGTTTTGCTACCTCCGGTACTCGTTGCACCGCCTTTGGCCAATGCGCCGCCATTTCCCGTTGCGCCGGCTGCGGACGTTGAACCACCGGTGCCTGATGTGCTGATTGCGCCGCTGCTGCCGCCAGAGGAATTGCTCGCGCCACCTGTGATGGCGACCGAGTTACCCGCTGTCCCCAAAGCACCACCCGTATCAGCCGCGCCCGTCCCACCCACAGTTTCGTCTGGCGGTGGAATGGCATTGTCGGTGGCACTGCAGGCCACGAGCAATAATGTTGTCAAGCTAGCGTGTAGGACCCATTTGTTGCTGGACATCATCGGATCGCAACCCCGCAGTCAGGAGGTACCGTAACAGTTGAAAAATACACTCATAACGTCGGGTGGTCAATCGATGAATTGGATCTTCCGCAAAATATTCGAGCCAGCGCAGTTCCCATGCCTGGCGACCGCAATTCATACGTGAGCGTCGCTCCGGACGCGACTGCAACCCGCTGCTGCAGGTCGGCGCCCAAGACAGCCTCGTAGCCATGTGCCGATTCGCCATGCCAAAAGCAACCGTTATTCCGATCTTCCCACGCTTTGAGCCTGAGCATCTTGTGCCGAGCTCATCAATTGAGTCCGTGCCTGACTCCGTGGAGCGCCACGGATTTTCCGTTACTTGACCTTCGCGCAAAGAAGTCCGACCTTGCCTTTTCTATGCGCAAGAAGCGAAGCAAGGCCGTCCATCGCCAGCAAATAATCCCGAGTCTAATCTCGCAAGCGATGTTTCAACGGATCAAGCAAAGAATCGCTGTGTCGGGAACGATCAAAATACCTGCCGTTCCGGGCTTACTTGACCAATATGTAGAGACGTGTTCTGCGTTGTTTGGTGCGATTGGGCGAGGGTTTGCTGCTGAGGAAATCGAAAGCGCGCGGACGCTGATTTTGGAAAAGCTACGAAAGACTTATCGGGGATCGCCTCGATCGAAGATAGTGATTCGATTCGAAGCCGAATCAGCGCGGCCCTTGGGGTACTCGGTCGACGAAGATATTAGTACGATCGCAGACGCCTACGAGAGGTGGATTGGCACCAGCGAAAGTCCGCTATTTGGGTCACACCCGGATGCCCGCGTTTTATCGCTGGCTCTGGAGCTTCAGGACCCGAAAAGCAGCCCTGTTTTAGATCTCGGCGCCGGCACAGGGCGGAACGCCTTGGCGTTGGCGCGTCGTGGTCATCCCGTTGACGCTGTTGAGATTACCCCGAAATTTGCGGAGATTTTGGCAACCGAAGCGGCAAAGCAACAGTTGCCTGTTCGCGTGATTGCGCATGATGTCTTCGAGGCAAGACACGATCTCAGGCGAGACTACCGGCTCTTCTTTGCGTCGGAAGTCGTGCCCGATTTTCGCGGCAAAGCCGAACTTCGCAGCCTGTTCGAGCTCGCCGCCGAAGTCCTAACAGAAGGGGGCACACTGTTGTTTAACGTGCACCTGTCAGTGCAGGGTTTCACGCCAGATAAAGCGGCGCGCGAATTTGCCCAACAATGCTACTCGGCCATATTCACACCGAACGAGCTGGATGAGGCAGCCGCCGGCCTTCCGTTCGAGTTTGTATCCGACGATTCTGTTCACCTGTACGAACAGGAACATTTACCGAAGGAGGCGTGGCCTCCCACACCTTGGTTCATCAATTGGGTGTCGGGTCTAGATGTCTATGACCTCGAGCCTGAAAAATGC
This sequence comes from uncultured delta proteobacterium, assembly GCA_963835565.1. Lineage (GTDB taxonomy): Bacteria > Myxococcota_A > Polyangia > Polyangiales > Polyangiaceae > FEN-1139. The sequence continues at coordinate 28,121 of CAWIGY010000095.1, forward strand.
CCAGTGGAGCTGCGTTGGTTGACATACAAGAAAACTGCTTCATCAGGTGCGAAAGTGAATGAACACTCCAATGTAAGCGGTTTGACATTCAGTCGATCCGGAACAGATAGCATCGAGGGTAGAAGCGGTCGCCCGCGCCGATTCGATCCTTCATTGTTGCGCCAAGCGTTAATTAGACGCCTGCTGCGTCGAGCGGTTGCTTCTGGCTCAATGACACTACCCGCAATTCCGGGAATGCTCGATCAATATGTGAAGATTTGCTTCGCAATCTTCACTGCTTTGGGACGCAAAATCACAACCGAGCAAATTGCAGAAGGTAGGCGATTGTTCGAGCGTATTCTAAGCGAGGCTTTTGCAGCGTCGCCGCGATCGAATATTGTTGTCAAATACGAGGCACCTATGGGGTCAGAGATCCGTTATGCGCTTACCGCGGATGCAGTGCCACTTGCTGCGGCTTATGAGGATTGGTTCGAAACTCTCCCTGAGCCGATATTCGGCGCATATCCGGACGCACGGCTGTTGTCGCTAGTTGAAGAACTGGGCGATCCTCGCATGAGTCCCGTGCTCGACATCGGCGCAGGAGTCGGACGAAACGCCATTTACCTCGCCAGTCGGGGCCACCCAGTAGACGCAGTTGAACTAACCGAGAAATTCTCCGAGTTGCTTGCTGCCGAAGCCGCAAGGCAGAAACTTCCGATACGTGTAGTCGTGGGCGACGTGTTCGAGCGTGTGGAAAATCTGTATTGGAACTACCGGGTGCTGCTGCTTTCCGGAGTAGTCGGGGATTTTCGCGGGCAACTGCAACTGCGCCAAATATTCGAACTCGCCGCTGATCGGCTGATGATCGGGGGACTGTTATTGCTCAACATACACCTTGCCTTTGAGGGATACATTCCGGATGAAGCTTGCCGTGAATGGGGGCAGCAATGCTGTGCAATGTTCTTTACCAGAAGCGAACTCAAGCAGGCTATGGACGGACTCGCGCTCGAACTTCTTGCTGACGACTCGGCTTACGACTACGAGCAACAGTACCTCCCCGAAGCAGCCTTTCCGCCAACGCCCGCGTATTCCGAATGGGCCTTGGGCCAACACATGTATGCCCTTGACCGCGAGCATTGCCCAATTGAGCTGCGCTGGCTAGTTGTCCGAAAATTGGTCAATTAACGTGGAATTCTCGGCGGTGGCCCTTAGCGACCTTAAAGCCCAGAACTCATTCATCTTGAGTCAACTTTTCAGAATGCAGTTGGCTGGGCCGGGGCCCAGACGACCAACACAATCAAAACGTCGCAACGAACCTGCGGGTCACCCATGAAAACCAAACGCACGGCGTGCCGGCATTTCAAATAGAAATAGCAAACATGGCGTCACCGGCCGGGAGGATTCCCGTTAGCATTTTGCGTCGAGCTGATGTACGATCGATTCTATGGTGGAGTCCCCGAGCATCCGTCCAAGAACGCAGCCAGGCGATGCTTGCGATTTGCTCGTCGTACTTGAGCGAATCAAGCACTATGATCTTTTCATTGACCGGCGCTGCCGACTGCTTGTGGCCATCAGAAAGGCAGTCCCGTTTGAAAGCAATGCCGATATCGAAACATGCTTTGCGAGCATTGAGCGCGTTCTTGCGCATATTCCGCGTAAGCGCTTCTCACTGTTAGTTGATGCCCGCAGGGGTCCGCTTCGCAACGATCCGGCGTACGAGGCCACATTGATTGCCCATCGTGGCAAGCTACTGCTGGGCTTTGCCAAGAATGCGGCGATTGCGGCTACGGCCGCTGGTCAGATGCAAATACAAAGATTTGCTAGGGCGGACGGTCGAAAGGTCTTCGCAACTGATAATCCAGACGCAGCCTTCAGCTACCTTGGCCTACCCAAACATCAGTTGTGAGAGTCTGTTCGAACCCTGGCTTGTGACCCCTGAACTGTTGTCAGTGAGGCTTCAGCTCTGCAAAGACAATCCCACGTCCACCCGTGGCAATGTACACCCGCCCGAACACTCGTGGGTCGCCGGTAAGGTGAGTAACTGAGCCATATTGATGTGTGTCATCATTGATGCGCTCGAAGCTTGCCCCGCCATTGTCGGACCGATAGACACCGTATGCACCTTGTATCTTTGCGGCTACGTAGAGTGAAGGGTAAGTATGTCCTGATGCTGACTTGCCAAAACCTACCGCTGACACCTCTTCGAGGGCTTCGAGTACCTTAAGTGAGCGACCGGCGTTCGACGAAGTGCAATAGCTTACGATCGAGGACAAGCCAAAACTCCCCTGTCTGGCCCGGCACGCATCGCAAATCGGCATAGACAGGCCAGCGCCGCTTGGAAACCGAAGGCAAACCTCGGAGCGCGGCGATCATACTGTCGCCGCCGTTGCGGCTCACATAAAGAACGCCTTCCATCGAATCATAGCCGTAAAGAATGTTCGCGTTGACGCGATCTCCAACAATGCGTAGGTCTACGGGTGCCCCTTCGACAACTCGCCATGTCTGGCCCCGATCACGAGTCAGATAAGGCGGATTACCATGAGTTGTCCAAACTATTGCGCTGCCATCAGCCGTAATTGCAATAGGTCCTGTCCCGTGTGGGTTTCCAAACGGGTGTCCTGCGGCGGGTGCCGGTGGCTCGGTTGGAAAGCCCTTCCAGCTTGCGCCCGAATCCTCGGACCAGGCGCCGAGAATGCGATCGCGGCCGTATGTCGTGCCGGTTCGCACTATCAGGCGCGGAACATTTTCGGCGAAATCCAGCCATTCCGTGTTCTTGAATCCAGGTACGTCGAAGCGTGACGCAGGAGACACATTCAAATCTTCGTGGCAAAAGCCGTCGATGTCACCGAGCCCACTCAATAAGTGCGGCCCCAACGGTGGGCTAATCAGAGCCAATGGTACTGTTTCTTCGAGGCCACGATCGTCGAAAGACCAGCGCGTTGCCTTTCCACGCTCGGCGTCAATAACGTTATGGCTGGCCCAAATGCCATAGCCCGTTGTGAAAAGAATATGGCCCGAGTCAAAGGGATCGATCTTTACGTCGCTGAGCCAATGGTGATGCATCGTTTTAGTATAGGGCGCCACTGAATAATCCCACTCTGACTTGTCGAGCAGTGGCAACCAAGTTAGCCCACCGTTGGTGCTCCGATATATCTCGTCATGCGGACTTCGGCGGTTCCAAGTGCTTACTACGATGGTTCCCGGATGTGCGGCGTCAATTGAGACCGCCGCGTAACCAAGCGTACGGTCTGGAGGTTTCGGTTTTTCGGGGGTGATATTGGTCCATTTTCCATTTGCAATGTCGTATTTCCACACGGCACCATCGCGCATTGCATTGGGGCCGGGTTCATCGCCGTACGTAATGTAGAGCATGCCGTCGACCGACAAGGCGGCGTGATTTGGACGATAACCGAGGGGCTGACCCGCCACGGGTTTCCAAGTCTTTCCCGTGTCGTCACTGCAAAAAAGACTGTTCGCTGATCTCGAGACTGCGGCATAAATCCTTGACGTCGGCGCCCCGCTGTTGGCTCCGCGCGGATCGAACACAACGAACACGATGCCAACGGCTTGGGCTAGATAGTTGAATCGCCACGGTTCAGAGGGCAGCTGCTGGTGTCTTGCACTGTCGTCGGGCACGTCGGGAAAGCTATCGACTTTGCCCCACGTAGCGCCAAAGTCCTCGCTCCTCCAAAGGCCGTTGCGGCGCGTGCCAAAGTAAACGATGTTGTTTGAATGCGGATCAATCGCGAGACGCTCCCCGTTGCCCCGCCCTGCTTCATTGGCTCCAGTCTTAAACGGTAACGGCGTGCGTTGCCAAGTCTTTCCGTAGTCCGTGGACCGCAAAATCTCCGCATTGCTGACGTCGGGGTTGGTGTACGTGCCGGCCGCAATAACCACCCGCCCGGGCTCGACGGGATCCGTTGCAAGGCTTTCGACACCTTGAAGATTCCAATCGGGCTGGCCAAAGCCATCGAGCAGTGGGACCCAAGTGTCGGTATCGGTATCTTTCCGGTAAGCACCGCCTACATCTGTTCGCGCATAAACTAGGCCGCGCTCATTCGAATTAAAGATTATGCCAGTGACGAATCCGCCGCCGCCGATCGCGACATTACTCCAAACGTAGGGTGGTTCGGCGGCGACCGCTATCGGCGCCGCGCTCGGCGGCGGTGCCGCGGGGGAAGCGGACGACAATGAAGCAGATGGAAGAGAAGGCGGTGTCAAGCAGCTTGTCAGTACACCGATCGCAGTTACAAAAAAAGCCATCGAGGGTGCGCTCAGCTTAGTATTTAGATGCATCAGTCGCGTTCCATTCGTAGAAACGCTACCATGATTGGGACGGCGCTATCAGTGAATGCACTTCACTTCGGCTCTGGCATTCCCGGTAACGATGCTGCTCATCGTCGGGCGCGCTCAGGCATGATCGCCGCTCGCCTTTGGAACGCGCCCATCAATTTGCTTTGCGCATGCGAATCGCCGCCCCGTTGGGCAATACCCATTGCAGACTGTGATCGTCTTCTAGCCGAAGTTCGACAGCATCGAGTGTGCCGTCGATTCGTTTAGCCTGAATGGCGATGTGATTGGCATGCACCGATCCGATCGAGTAAGTTCCCGTTCTTGGTTCTTCGGCCGGAACAATAACGGTGAGGCGGTCGCCAGCAAACTCGAAACTAGTGCCCTTGGCCCAGCCAGTCGCGGCGGCCAAGTAGGACGGGTCGATGGATTCGACAGACTCACCCAACCACCGGCCCTGAAGCCTGCGCTGCATGGGGTGCCCACAAGCCCCGATTAACGCGAGCAACAGTAGGGATCCAAGCCGCCGGGAAGCCTTTTTGGAAATGGAAAACCACATGTCGTTATTAGTAACCAATTGCGTGCTAATGTACTACATAATTGCTAACTTTTTGGTGCGGCCTAATTCCATTGTCACCTGACGGGAATCAGTGCTCGCCGTTCGTTCCAAGCCATGTCCGTGCTCACACTCGCAGAAATCCGGCAGGCCATCACGGAAAGTTGGAACGATACTGTGGTCTGGTTCTCCGCCAAGCCGCGCATATTTCGGCTACCCCGACCGGAGCAGCAACTGAATTTCGAGTTGGCGTGTCGCCTGAGGGAACGAATTCGACGTGATTCGGGTCAGCTACGCTGGGACCGACTTTACTTTGATGGTGCGGCTTGCTCATTGTCGGAGTCTACCCACTTGGAAGCTGTGGGTCACAGCGTACCAATCTATGTGGATGCGCACCAATTGTACGGGCTAGGTTCACGCGACCATCGCGATAGCCACATGCCAGACTTGGCCATTGCAGTGCATGTGCTGCGTTCAGCCCACGAGCTGCTGGACCTAGACGAAGACGGTCGTCCCCGCCATCAAAACTTCATCCCACAGAGCATGCGCGTGCAAGGGTGGAAATTGGAAGAGCAAGTCCACACCTTTGAGCAAATGGCCGAACAAGAGGTGGCTAGCTTCTTGTTTGTTGTCTATTCGAATCAGGCTCAGCGTCAGACTGTCGTCGAGAAGCGTGATGTAGCCTCCTGGGCAGCCTGGACGGAAGTTGAACTCCACATTATGGTGGGCTTCTCGCTTTTTCCGACAACGAGGTTCAAGTTAACCTTAGGTGGAAATTATCGAACCGTACGTCGATAGGCTGTAGCCAGTGAATCTGCGTATTCATTGTAACGCTGACCGTTGTGAGCGGCTATCCAGCGCAGTTCGAGCTCGGGGCGCTGCTTGAGAGCGTAATACACTTCCTTTACGAGTTCGAGGTTCTTGATTTCTCCATCTTTGCGTCGCCAATTACGGCCCGCCCAGTTGTCCGCCCATTTAGTGAATGTGTTCACGCAGAGCTGGCTATCCGTGAACACCGTTGTCGCTGTGCCGGCGGGTATCAAGTTGATGCCCGCTCGCAGCGCCATTAATTCCATCCGATTGTTCGTCGTATGCGCCTCATCGCCCCAGCGCTCGTCAATGATTTGATCCTCGACAACGTACACTGCGCCCCAGCCACCGGGGCCCGGGTTTGGACTTGCCGCGCCATCTGTGAAAACTCCGGTCTTGGGCCCGTCCTGGTACTTTTCGAGAACTTCCTTGACCGTCAAGTTTTCTTCGCGCCCAGACGCGATCCCCGCACCCGTTGAACGTCCCGAGGAGTCTTTTCTTTGGGGTCGTGACGACACGGCACCGTCGCGCTTGGCATTTTGCCCTTTGCACGTCAGACACTTCTTCGGTGACCAGCCGGGAAACCTTGCGAGGGCAGCTTCGCTTACCGTAAATGGCCGGCCGCATTGAACACAGTTGAAATCGGGCATCAGGGCTAAGCGAAGCAGTCGCGGCCACTTCGGTCAAATGGCATTAATGCCCTTGCAATGCCGCACGCACGGCCTGCTTGAAACTCCCGACCGGTTGGGCGCCTGAGATATAGATACCGTTGATGACACAGGCGGGAGTCCCCGAAATATCTTCGTGGTCCGCGATGCTCTCATCCGCGGCAATTTCACTTTCGTGCTCGTGTTCGTTCAGGGCGTGCCGAAATCGTTCGACGTCCAAGCCCTGCTCCTTCGCGTAACGCTCGAGTTCTGGAAGCTCGAAGGCACCGTGGATACTTTGAACCTCGAAGAGGCGGTTGAACATCTTCCAGAAGCCCGCATTGCCGCGCTGCTTGAACGCCTCCAGGGCAGCTTCCGCCGCGGGTCTGGCTTGCTTATGAAAGGGCAATGGGCGGCTGCGATACACGATGCGCAATTTGCCCGGAAACTCGTGTTCTAGCTCGGATAAGGTTGGCAGCAAACGGCTGCAAAAAGGACATTGGAAGTCCATGAATGCATCTATTACGATGGGGGCAGTCTTGGCTCCGCGCTGCGGATTGCCGGCCGTAGGCGGCGGCACTGACTTGTGGTCAAACGGGTCGGGACGTACGGCCCGTTTCATGAGAGTCGAGTAAACGGCTGACGCCGGCGTGCCGCTTTGCGTCAGTTCGCGCGCCTTTTCGAGTTGCGCGTCGATAACCTGCGTAAACGAGTCTAAGGGTTGCGCCCCGCTCAAGCGAATGCCGTTGATGAAGAAATGCGGCGTGCCGGACGCTTTTAGGGCCAAGGCCAATGCCGCGTCACCATCCAGAATATCCTGATAAGCGGAGGCTTCGATAACGCGCTTCGCCCGGTCATGGTCAAGTTTCAGCGAGTCAGCGATTTCGAGCAGTTTCGTTTCATCCAAATCCTCTGACTGTAGCAATCGTCGATGAGTTGCCCAAAATGCGGGATTGCCCTTCTGCTTGAAGGCATCGATTGCCAGACGTGCTGCCAGAAGCGCTTGAGGATGGAAAGGCAGGGGATTATGCCTGATTACAAATCTCACCTGGCTGCCGTATTTCTTCAATAATAGTTCACGCGTAGTCTCGACGCGCCGACAAAACGGACATTGGTAATCAATGAATTCGACGACCGTCACCGGTGCATCATTGGGACCTTCGACAGGCTGGTGATCCACGGGTACGCTGTACACAGTCGAGTCATTGTCAGCTGTCGCTGCGCCCGCTGCTCCCCCAGTAACACGTTCTTCTTCCGGTTCGAGAGCCAGATTGAACTTGACCCTGGCACTATAGATATCCTCAGACTGGGTTCCCGCGGCTTGAAGGTTTTGCGCGGCCGACAACTCCCTATCAATCACGCGCTTGAATTCCTCAATCGGCTGAGCTCCAACAACGCGTGCGCCGTTGATAAAGAAGTGAGGTGTGCCTTGAACGCTCAGCATTCGCGCCAGAACAGCGTCATCGTCAAGTTTCTTCCAGGCAACGGACTTCTGATCAAGTAATAGGTCATCCAAAGCCTTATTCGATGCGCCTTCGGAAGCTGCCAGGGCGCGCAAATTGTCGTCGCTCAAGTCCCCACGAAGCTCGAACACCTTGGATACGAAGTCGCGAAACGCTTCGGCCCCCTTCAATTCGAAAACGGCTTGGGCCACGCGCGCCGACGGCAAAGCGTCGTCGTGGAAAGGCAATGGGAAGTGCTTGTACACGAAACGCAATCGATCGCGACCGTATTCCTTTTCAAGTTCCGTCAGTGTCTGCCAAGATTTACCGCAAAACGGACATTGCAAATCTTGGAAGGTCACAATCGTACAGGGCGCATTTGAAGACCCCCAGACGGCATCGTGGACGTCGATCGGAATTTGAGGAGAAGTTGCTTGCAGATTGCTCGCCGAGGCCTTACCGAGCATTGCCAAAGGTGAACTTTTGGCAGTTGCAGCGCTGCCAATCGTCCCTGGCTCTGGTGTTGCAGGCGGCTGAAGACAAGCCGTCATCAATGTCGATACTAAGGCGGCGATGGATACCTGACTGCATAGGCGTCGCCACGATACTGAGCTCATAGGCACGAGAGGTTAGTACGGTCCTGGCAAACGCAACCCAAAGCAGCGACTTTTCTGGCGTGTCCTACGAGTCATTGCCCAAACGCCCCAGTTGTCCCCTCCTGTAGGTAGGCTGCCCTGGACAAAACACGTGCCGATGCGCCAAAAAAAGCGTCAAATCAGGGGCATCCGATTGGCCGCCGTGCAATTGCTTCCGAGCTCACCGGGTCTGCGCGTCGGTTGGGGACTGCGGGTGCTGAATTGAAGGTTCGGCTCAGGGTACTGTGGGAATTGCCGCTTATGTGGCTCCATTCACGATCAGCCTGCCGTACAGTTGAGCCCTCTCGCTTCACGCGCTAAGAGCCGCGCTCAGCTTCGATCGGATCGGAAAGGACTGTCCTTTGGCTCGATTTATTGATGAGCTCCAACGCACCCATGATTGCGGCGCCCTTCGTGCGGCGGACCTTGATCGGGAGGTCGTGCTTTTCGGATGGGTCGCCAATCGTCGGGACCATGGCTCGATTATCTTTGTCGATCTGCGCGATCGTCGAGGGATAACACAAATTGTATTCGATCCAGATCTTTCGCACGAAGCGCATGAGCTCGCAGAAGCAATTCGAAGCGAGTGGGTAATTGGCATTCGCGGCAAAGTGCGGTCACGCGGCGAACAGTTCAGCAAGAAAGAGGGCAAGCTGGTGAGCGCCGCCAATTCAAGTTTGCCGACAGGCGAGATTGAAATCATGGTTTTAGAGGCAACCATTTTTAATAGGGCGGAGACTCCGCCGTTCCCGATCGAAGCTCGCGCCGAAACGCGCGAAGAAGTTCGCCTCGAATACCGATACTTGGACTTGCGTCGCGAGCCGCTGCAGCAGGCGCTATTGATGCGCCATAACATAAATCAGGCGACGCGTAATTATTTGTCTGAGCAAGGTTGTCTCGAACTCGAAACGCCCTTTTTGTGCAAGTATACGCCGGGAGGCGCACGCAACTTCCTCGTGCCAGCGCGCCTTCATCCGGGGAAGTTCTATGCGCTCGCGGAGAGTCCCCAACTGTTCAAGCAGCTGTTTATGGTGGCCGGTTACGAGCGCTACTTTCAAATTGTGCGCTGTTTCCGTGATGAAGATTTGCGCCTCGATCGACAGCCCGAGTTTACGCAAATCGACGTCGAAATGAGTTTCGTGAATCAAGACGACATATTCACACTCATCGAAGGTCTAGTATTTTCGATTTGGAAAGCTGCGCTGGGACTTGATCTTCATACATTGTACCCAAGTGGTAAATTCCCGCGCCTTGTATTCGAAGACGCCATGCAACTTTATGGCAATGACAAACCAGACCTGCGCTTCAATTTGCCCCACGTGGATCTGACAGACACAATCATTGAGCATGACGGCGGTGGAATTCCGTTCTTCCAATCAATTGCTTCAAGGTTTAAGAGTGGTGCCTATCGACGCGACATGCCCGGTGAAATTGTCAAAGCGCTTGTCATCCCCGCTTCCGTGAACCTCTCACGCGCGGACGGTGACAAGCTTGAGCAGCTGGCAAAAAGCATGGGTGCCGGAGGCCTAGCGCGCGCCAAAGTGGGCCCCGAAGGAGGCTGGGTACAGTCACCTCTCGCCAAGAGCGTCACCCCAGAGCTGCGCGGCGCAATCAATCGCGCTGTGGGTGCCGTTGAGAACGACTTGATGGTGTTCCAATTCGGCAAGACTTCATTGGTGCACACGGTTATGGCTAATCTTCGTGTCGCCGTTGCCAAGCGCATGGCGCTCATCCCCGAGGTGGGACATGGCGACCAATGGAAATTCTGCTGGGTGATTAACCCGCCGCTGTTCGAATACGACGAGGAGGGAAAGCGCTGGGCGGCCGCGCATCATGCGTTCACGCGTCCGCACGACGAACACCTAGATCTCATCGCCCACGATCCGGGCAAGGTGCTTTGTTACCGCTATGATCTCGTGCTTAATGGGTTTGAGATTGGCGGAGGAAGTATTCGCCTTCACGATCCCGAGGTGCAAGCGCGTGTGTTTGCGGCGCTCGGTCTCGATCAAGCCCAGGCGCAGGAGAAATTTGGCTTCCTGCTGTCGGCGCTTCGCTATGGTGCGCCGCCGCATGGTGGCATAGCGCTGGGGCTAGATCGGATATGTATGTTGCTCCGCGGCACGGAAAGCATTCGTGATGTGATTGCCTTCCCGAAAACCCAAAAAGGGACCGACCTCATGAGTGATGCACCTACGGCAGTCGCTGCCGACCAGTTGGCGGAACTCCGAATCGGATTGGTACAAGGCTAGCCTTGAATCAATTGTCGGCCCCCGAACGGCCTCGGCCCGCAGGTCAACTTGAGGTGAATTCTGTCAAGCGGTAAGTATTCGCCTCGCGCGACTCGAAGCGCTTGACGTCAAATCCCGACGAGAGTCACCATTTTTCACTCCGATGCCTGCGCGCATTTTGGTCGTTGAACGACAGCCCCACGATTCGAAAGGTCGTTACGTCTATCCTTGACCGCGAGGGTTATGTGACATCGACCGCGGGCGACGGCCTTGAGGCTTTACAAGTACTTTCGTCCAGCACTTTCGATCTTATCTTGGTCGACTTCGTTATGCCTCGCATGAACGGCTTCCAGTTCTGTCGCGAGCTAAAAACTAGGGACAATCTCACTGGCACGGCCGTCGTGCTCATGAGCGCAAAGGGCGATAAAATCCGGGGTCAGTTTCTGCAGCAAACGGGTGCCATTGATGCCATCACCAAACCCTTCGACGCGCGCGGGCTGTTAGCTGTCGTAGAACTGGCCCTGAAGAAGTTCCTTGAAGCGAAATCTAAGGGGTCTGCCCTCCCGCCGCCGCTCGTGGATGAGGAAAGTGGCGCGAGCATGCGGCCGAGCGCTACTGATTTTGCAAATGACCCCGTGGCTCGACGCATAAAGACTGCTACCGAATTTGCTGCCGCCCTGACGAAAGTACTGGGGCCAGCACTCGCGGCAATGCCAGATGAAATAGGGGTAGCCAATGTTGGTGAGGCAATTTACGAGGCAATTACACCTGAAGCTTTGTTGAGTCTGACATCACTTCTGAAGTCTCTTGAATCCGCCCATGGGACTCGGCAAGTGCTTTCCGGCGATATCTCCGTTATCACGATAGCGGAAGTGCTCCAATTACTTGAATTGCAACATCAGTCAGGAACACTACTGGTCGCAACGCGAGGCGGTGAAGTGTCACTTTTCCTCGACACGGGAACCGTGGGCCTTGCGCGTTCCAGGGGCTTGCGCGACGAGTTTTTGCTCGGAAGGTACCTGCTGGAGTCAGGAATCCTAACCCGGGATACGTTGGAATCTGTTATCAAGAACAATTCTTCCCGCCGTCCATTGGGGGAGCGACTGATGGAACTGGGGCTCGCAACTGAGGCGCAAATCCGCTCTGCCCTTGAACGACAAACCTCGGAACTCGTCTATGAGCTCGTGCGCTGGAAGTCTGGGCGGTTCGCATTTGAAGTGGGTGCAACCGACGAAGGCGCCCAGCACATCGCTTTGCGAATTCCAGTGACGGCACTAGTCATGGAGGGCTTTCGCCGTGTTGATGAATGGCGACTCATTGAAGGCACCTTTGACTTTGACGAAGTTCTGTATCGCGACGAGCTCGCAATCGACCGCTTGGGCAGCAGCGATTTAACTCAACAAGAACGCGTGGTTCTTGAGGCAATCGACGGTGAAAAGACCGTTCGCGAAATTGTTGAAGAGACTAAAGGCAATTCCTTTGAGCTCTGCAAAATCTTATATCAATTTGTCAACTCGCGACTCGTTCGTCGCAAGGCCGCCTGATGTCAGCAGCTGGCCTTCTGGTACGTTGCAAAGGGCAATTGGCGTTCATTCCGGCGTCTGTTGTGAGATTCATTGGGTATGATGTTGTCGTTACACCGTTTCCAGGCACGGAGCTTGGCATGGCTCTACTTGGGGGCCGCGTAGTACCGGTGGTCTCTCTCGGACCCAAGCAGCGAGCGATTGTCGTTTGTGACGTCGAAGGCGAAACCGTGGCTTTGGCGGGACTTGAACCTCTAAAGAGCGGTTTTTTCGATGGAGATGAGCAAGGCCCGATCGACTCCGAAAAGCTCATTCCGACGTTGCCAATTCACGACTACGTGGAAGAGGCGCGCGTTCAAAGGCAGACGTGGATCTCGAATATTAAGGAGAATTCATGGTTGAGTTGAAAGAAGATGCCGCTGAAGAATCAGTTTCCAAACATTCGAATTCTGACCCAGACGAGCTTAGCTCAGCATTACTGTTCGGCGCGCATCACGTGGCTCTGAAGAGTGCCCAGCAAGCGGTAGAGCAGTGTGGTAAGGCCAATCAAGGCTTGCAGCAGTGTCGTTCTCAATTCGAAGCCTGTGCCGATCAAGCGCGACGTCTTGAAGTGCGCCTACGTGACACCCGAGGGTCCGCACTGCAACTCGCCGACTCTCTGGAGCGAATTAAGTTAGTTGCTCTGAATACCGGCCTCGAAGGAGCAAGACTCGGCGAATCATCGGGTAAGGCCTTGGTCGCCATCTCTGAGGAAGTGCGTAACCTATCAACACGCGGGCTCGAGGTGGTGGCCAGTCACATTCGATTGGTTGAAGAAGCCGAGGTTGAACAGACAAAGCTGGTTCAGGCGTCGGAACTTGCGCAAACACTCGCGATGGAATTGGCCTCGCTCTTGCGCCAGACGCAGGAATGTCAATTCGATGCTCTGGCCTCGTTGGATATGTTAGAGAAAGCCATCGAACGAGCGTCGGGGTTGGATGCGACAACTGCCCTGGAAGTGCAACGCGTCGCAGAGCATGGCCAAGGGCTGCTATCTGCGTTGGAAGGACTTTCCGTCGCACGTCGGCAGAAAATTGCACGAAGTCTCCTTTTGCCCGCGGTTGAACCCTTGTTGCGCGCATTACTGAATGCCGCACAAATGGATTCGAGAAGCGAGTCCGAACTGTGAACGGAGAGGTTTCCCTAGACAAATTGCTGGCCGTCGAAATTGAACGACGATTGGGGTCCCACGATTCCAAAGTCGACCCCGAATCCTTGCGAATCTTGTTGCACTCGTTGCGCGGTTCTGTAGCCATGGCGGGACTCACCGATCTCGCGTTGGTAGTTGGGCAGTTGGGTGTGCGTTGCCGTCAGCGCGATGAAGGGGCTGCCGATTTGGCTGTGGAGCTACTTCGCGAAGTCGCCTTGCGCTTGCGCGCTGGACACGCACCCTTCGAGACGGCCTGGCCGGTGCCACCGCCTGGGCTTTTGCCAAGTTCTGTGGATAGCGCGCAACGTGTGGAATATCGCGCTACGATGCTCGATCGCCTCAATGAGCTTGACGCGATCATTACATTACAGGAGCCAAACCGTGAAGGTGTGGAGCACGCGTACCGTCTTGTGCACTCTATGAAAGGGACAGCCAGTGCTGTCGGTGATGACACGACGGCGTGGTATTGTCACGGACTTGAGTCGCGCCTACGTGAGGCGCTTCAAGAACACCGCGAATCGTACGAGCCTTTGGCGGAATTGGCACGTCATGGTGGTACAATCGCGCGACTCGTCGACGACCCGCAGGAGGCCTTTGCCATGCTGCGAGCGCTACGCAAAAGCGCACAAGTGCGCAGTAACGCGCCGAGCCCAAAGACCAAAGTCACAATGCACCCGTCATCACGACCCGCTGCTTCTTGGGCCGAAGAACTTGACGCCGAAGCTGACGTTTCAATTCGCGTACCGAATGCAACATTTGAACGACTCTTCGATCACCTGGAACACGTTAACGTTGGCGTTGAGGAATTGCTGGGTGCCTCGGAATCCGCGGGGAAACTTGCGCGACAATTGCGTGACCTGAACCACGAATTGCTTGAGGTTCAGCGATTGGCCATGCCAGCCAACAGTCCGAGCGCTACGACGAGCCTCGTATATAGATTGGAGCAGGCGGCCCAAAATCTGCAGGACGAGGAGATTGAGGCCTCCCGTATTGCTGCCAATTGCCTCAAGAATGCCGAGTCACTGCGCGCACAATGGACCGAAACGCGATCGGCGCTCTCGCACTTGCGACGCACGAAACTAGCCTGGCTCTTTGAGCGAGTCGTTCGTGCTGCTCATCGATTCGCAGAGAGCGAGGGTAAACTCGTGCGCGTTGACGCCATTGGTGGTGATGTTGCGATCGACAGGGGCCTAGCCGAACGGCTCATCGAAGCCGTAATGCAGGTCGTTAGAAACGCGATAAGTCACGGGATTGCGATACCATCAGCTCGCGCCTCAGCCGGGAAATCCGGTCACGGATTGGTAACGATGGTTGCTGAACGCCATGGTGATTGGCTCAGACTAGTAGTGGAAGATGATGGGCGCGGCGTTAACGCCATGCGTGTAAGGCAGCTTGCAGTGGAGCGGGGCCTTGTCACCGAAGACACGGCACGCCACTTGGGCGAGCACGAGCTATTTAATCTGCTGTTTTTGCCGGGACTCTCGACGCGGCGAGGAGTTGATGTATTGGCAGGGCGTGGCGTTGGCCTCGACTTAGCCCAGGACATCATGCGGCGACTCGGCGGCGCCATGCGATTGACCGGTCGCGAAGGCGGTGGTGTAAGGGCAACCCTGGAATTTCCAGTTGAACGAGGACTTGTCGATGTGGTTTGGTTGGAATCAGGAGGTCAACAATTCGCACTACCCGTAACTTTTACCGGTTGCGTCAAACACGCCGATCCAAAATCACCAGTCTTGTCGTTGGCAGCTTGTGTCGGTATTCACCCGCATGCTCCAAGTGTGATGGAACTCGATATTGCCGTGCCCGGCGTTCAATCAATCGCCGTGGGCATCGACGCACTAGGTGACGTCGAGGAGGTTGTGGTACGGCCAATCCCGCCGCTATTTTCGAATTTCGGACCCTATGCCGGCGCGGTTCTTCGCGGCGACGGCACACTCAGGCTAATGTTGGACGCGGCTGTGATTGCTGCCCAATCTGATCAGTTGGGTTAACGAGGCTCGGCATAGTTCGGCAGAAAGCCTCGGGGTAGACCCGCTGACCCACACAATCAAACGTCGGATTACCTCACCGGCGCCAGGTTTGTCCAAGACGCTGCGGTCATTGGCGAATCCAGTTGCAATGGTCTTTAGGTAAATGGTAGTTTTCAGGAGGTGAATTGAGGTTAGTGACCTGAGACTCCCCAGCAAACTTGCAAGGTATCACTTGCCGCGCCCGGTTGTGGGAGTAAAGTCGGCTGCCTCAATGCGCATCTCGTCGATGGCGATTTCGGAAATCGACGCACTCAGCAAGCTCGCGAAAGATTGCGGATTTCACCTCGACATAACCCAAGAGTCAGAGCGTAATTTCGCCCACATATGGGTGGCGCATCTCAATCCAGATTCAAAGACGCCGGACGCATTCCTTCTGGCCTGGCAGGCGGCCGATGAAATGGATATCATTGCGATCGGCACGGCAAACCATGCGCGTCGCTTGGGTCTTGCGAGAGCTTTAGTTGGGAAGCTGTTGCAGTTTGCTGTTAATAACTCCATGCGCCGGTTACTACTCGAAGTTAGAGATTCGAATACTGCGGCAATTCAACTTTATCATTCCCTTGGCTTTCAAATGGGCCGAATTCGCGAAGCGTACTATTCCGAACCTACGGAAGATGGAATTGAGATGTCGCTCACTATCGACAACTCAGTATGTGCAATTGCGTCGGGTGATAATCAGAGTCTGGAGGCAAGAAGGTGAAGCAAGCACGGGACCAATTGCCACGACGCCACCTGTTGCAGACGCACCTATTGCGCCGCGAAAGCATTGGGAATTCGTACCATGTTCTTACCTTCGAGGCACCCCCTAATTCAGGCCCTCTGCCGGGACAATTCACGATGATCCGGAGCCCCGAGTGGGGTCAAGCGCCTTTGTTGTCGCGACCCATGAGCTACCTTTCGGGAGGGCCAACCCCGTCGCTTCTTGTAAAAGTTTGCGGCGAGGGGAGCGCGCGCTTGGGACGCGCTGAAGCCGGGGAACCATTTCTATTGCTGGGCCCTCTAGGAACCGCTTGGCGAGCTCCCAACCCGAGACGGCGTCAAATTCTGGTTGCTGGCGGGGTTGGCATTGCGCCGCTAATTTTCTTGGCGAAAAGCCGCCAAAATGCGGACAACCGACCATTGCTTTTGTACGGAGGTCGCGCCAGTCGTGACTTGCCGCTCTTGGAAGATGCCGCCGAATTCTGCCTCGTCGAAGTTACAACCGAAGATGGCTCGTTGGGTCATTGTGGTCGCGTGACTGACCTTCTGGAGCGATACCTAAATGCCGACGTTGAAGTCTTCACTTGCGGGCCCGATCGAATGATGGCGGCCGTCGCTCGGCTATGCTTCGAGGCTCATGTTCCGTGTGAGGTATCTCTAGAAGCTCCGATGGCTTGTGGCTACGGGGTGTGTTTAGGCTGCGCTGTGCCCGCAGCGTCGGGTGGCTACATTTATGCTTGTGTGACCGGTCCTTGCATCGAGGCCAAAGCGGTCGATTGGGAACGATCACATGCCACGTTTGGTAAAGCAGTTACCAAAGGCGCGGCTACGTGACTTCACAATCTATTCGAATTGGCTCGCTGGAGCTCAAGAACCCAGTTTTGACCGCATCGGGATGTTTCGGTTATGGTCTTGAATTCGACGATTTTTTCGATGTATCAACCCTGGGCGGCATTTGCACGAAGGGCCTTAGTCTAAAACCCCGTGACGGTAACGCTCCACATCGCATTTGCGAAACACCTGCGGGAATGCTTAATGCAATAGGTCTTGCCAACATAGGTGTGGAGGCCTTCTGTCGCGACAAGTTGCCCATTTTGAGGCAACGGGCGGTCACTGTTATTGCCAATATATTTGCGACCAGCGTAGAGGGCTTCGTTGAATTAGCTGTGCGGCTAGATGGGGAAGCTGGCGTACACGCCATCGAACTCAATATATCTTGCCCCAACGTAACTCACGGAGGCATTGAATTTGGCCGCGATGCGAAAATGGCCGCGCAAGTCACGGCCGCGGTGCGCACCGCCACCCGGATTCCCGTTTGGGTCAAAATGAGTCCCGAAGCAGGCGATTTGGTAGGCGTCGCCCGAGCATGCGAAGACGCTGGCGCTGATGCGATCACGGCGATAAACACGATCCGCGGCATGGTCATTGACGTAGCCAACATGCGACCCAGATTGGCCAATGCGACAGGAGGATTGAGTGGCCCAGCACTGAGACCCATAGCAGTCCGCATGGTGTGGGAGTTAGCGGGAGCGGTAAAAATTCCTGTCATTGGCATCGGCGGGATAACGGACGCGAGAGACGCTCTGGAGTTCTTGCTTGCCGGAGCCAGCGCCGTACAAGTGGGGACTGCCAGCTTCCGCGATCCGTGTTCTGCGCAGGCCATAATGCTAGGAATTCGTGAGTTCTGTGAGGAGCGCAACTGTGATATCACCGAACTCATTGGCAGAGCTCGGAGGTAGATTCGTGGCACCGGGCGTGACCGCGTCGTATCAACGGTGGTTATTCTGCATTGCATTGATGCATGTGGCCATCGCCGGGTGTCGTTCGGATGAGCCGCACTCCGCATCGCGTTCCGTTGGTTTGCCGGGTAGTTTGCCCGCCGCGCCCCCGGAGTTACCGAACGATGAAGCTGCTCCGTCCAGGGCAGCAACGACGCTACATGAAAGCGACCTTTCGCGCAAGGGCGCGTCATTGGACGGTGGTCTGGTACTTCTGCAACCGATTGCACTGCGCGAGGACAGCCGCCTGGCGCCCGACACGCCCAACCCTCGAGATTCAACCGGAGTTACGCTGGAAGCCGAATGGAAAGCCAATGAATGGCCTTCGCTTCCAAGTGCATCAGAAATCGAGCACGAGCGACTTACCGAGATTCGCAATAAGACGCGATGGTCGATGCGGATTGACCTGGTTGGCTCCGGTAGAATGCGCCTGTCACTTGCGAGCCATGGTTACGCTCTTGAAAGGGGAACCGAGCTTCGCTCGCGAGTGGATTTACTCGGACATATTCTTGTTTGGTCCGACGAGAAGCAGTACCGAATTCTCCCAGCGGGCGCATTGCGGTCACTATTCGAGGAGGGTCGTGTCGATGTGGGTCAGCCCCTTGTTACCAACGTCAAGCCCGCGGGGCCCGGGCGTTGGCTCGATTTGGATACGGAGCGCATTTCCATTGCAAATGCCTTTGGACATCTCACGATTGATCAGGCGACCAATCCCGCCGCAGGCGTTTCGGGACGACTGCTTTGCAGGTGGCTAATCGAATTTATAAGTGCTGACCCGTCTAACTTGGTTTGTCAAACCGACTCGGTTCCGGTCCACGGTCAGTTTGACTTTTCCGGTGGTGGCAAGCTTGAATTCGTTGTGACGCAGGTGAGCAAAAAGCAGGAGTTTGGTACGTCGAGTATATCAGTGCCGCCCGTGGGTGCTGCGCCCAATTCCAGAGACTTGCCGCGGGCTTCCGCGTCGAGCAGCGCTTTGCTGGCTGAACATCGCAATCGCGCACAGGCTAGGGGTCCCGCCGTACCTTCGACGAAAATGAGCGGACTTGTTGCGACTAATCACACTCTCGGGCTTCGGGCGCTACTAATTGACGGAATTACGGGAGCCTGGCTAATGCCCGGAGAAGAGCGAAGCATGCCTGAATTGTTGCCGGGCAGTTATTCAATCGCGTGGCGCGACTTTTTTGGCCTATCTGTGGAAGCCCCAAAAACTGTGACTCTGCCAGCGCACATCAGTGTGGGTGTACCCCCCTGATTGGACCGGCCCCTAAAGCTTGCGAACGGGTCGCCGATGGTTTGCCGTTATTGCCCCCGTACTAACCCGAAGTTCCCGTTCCCAACAGGGGCCGTGATTCTTGCAACCTATGAGAATCATGGCTCTTTCTGGTTTCGCGGGTCGGATTCAGGGCGCTGTTGTGTTGGCATGTAAATATTTGGTATGTAGCAACTATTATCTTGCTATATTGGAATAGAGTCGGTATCTAGGTTGGCATGTATGTCGCCTTCGTCCCCAATCGTGACTCTCCTCCTGCCGTACTGCTTCGCGAGGGTTATCGAGAGCACGGCAAGGTCAAGACCCGTACTCTCGCCAACCTCTCACATCTGCCATCGAGTGCCATCGAAGTTCTTCAGCTTTCTCTCAAGGGTCACCAGCTCGTCTCGCCCGATGAGGCATTTGATATCGTTGAAGATGGTTCATCTGCACATGGCCACGTCGAGGCTGTGCTCACGGCCATGCGACGTTTGGGATTTGCTAGTCTTGTCAATTCGCGTCCCTCTCGCAATCGAGACTTGGTTGTGGCAATGGTGGCGGCTCGCGTGCTTGAGCCACAATCCAAGCTCGCCACTGCGCGCTGGTGGCCCACCACGACTTTGCCCGCGATGCTCAACCTGGGCAGGGTTGACGAGGACGAGCTGTACCAGGCTATGGATTGGTTGCTCGAGAATCAGAATCACATTGAGAAGAAGCTGGCTGCCCGACACCTGCACAGCAACGGGCTGGCACTGTACGATTTGACCTCAAGCTACTTCGAGGGCGTCACCTGTCCGTTGGCTGCAATGGGTTACAGTCGAGACCAGAAAAAGGGAAAGCTCCAGGTCAATTATGGGTTGCTAACCAATGACCATGGCATCCCTGTGGCAGTGTCAGTTTTCAAAGGGAATTGCGGTGACCCCACGACTCTACTGCCTCAAGTCAACAAGCTGCGGGATGAGTTCGACATCAAGCACTTCGTGTTGGTCGGTGATCGCGGAATGATCACGCAGAAACAGGTCAACGAATTGCGCGACATTGATGGCACTGACTGGATTGGCGCACTGCGCCCTGGAGCGATCAACAAGCTCATCCAGGATGGCTCAATCCAGATAGGACTATTCGATGAGCGCAACCTCTTCGAGATCGAACATCCCGATTTCCCCGCAGAGCGCCTGGTACCCTGTCGCAATCCGGAGCTAGCTCTCAGGCGTGCCGCCAAGCGCAAAGCACTGCTCGAAGCTACCGTCGAAGAACTCGACAAGGTGCGACGCATGGTCGGTCAGGGACGTCTACGCGGCACTGATGCCATTGCAACTGCTGTTGGCGAAATCCTCGAGCAGTCCAGGATTGCCAAACACTACAAGGTTCAAATTCGCGAAAATGGTTTCGACTGCGAGTTGGATGACAAATCCCTCGCTGCCGAGATCTCGGGGCAGGTCAATGGAAACACCGCTTTGGTAAGTAAGCGACTTGCCGGTTACCAGCGGCACATCAAGTCTGTGGCTAACAAGCTCGACATGCTCCAGCAAAAGACCAAGCAAGGTCATCTGTACGGCAAGGTCAAGATCGGCGTGCGAGTGGGTAGAGTCATCAACAAGTACAAGATGGCTAAGCACTTTGTACTCAGCATCGAAGATGATTCGTTCGAATTCAAGATCGACCAACAGCAGGTTGATGCCGAAGCCGCGCTTGACGGCTTGTATGTGGTACGCACTAGCGTTCCGAAATCAACAATGGATGCAAACCAAACGGTTCGCAGCTATAAGCTACTCAGCAATGTGGAGCATGCGTTCCGCTGTTTGAAAAGCGTCGATCTCATGGTGCGCCCCATACACCATCATCTTGAAGACCGTGTTCGCGCTCACCTCTTTCTGTGCATGCTGGCGTACTACGTGCAGTGGCACATGGCTGAAGCGTGGCGTCCTCTGCTCTTCGCCGATGAAGACCAAGAAGCCAAGAAATCCCGCGATCCAGTGGCCCCAGCTGAACGCTCGGCGCCCGCGCTCGAAAAAGTACACACCAAGAGGCTCGACGATGCCTCTGTCGTCCACTCCTGGCAAACCTTACTGAACCACCTCAAAGGCATCGTCCGCAACACCTGCCGGTGTCGCGGCGCCGGGCCCGATTCAGCCACTTTCACCACGACCACGACACCTAATCCGACTCAACGCAAGGCGCTCAAGCTACTCGAAACCATTGGAGTGTAGGCAGCACATCCACACCCGATCTGAATTCAACCCCCTGAAATCATAGGCACAACTTGTTGTCGCTAACCAGGAACTTCAGACTAAAGCATTTGGCGATACGCGTGAGCTGACTTAACCTGACACCGGCGCGTCCCGACGCGAGACTTGAGCGGGGAGCATCAATGATTCCGCTCAGAAAATCTTCCATCGTTCCAATATTTCGCTTCAGCAAGCCCTTAGCCAGGGCACGCAAATCGAACCGAAGGAATGGCAAAATGCCGCCGCTCGACGCCATTAGTCCGGTCGCATAACAGCCCCAGGAGCAGAGGATATCACTTTCACGTATGAAGCGGTGCCATTGCAACAACAACTCGTCCACAGTGCCTCCCAAATACAACTGCTCTGCCATTAGGGAAATGTGCTTGGTCGTATTCGGCGCAAGAGGATTTCGGGGAGCGATCATGAACTCGAATAGTTCGCCAGTGGAGATCCGTTGTGCGACCCAATGCACGAGTTCATCGGGATAAGCGGTTCGAGCCTCTGTGGCGCACCACGGCCACGCGTTGGCCTCGCCGACTACACAAACGATGTCATCCTTGCGATCACGAAGCGCGACCGGCACATTCAATTGTGCTGGCTTCTTCTTTATGACATGACGGCACGGACAAGACCGATTAAGTTCTTTTAGCTCTATTTGTTGGTCGATCATTCTGCGAAAGGGCTCCAGCAAAACCCGAAAGCGTTCGGGTTGGCCTTCGAGCGCGCCTAGGACGAACATCAACGCTTCGATGGTCGAGACACAATAGGGCTTGGGCTCTCGGCGGATTCGATATTCACTCGGGTGCGAGGGCTGAAACGTCACGCGCGGGAGCCGTCCCAAAACTGGGTTTTGGCGGACCATTTTCTTAGCTTGCGACCAAGTGCCGTCAACTACTACCAATGTCACAGGGCCGGCTGGAGTCTGAAGAGCTACGTCAACGGCATCCTCGCTTGGGTAAAGCAGCAACGCTGGTCGAAGCGAGTCAGAAAGGGCGCGCGTTAGGGCCTGCGAATTGTGCCAATCAGCTCCAATATGCAGCTCGGAATTGGGCAGACAAAGGCTTGCCATGCGCGCCGTGCCGATCGGCATGTCGCGTTCACGCGGGTGCTGCAACAAGACCACTCGCGTTTTTGTTTCCAAGTTGGAAAGAAATTCGCAATAGCAGCTACTCTTAGGTCTGCGACAGCGCCAGCACACGGCGCGAGGCTTGAAGGCTGCTATGGAATGCACAAGGCTTCGCATAGCATGAACTGAGGCCTCACAGTCAGGGTGCGGTTATTTGCCCCACGAAAAGAATACTGCCGGTCAGCCTATGAATGACGGCAAATAGGAATGGGCGGTCGAAACGCATGACCAACGCTTCGTTGTCTTTGGACGTGCTAAAACTCCCGCTTTGCATAGTTGTGCCAGCCGCCGAAGGGACTTCGATACCGTCCTTGTTCGCCACAAATGTTGCCTCGTGCGTTAGCGAAGCTACCCGACAGTTAGGTGAAATGAACGGAAGGACAATGGGACCTGCGGGCAAACCGAGCGCACTTTCCCAATTGTCGTACCGACTTCGAAAGTCCACCTTGGGCCAATACAGGTCAACTGTACGTTTATTGCGTTCGAGATCCTTGAGAATTTTGAGCCCACTTTTGGGCACTAAGTCCGTGCACAAAGGATTGAATCGAACCGGACATCGGCATTACTGACACGAGGGATGTCGCGCCATACATAAGATCCAATTCGACCGCTTGGTAAGTGAGGTTCTGAATCAGTCGCGTCCGAAGCACATTGTGCATCATGTCCACAGTCACCTTGCTGCCAGATCTTGACGCGAATGGCTCTGGTTCAGTGCTTCCAAAAGGTGAAACGAACTTCGTTTTAAAATAAGCCGCGCTCACTAGCACGGCAGAATCTGCTTCCGACAGTGACTTTATCATCTTTACAATACGGCTGTCGAATTGGTCACTCACCCAATGATTGATGGCCTTCAATGCTGTGGTTGAATTAGTGCGAATTGGCACGCGAAAAACCCCGAAGCTGTAGTACTGTCGGGACTTGTCTACGAATGCGGAACTCGGCTGCACCGTGTCGTCCAGCCATAGTGAGTTTGCGAACCTTAGTAAACCCACCCGTTCCGTACCCGGTTGTGTGGGGGTGTTCATGGACCGAAGCAATTGCTCCTGCCACGACTGCATTACTTCATAGATTCTTTCGGGTTTCACTCCGGGAGCCATCGCCCTGGCTAGTCGATTCTCGCCGCCACCTCTCGCTCCGACGACGAGCATGCCCAGCGCCAATTGCAGGCTCGTCGGGGAAAATACCAGATTGTCTTCGGGTTTGTTTGCGGCGAGTTTTTGATAAACGTTCCAGGTAAACGTTGCATGTGATCGAGCAAACTTCTGCTGCACGTCATCGTTGACTTCGAGCGGTGGCACAGAATGGGGCTCGAGAACCGTTTTGATGACAGAACTACTATTGGTGGACACCAGCCCCGGGGCGTTGCTAGGCGCTGCATCATTTGAATTCACAACCGGTGCCGTCGCGCCGCGGCGTGTCGTGTTATTCGACGACCGCCCACACCCCACCGCAACTGCCACGGCCAGGCCAATTCCTATCGCTCGTCGTCTTAATTTGGTTGGTATCGGCCCGCTCATCCCATCGCTCCTTGAATTCGCGCAACGCAACTTCCGAAAGGACAGTGTAGAAGTCTGCTCGTACGGAATGCCAGGATGATGCAGCATTTTTCACCCAGAGGAAAATGGGACATGCCGGCCAACGATATTATTCGGAAAAACGCACCTTAGCCGCTGACGACCAAGTCAGCAGGCCCAAGAAGCGTTCAGGCGGAAGGCTGCACTTGGGGAGCTTGGCAGCATGGACGTTTCCGTTGTGTGTCCACTCTTTTGTCTTTACTGTTGTGAGCGGCACGTATCAGGGCCTTGCTGTCTTTGTCGCGATGGTCGCGCATGACATCGTGGGTCAGGTCTTTTGCGCCCGAAATTGGCGGGGCCTTAGGCCCACTCTTGAACCACTGCGGTGGTGTGTTCGATTGTCCATAGTGTTGTCGGCAGTTACCCCGAGTGCCAAACCTGCAGTACCAATGGCAAGAGGCAATTGTTATGGCTGTCGCCTTGACAATGGGGGATAACGGCGCTCTCATGCCATAATGCGCGCCACGGCGATTTTCGCGTTGAGCACATTGGTGGTTGTCCTGGGTTGTGGCTCTGGTGTCGCGCGCCCTGTGCCTCAGGCTTTGGCGAAACCAGAACTGCAACCACCGCGAAAAATACACGCGGATGAGCGAGCGCGCCAAGCAGAATCAGAACAAGTTTCGTTACAAGCGGGGGTTCCCGCGCATTTGCACGCGTGAGGCAGGGGCTTGCTATCCTCCAGTGGATTTTGTTCGCGCACTGTGTAAGAAGAAATACCCGGGTGTCGCAATTGCAATGTTTGAGAAGACAGCGCCCTGGAAGCACGCATTTGTAAAGGTGAAGGACGTGGCACCTGTGAATTCGCTAGGTGGCCCGACTGCCTTTTCTCGGCTTGAGTTCCTGGAAGAAGTCCTGTTATTGCGGGAGCGCGAAATTAAGCAGCAGCAAATGATAGTCGATATTCCAAATAGCTTTGATGTTCTGCGTTTCGATGGGACCTGCGCAACCCTCGCAGAAGATGAATTCATGACGAAGAAGCCCTACGTGCGCGCTCGCTATGCGCCTATCATCTGGCAGCAAATTGATGCGAGGATCAGACAAGCCCTTACTCAAATTCCAAAGGTTGATCAGGCAGCCGAAGCGCAAACTTTGGCTTGTCGCGGTTCATTCCTTGCCGGCGGTGGCGAGCCTTGCAAAGACGCAACACAACAGTTGGCGCGGGCAATTGTCGCTGTTTTGAGTGAAGGCGTACAATTGCCGCCACCTTCGGAACTGCCGTCATGGTCTCTAGCCTCGGCCGCCGCAAACCAAGCAGATCCGGACGTCCTGTAGGGTCGAAGTATGCCTCGACCCCAACAAGTCGAAATCAGATGGCCGTCATTGTGAGACACGCAACTCATCGGCTATGCGTCTTGCGCGATAAATCTTTTCGAGTGCTTCGATGATGGCAGTACTGTGTACGGCAACGGCTCGGTTTTGACTCGGTTCGTAGGCGTAGTCACCGCCGAGCGAGTGAATATTGCCATCAAACACCAGTCCAACGATTCGCGCTTCGCGATCGATCACGGGAGAACCGGAATTGCCACCGATGATGTCGTTGGTTGTGCAAAAATTCAGTGGAATAGAAAGGTCAAGGTTAGATTTTGCGTCGAGCCAGCTCCTCGGTAAATTAAAGGGTTCATGGCCCGTGGCTCGCTCGAAGGCGTGCCGAAAATCCGTAAATGGCCCGATAAATCTGCCGGCTTCTTCATAACCACGAATTTGCCCGAAGCTCAACCGCAATGATGCCGTGGCGTCGGGGTAAATATTTGTTCCGTAGATCTCAAAGCGCGCCTTGGCGATTAATTCCGAGTTTTTGGCAATGACCGCCTCGACCGTTTCCTCATAGTCTTTGCGAATGGATCGCGCCTCAGGATCGACTTGGCGCGCAAGCTCGATCATTGGGTCTCGCGACGCGTCGACAGCTGTCTTGCCGCCTTCCAGCAAAGCTTTGCGAAGCTTAACCTTCTTCAAGTGGCTGCCCAAGACAAGACGAGTTGCTAACTCGAATGGATTTTCCTTGCCAAGCAAACGGCTAACAATCATGGCATCCGGACCCAGTGCCTCGCGCAGTTTGGTCAGGGAATGCGTGAGAGTCAGAATCTCCAATTCATTGTAAATGGGGGCGGAGGACAGTACCTGTCTCGTATAGAGTGGTTTCTGTGCGTCCGTGTATTCGTGCAGTCGCTGCTCATTCGGCTTCGTCGATTCACTAGTAATGCGTAACAACCGACGAGCGTGCTCGAATAGCTCAGACCAAAATCCGCGCCCTTGTTCGAGCATTTGATAGGGCACTCTTATCGTGTCAAATTTGCGCTCCGCTCCGGCTATGCCATCCCATGCTTGCGACACAATTGGCTTCAATGTGGCATTTGCATCTACGCGTGCTCTTAGATCCTTCTCAGCGGCTACTTTAGCCGTAAAGATGTCAAATGTGCGCAGGGCCTCGGCGCGGCCCTTGAGTGCTTTGAGCGAGTTTTCGATTCCAAAAAGCAGGTGAATTGAGATGCGCTTCTGTTCGACACCCCTTCGCTGAAACTCAGTCAGCAGACCGCGTGCTTCAGCCAAGTACATGAGTCTATCTGGCAAACTGTGATCGCGAAGAGCCTCGAGTTGGGCCACGGTAAGCTCTCGCGAGCTGTGCCCAGGGTGACCGGCCACGAAGGTGAGATCGCCCTCTTTGGCACCCGACGGCGACCAACGAAAGTAGTCCGAGGGGGCCAATGGTTTGCCGTCGCTGTATACACGCAAAAAAGCCACGTCCAAGTCATAGCGCGGGAACATGAAGTTGTCTGGATCACCCCCAAAAAATGCGGTGGCATATTCCGGAGCAAATACCAGACGAACATCTTGAAAACGCCGATATTTGTACAATTGATAGAGCCCCCCACGATACAAGTTTACCACATCGCAGCGTAGGTCATCGCTTATGGCACATTCCTTTTCAATCTTGGACTGTTCGGCTTCGCTAGCGTCGTGATACTCGGCCCCGGTGCGGCCCCGAGTAGCGTTATTCACTCGATCCGTAACGTCATTGATGATGAGCAACTCGTTTACTTCAATTTCGGGACATCTCACTTCGTCCGTCTCGAACGCAGCGCTAAATCCCCGCCTAGCATAGTCTCTTTTTGCCGTAGAAAGTTGCTGGACGCAATCACTAGCGCAATGGTGGTTGGTCATAACCAGGCCATGGTTTGAAACGAAACCGCCCGAGCAACCCCCCGCGAGCCGCACGGCGGCTTGCTGCACATGTTCAAGCCATTCCTTACTAGGCCCAAAACCGTGGTACTCTTGCAATAGCTGCGACGGAAAATCGTTGAGCAACCACATCCCTTCATCGCTTGTGAGCGCAGGCGCAGCTGTGGTCGAATCGCTTGGGACCGGCGGTGGGGCAGCATCGTTCAATGCGACTGCGCTCGGTGCGGTAGGACGTGGAAGTACGACCGGCGACTTGTGTTCATTCGTTACTATGCAACCCGCAGCCACAACCCCCGCAAGCATCGCCGACGCAATATGGAACGTTAAACTTGTCATGCGGGACCCAGTCTAAATCACCGATCTTCCTGCGCCAAGCGGCGCTGGGGTCAGTGGCCCCGCCTGCGCGCAATCCGTGCTACGCTTGGCGCGTGCCTCCGTTCCCAACCTCCGTATCACTCGGCAAAAGTGGACTCCAAGTGTGTCCACTCGGGGTTGCTGGTGGCTATGGTATCGACGAAAGGTCATTGCTTGAAGCCTTTGAGCGCGGTGTCAACTATTGGTACCACGGTTCGCTGCGAGGCCACGGTATGTCGTCTGCTATACGTACGATTTCATCGGCCGGTGGTCGTGACCGTCTCGTAGTCGTTCTTCAAAGCTACTCGCGCTGGGCCTGGCTATTGGAGCGAACCTTCAAGAGTGGCCTGCGAAGCCTCGGTCTGGATTATGCGGACGTTCTGTTGCTGGGGCTGTTCAATTCGTCTCCGCCGGCGGCGATTGTCGAACGCGCATTGCAGCTCAAAGAGAGGGGGCTCGTTCAACATATTGCCATTTCCGCCCACCGGCGCGCGGCATTTCTCGAGTATGCAACTGAGGCGCGCTACGATATATTTCACATTCGCTACAGCGTGGCGCATCCCGGCGCAGATTTCGATATATTTCCGACGCTCCCTGTTGAGGGCCGACCAGGCACCGTGGCATACACGGCGACACGCTGGGGGCAATTGCTCGATTCGCAGCGAATGCCCAGTGGTCAGGCTCCTTTGCGTGGGCGAGACTGCTATCGCTTCGTTCTGAGCAATCCACAATTCAACGTGTGCATGACGGGGCCGCGCAACGCGTCTGAATTGAAAGAGGCGCTCGCGGCACTGGATGAAGGCCCCTTGTCAACCGAAGAAGATAATCGAGTGCGCACGGTTGGGCAATACGTGCACGCTCAGCGAAGCTTGTATCAAAGAGTACGAGCAGGTCGAGGTGCTGTGTTGTCTGGGAAGAGCTAGGCATTCGCTCACCGCAGGACGGCCCTAGCCTCTTGCGCCTTCTGGATTTTTTCTCGCCCTTCTGGTTCGTGCTGGCCCTGGACCAGATTCACGATGTTTGAATTTCTAGGGCTAGGTTCGGGATCAGCGAAAAAAGAGTTAGGTTCAGCCGGAAGCAACATCCGGCAGCATCGAACTCGCCTTGCACGTCAACACTTGCCATTTCTTATGTCTGCACGGCACTTAGCCGATTGGGGCCGTTTAGCGCGCTATGTGTGTGTGGCGAGCAGAATAGCTGCTTGAGCCAACAGGAAGTGGACATAGGTTTGAACCCAGCTACGGGTCACTACATTCCGGAGTTTCTTGTGCGGTCGTTCGTCATGTTGGATTTCTCTGCAGTTCTCGGGTCCACTGGACTATTCACGCTGCTTGGTTGACCGTGACTGCCGGTGCTTCTGATGCCATGCACATCTCGCATGTGACGGCCCGGTTGGTGGCCAAACGTTCTACTCGGGCTGCCTTTCGGGCGACGGCAAGAACGATCGGGATGTCGGTACCTTGCCCGAAATACACTTCGTCCGGCGTCCGGCCCTTTAGAGCGCTATGCGGCATGACCTCGTTGAATTGCTGGGCGTAAAAACCAACGAGCCGTCGCACGGCCGCCACGGTATCGAGCGTGTTCAAATACAACCATTGGTGTCGGAGCCCGCGCCACCATGCCTCTATCATCGAGTTGGATTCGACTATCTCAACCTGCGCAAGCACTCGCCGCAGAATGCCACCAAAAAGGAATTCGTTGACGGTGCCGTTTACGTTCTCGACGCCGCTATCGGTGATTACGGATACCGGCCCCGTTTCACTACGTAAGTGCTTGGCGGCTCCGGCCAGTACAAGACAGGTCGTTGACGGGCTGAGTTTCTCAACGAGATGCCAGGCCAGGATGCGTCGGCTAAAATTGTCCAGAACAGCGTGCAGATACAGCTTGGTGCCATCCAACAGCCGTAGGACCGTGACATCCAGGTGCCAGATTTCGTTTGGCATCCTCGCCCTGAGGCCAACCTTCGGTTTGGGAGGATAGAGCCGCGAGCGAGGGCGGCGCCAACCGCGTGCCCGGACCAGCCTTGCCCACGTCGAAGCTGAAGCGAAGACCTTCCCAACGCGCTGCGCGTGCACGGCAAGAGTGCTGGTCGGCATGTGACGGTAGTCGGTTGAAGTCACCATGTCCTTGATCGTGGCGGTCTCCTGCGCTGTCAGTTGTGCAGGATGCATTCTTGGACAGCTTGGGCGGTCAGTGAGCCCGCAGGTCGCATCCAGTTGTCGCCAGCCGTGGTAGCGCGATGCCGACAGACCCAGGACTCGTACGACCGACTTCAGCGGTAGTGTCTTTCTGGCTACTTCGATCGCTCCTAGCAACTCTGCCTTGGCCTTGCCGTCGGGGAGCCGGTCACCCTTCAAGTGGCAACCTGTAACTCGTACCAGGACGAGCAGCAACCGCATGACGGTTGCCAGAACCTGGACGCGGCGCTTGAGTTTAGCGATCTCGGCGTATAGCTGTGCTTCGGTTCGCGAGGTTGTTTCAGCACCGAGCGCCCGTTTGAACTCGCCGCGGAGCCATCCTGCGGTCGTAGAGCGGGGAATCTTCAGCTCGGGAAACAGGTCTGGGTTGCCCGTGGCTCGAACGAGCTGGCGGACTCGTGGATCGTAAACGTTTCGGCATAAGGTGTCAGACTTCGACGGGGTCACCCCGATCCGCCATCATGGTCGATTTCTCTTGTGATTTCCATCACGTCGAAGCATCGCGCAGCAATGTCCTGGATGTCCTGACGCG
>CAWIGY010000096.1:0-15389 GCA_963835565.1 uncultured delta proteobacterium
GGGTTACAATCGAGGTGGGCCCAAGCGATTGGCCAAACGGCGACGCGTAACCCAAGACCCTTGACAGATGCACCGAACCGTGTCGGATTTACGCCCCCGTCTCAAATTCACGCGCCCGTAGCTCAGTTGGATAGAGCAGTGGGTTTCTAACCCACTGGTCGCAGGTTCGAGTCCTGCCGGGCGTGCCGGAAATTATGCTTGATTGTGAATCCGTGTTTTCGAGTTTCGGCCGGGCTTGGGGCAAAACTCGGGGGGTCAAATCCGGTAACGCCTCGGACGGAATCACAAGTGTGCGGGTTGTGTTGCGCAGGTAGCGTTCATGGGCAGAAAGATCGGCGTGCCCGGCTAGCTTCTGGGCTTGCTGGGCGCTCATGCCCATGTCCGCCAAGGCTTGAACGAACTTCCGCCGCCATGAGTGGAAGTCCACCGGGCGTGTAAACTCGGTTTCTTCGAAGAGTTCAAGCCATCGAGCTGAATCCTTTGCAGGGCAGAAACTGTCGAGAATATCAGCCGGAACGTTTGGATTTGCTTTCCTGTGGGCAATGAACGCCGCCTGCAGATCGCGCCGCATGGCCTCAGCATGGCTTACGCCTGTTTTGCTGCCTATTCCTGCCCTCTCGCCTCGGAGTGCGGGGAACACGAGCCCCGACGTAGGCTTGCCCCCACGTGCCCACCAGTCACGAAGAATAGGGCGCAATGCCTGGGGAACTTCAATGCGCTGCGGTCGAGCAGTCTTGCGCCGAAGTGCCATTCCCCACGTGAAAGCACCTTGATTCGTGTCGAAGTGTTCCCAATTTAGAGCGTGAACGTCACCCGTCCGAAGGCCTCCAAACATGCGAGCAAGCGCCGACATGACTTGACGTTCGAGCACCCCGAGCCGGAAACGCTCAACCGGGTGTTCCCACGCCAAGTAAATTGCAAGCTCGGTATCGTTCAACACTGCGCGCTCACGCCGGTCAACTTTCGCCTTGGGGACGCGAACGCGGTCAACGGGGCTGGACGCAACGCTTTCCTCCTCAAGGGCTGTATTGAATCGACTTCGGAGTATCGTCCGAACGTTGCGCAATAGTGACAGAGAACGGCCCCGGACCCTGGCGCGCTCATAAATGCCGGCAATGTGCTCGGGTCGAACCGACGCAATCGGCAGGTGGCCAATTTCCGGGAGAATCCACAAGCCTTCCCTTGAATCTTCCTTTCGACAGTCGGCTACACCTTCCTGCCGACGTCGAGCAGTAACGCGGGCAGCAAGCTCCGCATACGTTTCGGCGCGTGCCGCTTCTACGGTGACCGCTTCGATGGTCGGTGACTGTCGCTGCGAAACGAGCTTGGCCAATTTGCGACGCGCTACGGCTCGGTTATCGGTTTCGAGGTCGAACCACTTGCGGATCGCCTCGCCGTCAACCGTGACAGTCAACCTGGCATGCCAAGTGCCACCGCGGAATTCAAGCGAGCCTTTTCGCGGCCGTCCGCCGCCATGCTTGTTTGTTTTCTGCTCGTTGCTAGGTTCGGACATGTCGAATCACTCCAGTTGGTTCGGCCATGGCCTCGGACGTTGCACGCGTCGCGAGGCCATTTTCACGCGACTTCTTGCCCTTGTGGTGCGGGTGCAATTCCCATTGTTTGAGCCAATAGGCGGATCGCGCGTCGGGTAATCTCGGCCCGTGACAGCTTCTCGCGTCTGCGGATTTGCTCAAGCAACGCGTAGTCCTCGGGGTCCAGGCGAAGGGCAATGTTGCAACCTAATGAATTGGGTGCGTGCATTGATAGTACCTCCTACGTGACGCGCTAAGTATTACACACTTTTCGATAGTCGTTGGATGAAAACGACACAGCATGCGTAAACCAGTCAACCGATTAATCCATCTGTTCGGTTAGCTCTCAAGCATATTCAGATACCTACAACCGCGATCCGTTCCTCGTGAATCGGTCACCTGTCGGTGCCGTGGAAAAACAACAACGTCGTCACGCCTTGGCGCCAGCTACGCCGTGTTACCTCCGAGCGTGGCGGGGTCAGGTTCACCTCTGATCGAACTGCGCTCTGAAAGGCAGCTAGGGCTTCTGCTGCCGTGGGGCGAATTGGGGCGTGGCGGAGGGCATCATAATTCGCGGAGTAGTTCCGCGAGTGTCGTGCCCAACCGCTTGGCAATTACAAACAAGTACTTGTCCGATATTTCGGCTCGAAGTGCGTTGTGAGCGGGGACGGGATATACCGAGCCGTCGGGGAAACGTAGTTTCCAGTGCGAGCCAGATTTCGGCTTCTCAACAGTTACACCGTGTTGCTCTATCCAAATGATGAGCTTCCCCAACCGAGCCGGCATTCTAACAAGCCGTGGCCTGAAGGGGAGCCATTAGCGACTCGTAACGCTTCACAAGTGACGGACGCTCATTGAGCCCCATCGCCGGAACTCGAGGTCGCACAACCTCCAGCATCACAATGACGACGGAAACACTGGCGTCAATTGCATCAATGTTTACGGGTGTCAGCGGGTGAGACATCAGCTGGGCAAGTTCATTGGCTGACTCCGGTAAAGGCTCCCTAGTCTTCAGCGGATCCACTTCGCGCTGAAGATCGTCATCAATCACTAGGTCAACAGCTTCCGCCAGCATATCGATGGCATGCTTGAGGGAATCACCCTGCGTTACGACACCCAGCGGCACACATTCGGCCACCCAAGCATCTGGAACGTCATCCGCCCGCTTCACTATGGACGGAAGCCTACAAGACGCGAATCGTCCTTTGGTGGCCATGCTTTTTTTGCGTTCCTTACGGTCCAACGACTGTCGTTCGGAGAACAATAACTGTTATTCTCTTTCCAATATATGGTCACTGAGTGCGCCAGCGCAACGTTTCTGAATAGTGGGCCGAGTGCTGGGCCGCCTGCGCAGTGGGTAACGGTTTGATATCATTCATTTTTCTAAGATAATTGTATTGATAGATTCTAAGTTTACTACGTATACGTAGACTGCCACGGTCTACCAATAACTGCCAACGGCCGTCGCCAGTAGCGCTCTGCCCCAACCATCCGCCCCGGTAGTCTACTCGGACACTTGTTTGCGTTCAGCTGCCGTTTCTGCTCGATCGTTATTCGGGGACTTCTTGCCGGCAATAAACCGGGCTGGGTCGGTGCGCTCATTTCTTTCGAAGACACTCCACACTTGCGTATGGCAAGCCACACTCCCTAGCAGCTTGTGCACAACCGGCAGTGTCATCGCAGTTTTCTTCACAGTGTTTTCGTTCTCTGGCAGTGCTAGCGGAGTCTGCCAATGTCCAAACCAACCAACTCCACAGCAAAAGTCCTATTGATGCAATGATGATTATGTTACGAGTTTTCATATCCTTCGGTCTCAGGTTGATGGATAACTGCCGGCGAATCTCGAATCAATAAGTTTGCCCTCGAGGCCATACTCGGTTTCAGCCCTTGCGCTCAGTTCCGCCCATCCGCTCCCGTGGTGGCCTCAAGAGGCGTTCGTCCAGGTCCCGACGCAGCTGTTGCTGTTCGTGCAGCTCACTGCACGCTACTAACTCGGCCGTGTCCGTCGGATAGCCCGCAATGAACAATGCCAACGCGCGTTCGTGGTATGGTAGGCGGTCAAGTGGGTCAACCATTGACTATCCCTAATCAGTCGGCGGCCTGCAAAAGCGCTTGTGGCCAGCGAGTCCTTGCGGATTTTCGAACGCCTTGCCACATTGCTCGCACGTAAGACTACCCGTTAGACTCTCGCTCGCCGCAACCCAGGCCTTTTCCCAGCCGTTGAATGCATACCGCGCCCCATTGGCCACGGTCACGCAAATGTGCGGAGTATTGGCGACCGTCTCGATTGACGTAACGCCATTCTTGCCGACTTCGACAATATCGCCATGCGGGCCCCAAGGGGCAATCATGGGTTTGCTTAGCTGAACTTTGGTGAATTGCATTGGTCAGTCCTCCAAGGTGTTGCAGTAAGGTCACGGCCAGAGCTCGCATTCCAACCGACGGCACGCGGCGATCAGCTCAGCGCGGTCGAGCTTCCACCCGGGGTGTTCAAGTTCGAGCCAGTCCAGTGTGGCAGTCATAGCGTCGGCTAAGTGTTCGTGGTCCAGTCGCGACCACCTTCCAAAGTCACCCCGTCGGGTGCGGAACCTCGCGACCACTTCTACGCGGGTTCGTGCCGGCAACGACTTTGAAAGTGACCCCCAGTTTTCCGCTTGTTTTTCGGGGGGTGTCGGGGCAGTCCGTCGCCTAGGACGCGTCGGCAGCACTTCAGACGGGCAAGCCATCGTCCGAGCGGCTTGCGTCACGGCTGAGCGCTCCGTTTGAGGCCGGACCGGTCGAGCTCGTCAGCTGGGCGGCGACTGACCGCGCAGACGACATAGTGCGGGCCGTCTCGCGAAATGCGGCATTTATGGGGGCTGGGCAAAACTGGCGTGCCGAAACTATCCGGCTTGAGGAGAGCAAACGGCGGAATTCCTGCCGATTCGATTCGCAGACAAGCGGATAAACAATCCGATGCTCTCACGTCCAGCCCCCATGTTTGCGGCAATGCTTGCCGAGTATCGGCGCGCCCGTGTCGGGGTGCCGTCCAGCGACCACCGGCGCCTGACAGGGTTTCGGGCGCAGTGGATGGCCGCATGGAAAACCACACCGCGGGCGATCGCATTTGCGGACGTGCCACCGGTTCAGCTGGCGCTTTATGAGCTCCAGTTGGTTTGCCCGACGCTTCTCGTACTTCTGCCCAACGCGAGTCCAGGGCATCATTTGCAAACGCAAATGCTGGAAGGCGCGCTCTTCCTTGCGAGTCCACTTGGGCTCGCGACGGAGATAGTCGGGCGGCCAAGCGTCGCTAGTGGGTTTGTCTTTGGGTGATTCCGACATTGTTACGACTCATTCCGTCAGCCGCGCAGCCGTTACATAACGCGCGCGAGACAACACAACCGCGCGGAACCGCCGCCCAGAGGTGCGCACGCGCGCGACCCCATACTCGAGTGTCGTCCAGTATCGAAAGTCCGTATTTCCTGCCGCTCCAGACCGCGCGGCGAATGCTGGGGCAACATGCTAACCGCGTGGCCGTGACATGTTACGGTCGTTTGGCTGGACATTATCGGAAACTCGGCCCCGTCTTGTGAATCCAACATCCGCCCCCTTGGCACGCCCGGCAGTCTTTCGGGTCCAGAGCGCGAACCCTTCGAATGTTCGCTACCGTGGCCGCTTCGCTGCATTGGCCACCGACAGCTCCGAGCGGCACAGGTGGCTCAATGGGTATCTGGGCAGTACCCGTCCCAGCCGCTTGTTCTGGTGTCAGCTCGACAGGCTCGGGTCGGGTGGACTGCTCGGGGACGACTTGCGCGTTTGGCTCCATGCTGACCGCAGAGTCAGCAGTGCCCTTTGCGGCGCGTGACTTGAGCCGTCGGCGCTCGCGCCACGATAGGCGCTCGACTTCGGGCTTAGCAGTCACTGCGACCACCACTTTGGGCAAGATGGCAAGTGATAGCCGCAGTTCCTTGCCGCGTCGCAGATGCACTCACCGCGGGCAATCTTGGCTTCGCGCTCTGCTCGTCGTTTAGCCTCGAGTGCTTGCGCTTCGTTCCAGTGTTTGAAGCACAGCGGGCGCAGTTTCGGAGCGCCTGTCTCGTCGCGGTAAGGCATCACGTGCGCTCGACAGGGCTTATTCGGGCCGCCAGCTAGTGAACCACACTGCGGGCGGTATTTCTTTCTCAATTGCCGCGGGCGCAATGGGTCCGCCGCATTGGCGGCACGCCTGGCCCGTCGCGCCGCGGCTCGCTGACTACCTGGCACCTGCCGAATGCGGTTCAGCAGCGCGGTGATCCACTCGTAGCGCCGTATGTCGTCGCGGGTAAAGTGCGGCTCTCTACCCCACATCGCGGCGCGGTCGTTCTTTTCGTCAATTGTGAGGTGGCGCGTAGGACGGCGCTTACGGCGCACATAGCCTGGTTCGTCGGGCTCTTGTAACGCCACGAGCTCTTTGTAAGTCGAACTATGCGGAATGCGACCCATGGTGCGATGACCTCCTGTCTGCGCGTGCATCATTGCTGGCCTCGCTCTATCCCCTCCTCTGCGCGGACGCGCGCGCGAGGGCATAGCTTGCTGCTCCCCAGATTCGCTGACTTGTGGGCCAGCGTTGGGGGTTGGGTTTTTCCCCCCGTACCCCCCTATGCACCCCAACGGTGCGTTAGGGGCTGGGGTGCACGTGGGGGACCCAACGCTCCCCAACGCCCCAACGTTTACCGAACGGCCGACGCTGTTCATAACGGTAACCTCTCTTGTGGATCTGATTCCGGTTCGATTGGTTCCCCGTGCAGTTGGGTCCACTTGCGCGGTGTGCCTCGGCTGCCGTCACTGAGATCCATGATGCGACAGCCACCCCGTTCGCTTGTTAGGTAGCTGGTACGTAGTTCCAGCTTATGGTGGTCCCAACGTTTACCAGCGGCGCGCAGTTGCGAAAGTAAGTCCTTACCGGTTATCGACTGCGGGTGCTTCGGGATAAGTGACGCCACCAGATCGCAGTCCTGTTCAAACTCAGTTTTGTTCGCCGACTGCCGCGCGTCCTTGCGTTCTTTGGGTGTTGCGGCTTTTCCGGTGCCGAGTTCCGCTTTCAATTCGTCAGCCTCTGGCTCTGTCGCCTTACGCAACACACCGACCTGCTCACTGATTACGCGCCCATTAGCGTCCAATTGGTCAACTTCACGCACTAGCCACACTGGGTTGAATCGATATCCGTGATTATTCTTGCTACAGCTGAACAACACCCCATCTAGGCCCGATTCGGTTTTGAGGGCGCGCAAAGTGAATTCCCCGCGCCAGCCGTCGTGCAAGCCGCTCACCCCTCGCGACTTAGCCTTGCCTTGTCGTACTGATGACATGTTTGCGTGATGACAGAGCAGCATTGACGGTTTGCCCGGCAGATCCGTCACCAGGCCTTCAATTGCTGCGACGAATTGCGTCGCCAAGTGGTTCGCCGTTTCAGCTTCGCCGGCTAGCCTTGACAACGGGTCGATAATTACCAGCGCCCATCCGTCCGCGGGCGCTTCGGTCACAAGGTATTGACTCAGCTGATTGTAGAATTCGGTTTTGCGAATTTCACGCGTCAGTGAGTCCTGCTCGACCAGCGACGCGCTAAGGCCTAGCAGTGGCAACACGTGCACAAATTCCGAAACGCGGTTTCGCTGTTCGGGACTCAACCCCAGCTGGTTGCATATTTTCCAAATACGTCGCTTGACCTCTGCGAATGAATCCTCACCAGTTAGAACCGCAACGTGGCCAGGATGCTCAATGCCGAACACCCCAAACCATTTCAGCGAGAGGCCGGTGCAGATAGCCAATTCAAGTGATGCGTATCCTTTGCCGGCTCCCCCATGCGCTACCAATGCGAAGTTTTCGCCCCGGGGCCAAATGTAATGCGTACGACCGCCGCAATAGGTGAACATAAACCACGGGATAGGGTCGGGCGCGACATTGAGATCACCCAGCGGAATGAATGCGAAGCAGGGCTTTGCCTGCTTCTGCCGATGCTCGTCCTTGACGTTGTCGGGCGCCCCCTTCCATTCCGGATAAGCCGCAATTACTCGCGTACAGCGCTTCTCCGGAGGTTCATCATTATTAATGATGAAACCATCGGGGGCACTTGCCTGAGCAGCACTAGCCGCCTTGTGGCGCAAGTCTTGCTCGTCCCAAGGTGGCTGGCACCGCGGGTTGTAGTCACTCCAAAGAATATCGAAGGTCTCATTTTCAGTGAGCCCAAAGCCCTTGCTTAAAACTAGTGCAACGCTCCACGTCGAATTGTGGCCGCCACTGCCACTGATTGCGGGCTGCATTTTAGCAACGTATTTGCGGGCACGCTCGAAAACATTGCTACCATTTGAGCCGTTACTATTGGCTTTACGTGGCGGCTTGGGCGGGTCATTCGCCGGCTGTTTTGTGCCAAGCTTTTCAAGGATGGTCATATCAACACCGCCGGTTCCATGGCTTTAATCCACGTGTATTTGTTGCCGCTCAAGTGCAGCGACGGCGGTGCAACAACTTGGCCACGATCGGCGCGAATATCAATGTTCCCTTGTTCCTTGGGTCGCTTGCCAAGAATACCGGCGCGGGTCGCCAGTTCCTTGCCCTCGGGTAGAAAATAATAGAGATGGAAGCCACCGCTCCCAGTTCTGGCGGTCAAGGTTTCGGGGAACCTATCGCCGTCGGTTTCTAGATCGCGTATCAGCTCGAACGGGCCGTCAACGTCAACGACAACTAAGAACCGTCCGCATGGTTGCAGGCCACAGCGCAGCCCGACATTGAACCGCCAATTTGTAACAAGTGCGCGGTCCAGCGCGTCAACGTCAAGCGGTGCCGATTGCCAGTCCTTGTGGATCGGGTGCTTGCCCCTGGACTTGTCGCAATCGGGACGGCCACAAGTGCAGGCGCCGTCGTCAAGCAAACCGTTGAGCAGTATCGGGTGCAGTCCAAGCCGCCCGTAGAATTGCACCGCGTAGCGCTTGTCTTGCATGTAGCCCCAGCCGAGGGCATGCCAGCGATTTGCTGGGGGAATTTCTTCCCAACCATAAAAGCTGAAAGGCTCGCGGGTGGTCATTAGCCAGCGGCCTTTTGCGAACCGCGCGCTTCGAGCCAGGCGAGCACCGTCGATAGCCGATACCTCCGCATTTCTCCGACTTTCACGTGGGGCAATTTGGCCTCGAGCAATCCGCGGAGTGTTGGCTGGCTGCATTGCAACGCCTGCCGAAGTCCAGCGTCGTCAAGTAGCCGCTCACCCTGCGCCGGGTCGCTAAGCAGTTCGGCAACTCTTTTGAAGACAAGATCAGCCACTTGCTCGGCGAACGTTTGGGGTTCGACTAGCGCTAGCGCCGGTGGGGAAGATACCGCTGACTTGACACTAACCACCGGTCGGACAGTATTTTGAGCACCGATTGATCCCGGTTGTACTGGCCTGCCCCGCGGCAGGCTTCGTGCATTTGGCGGGCTCATTGCGCGGCGGCTCCCTTCTGCGAATGTTGCGGAATTGGGATTCCTAACTCCGTGGCAGCCTCGGAAATTCGCGCCTCAACTGAAGGTTTCATCCGGGGGCGATAGGACGGATCAAACCATTTTTGGGCAGTCTGGAGATCGACTTTGGCACGCGCGCAAAGCGCGTACAGCTGATTTCGGTTGATAGGCATCTTGGCCTCGCTCAGTCCAAGACCTACCCAAAACCAGCTGAGAAGCCCGATAAAGGTACCTACTCGCGACTTCGTACCCTTTTGGTCTGTTCGTGCTTCGACAGGACAACATCATCTCGATTGAAAAGATTCTTCGCTTGATTCGCTGTTAGGCCATCAGCAATCGCGCAAGCCTTCACCATTCGAGTCGCAGCCCTTTCGCAGCCATGTCAACTGGATAGGTCCGCACGCTTCAGCAGCCTTTCGATTTCCACTTCCCATGCAGCTTCCCGGGCAAGCTCTCCGCGTTGATACCTAACAAGAGCGCCATTCCACCCTTTAGCGCTCGGACAGTTTGGCAAGAACCTTTGTCCACTTCCAATGACAAGTGCATCACGGAAGATGCGAACGAGTTTCCAGGGCTCAAGTCGTTTTCCGTCATCGGTACCTTTTTGGCGACCCGCAAATCCTATTTCTAGTTCCTTTGCCAACCGATCGCGACAGGCGCCTGCCGGTGCAGCGCGTTCATCCGATTCAGCGACTGGACTGTTTAGACTGCCAAGCGCCTCGAACAGTTTGTTGCTCGCCGTTCGCAGGGCAGTCGCTAGCATTCGCTTCCCGTGAGCCATCTCGCTGTCTGCGAGTTTGAAGCCCATTTCCTCGATATTCCTCGACTTTTCGACTAGTGACTTGTGTACCGATGGCCTCGCGAGTGAGCTTGGTGAGGCGAGCAAGCAGCAACAAGACGTTGTCGTTCTCAATCTCTCCGAGCCGCGTCAGCTCTGATTGCACGCCATAAAGCGACATCGAGAGTCGTTCAAGACTTCGTGCTGCCAATTCAGCCCTAGTAGTTGCTTTGGGAACCTTGTTCCTAGCGTCGCGACTGCCAACATCAATTGGATTGGCTATCCTCGCTTTTGCTTGGGTCGCCGATTCAGGCAGCTCGCCGCGTTTGATTCTGGCTGCCGCCAGTGCGCCTGCCCCCTTTCCAGATAGAGCCAGTTCCTTTCGCCGTTGAATTTCTTCCTTTGAGGGCAGCACAATCGGCTGAGGTGGGTACGGCGATGGCGTTTTGGCTGCGTGTTCATTAGCGAAGGTCCGCTTGCCTTTCCCTGTTTTCTTGGTATCTTTTCTTTGCATCGTCTGACCCACATTCGGTGCACTGAGGCCCTCGAGTTCCAGCTCGAGGGTTTCGCCTTAAGAGGCCTATACCGGGTGCCGACGAACGGAACGACCCCAGGAGCAACGACGGTACGAGGCACGTTAGCGAAGGGGTTCATTATTCCCCCCTTCCCTGATACCCTGCGGCCAACTCCGCCAAGTCCCATGTTTCGCCAAGCAATCCTGTAAAAGAGAATCGTCATCAAATACCATGCTTTGGTCGTAATATGCGACGTGTGCCTCCGTTAATACCTCTTTATTCTTGCTCCAAGGACCTAAGATCACACATTGGCCGAACACGAGCCGGTTCCCTGATATCTCGTGGCAACGGCCTGTGCGTGGAATGACATCACGAGTCTTAACAGCGCGCAACAATTCATTGACGGCCTGTGCAAGCGCCGCTTCAGAATTCGGCTTCGACGTCTCAATAGCAAAATAGATTTCACTGCATCCGTAGAATTGGTGTTTAGAGAACTGCGCGAGGCTAATAACTCTGGCCAGACCTTGGGTCACGTGCGTTTCAGGGGGAGCGGGCGACTGAATTGAAGCTTGTGCGAGCGGTGCAGTCGATCGATCAAGCAGCAGTGACCCCAATGTTTCGATCGGAGGCAAGTCGCATAAGTGGCACTTGTCAGCCTCATTACTTGGGACAGCAGTAGGCCCTATTGAACTTTCCTTCTTACTGGCAGGATTCTCGGGAAAGTTGGCAGATGGTGCAGCCCATTCCGCGAGTTCCTTTGCGCTTAACGACTTTGCTGACTCTTCTGGTTTTGCATCGGCACTCGTTTCTGTTGGTGACTGACGTTGCACCGGTGGTGTTTCAACGTGCGAGGGTGATCGAGTTGGTGCCGCTACGACCGGAGCAGTGGATTCCGTCGCGCACCCGCTAGCAACAAGCAAGGTTATCCCAACAAGCCGGTTCATCTTCGATTCCTTTCGCCATTTTGCTTAATATCTCACGGCTTCCCCACCGCGTAGTCTACTTCCGGAGTGCGGCCATTTTCTCGGCGTTTTTGGGCGCGGTTGTCGATGTGGCAGGACGTGCGATGGCGTATGGCACAATGAACATGGGGGACCTGAATTGGATGCTAACCTCGTTCGCGCCCCCTAGTATGGCGACTAATAGGTCGCTAATCTATGGAAGTGCGTGCAGCGGATTTCAAGACCTGCCCAAGTTGTAGCGACTCAGTGGGAGCATGGCGGGAGCACTGTGACTGCGGATGGAATTTCCAAACGCAACGTCAAGAAGGCGTCGGCCATGCACCCATCAAGGGGAACGATAACCGTGCAGATCGGAGTCTAGGCAATTTCAGGCAAGCACTTGAGGACTACAGGCAAGACGAGAAACCACCCATACCGCCAGAAAATGACGAACGCATTCAGTTTATTCGGCATCTTGAGGAGCGTTATCCACGGCGGCCGATGCGTGCAGTAATTGTCTGGCTCTGTATAACGGCAATCACCATTGCAGTAGCGGGAACACTTGCGCTAACAATTGTGCCACTTACTTGGGTTGGTTGGACCGCATTCCGGACAAGTCGAGTTAGGAAACAGGAGCGGCGTCTTACCGCATACTGCGCCCGACTTCGCCTAGCGGGCGAGGCAAGTCTCGCAGGAGAACTCGAGCAGCTTGTTCCAGTGGTTCGCCACGCGCCGGGGATAGTTGACGACGT
This sequence comes from uncultured delta proteobacterium, assembly GCA_963835565.1. Classification (GTDB taxonomy): domain Bacteria; phylum Myxococcota_A; class Polyangia; order Polyangiales; family Polyangiaceae; genus FEN-1139. The sequence continues at coordinate 11,968 of CAWIGY010000096.1, forward strand.
TCTCGCGCAGCTTGGCATTATTGATTAGCTGTAAGCGAGGCCTACCTATCGTCAAAATTCGTCCTTGATTCAATCCTTCTGCAATCGGCAAAACTCGCAGTTTCAGGCATAATGCGCTCCTTGCCGACATATCCGGCCGGGTCGCGTAATTGTCAGGTTGGGTGGCTCACGACGCGCCACCCGTAGCTAGCGCATTAGCTAGGCTGTCGGCATAGCTCCGACACCAGGCTTGGATTGCAGCATCGGCCGCAATTGCCTCGAATTCAACGCGCTGAGTTTCGGCCAGACCAAAAGCCCAGGCTTTCGAAACTCCGGGAAAAACTAGACCCTCACCGTCGCCTTGAGGTTCTTCATTTGGCTGTATTTGCCCTGAATTCTCACTCGGGGTCGGCTTTCTAACCCACTGGTCGCAGGTTCGAGTCCTGCCGGGCGTGCCGAGATTCCTATTGAGATTCCATTGGTTGAGGGGCACCGGTAACCGGATTGATCAGTCGTTCGAAGGGGTGTTGTAACAAGGATGTAGCAAGCAAGATGCGCGTTGAAGCATTTCGCTTGGCGCAAGACAGTCATCGCGGAGCGACAATCCGCGCGAATTCGGCAAATGTGCTTCCGCGATCGGAGCGGCAACCTTCGGCTAGATGTCACGGAGCCCAATTACCTGAGGTTCTAATGCGTGCGGGTAGTGCGAGGTCGCCCCGCTTCCACATTGACTCAGAGATCCTCACCCATGATCCGACCGTTGCTCCCCAAGCGTCGGCAATCCGCTATCGCTGGTGATGTCCTGAAGCGAATAGTGAGCGCCCTCGTGTTCGATCTTAACGAACCACTTGAACGACTCGCCTTCCGGGCTCGGCGGACCCTGCCGCCCGTCTCTGGTCCATGGCCGTTCGTGGAAAGCCGGGCGTGGGTGCCAACCAGCAAAAGGCGAAGAAAATGCCCTAGTCAGAATCCACCGAATTCGGGTAGTAGGAGTATGTCGTGCTGGTAAAATCAGTGACCAAGAAAACTCAGACTGCCACAAGAAATAAGACTAACGAGATGCGGTTTGCCACGATGATTGAGGAGGCGACCGTTGACGCTTACGATGAATCAGAACAGCTAACGGGCTGGTACACAATGTTCGAGGAGCACCTCACGCTGCCTTTTGAAACCATGGTGCTCGGCGTTCCGGTGAAGGTCACCAAACTCGAGCTTCGTGGTGACAATACCATCATCGCGGTCTGCACCCGCGGCCACAAGAGACAGTCCATTGACATTGTCGACCTCCCGTTGCCATCACCGAAGTTGCACGGCTCCGAGTGGATTGAGGCCTACCGTCATTGGCGAGGTGTCAAGTGACCGTGTGCACGCGGGTCACGTAAGAAGGTTGTCTCAACCGGATCCCCCTTGGTCACTGCATCGAGCGTTTCAAGCATCAGTACCGCGAAAACATTGGCCATTTAAATACATAGGACCCCGTGGAGCCGGTCTCCTTGGAAGTCGGGGCATCACTTTCAGGGGGTCATTGACGGTCCCTTGCCTCACTAGAGACGAAACGACGTATGATGCGCCAAAGGAGTGTAATGTGAGGCCATGTTTGGTCCTCGTGACGGATGATATTCGAAACACATTCGCGAACTATCGCCAGATTCCGACGGTACTTCATCCTTCGGTTGTAGAATGGATTCCATTTGGATTGCCTTTCGTATTCAGAAGGGATATCCCCTCAAGGGATAGAGGCCGGCCTTAATGGCCGACGAGAGCTGGTCCGTTCGACCAACAAATTTGTAAGGGAAACCGAATGCTGTGCGTCATCCCTTCAGAATCGCAGCAAGCCACCCTCCGGGTCACCGGTGAAATCTTCACTGCATTCTTGGACTGTCCATACAAGGCGTACATGCTGCTCAAGGGCCAACTCGACCAGCAGAAAGGCCCTTCGTCTCCTTGTGAGGACATGGCACTCGACGACGTTTCTTACAGACGCGCAGCACTCGACCACTACCGACAACTCCCGGCCTGCAGGAAGCGGGACATTCCCGGGCGGCTTGCAAACATCGGTAGTGCCACCTACAAGCACATCCACAACCAAACGTCTTTTGAAGACTCGCGCTCCCTCTTCGTTGAACTTATCAATGTTTCCTCTCCAAGAGGGCGAGCAAACATACTGCATGTCCCCCTCCTGCCGATATCGACCGAGCAGATATCAAAGCACGACAAGCTACTGCTTGCCTTTACGGGAGCTCTCCTCCGCAAGAACGGCCACACAATTACCCCCTTCGGATGCATCGTTTACGGCTCGTCCTTCCGAACGACGAGAGTTCAACTTCACAAGCTCGGTCGAGACGTACGGCGCGCGCTGGTGGACCTCCAGGCAATTCTCGATGACACGGCCAAACCCCGTCTCCTGCTGAACTCTCATTGCAACGTCTGCGCCTTTTGCCAGCACTGCCGGGCTCAAGCGATCGAGCGCGACGATCTCAGCCTCATTTCCAGCTTGTCGAAGAAAGAGATTCTCAGCCTGAACAAGCGTGGAATCTTCACCGTCACGCAGCTGTCCTATTTGTATCGCCCAACGCGACGACGGCACGAGACTAAGCTCTCCGGCAAATATCGCAAGCGGACCCCAGATAAGCACGTGCCGTCCCTCAAGGCGCTCGCTATTCGCGAGCGCAAGATTTATGTGAAGGATCCATCCGAGCTACCGAAGCACCAGGTCGAGATCTTCCTCGACGTGGAGGGACTTCCGAACGAGGGATTCTACTATCTTATCGGGATGATCGTGCGTGATGGGCTCACAGAGACCACGCACTCGTTTTGGGCAAATACGGTGGCTGATGAACAGAGGATCTGGCGCAAATTCATGGCCGTAGTCGATCGCTTGAAAGACTACACCATATTCCATTACGGAAGTTACGAAGTGACGTGGCTTAAGGCAATGCTGGCCAAATATGACCTCGGAGTCCCAGGAATCGCTGAATGCGTGAGCAAGTCGATGGTCAATGTCCTGTCGCATTGTTATCTGCATATCTATTTTCCGACATATTCCAATGGACTCAAGGACATCGGGCGTTTCCTCGGCTACCGATGGGAACAACAAGACGCGTCGGGACAACAGTTCCATACGTTGGCGCAAGACCTGGGAGTACGATCGTAGCGCTGATTTGCGACGACGACTCGTCCAGTATAACCAGCAAGACTGCGAAGCCCTGCGCACTGTTGTTTACGCGATTCGCGAAATAATTGAACATGGGAGGGCGGGCCAACATCCAATTGCGTTGGCCGGTGACGCCAAAACGGCAAGCCCGTACGGACTCGGGAAGAATAAGTTTTCGTTTCCTGAATTCGAGCACATCAATAAGTGTGCGTATTTTGACTACCAGCGCATGAAAATCTATTGGCGGACCAACGAGACAGTCAAGCGGCATTCGCTACGCAACAGAACA
>CAWIGY010000097.1:0-19112 GCA_963835565.1 uncultured delta proteobacterium
GTCGCGAATGCTCAATCGCCGCTTTGTGGATTGTGCATACCCGTCGGCGCACCATTCGCGCCAACGGACATCGAATTCAACCGAGTTGCACGGCTCGCCGTTGTCACGAATGCCGCGCCATGGGTGGGCATGAACAATCCACAAAGCTCCTCGATTTTGGAACACGCAATCAACATCGCCAAACTGGCACGGCCTCTTGTTGAAACTATTCAGCGAAAGGACCGTGACCTTGCTTCGCAAGTTCGTCGTGCCGTTAGTTCAATCGCGCTCAATGCGGCGGAAGCTCAGGGCAACGCTGGTGGAAATTCTCGGTTGCGGTTTGAATCGGCGCTCGGGTCACTCTATGAAGCACAGGCTGGTATTCGGCTTGCCGTTGCTTGGGGGTACGTGTCGGACGCGCCCGCAAGTCCCGTCGTTAAATCCATGCATTGCTTGGGTGGGCGGGTTTATGGTTTAACGAAAAGGTAACTCCGGCTCCTGCGGCGCAGATTCGGGAATCAAAGTTGCGCGGCCAGGCTTTGCGCCAAGAAAGGAACTTGTCTGAACATCGCTGAAGGCGCGGGGCACGCTGCTCGGACTGAAAAGATTCGGACTTACGCAATCACTCGTGGCGATTGTGTTGAAACTGTGGCAACAACTGAACTCCCTAGCGAGGCGGGGGATGCAGTCGTTGACGCCGTGACGGCGATCGTCGAGATGTCACTGAGCTATATTTGATGCGGGAGTTTGGCGAATTGAGCAATCGTGCGGCATGTTGGCAGTTTCCGTGCACCGTGACCGTTGCTGTCGATAACACCATCAGCAGCAACGCGAGGTTCAGGTTTCGCGCAGGTCTCCACTTTGTTCAAGCGCGCTGTGCAGTTCTTCTAAGTTGTTTTCGAAGTTGTTCATTTTTTCGATGGTGAGAATGCAGCCATAAACCAACCGAAATTGGTTCAGAATCGCGGACCGTTGCGTGGGCTCCTGACGCTCTGCAATCGGTGTCAGTGCAATAATTTGCAGTCCCGCCTGGTCAACTAGCGCCGCGGCGGCTTCGATTTGCAAGGGCCTTCCTGTCATTAGATTTGCGGCGGCGTGCTCGGTCCGAGTGGCCCATTTAATATCGGATCCCATGGCCTTTAGGTCGGCGTCGTCGAACTTATTGTCACCAGTCTCGTCCACATGAGGATCCAAGATCGACGCACACAGGCTCGTCGAAAGCTTGTCCGCTAACGTTCCGAGATGAAGAATATTCGTGACCGTGCGTTTTACAGTATTGTCCAGTGACTCTGGCAACTTCTTTGCTCTAGCCTCCTCCAAACGCTGCTTCCGGCGTCCATACATCCAAACAGACAACAGCAAACACCCAATGCCGAGCGGCCACCAAACGAAAAACCCGAGAATAATTGCACCAACGATCGCGACGGATTTTACGGTCCGACCCCGCAATTGTACCTGATGACTAGGATTGTGTTTAGATTGGCGAATGCGGATCCCAGCAAACAGAGCAACCAGCAATATGATTAGAATACTGAAAGCAAGGAATACAGCGTTAGTCGTAGATCGATCTTGCAGGTCGCTCCGGCGGTGTTGCTCGGCTTGTGCCTGCGCAGCATATTCGGCATTCTCAATCTGTGTCTTGTTTGCGTCAGCATAGAGACCGGACGCAATCTTCGCATCGGCCAGTGCCGGGTCAACTTGCACCAATTGGCCATCTGGGTTGACTAGAATCCGTTTTCCATTTCGATATTCTTCGGCACTTGAGTTGGCAGGAAACCCGAAGATTAACAGCGAGAGGAACAACGAGAAGAGTCCGCGGTATTTTCCAGACTTTTCCCACAACTTGTGTTGCAGTGAGAGAGCAGCCATTGAAGTTGATGGGCTTCTCCGGTTTCTCATAAGCAATTGAGTTTACCGCGCAGCCGAGTCCACGGTCAATTAGTACCGCATCGTTTCGAAAGAACCACCACTTGCGCACTTATCCGCGCAGGGTCGCGCACACGCGGCGTTTCCAGTGTCACCGCGTTTTCTCGCAGCCGCTTAGCGATGTCGGTATTGTGTGGCTCATATGCCCGTTCGTGGTACTTCGGCAGCTGCACGGGTGTGTTAGATGAAGGTCATTGCGGTCAAAGTCTGCGACCTAGGTTGTGAGCTCACGCTCCAATTTTGTGCAGCTATCCTCAGCGTTGCGAGCATGATCTTTCAAAGCGAGGATCTTTGGATGATCGATTGGTGTAGACGGATTATAGCAATATGCTCCGAGAACATCTCGGACTGCGTTTCGTTCTGTTTCGTCAAGAAACCGTGCTTTCCCCTCAAGTTGTGCCGCCAATTCGCGGACTGACATACTGCTCTTGGCGTCCGTCCCGATATAGACGTTGACGAACCTATATATCAATTCAATCGCTTCCTTTCTCCCGGCCAACGTATCTCGCTTAAATTGATTGATCGCCTGCTGACGCGCCACCCTCGACGTTGCGAACAACGTGATCGCGGCACCCACTACCGAACCAAGCAGGCCGGAAACTAGCGACATCATCCACTGCGCAAGCTGAGAGCTACACACGAAGTGGAATATACCACGAACCTGTTAACCGAATCGCTGACAAAATTCAGCAACTCAAACCAGGACTTGTCGTTTCGGGCCAGTGATCGCCAGTAGGTCTGCAACAGGACGACCATCGAGGCACCTGATTGATGCTAGAATTCACACTTTTTGCCCAACCGCCGCCCGAACCAGCTCAACCGCCTCCGCCAACCGCATAAGCACGAGCACTGCATCTAACCGCAAGACCCGATAACCCAGCCGGGTTAAGTAACGCTCACGCCGAGCATCAGCGACAGCGCGCCGGGCGTTATAAGTGCCATCAACCTCAATGACAAGTTTGATTCTGGGTGCCAGAAAGTCCACGATGCAGCGGTTACCAATCAGCACTTGGCGCCGAAACGCAACGCCCAGTTGATTGCGCAATATCTTGGACCACCTTCGCTCAAAGCAGTCCGGTTTAGCTCGCCGCGCGTTCCGATGGTGTGTCCGTGAAGATGAACTCAATTTGCGGCAATTCGCCTTCGGGAAGCTGATGGCGTAGGTGGGCCCAAATGGCCTCTTGCCGCTCGGCCTCATCCTGCCGGTCGAATGAGCCAGACACAACTGTGGCAATGAATCGCGGTTGCCCCTCGACTTTCACGACTTCTACGCCTGCAAATTCCCTGAGGGCATTCTCTAGTCGTTCTTTCGTCAACATCGGCTGCCTCAGCAGGAGTTTAGCACGTTGAATCCAAAGGCGCGAACTGCTTCCAACCAGCGCTGAATTGTCCCGGTGCCGAGCGATCGCGCAGAATGCTGTCCGGAGCCTACTGCGTCGTTGCGATCGGCTCGGTGCACGATCCAGTGCCGTCTGCTCATCATGGGGCCCAATTTGTCCTGATACGTCTCGACTATTGATTTGGGAAGCCCGACCTTCTCGAGCGCAATTTTCAACTCGCCTGGATGCCCAAAGTTCGACTCAGATAGGTACTCAGTCACAGACTCTTGAATAATGTTGTCAACCGATCTACCTCGAAATTCAACCAGCTCTTTCAACCCAATCTTGACCCCACGCTCACAGCCCACCAACGGCACATCACCAAATGAACCTGCCGGGGCAGATGGAAGCTTCCACTCCAGAACACTGCGCACCAAGTCCTCCAAAGTTGCGTGGAGGAATACTACTGAAGCGCGAAGCAGATCTGTAGCCTCGACATCGCGACGCCCTCGTCCTTCAGTCGGGTACATCTGGAGCAAGTTCTCAACTCGAGACAAATTGCGTTCGAACCGTCGTGTGATTTCCTGCTTCACAAGTGACGAGCCGATTACCATGATTGTTCTGACTTGGCAACAGCGCGTGCAAGGAGCGAGCTCACCCAAGTCTCACGCGACCTGCCCAACCGCCTCCCTCACCCGCTCCACCGCCTCAGTCAACCGCGTAATCACCAAGTCAGCATCAAGCCGCAACACCCGATACCCAAGCCGCCGTAACACGCGCTCCCGGCGAGCGTCAGCGACGGCGCGCCGAGCGTGATAAGGGCCATCAACTTCAACGACAAGTTTTATGCTAGGTGCCAGAAAGTCCACGATGTAGCGGTTGCCAATGAGCACCTGCCGGCGAAACGCAACGCCCAGTTGATTGCGCGATAATTGGGACCAAAGCGCGGCTTCCGACGGAGTGAGCTGCCGGCGCATTTCATGGGCGCGCTGGGTGAGGAGGATTTGGCGATTGAGTTGTTGACGAGATTGATTGAGCATGACGTGCTTCCGGTGCCCAGCAAATCAGCCGGGCTTCGCGGCACATGGCGCAAGCTGCGTGACAGGCGCGAGCCGTTGTTCGCGGCAGTTGCCGGCGGCTGGCGCGGAGGTTGCGCCGCTTGAGCGGAGGCCGGCTGATTTGCTGGGCAGCGAGTTGGTGTAGTCAATGGCTCGAACGAAGCCACAGCGCAATCAAACGCTGCTGTTGGAGCTACTTTTCGCTGTCATCATCCAAATGCAATTTTGGCAACATGCGTACGTGCAAGATACGTGTGACGACAATGCCGCCCATTTCAATTCGGTAGAAGACGACGTGCTTCCCTTGTTCCATGCGCCAATAGCCCGGGCGTAGATATTCGCAAGAACGTCCCAGCTTTGGATTGTCCGCGAGGTTCTGGCAGCAGGCTTCAAGCCCGTCTATGTAGCGCACACACTGTTCGATTCCCCAGGCGCGAACAGTATATTCACCGATTTCGAATAGATCATTCTCGGCGCGCCGAGTAAGGCGATAGGTGCCCATTTGCTAACGAGAGTTAAGGCCGAGCTGGCCGCGCACGCGTTCAAATGAATTACCTTCGGAAATTCCGCTCGCTTCACCGTCTTCAAGAGCCCCACGAAGCGTTGCAAGCTTTTGTTCTTCCGTCTCCAGCAGACGCAATCCGGCGCTGACAACCTCACTCGCGCTGCTATAGCGACCTGCCGTTACCTCTCGGGCAACGAATTCGTTGAGGTGATCGTCGAGCGTAATGCTGGGATTGTTCGGCATGCGGCGGCTTTCGTTGTTCAATAATGCCATAATACCATTCGATGATAGCGGGAGCAATCCCCCCGCAATCACATCATTTTCGTGAGTCCCCAGCAGGGACCGTAGCGCCATTTCCAACGGCAAGCTGTCGGCAAGCAATTACGCACCGGTTCAGAACAACGTGTCTCCCCCTGCTGCGCGGAATACGCGGCGCAACGATGACGCGTCCGACGCCATCGGTTACGCTAGGAATGATTGCGCCGCGTATGAGCACAGCTTTGGGGGAGACCGCGCAGCCGCAGGCGGCAATTGTGAGTACCGGTGTACAAACACCGAACCACGATGAGCCGAGGATTGCGCGAGAGGGGGCAGCCCCAGAATCCCACTCTCTCCGCTGCCACGAGTCCGCAGTCGGCTCATGCGAGCCGACGAGCGGAAAGCACCAAACCTGGAGAGGTGACCGAGAGGCCGAAGGTGCATGACTGGAAATCATGTGTACGGGAAACTGTACCGAGGGTTCGAATCCCTCCCTCTCCGCTGATAATCCTGATTCATTCTCGCTACTTCAAACCGCCGCACTTATGTCACTGCCCACGGGCTGCCCAAAGTTGAGCAAGCCCGATAGCCTCGCGGAGCGCACTCGGTGCCAAATGCATGTACCGAAGCGTCATGCTGAGCGTCGAGTGGCCTACGAGCTCCTGAATCGCCTTCGGCGCCGCACCGCGCATGGCGAGGTGTGAGCAGAAGGTATGCCGAAGCACATGCGATCCGATGATCCGGAGCCCAGCCCGCTTGCAGCCGAATCGGAGCGCAGCCTCGATTGCGGACTGAGTGAATGGCCTTCCATCCGCGTGGCAAAACACCAGCTCGGATTTCAGGTGACGATGCGCCTTGAGCGCAGCCATTAGCCGTGCCGTGAGCGGAACCTTGCGTTCCCGACCACTCTTCGGCGTTCCGATCACGCCTTTCCAGGAAGAGCGCCGAACAGTCAGCGCTCCGGCGACCCAATCCACGTCGCCCCACTGCAGAGCGATGAGTTCGCCCTGTCGCAGCCCTGCGTCCGCGCCCAAGAGCACGAGCGCCCGCCGCTCCGAATCGCCCTTCACCGCTTCGACGAGCCGTGACAGCTCGTCGAATGTGAGAAAGTCGAATTTTTGTTGCGGGATCTTCAAAAGCTTCACCCGTGGCACGAATTCGATGAGTTCGACTTCGTGCGCGTAGCGCAGCATTTTTCCGAGGCACGCCAGGATGTTGTTCACCCGTTTCCGACTGAGCCCCTTGGCGAGCAAACTTGCCTTGAAGATCTCGATCGGATGCATCTTAATGTCGTTGAGTTGCATGTCCGCGAAAGCCGGAAGCAAGTGGTGCTTCAGGATGCTGGCTTTCATCGAACGCTCTGATGGTTTGTTGTTCGCGATCACGTACGTTTGCATGAACTCGGTCGCAAAGACCGAGAACTTCGGCACCTCCTTGGCTGTACGGGTCGGCGTCAAGAGTGTAGTTCGAAGCTGGTGCTCGAACTCGTCGGCACCTGCTTTGGACTGAATCGGCGAGCGCTTGCGCACCCGCTCCACTATGCCGTCCGCATTTTGAAATCGAAAATCCGCGTACCATTTTCCGTCGATCTTACGTGCCACCACGGGGGCCTCCCAGGTGCGGCACGCGACCTTGCTCGACCAAGCCTAGCAGGTCCCTACGCAGAAAGTAGAGTCGACGGCCGACTCGCGTAGCGCCCGGCAATGTACCGCGTTCCGCCTTGGCGTAGACGGCTTGGACGGTTGTGTGGAGCAACGCAGCCACTTGGTTGGCGGTGAGTAGCTCGGGCAAAGCTGGCGGCGCGTGTGGGATCGCCATTGACGATCCCTTGCCTCAGCAAAGCCGCGCCGTCACCCGGAGGAATCGCGTGGGTCTGGTGCCTCCGGTTTTGGTTTCTTGGCCCGGGACCTCTTCTCCTTGCGTAACTTTCCCATCAGTTCGGCTGGGACAATTGAACGCGCGTTTGGTCCCTTCACACGGCCCCGCACGCGCTCATCCGCACCTTTCTTCTTTCCGAGCTCGTCTGGAACCAGCTCGGCGATTTTCGCATACTTTAGGCCACCCCATCTCAGATGCTGATATACGGCCGTCAGAAGTAGAGTGCTTCTCTTGGAGTAGCTTGACTGCTGCAACTGAAAGCTCCCCGGAAGACTACGCAATTTATCTTCGAAAACCTCCAGCAACATCTGCAACTCCGCCATCAGTTGAATTATGCGCTCAGGACAAACACACAAAACGTCGTGATTGTGTCGCTGAAAGCTGGGCTCTTGCTCCGTTTCCTGTTGATGGATCTTTTCACTGTCGACTAGGCGCCGTTCAAGGGTTTTCGCGTACTGGATTCCCGCTTCGAACATGGCCTTGCGCATGACTTCTGTTTCGTCGGCTGCGGCGATGAACGGAGTCGCGACGTTGACTTCGTCCCGAAACTGCACAAGTTCGTACAAAGCATGGCAAAGGCCGGCGACTCGGCAGGGACTTTTCTTACAGCGGTCATGTTCAACACCATGTAAATGCGCCGTCGCGGTGTACAAAGGATTGACTGCTCGATGGTCTCCTTCAGGCACCGCACCCGCTTTGATCGCTTCGGCGTGAAGCGTCTTCATGGCAGCTTCCAAGTCGAATCCTAGCTGATTGTTCTTCCGCTTCGTGTCTTTGCGCTTCGCCATTGCCTCCACATCCAGTGAAAAACCCGCCATACGTTCAATTCTAGACATTCGGTTGCCAATGGCAGTGTCAACTCACTCGCCCTTGGGTGACAGGCTTCTTGCCGAGTCGCATAACCGTTGAATAACTCTAAGAAAATGCCACAGAATTGAGCGCTTCGTCAACGCTGGATGTTAAATAGAGATGCCAAATGACATGCACTCGCGAGCTTGTGAGCTCGCGGCGTTGTTGTCGGACGCCAGCAATGGCCAAGCTTCGAAAGCGAAGTCGAATCTGTAATCCCAACAATAGAAGATATTGAGGAGGAACTCTAGCTAGCATTACGATTGAACCAGACCCCAAGATTGAGCATAGTTCCGCAACTCGCCTGCGGGGGAAACGCGGAGTAGCGTCAAGTCGTGACGCTACTCACAGTTTTTTTGATAAATTCAGAAGTTAGTCGGGCCCTAGGGTCTGTATCAATGCAAAACGAGCGCATGCACCAAGTTTCGAAAGTGAAGTCGAATCTGTAATCCCAACAATAGAAGATATTGAGAAGAAACTTTAGATAGCATTACGATTGAACCAGACCCCAAGGTTGGGCCATCGTCACCGGCTCACAGCCAGCGCATCAACGCGCCACCGCGTGTCCACTGCCACGGAGCGGCTTCGTTCAACGCCCAGTATGCGCAGTAGTGCGTGCACCTAAAGTGGAATTTTGAGCAGCCTTGGGCTCAGGGATTCCAAACCGCATCATCCTGCCAACCCACGCAATGGACACACGTGCCGGTGGACATAACGCCCAATCTGCGAACAACTGTGTACTGAAAGTGGAATTTGGAGAATTTGGATAGCCTTGAAGACCTCAAACGCCCCCGCCACCGGTCAACTAACGCATAGCCACCGGTGACCTCATGCCGGCTGCCGCGCACCGGCTCGGCTCATCGAGTCGATTGCCGAACCGCGCCAATCAAGCATTGACCTCGACGCCACTGGATGGGGCGCGCTCTCAGTATGCGCAGTAACCATCGGTACAACTTAGCACAAAAAAGCATGCCAGAAGCTCACTCCGATATTGTCCACAATGGGTCCAAGGAACTGCCGGCGTGCCCAATCTGGTGTTGGCGCCGATTTAATGCGTCCGTTTTCTAGCCAGCAGCTAGGTAACGGGAATCCTCCCAGCCGGTGAAGTCCTGTTTGCCGTTCCTATTTGAATCGCCGGCACGCCGTGCGCCTGGTTTCGTTGGTGACCCGCTCGTCCGTTCACTACGCCCTTCGGGCGTTCCTCGCTGCGCGAGGACCGTCTACCTCCTTGAAAAAGTGCAGCCCGCTGCACTTTTTCACTCTGGTTCCGACGTTTGATTGTGTTGGTGGTTTGGGCCCCGGCCCAAACCACGGCAACCGAAAGGCTTGACTCAAGACCAACGAGTTTCGTGCTCTAAGGGCGCTAACAGACAGCAGGTTGGCCCGTTACTCAATCCATCGAGGTTTTCTTCGCGAGAAGGCCTATTTCATTGACTGTGGTCTGGACACCACACTATGTTGGGAAATTAGAGGTCAGGAATGTTCACAATCAATCGCAGATTCATCGTGGCAGTCGTCCTGCTCGGGGCATGCTCACTTGCCGGCGCTAGTTGCTCTAGCTCAAATTCTCCGGGAGTCGGCAGCGGAGGAGCCGGCGGCGGTGGCGGAGTCACAGCGGGCAGTGGTGGAGCACCAGCGGGCACGGGCGGCACAGGCGCGGCCGCTTCGCCATCGGACGCCGGCGATGCCGGACCCGCATCGGAGCTAGCCAGGCCAGGACCCTACGCGGTTGGGCATGTCAACTACATGCTTTCGGACACCACCGTCTACGCCCGACCGGTAGCCGTGAGTGTTTGGTACCCGGTCGATTCTTCGACCATAACTTCAACGACTCCTCCGGCACAATACCCACTGTACCCATGGGGCACCAATCTCCCCGTGTCCACATCCACGGATTGGGAATCACTTGGCTATGACGCCGCGTATGAAGGACCGACGCCTTCAAACGCTGGCCCATTCCCGCTGGTCATGGTGTCGCCAGGATATACTGATGACAATTGGGAGTATCTTTACATTGGAACACGGTTGGCGAGTCACGGCTTTGTCGTGGCGGTGATAGACCATTACAACGAAGGGCAGTATACCTTTAGCAGCTGCGAGAACATGGTAAATGCAATGTTCAATCGGCCCCGGGACGTTTCATTTGCAATTACAGAGTTGCTTCTGAAGAATGACGCTACCGGCGAACTATTGCAGGGTGTGATGGATCCCTCGAAGATCGCCATGAGTGGGAATTCCTTGGGCGGCTATGCAGCGTATGCACTCGCTGGCGGCGACGACGAGGTTTGCGATTCCTTGTACGCAGTGGGGACAGCGCCCGCACCTCAATCCACGTGCGTTGCTTCACCTCCGGACTCCCGCATTCGGGCAATAGTCTCTTTGGATGGCTCTTCGTGGGGCATGCGCTATCACGAACTGGCCAGAATATCGGTTCCTAGCCTTATTATCGGCGAAACGATCGCGCACATCCTGCGCTACAATTGGCCAAACCCAAATGTAGATGACAGCCTATGGGACGTGCGGCCGCATTCGGCCATCAATCGCAGTGATTCATATCGGATTGATATCTCAACTGCCGATCACATGTCGTTTTCGGATTGGTGCGACGGCCTTAGGGTGATGTATAGCCTCGGTGTCAATGTGAACGTGGCTTCCCCAAACTTTACTCTTCAAACCTGGCCCTGTGTGTCCCAGGACACTTTCGACCCCAAGAACAATCCCGCTACCCGTCAAATCACGACCACGTACATGCTCGCATTCCTGAACACCTACCTTGGACGCGAGAACGATGCCTGGATGCTGACTTCCGACTACGCCGCGCAGAACCAGCCCCTGGTGGAGTTCTTTGAATCGGAGGAATGTGACGCGCCTCTGCCAGTTGACGCGTCTTTGCCCAGTCAGGATTACTACACGTATCAGCCGCATCCAGGCGAATGTCTCACCGCAGAAAAAGATCCGGCGGGCTACTTTGCGCCGGAAACTTCCGATGGAGGCGCGCCGTGAAGCGAGCAATCATCTTCGCATGGCATCGGCTATGGCTCTACTTCGCTGCTTGATGGCGCATCGGTCGATTTGGTAAGGGCAATCGGGTTGGCGCGCCTTTTCTGTGCCGTCATGAACCCAAACAGAAAGCCGATATGCCCGCACTCGATGCCAGCGGGCGTAGGAATTGGGCGCAATTACAAGAGCCGTAGGCCGCCTAGCTTTTCGAAGTGGCGAAAGTCCGGGTCGCGCGTGATGAGTGGCACCGCGTGGTCGATGCAGGACTGAGCGATTAGCGTGTCTGCCAGGCGCGCGCGCAGACCGCGAGCAAGCACCTTGCGACGCAGCTGTCCGGCGCGCTCCCAGTATCCTTCATGGGGCTCCAGTAGGGGCAAACGGATGAAAAGCCTTGCCGCCACATCTTCCAACCTTGGATTGCTGATGAGTTCCGACAGGACAATCGGAGGGAGCACCGCATTGCCATGCTCGAGTGCGCGATCGACCGCCTCTACGTCGAGCCCAGTCGCATTGCCGAAGTACGCGGACCATGAACTAGTATCTACGGCAATCATCGATCCTCGCGAAGCCGAGCCAGATCGAACTTCACCTTGAGCCTACCGCGAAGCCGACGTAGGCCGGCGTAAGTTTCCCGTTCAGCAACGATCTCCAACCCTTGGCGGATGGTGGGAGCTACGCCAAGTCCACTGGCACGGCGGGCCCGATTCAGAAGCTCCTCTGGCAGAACCACCGTGACTTTTCGCAAGGCTTTCATACCAGCTACTCTACCAGTATGGGTACCAGCATGCTAGTTTCAAAGCGATTTCGCCCTGACGCCCTCGAAGGTTCCGGCTCAGCCTCGACTGTGCAAAAACTGCGTGTAGGTTAACGCGCCGTGCAGTGCTGGGGCTTGAATGGCGAGAACAAGGTCGCCAATAATTCCACGACCGACGGCCTAATTCGGGTTAAGGTCTATTTTCGTAGAATACAGCGTAAGCGCGCTCAAAATCATGCGTCCGTTTCTGCCCGTCAGGAAACAGGACTAATACCATGACAATGAAGTCAACTCTCAAAGCGATCCTCGGTGGCGCGGTAATTGCTATACTTGCGGCGGGCTGTATCGATGATCCCGTTCAAGTGGGTCGAATTGAGAACCGGGCCGGTGGATACAAGGTATCGCAAAGGCCGTCATCCTGCCAGCACACGCCGCAGAGGCACGTGCCGGTGGACATAACGCCCAGTACGCGCAGTAGTGTGTGCACCTAAAGCGGAATTTTGAGCAGCCTTGAAGTCCGTGGCGCCACGCTGCTCGACGCGCAGGCGATGCTGGTGGACGACAACCGGCGACGCTGGGTGCTCAAGCAGACCAAGGATGAATACGTTCGAGCTTTCTGGGTAAAAGAGTTTCCATCGTACGGAAAACAATTCACCGCGGAGATAGTGGCACCGATTCTCAACAAGCTTGGAGCAATCCTTGCGAGTCCTGCAGTGCGCGAAATCGTGACGCGCCATCGCCCATATCTCGACGCTCGTCGCGCAATGGACCGCAAGGGAATCGTTTTCATCGGGCCATTCCTCGAATTACTCGCCGAGGCTCGCAAGTACGGCGTGACGCTTGTCATGGCCACTCAGTCGCTCGCTGCAATGGACGAAAAAGTGCGCCGCTCGATGCTAACAAACATCGGCACGCTCGTTGCGTTTCGCTCCGGAGCCGATGATGTGGAGTTGTTGCTCAAGGAATTCGCAGGCCTATTTCGCCCCGAGATTCTCATGGCACTCAATGTCGGAGAGTGCGTCGTGAAGGAAGGAACATTGCGTCCGAGAATAGTGCGACTAGACCCGTCTGCACTTTGAAAAAGCAAAATGCCCGCCGTGGTCATTGGGGGCATTTTGTGACTCGTCGATGAACTTGTTACCGCGCTTCTTTCAAAATCTCTTCCATGAATCGAGCAGCCGATACGATGCGAATTCCTTCAATTTCGCCGAGGCCGAGCACTGCCTTGTCACCCGATACGATGTAATCGACCTTGGCGGTGATGGCACATTGAATTACCCAATCGTCATCAGTATCGCCCGGCACCCATTGCTCTGTCGGAATCACGTCATCCACCAGCTCGATATCGCTGTGATTCACGAGCAGCCTTTCCACCTCTGGCCACACGCCGTCCCTCTCCAAAGCGCGTCGCGGGCTGCGGTACGATACGGCGCGCTGCAGCTCCGCCCAGAGATGAGACGAAGAGACAGCCACAATCGTCTTGTCGTGAATGGCCTTCAGAACCAGTCCCGGTGGATTTCCTGGCTTGAGAAGCCCACTTACCCATACGTTCGTGTCGATGACGACTTTCATAGCCGGCCGCGCGCAAAGGCTACGGCTTCGGCCACGATCGTATCAACTTCTTCGTCGTCCATGGGGGTTCGATTGGCGCTGATCTTTTCCCAGAGTTCGGCAAACCCTTCACGCGGACTTTCGCCCTTGTGGCGTCGTCTTACACCATCGGCCAACAAGAGGAACGCACGTTGCTCCTCGTCCGTGAAGTCGGTCAAATCAAGAACGGCCTTCGACACGGTTCTTCTCCTCTTGGCAATAACGGATTGAAACATATTGGTGGGGTCGCAGGCATTCAATTCGAGCGATTGAAATACCAGCGCGTCTCATATCGAAATACTGCCAGCTACGATGCGAGCCGTCAAGACTGACGGACAGTCTCGTACCTCGGAATCCAGTCATCCCCTCAAGTTCCGTAGCTTCTTCGGTCGAGCAGATCGAATCGCGGCCGTGCGTCGCCACGGCTGCGGCTCGGTCATCTTGACCCAGAAAGGCTAAAGACCAAATGCACCTTCACATCAGAGATCAGATTTCATCCCTCCCGACAGGCGGGCTCTTTGCCGACTTGCGGGACGCGCGTCTCGTTCAATCGTTGAGCGCGTTCGTAGCTGCGGATGTCGCCCAACGCATCGTCGAATCCGTTGGAACCGTCAGAGTTCGAACCATGAGTCAGACTGAACTGCAACATTGCTGTGACCTCAACAATGAAGAAACTTCCCAAGTCAGATACAAGGTACCGCAAAGGCTGTCATCCTGCCAGCACACGCCGCAGAGGCACGTGCCGGTGGACATAACGCCCAGTATGCGCAGTAGTGTGTGCACCTAAAGCGGAATTTTGAGCAGCCTTGGAGCAGTCGTCCGCATTACGCTTACGTTGGCCATAGGGTTCAAAGTCGGTTGGTAGGTGTCGGCAAATCTTGTGGAGCAGCTCGTGCACTGAAATTACCTCAACTACTAGAACGGAATCGGCATCACTTCTTCAAGTATCTAAGTCCACAACCGAGAACGCGTCCACCCTTCGTTCGCTGGCTACAATATTCACGGTGATGGTGCCGGTGACCCGTCGCCCGTCGGCTGTCGTGGCCTCGAACCTGGTCCTGTTGTTGCTTGCATCCGCTGCTACGGGCTCAATTCGACACGAGCCTGGTGGGACATTCACTCTCTCTGGAAGCATTCGCTCGATTTCCTGCGAATTCAAAGTGCATCCGCTGCTGCATTGCAAAACGATGTTGTCGGGAATGTGGGGCTCAGGTGCGGGCAGCTGCCAGACAAAGGCGTGTCAACCGTGGTAGCTGCGATGAAATCGCTGGCTGTCCAAGAAGCGAGAGACGATACGGCGGTATTGGGAATCGGATGGCGTGAACATGGATGCCTCTAAGACTGTCAACCCATCAAAGGTTTATTGGGCCGACGCCGCCCGTTATGTGGCTTAAATTCGTATGATTACGCCTGTCCATGTCCACCACAGACGCTACAAGTCGAGTCTATGCGGCGCACGAATATGGCGCGTCAGAAGCCTATTTCGATGTAATGAAGTCGAAACTCGGACAAGGGGGGAAATTCGAATTTCCTCAAAACAGGGTGAGACCCAAATTTTGTTGCCCGGAAAATTTTCCCTTGGAAAGTGATAATTCTGGGTACCTCGTTAGGTCGACGCGCATTTCCAACGATGGGGTCAACACAGGCAATTCGATTTGACTCACGGCGCGTGGCTGCCGCTATACGCCAAAGCGCTGGCAACAACTACTCCGTTTTGCCAGTCGCCACCTCGCCGATCCTCGAGCAGTGGATGGAGGAAACGTCGCATCATTCGAAGCCCGCTACGCGCCTCTGTCCTACCTGACCGCTCAGCACCGCAGGATTCAGGCTATGTACGACCCCCGTCCACGATGTGTGGACAACCCGAGGACATGGAAGCGATGACCAAACCTGCTAGATTTGTGGCTTAATCAAGTTCCGATTAGGTCCGTGTCAACACAAAGGCCGAAATGATGAATCGTTCAATCATTGCATCGATTTCTCTGATTTCTCTCCTTGGTCTCACAGCTTGCAGTGGCAGCTCATCCCCAGAGAGCAGCACAAGCACCGGTGGTAGCTCGAACACTAGCGGCAGCACAAGCAATGGCGGTGTATCCGGCACGGGGGGCTCAAACGCCATCGGCAGCACAACGCACACAGGCGGGTCACCAACTGTCGGCGGCACAACGTCTGCTGGTGGCGGCAACTCGACTGGCGGCGCAAGTGCGAGCGGCGGGAACCCAACTGGCGGCGCGACTGCCAGTGCCTGCAATGCAGCAACCGGCGGCGGGTCGAAAACCACGCAGACGCCGACGCTGAAAGCGCAATTGTACGACACCGCATCGCCGTTTCGATGGATGGAAGGCTGGCTTGGATCGGCGTCGGTCATGGACATCGACGGCGACGGCGTCAAAGAGATCATCGTGCCGCGCGGGTCAACGATCGAAGTCTGGCACCTCGATAACACCGTCGTTTGGCACTATGACACCACTCAAGATCGCATCTGGGCGAGCCCGGTCGTCGCGGACTTCGATGGCGACGGCAAAATCGAAGTGGCGGTCGCCGCAGCCCCAAATGTGTACTTGCTCGATGGCACCGGCAACGTCAAAACAGGGTTCCCCGTCACGTGGTCCCAGGCGGGCGAGCTTCGCACACTCGCAGGCGGCGACCTCGATGGCGACGGCAAGCCCGAACTCCTCGTGAGCCCCGCAAACGGTACGGGGGAGGACGTCGTCAACGCGTGGAAGGCCGATGGTACCGTCTACCCGAACTTCCCACCAACCCAAAGCGGGATCAGCGGATGCACCGGTGGCAGCAACCCCGGGCCGCCGGCACCTTGTTACATCGCTTGGGAGTACGACCAAAACCTCGCAGTCGGCGACCTCGATGGCGATGGCAAAGCCGATATGGTGATCGGCCAAGATGACTCGTACTTCTCGATCTTTCACAGCACCGGCGTCGCGTGGAACTCCAACAGCGAGTTCCCCAATACCAAGGTCGGTGGCGTGCGCATGCTGCTCGATCAATCGCTCGCGATTCAGGGGTGGGGGCCCGACGATGCGCTCCAATCGCAGTTCACCAACACGCCGCCGACGATTGCGGACATCAACGGCGATGGCGTACCCGAGGTGATCATGCTCGGAGCCGTGCAGAATGTGGCGCAAAATAGCAACTACTTGGGTGTGGCGCTCTGGGTGCTCAATGCCGACGCGAGCCGCCCGGCGGGGTGGACGTCGCCCGATTACATCGCGCCGTATTTGGCAGGTCTCGACGACTTCGCCGACAACATTGTGGGCATGACGATGTCGACCGCGGTCGCCGACATCGACCCCGCAAAGCCTGGTCTTGAGATGATCTTCGCGGGCTTCGATGGCTACATCCACGCGGTCGCCGCCGACCAAACCGGGTTATGGGCGTTCCAGTACACGACTTCAGACCAAGTGCTCACGAGTGGTGTTGACGTCGCCGATCTCTCGGGCGATGGCGTCCCCAGATCATCTTCGCGACATACTCCACACAGCAAAATGTGAGCTTCTTGTATATCCTCGATGCGACGGGCAAGTTGCAGCAGCAGGTGCCGCTATCGGGGCGTGGTGCGATGCCGGTGCCGACGATCGCGGACGTTGATGGCGACGGGCAGCTTGAGATTATCGTGTCGCTCAAAGACGCTATCGAGGGTGTCGAGGCAGTCGACGTCTTCACGGTGCCCGGGTCGTCGACCAACTGCATGCCGTGGCCGACGGGGAGAGCGAACGGTTTTCGAAATGGCTACGTGAAGCCGTGACACCTTTGGATGATCCCCACTAACCAATCGTCACATCTTCATGTTCTTTATTGCGTTCGCCACCCGGTAAACTAGAAAGCGATTCGCTATTCTTCGTATTTGTCAGCATCCAACGAGAATGATGTACCCGAACAACTGCGGCGCAAGCGTTCTTGCTTCGCAACTTTCCATGATGCATATTGGAACTCTTGAAACGCAGCACCATCCAACCTCGAAACCGATTCCTCGAACACGCCCGCAAATCATGGCACCTCATCCAGAAGGTGTTGCAGGAGTTTGACGTAGCGCTCCGGGCGCCGGAACGATCGACTCATGAAGTGCTGGCGATCCGAGTCGTAGTCATCGGTGAGGGCAACTCGAGTGTCTTTCTCAATGCTGGAACCCGTTGCCGTCATACTAGGCACGAACACTACCCTCTCAGGCGTCATGGGCGTAACTGCGATGGATAATGTGCATCGTTGGGCCCAAGGGCACCCAGCTCGGCGACAGCAACCGGGAAAACTCTTGCCGTTGTGGCGGAATAGAATTGGAACAAGGATGAGTTTAACCATGGAATTAGCAGGTTGCTTGACGTTATGGCCGAAGACGTTGCTTCTACTCGGTTTGCTCGTGTCACTCTTCAGTTGTAGCAATTAACAGCAAGTCCGGCTTGGCAGACGCAGCTGACACGCAGTCCGGATCGCTACGGTAACCACCGCGGTGGGGAAACTTAATGGCGGTCCGCCGGTGTGTCTGCCCCGCTCGCTCCCGGCCGATACGAATACGACGGACGGGACGTGCATATTGGCAGCTCGATCACCTCCCTGCGATTGCACGGGCGCTTCGCGGAGCAATGCCAGCTCTGCTATGGCCAATGCCGTACAAGCCCAACTGGTTCCAAGGCTGCTGAAAATTCCGCTTTAGGTGCACACACTACTGCGCATACTGGGCGTTATGCCCTCTGCCGCGTGTCTGTTCTGGCCGCCGCAATGACGAACCGTTTTGGAGTACCTGGCACCAGGCGATGCGCTGTCTTGTCCAGAGTTGGCGTATGGAGGATGGAAATCTCTACAAGTTGACGACTTGAGTTCCCCAGTAACCGCTCGCCAGGAACAATTGATTGTCCTGACGCGCAAGGGAATTGGTCCACCAACCACGCACTCTTATGAACTGATCGTACACGGGGGCTTGCCCCGGCTGCAGTCGGAACACGTCGATACCAACATTGCCCCAGCCGGACATTACGAAAGCGCGGTCACCTTGAACGCTGAGCAACCAGCCCCAACCTTGAGCTGGCTGGATGGAAGTATCACGGGGTTACTCGGGTTGGAAACATGCATTCATAGTGATATTGATGACGCGCCGCTGTCGCCATCGTAACTCTCGGCACTGAAGTACGCGTTGCTGCCTTGAACGAACGTATTGCCTACCCAGCCAGGAATGTCTTGCCACCCTGCAGATACGCACGGTCACCCTGAAGCTTCAATACATCGAATCGATTCGTATACTGATTGTTGGCCCACCGGTATCCATCGTATAGACGACGGTAGGATCTTGGCATCGGCCCCCACCAATATGCCAGGGACGTTGATCTTCGCCCCTATGCGCGGAAGGGCGCGATCAGTTCAGTCCATTTGATCGAAGTAGTAGCGAACGATGCCTGGATCGTCGGTCGTTCCATTGTAGTAGGGTTGCTGTTCCCACTCGTAATGTCCCACGTACAGCTTGTCTTGAACGGCGCGCATGTTACCCCACCAGCCGGTGAGGTCATTCGTGATGGTAGTCGATGCGAGCGTCGGCGCGTCGGGCTTGGACAGATCAACTACATACATGGCTGCCAATGTATCTTCATACGCTCCGTTTTGAGCGTACTGGGGCAGCCAACGGCGAAACACCAGGGCATCGCCGTCCACTTGAATTACGTCATCACCGTAGTACCAATCGTAATAATAGCAGCCGTACCAACCCCAACCGCCGTACCAATAGCCGGCGGCGCTGGGCATGTCGATCTTGCCGCGTTTGACGGCCGTGCCGCCGCTGCGGTCAACGACCTGGATTTCCTGCGTCCAATTGTAGCAGCTCGGATGCCGATGCCCCGCTGCCCTTGGGAGCTGCGTTTCCGATCACTCCACCGTCGGAACAGTCAACTGGTTGCTGAATATTGCTGACGATGTAAGAGAAGTCACCATTGTGAAAGACACTCGAGTTGTAGCCGTCGATTTCGATTTCCGACAGCGTTGCATCAGAGACGAGT
>CAWIGY010000098.1:0-9069 GCA_963835565.1 uncultured delta proteobacterium
GTTTACCATCAAAGACGAGGGAACAAAACTCGCGAAAGTAGCGCCGACTGATGGCGCGGTGACAACGCTTGCATCGGTGGCCGAGGCGCATCTGGTGTCAGCTATCACTTTGGATAAGGACTGTGTTTACTGGGTAGAGCGGGTTGACGCGACGAAAAGCGTCATATATGCGTTACCTAGATAGTTCCAGGAGAAATGTGCTTCGTAGGGACTTCGCCCCACTACTCACGCTTCTGAATTACCAGCACGACCCGCCGATTCTTGGCCCGGTTGGCATCGCTGGTCGCGTTTGGTACGACTGGTTTCTCTGATCCGAAACCGGTTGCAGTAAGTCGGCTTGAGTCGACGCCGAGTGACGTAAGTGCGGCGCGCACAGATCCAGCACGTTGTTCGCTGAGACGCTTGTTATAGGTCGGACTACCGTCTTCGTCAGTGTACACCTGGATTTCGATACTCGTGAGCTCCGGATGTTGTTGAAGCGTTGCAGCAACCTCTTGGACGAGCGCTTGGGATTCATGCGAGATTTCCGCGGACGTTGCGTCAAAGCGAACTTGCGTTGCTAGTTTAATTCCTTGGGCGTTACTGTTACATTGGGTTTCTTTGGCAGCTTGTGGAGCACTAGCGAAGCATGCTGCTCGACCTTCTTCTTGATCTCCATTTCGATGACGTTGGGTAAGTACCCAACGGCAGAAATTGCAATATGGACCTGACCAGCGGGCACGTTTTCGACGCGGAAACCTCCCGCTTCGTTGCTTTGAAGCTCGAGCGAGCGATCTCGCTCGTCTCTCACCTTAATTGCCGCGTGCGGCACTGGAGTACTGGAATCGGCATCGACTAGTGTTCCATAAAGAAGACCTAGGGCGGGTGCTGGCTTGAGACTGCACTTGACTGCAGCATTGCTGGCCGCTGCTTCGTCGCGCGTCGTCTTTATGTCGGCCGTTTCCACCTTAACAGTCGCAGTACAGGTACCGTCCTTGTAGCCGTCAGCCGTTACAAGCAGCTTGTATTCGCCTGGACTTACATTGCCGGACTCAAACGAGCCATTTGTTTTTGAAACCAGTCCCGTGTAGTCGTGACCTTCGAATTGAATCATGGCACGTGCAACCGGTTGCGAGGTATCCTCGTCGAGCACCGTTCCTTGAATATGGTACTCAAGTGGAGGAGCAACGCGAATTATACGAGGCGCCGGCGCTTGCACGACGGGCGGGGGGGGCGTCACTGTGTCGATCGCATAACCAAGTCCCAAATACAGATTCCAAGGCAACTCAGGGACACGCTCTTCCGTAAATGTTGATGTTCCCGACGTCCCTATATCAAAGGCCAGCGTGGCGCTCAGGCCATAGAGTGGTGGTGTAAGCCGCGTGCCCACGGTCAAGCGAGATGGTGTGCCAGAAAGACCACTTGCACGTACCAGACAAATCTCGCCCGGCGCTAAGTTCCTAGTAATACATTTGAAGCCTTGTCGATTGGACGCAACATCAATGGTCCACTCCGCAAACGGCTGAAATATCTGGCCCACATATTCGCCCCCAATGCCCATAAAGAGTGAATCGACTCGATTGATTTCGAACCCGGAGCGTTCGATGCGAGTGATGATTGGTTGCGGCCGAGTCCTTTCGATGTTGGTGGCTATTGTCGAAGAATTGTCGAACAAATAGCCGATATTTGTGTGAAAGCGCAGCGGAATGCGCTGCTTTGGATCACTGCGATTGGAAAGGTCAACGGTGCCGAGCGCCGCTAGCGCTAAATCAGCGGTGTGGATTCCAATATTACCCGCGCTATTGAGCAGGCGAAGTTCACCCAAGCCACCGGCTGAAAACACGCGGTCAGCTGTACGTGGCATAAAACCCTTAATCCAACGAATGAATCGTCTAAAACCTGGATTACGGATGGGGATCCGAAATTGTCCGAAATGCGTGTGATTGCAAACCGGCACTGGCTTCGAGAAATGGAAGGAGCGTAGCCGATATAGCTAAATCTGTCCCCGAGCGACTTGCTGAGTCTTGATCACCATTAACGCCAGATTGCACGCCGCAGCGTGCTGCGGTCGGGCATAAAAAGCCTGAGCCCGAGTAGTAGCTCGACAAAAAAGAAATTCGCAACGTGCCTGGAGCTCCCGAATCAGCGGAAACGGTATGCAGAAGGCCCGTATTCCCAAGTAGCGAATTATGACGGTATCGTGTGTAGTCGCGGTCCTTTTCCCAAGCCGCATTGGATTTCACGGTTGGTTCCGGATTGGCTTTAGTTTCGTCGCTCGGCGATTGTGCTGCAGCGCCAGGCTGTTCGGCTACGGTTGGCGATTCTTGAGATGTTGACAGCGTCTGAGCCTGTGCTGAGACTGTAAAGCCCAGCGTGAGACAAGAAGTGACGGTAAATTGCCCTAATATCCTCATATTTTGCTCGCCTTCACGAATCCGCGCGATGGTTGCGACCGAGCCAGAAAACTACACGAATCAGGACCCAATCACCATACGAAAGTATCCTTACTGGGCTACCTTGGTAACGTGTCCCGCTTCTCGACGTCAACCGCTCATTTGAGTCCAATTCGGGATAGTTGCCGGCAGCAATCCACGTTTGTCTTGTGTCTTGATTTAGTTCTGGCGATAACGTTTTTGACGTTGACCTCGCCCGGGACAGGATGCGTCGCGCACTCAAATATCCCGGCCTCCTTGTTTGATGGCATTCATGGTTAGTTTCCGTCGAAGAGCTGAGAAGCCCCAAATTTGCGGACAAAAGACCTCGCAGGGTCGGACCCCTGCTCGCCAACAGGACGAAGTATTCCCAGAAAGGCACGGAGATTTTCACCCTTTTGAAGGCGACGCGCTCACCGGATGCGCGAAATATGAGACAGCAAGAGCTGGCGCGAGGCGCGCTATTGGGGACTAAGACGCATTACTCGCCAAGAATTTAGTTGGGCGTGACGCTAGCAACGTCAGGCTCAATGGCCGAATTGGCAAGGAGTTCCCGCCTGAGACGGCCCTCGTGTCGGTTGCTCAGAAGATGCACCGTCAGCGTCTCGCACGGCGTCATTCAGAAGAAAAATGACACAAAACAAAATTTTTCATCGTAACTGAGTGCATTAGACCTAGGTCCTTACACTGGTTTCAATGGAGGCCGGATTAGAGGGCAGCCGCCCACGATTCTAGGATGCCGTCCGGGTAAGTCTTACGAAAATGACGGAAGTGGAAAGCTTATGAAGGCGCAGACATCGACAGTAAAAGGAAGGTCACGATCCGGTGAGTCGGCATACTCGTCAATCGTGGATGAAGAATTTGGTGAGTTTTTCAATCGCGGTGACATTGGCGAATACGAAGGAGGCGTTGCATATACGCAACCGCCGACGAGATTACCGGCGGAGGTAGATGAACGTTTATCAATATTGGACGTGTCGCAACAACAGGCCCGACGCGCTTTCTTTGCGCGTGTCGTGGCGGTGATAGTGACGGCTTGCGTTGCCCTACTTGTGACGGCAGCCCATTTTAGGCCTCAAGGAAGCGGGATAGATAACAAGCCAGACATTCGACTGTTATCGGCCCAAAAGAAGGAGTCGTCCGAGCCCAGGCTGTCCGTTGTCGCCCAGGCGCAAGCCGTACACCAGGCTCTCCCGTGGCCCCTGTTGGGGTCGCAGCGCTTCCTCCTGTGCCAGAGGCCAATGAGCCCGCTGCACCGGCCAAATTGGATAAGCCGAAATCGGACAAGGCTGAGGCGGAAGTGACAAGGCCTTCGGATACGGTGCCGATTCCCGCAATTCAGCCACGTGCCAAGGACGCAGAATTCGCGGCAGTTGTCGCTAAGCTAACTCGTCTGTCCGGGGCTCTGGCGCAGCGTGCGCAGAATTCAAAAACTTCTCCAGCTCGCGAAGTCCGGTCGCAAGCTGTGCAAAATACTCCGGCTGCGGTCCGCGAGTCGGTGGCAGCCTTCCCGGTTGACTAGAATCCTTGATCAATGTGCAGGGGGCGGAGGCGGAGGAGGGGGCGCCGCGGGCGCTGCGGCAGGTGCAGGACGCGCAAAATCATATTCGAACGTGGCATTGCCATTGCGCTGGTCGGCAGGATTCAAAATTAAGCCGTTGATGGCCGTCACGACACAAGCAACGAGCGAAGCAGGTGCCGTGGTACGCGCAGGATCTGCGGCCACGTTACCGATTTTTCCTGTCTTCTTCTCCACGGTAAATAGAACTGTCACTTTTCCGGCAGCGCTGGGCTCTGTCTTCACGACTGTGTCGTAGCAAGCGTTAAGCTCCACGCTTTTCGTCGAGAGCAGGTTCGACGTATCGTCGCGGTACTGGTCGGGGCTGCGCGCGTAAAAGGAGCAACCGCCGATAACCAACGCCAAACTCGAAATCGCGAACGTTTTGAGCATCCCATCTCTCCAATTGACGAAACATTCCATTGAGTTCTGGTTTAATTTGCGCAAAGTTTTGGGTGACATTACTTAGCCCCTCCTGCCGCAGCCTGTTCCACGATAGTGAAATCGACGCGCCGATTCTTTTCACGGCCGGCTTCAGTGTTGTTATCGGCGATGGGCTGAGTTGAACCGAACCCTTTGGCGGAAAGGCGTTCCTTTGCGACACCATGCTCGGCCAGGTAAGTCATTACGGCCTTTGCGCGTTCGTCGGAGAGTTTCAAATTGTGCGCGGCGTCGCCCTCCGAGCTTGCGTGCCCTTCAATCAATATTTTCTTGATTTGGGGACTGTCCTTGACGACTTCAACGACCTCATTGAGCAGACCATAGGATGCCTCTAGAATTGTCGCCTTATCGTGAGCGAATTGAATTTTTTCATCAATCTCGATCTTGTTGTTGCGCACGGCGACCCTCTTCCTAACGGGGGGAGCAACCGGAGCCGGCGGCGGCGCCGCATTGCCTGTGACCGCAAACGCCTTCTGACCCTGAAATGAGATTGTCCCGCCACAACCGGCGAACCCGAGAGCGAGACACATGAGAGAGCTTGAAATCATGACTCGTGATTGACTTCGAATCGGTATCGTCATCAACGTCTCCTTACGAACAATGGACCAGCAATAGCCGATTCTTGCTGATCACCGCCAGCAGGAAATTCGTTGGCCCCCCTTGTGGCGGGCACTGGAACCACTGCCGACCGCCACATCCGACGCTCGGCAATGCCTTTTCCCTACGCCCCTGCCGCATATTCTGGCTGTTCGGGCAATGGGCCGTGAGCCTGGCGGGTTTGGTAGTTTGAGCCCCGACCCAAACATCTCAGCCTCACCACCACATACTAGCTTCTATCGCAAAAACGTTCACGTCTGGGCGAAGTTGTGCGCTCGTGTACGGCTGACCACGCATTTGAGCATCTTGGTTTTGCGTGGTCGACCCCCAGCTTTCGGGCGTCGAAATGGATGGTGGTGGTTGCACGCATTGCATTTCAGCAGCGCTCATGGTGGCGCCATACGAGTAGCCGGCCCCGCCTGGGAATGGAGTGGCCACAGTGCCCGTTCCGAGACCTGCAAAGGAATTGTCCGCGGGCGTACCGACCGCACAACTGCGCTGCTTGTAGATGAAGCGTGAGTATTGAAACGCAATTTGCTCATGGGTGGCGAAGGCTGAGCGCAGTATGATGCGTGGCGAGAGGATTCCAAAATTCTGATTCGGAATTCTGCTGTTCGGCAGCAGGTAGTCAAATCGCGCCGCTACAGCCATCACTGGGAACACGTCGAAAATCCAATCCGTGCCAAACTTGGTCTTGGTGATTCCGTCAGCGAGCGGATCTTGGCTCTTGACCTTGTTCCACATACTGTAAAACTTCATGGTCAAGTCTTGACCTTCGCCAAACGGTGCGCCTCCCAGTATGTCACCCAGCTTGGTTTCATATTGGCCTTCCAATGTGAGCACGCTGCCATTGCCACCACTACAAGCAGACAGGCCCCAAATGCACGTCTCACTATTGAGGTAGTTGCCCGTGATGCCCATGTTGTATTCACCACCGCCGTCGCTGTGAATTACTTCCACACCGTCAGCGACGGTCACCGCATTCTTTGCGCTGATATAGGACACGCCTGCGTACAGGTAGCCAAATACGTCAGGCATATCGAAGCGTGCGTCAACCCCCATGATCTTCAGGCTGCCGTCGGGCTGGTTGATTCCTTGATATTGGCTGACATACGGTCCAGGGTACAGCCAGGCTGGCTGCGGCCCGGTCACCCTCGGCTCGGTCTGCGCGATCGCATCAATGAAATGCGCGGTGAATGTGATTGACTGGTCATAGGTCAAGTCCGCATGAAAGTGGGGGACGACCGTAAACCGAGCTGAGTTGTAGATGCTGGGATCGGGCTTCTTGGTTCCGAAGCCCTCTTCAAAACCGAGGGTTATAGGCTGATCTTGCAGGTCTATTTCCAAGCGCGCCGATTCACCCATCAAGTGGGTACGACCGAACAGGAACGTGTCGTATTCGCCAGCATCATAACGACCTGCCCCGCCGTAACGGCCCCAAAAGCTTCCACCCTTGATTTTCAGGCGAATGTTTTCTGCGGGCATGTACGGAGTGATTTCGACCCAGCCTTGGGCCACCCCGAACTGCGTGTGCCAATTCGCGTAGGAAGCATCCGTAAAGTTGTAACCTTGAATGGCTACAATACCCTTGGCCCAGCTGTTGCCGTAGCCGAAGAACAACTCGGCCCAGTCCGTGTTCGAGTGCTTGGTATGCTGCCAACTCAAGTACTGTTCGTCCGGAACCAGCGGCGGGTGAAATGTCATTGAGCTTTGCCCTGGCATCGCGGTCCGGCTCCCGATGCCGATGCGCATCGGTGCTCGAAAGTAGCCATTGTAGCTAAACCGCCAGGTTTCATCCGCTTCAGTTGCAGGTCCACTGACGGAACCCGTGGCGGCACGGGTGTCTTCCACCTTTTCCTTTTTCTTGGTGTTCGCATCTGCGTCGGTTGTCGTTTTTGCGGCCGCATTGGCGGTGGCATTTGCGTTAGCCGGTGCCGCAGGCGGCTGTGCGGCGGGCGGCTGTGCGGCGGGGGCTTGCGCGGCGGGCGCTTGCGCGGCGGGGGCTTTCGCCGCCGGTTGCTCGTCGAGCTTTATGTCTTCTGGCTTGACGTCTTGCGCAAAGGCCGAGGTCGTCATGAATAGAACGGGGAGAAAATAGGGACCTTGTAGCATACGCATGCGACATTCCTTGTGCACACGCTGTGCCACGACGTGAAGCACTACGGCGCTGTCCATTGCTCGCAGCCTGGCTGGTTCTTCGAGTCGTAGAATTGGATATCGGTGATTTCGATATTGGTATCGCCTGCGTAGTTCCAGGGTTTCTGAATGGCAACTTGATTGATATTCTCAAATGAGAATTTCTCAAAATTTATGTACGAGGGGTTAATTTGTTTGTCATCCGAAGATCCCGAGTACCCTTCGCTTAATGTTACCCGATACAATGATGTGTTTTCAGCGTGAATGTCCCAGTCCTGCCAGGAACCGTTGATATCTTGTAGACCAAATGAGTACGGCTGAGGGCCTGAGACTGTCGGAAGCTGACCCGAAATCTCAACGCGGTTGCACAGGGATAGGTCGAGTACTTCCTTGCCGAAATCAGCGGCAATTCGGCTACTGCTTTGGGCAGGTCCACTGAGAGTTGCAGCAATCGACGTCGAGGACGGTGTGCCAACCCAATAGGCAAGCGCGCCAAGTTCGTAGGCCAGTGGGCGCCAGCACCACCCTTTAGGGCCAAGCGCGCCTCCATAGGTTGATGGATTGATCTTGTCGCCCTCCGTGTCAAATTCGAGGCGCGTCACTGCGAAGGCTAAGGTCTGTTGAGCAGCCGCATCCTTCCAATCCGATTGAATCTTAGCCGATTGCACGGAGCCGAGCGGGAATTGGCAGCTCGACGACGTGCAGCTGCTCGGCCTTGTCAAGTCAATATCGTAAGTGCCCGCGCCATCCGCCGGAAGAATCCAGGTGCAAAAATCATTGCCATTTGCCAGAGAGAACTGGAAGTTTTTGTCATTCGTGTCGCCGGGAATGGCTGCTCCTAAATGGACTTTGCTATAAAGGCTCAGGTCTTTTTCCGGTGTAAGATTCGCTGAGAGGAAACCCGCACCCCAGTCTTGGTTGACAATATCAACCTCGAGTGCCGTTGCCGTGGAGTCCTGGGCCCAGGCAGCACTGCTAGGGTTGTTGGCCACCGGGTCCCATTGCTCGTAGGTATTCCAGCGGCAGCCGCTGGGTCCTGGACGGGTCGATGAGAGAGCAACAAAATCGGCAAGCTCTTGGTTGCTGAGTGCGTGGTCAAATAGGGCAATGTCGTCGAGATTGCCGGTGAATTTTGTCACGGTGCTCGTTGCCCCATCGCTGTTAGTTCCTAAATACAATTTGCGATCGGCATATTTGAATTGTCCCACAATGACGGGGTCCGAGCCAACCGTGGCCCGAACGCCATCCCAATAGAGTGACAGTGTTGCTTCGCTGTCACCCACTTGAGTATATGTTCCAGCAGCATGATGCCAACGCCCGACTCCCCAGGCCCAAGCTGGGTTGTCGATAGGATAATTGAGCTCATGACTATTGCACGGCGCGCCTGCGTCACCCGCTGGCTCGTATTGGTAAGAAAGTACGAGTTCTGGACCGACCGCGGGATCCTCAACCCGAATATCCAGTTGATAGCCTCCGCATTGCCCGCTCCCTCCTAGTGTCAACACAATTGGCCAAATTACCGGAAGGGCATTGCCTGGCGCGCTAAGCCCGGAGGCTGGCAGGGATAACCAGGCAGAAATGGTGAATTGCTCCGGGAATAGAGGATCGGAATCGTCAATCGCGGTGTAGTAAGCATATTGATGACCATCGAGTTGAATTGATTGTCCTTCTCCGTTGAGTCGTACCGGCGAGTATGACGGAAGTGACGATTCGGCTGGGTTGACGCTCGGCACCAAAGGAAAACTACCTTGCGAATCGAACCATTGACTAGGCACCGATGCGTCCAGCTCATCGTTGAATGTCCAATGCGCGACGGGAACGCCCCCTGCATCGCCAATCGGACTGGGTCCAGTGCAGGCAGGTTCCGCGGTGGACGTCTTCGAGTAGTCGGCGAAACTGCAACCGACCGCGCTGGCGGCTGCAACC
>CAWIGY010000099.1:0-97913 GCA_963835565.1 uncultured delta proteobacterium
GGAGCCATGATGGCCTGGGCCTGGGGTGTCAGTCGTCTAATTGACGCCATCGAACAGTTGCCACAAGCTAACCTCGATCCGAATCGGCTGGGCGTTACCGGCTGCTCGCGAGACGGAAAGGGCGCCTTGATCGTCGGTGCTTTTGAAGAGCGCCTCGTGCTTACTATCCCCCAAGAGTCGGGTTCGGGCGGATCAGCGAGCTGGCGCGTTTCCGACGCGATGCTCGCTGCGGGTACTCAGGTGCAAACCCTCTCAGAGATCACGGGTGAGAACGTTTGGTTCACACCTTCGTTTTCGCAATTCAACAAAACGGCCAATAAGCTCCCCTTCGACCACCACATGATCGAGGGCCTGGTAGCGCCGCGGGCATTGCTGGTCATCGAAAACACTTCGCAGGTGTGGCTGGGCAACGTTAGCACTTACACAGATTCAATGGCCGCGCACATGATTTGGGAAGCGCTCGGTATTCCCGACACCATGGGTTTTTCGCAGATCGGCGACCACGCGCATTGCGAGTGGAACGGATCGCAGCAGCCCGAAGTGACCGCCTATGTGCAAAAGTTCTTGATCGGCGACGAAACTTCCGACGGAGGCACTGCTGACACGAACGTTCTCAAGACCGACGGCGGCTTCACATTTGACAAGGCGACCTGGGTCGATTGGACCGTACCGACGTTACAATAAGAACAAAACACCGCAATGCTCGAATAGTCCGCTGATCGTCAATAGCCACTTAGCCTACTTTCGACTATTACTTGAGATCATCCGGCAACATGCCTCCGTTATCGAGCAACCAGCGTTGGGCTTCAATTGCCGAGAAATATTTAGCATGCCGCTTCGGTGTTTCCGTCGCTCCAATACTCAATCCAATAGCATCCCTGGCTCGACCGATGTAGCCTTTGATGATCCAAAAAAGCGCCTGTCGCTGCACTGAAATGTATAGATTCGTGATGGAAGGTATATTCATCCCATATTGCGACAGCATTTTCCGGTCTTCACGGTCGTATCATCGTCCATTACATAGGCTACCATTGCCGTGCCTCCTAAACTGGGGACAATGATACGATGAACGGCCCTTGCAGTTCAAACGTTGAAATAAGTCGCCCTTGCCGGGCGCGCGCCGTCACGACCAGTCCCTACCGAGTCAGGCATGGTGCCAACACGCGGTGGGTGAAATCCCGCGGGTTGGCTTGGCTGCACCGGCGCGAGAAAACTGCCGCCAGAGCGCATGAATGAATCGGAAAGTTTGTCTGCCGCGAGCGCACTGCCTGCGACCATTGGTCGATGACCAATAACCAGGGCCTGATGATCGTTGCCGTCTTCGCAATTGCGGGTAGGCTGGTTGGCTGTTCGTCGGACAAGGGCGCGGGGAGCACGACCGCGGCGGCCACGGGCGGCGTCGTCAACGGTACCGGGGGTGCAATCGCGGCAACGGACGGCGCGACGGGTGGCACCAGTGGGATTGTGTCAGCAAGCGGAGGCGTCATTGGTATCGGCGGTGCGGTCGCGGCAACCGGCGGCGTGCAGCTCGGTGCTGGTGGTGCTCAGAATGGCACTGGCGGAGGAACCGTCGCAAAAAGGACCGGTGGCAGCGGCCCAGCAACGGGTGGCGCACTGGGTGCTGGCGGCGCGCTAGTGGCACCGGTGGCTCCGGCCCAGCAACGGGCGGCAGCCCAGGCACTGGTGGCAGCGGGCACCGGGGGAACGTCCCCCATCGATCCGAGTGTGAGCGCCGCAATCAGCGCCTGCATGGATAAGCTTCCGTATGGCGGCAGCACCCTGAGCGCGGCTCAGCGAGCGCCCATTATCACCGCCATCATCAACACGTGTGCGGCGTTCGCGCCGCCCGCGGCACCATGGCAGACATGGTGCCAGATGTTCCTCGTTGCGGCAATCAACGCGGAGAGCTCGTTCAACACTCAAGCAGGCGCTACTGGCGCCAGCGGCGATCCCTCCGTCGGGCTGCTGCAGATTCGGTTCAGCTCGGTCGTGACCGACTTCGCGAACTACGGCCCCATTGACACTCTGACGCGCATCGGATGCAACTTCGGCACGGTGACGAGCAGCGACTCCTACGCGACCAAGAGTGCCGTGATGCTCGACGTCAACTGCAACGTCGCGATCGGGGCCTGGTACTACTTCATCTTCGCCAGCGGCAATGGTGGCTCCAATACCGTATGGGTCGACCAGTACTGCGCTGGTGGCGGCGTCGCGGGGACTCTCCATATTGGGATGGCGTGCTTCCTGATGGGCGCGGACGCCGCGCACTCGAGCCTTTCTGGGGCCGACTTTTACTACAACGAGATCAAGGGCTGGTTCGATCCGTGCGTTACATACTCGGGTACGCATCCGTTCGAGCTCACGATACAGCCGGACACGAGCAAGTACTGTAGGTGAGGCGGATTCTGTGTCTGGTTCAGATTCCGGATCAGATCGAGTGTTACCTCGACTCATCTGCGGCGCAGCAATTCGTCTAGCGTTGCTTCCAAGTGAGGTAATGCCGCGATGTCCTTCGGACGACCCGCCCGCCTTTTCATTTCAATGAGCTTCGGAAGTGATAGAACGTGAAGTTCTTTGCCATTTGCGAGCGTAATTGCGACAGAATCGTTCAATAAGTCATCATAAGATTCATTGTTTCCAATAGTCCCCAAACAATCAAGGTCACCATAAGAGGTTGGAGAGGAGTTGATGTCCTGGACCCATCAAGTGACTGGCGGTGGGAGCAAGCTTGCACGGGTCATGACGATATTGGGCCTGCATTTGGGTCAGCGCAGCGAGTAACTTCTCAACATTCGCGGGTGTGCGCCGATGCAAGATATCAACATTAATCGTTGTCAATGGAACGCCCTGGAGAATGCCAGCGGTCATGCCTACGACAATGAATTCGACATTGTGCCCCGCGATTAATTGCAGTGTGTCAGCGAATCGGGCGCGTGTCATTGAGCTCCCAAATCTGCATCACGTCCTCGACCATGGCCTCGATGTGTCGGAGCCGCGCTTCGGGCTCAAGCGACAACATCTTGCGAATCAATGACCGATTGACGCCTTGTGCGTCGTAGACGCCGTCGAGAGCTTGATTTTCAAAATCACGCTCCAATTTATCCGGCATGCTCTCGGTCTACACCTAAGTGCGGACGAGAACTGGTTGATGCACAAGTTTCCCAACGGGAGCTGAGCACCCTGGCCAGGTGACCGAGCGTCGTAGCTGCTCCCTTTCCGTTGTCTCAATTGCTGGAGCGGAGCTGATCGCAAATACTCTGTATTCTTTGTGAAGCAGCAGTAGCAACGCGAAGGGGATGAACCAGTACGACCAAAAGAACGCCCAATAGAAATCGTCCCCGATTGTGTTGCTGGCCCATCCTTGGGGTGGACCGTGTAGATTCGAGATTCTGCGTCTGATTCGGACCATACAGATTCCGGACCAGATCCCGAATCAGAATCAGTCTCCAGCGCAAACAAACACGAAACTCAACCGATGGCCGCCCAGAACCCTGTCACCGTGACCGGTCCGGAACTATCCGTACAAGTGCCGTTGCCGAGCTGACCCTCGCTCGGGCACTGGAAGGCCGCTGCCACAACTTCACTCCACGGTGAGGTTGTACGTGATGTCCTCGGAAGATGAAGGTGAGTCCAGGGAAGGGATTGCGTTCGAATTCGCAGTGAAGTGAATCGTGTGCGCACCCGCAGAGAGCGGCGCGAGCAGGATCCAGTAGCCGGTGTAGAACGACTTGGGCACCGCACCCCAGAACCCACTGCCATATCCTGTGGCAGGAAACGTCGCGGCGAAGTTAGTTGAGGTGTCGGGCATTGTGTACGAGACTGGGTCGGTCCTGTGAAGTACCGCGCGAAGTCGCACACCGTAGTGCCAAAGGACTCACGTCGATCTGTAGCGATAACCCGGTCACTGCTTCGACGAACGCCGTCAGATTAGACTTGAGTTGATCATCGGTCCAGGTTCCCTCAGGTATGCCAGCATTGTCAAACCACCAATTCGTCAGCGGAATGAAAATCATTTCGCCCGAAGGAATCGTGCAATTCCTTGTGGCGAACCCCCAAGCGCCGTCCGCAGAGCTGTCTGCGAGGAAGAAGACGTTGGTCTGTGGTGCGCCGCCATCCGATGCCGCGGACTGCCCAACCGCGCAGAACGCGCCGGTACTGTCCTGAATTGGAAAGTCCGGCCCCGGAAGTCCGAGGAGCCACTGATCGTACGCTGCGCCCCACTCCGCGTAAGTCTTGCCGCCATAAGTCCCCGTTGGGTCGAGGACGGGTGCCGGCAGGAGAACTCCTGCATCGGTTTCGCACCCCGACATTTCGGTTCCGCCAGTACCCGCTGCAGCCCCACCAGTGCCCGCTGGTGCTCCACCGCTGCCAGCCGTGGCTCCTCCACTACCCGCCGTCGCCGTGGAGCCACAATCACACGACGTCCATCCCGTTCCGTCGGCTTTGCACATTTGCCCCCCTTTGCAGGCTCCGGGACCCGAGCACTCCTGCGTGTCGAACGGTGTACAGCTGCCGCCCCCTGACGATTTGGAACTGGAGCAACTCGCGCCGGCTATTGAGCAAACCCCAAGCACCACAACTGCGCTGATCAATCTGTGACTGTTTGCGAACATCCCTAGCCTCCGCGCTGCCACACTAATTGAGTGCACGAAGCTAAGTCAATCAACGCGCGTAGCGAACTCCTGCGGTCCGGCGACAGCGGAATTCCATGCAATCAGTAGTCAGTATCTAGGCACACTCGATCTGAAGATTCCTGAATTCATCCGAGACGCATGAGCGAACCATCGCGAAACACGAAAATTTACCGGTTGTCTTGAACGCATCTTCATCTTGCGTTCGGATTCACGATCTTTGACACTCCCTAACCATAAACTTCTAGTATGCTTGCGCGGTATTTTGGGAGGCGGGACATGAAGCAAGCGATCCAGGCTGCCCCACCCAATTGGCAGCGAGGTAACGGCTGAGTGGCGATGGTGAACGTCGATAGGGGGTTCACGGTGCAAGTTGTCAGCGTGACACGAGTTAGCTCAAGTGAATTCGGCACAATGCGTCTGGAGTAACAATATGCGCGCAATGTCATATGTAATCGTGAGCGGTGGTCTTTTGCTGGGCTTGACGCATTGTAGCAACAATAATTCCCAGTCATCGACACAAGGTATTGTTTGCGTTCCGGGTGCGACTCGGGTGTGCGTGGGGCCTGGAGATTGTCAAGGGGCTCAGGCGTGCGGTACTGACGGCCGCACATGGTCGGACTGCAACTGTGGTTCTGATGCAGCCGTGACCAACAGCTCAATCGCTGACGGCGGTCTTGGTGACGCCGGCTCAGCGAATAGCCCTGGCTGCGGCCAAACGAAGTTGCCCGCCGCTTGCAACACAAACACGACTGGCCCCTGCTCGATCGATGTCAATGGACTTAGCCGACAGTACTTCGTCGTGTTGCCCGCGAATTACAATGCCAACACCGCTACTCCAGTCGTGTTCGCTTGGCATTATAGGGGCGGGACTGCAGCAGGATTGCTAGGTGTAAATGGGTCCTTTTACGGATTTCCGGCTAGTTTTCCAAACGCAATTTACATCGCAGGCCAAGGGCTTGATTCAAGCATGACGGACGGCGGTACCGACTACGGCTGGCTTAACTATAATGGCGAAGACGTGAATTTCGCAGAGGCGATGGTGTCGTGGGTCGAGGCCAACTTTTGCGTCGATGAGAGTCGCATTTTTTCAACGGGAATGAGTGCCGGTGGCTTAATGTCCGACATGCTTGGCTGCCAGATGCCCGACGTCTTTCGCGCGATCGGCGTGATGTCCGGGGCGCTATTATACGGCTCATGCGTCAACCACCCGATCGCAGCCTTCATTACCCATGGCACCGCCGACCCGCTCATTGACATCTCAGACGATGAAAGCGCGCGGGATCAATTCATCAAAGACAACGGCTGCGACACAACTAACACGCAATCCGTTGTACTAGACGCAAACACCACCTGCACTCTTTACAACGTCTGCACTGCGGGCAACTATCCCGTAGAATGGTGCCCGGTTGCCGGGGAAGGTCATTCCATACCCATTTGGGGTGTCGCGCAGATCGCGAAGTTCTTCCTGCAATTCTGATCCGAAGTATGATTGGAATCGAAAAGACTGTGCACGAGCGTGGCCGACACTCGCGGCAATTCGGGTTCGATCCGTCCCAATGCTTCGTCGGTTGCTAGTTCGAGTTCGGCCATTTCAGCGTCCGTGAGCATCCGCATGCGGCTCGATAGTGCAGTTCTTGGGATGGCGCGAAGTTGAAACGCTAGGGCCGTATCATCCATTATCCTCGCGATTGAGCATTGCACCAAAGCTATCCAGGCCGGCATTTGCTAACTCGACGTCCTCAGCTTCACGTGCGGACAGTCGAGCCAAATCCCATCTCGACGGCTCCGAGTGGCGAACGACTATTAGAGCAACTCGCTCACCCCGCTTCGTCCCAGAACCCCCGGACAGACTTCATCACTGCTCGGATGCCGGTGGTTCCGTGGGTGTACGACATAAAAAATCAAGGCGCGATCGGCAGCAGTCACCGTTCCTGTTTCTGCCACAGTCCCGTTGCGACCGCGCTGCCGTCCGTTCGCTCAATTCTGGAGCACGAGCCGCACCGTGCAGTCGCTGCAGCTCGAGTCTGGGTCTGGCCCACTCAGAATCTCGTCACCGTCAGAGACAGAGTAGGTAAGATCGAACGTTTCGGTCGCTGTCATGTTTGCAAAACAGCCGTTCTGATCGCACGTGCACACGCCGCCGTTGAAGCCAAACGACCCGCAGGCTTCGCACTTCCACAATGGGTAGGTCTGTGACTCCCCGTTCTGACCATATATCGTGCAGCTGGTACCGTCGGAACTTCCGCCGCCACCGAGCAACGTGCAGCCCCAGCCGTAGCTACCTGAATCGATGGGAGTCTGAAGTGCGCACCAGTCCTGCCAGAGCTCCGAGGTCGAAACGGCGAAGCGGAAGGTCGTATCGCATGCCGCGCCGCGCACGATGGTGTAAGCAAACCCTGGCCAGGGTTCGGGCGCTGCAGGCATCATCATGTCGGTTTGCTGCTCCCAGTAGCCAGGCGGATAGGGGATGTCCGCGCCTTGCGGCGCTGGAGGCGGCGCGCCAT
This sequence comes from uncultured delta proteobacterium, assembly GCA_963835565.1. Classification (GTDB taxonomy): domain Bacteria; phylum Myxococcota_A; class Polyangia; order Polyangiales; family Polyangiaceae; genus FEN-1139. The sequence goes on from CAWIGY010000099.1 coordinate 7,139, forward strand.
CGCCCCAGGTGAGCTTGCCGGTGATCATGCCCGAGGCGTCCGCGCTAAGCACGAGCTTGAGTGCCTCCTGGGGCTCGAAATAGAAATCGAGGATGTTACCCTCCCAGGTGCCGAGGAAGGGAAAGCTGTCGTTGCAGGTCGTGATGGGCATGCTTGACGTTCCCCCGCTGCCGGCTGTCCCACCCGAGGCGCTGCTGCCGCCACCCGCGTTCGTGGCGCCACCGCCGCCCATTGGCCCCGCGCTTTTGCCGCCTGTTGCGTTGGTGGCGCCGCTGCCGCCGATTGGCCCCGCGCTTTTGCCACCTGTTGCTTTCGTGGCACCGCTGCCGCCTACTGCATTCGTAGCGCCACTGCCGCCCATCGCGCCCGCGCTTTTGCCACCTGTTGCTTTCGTGACACCGCTGCCGCCTACTGCATTCGTAGCGCCGCTGCCGCCCATCGGGCCCGCGCTTCTACCACCTGTTGCTTTCGTGGCACTGCTGCCGCCTACTGCATTCGTGGCGCCACTGCCGCCCGTTGCTTCCGTGGCGCCAGTGCCACCCGTTCCGCCCTCCGCGCCTGTGGCGCCGGTTGTGTCCAAGATGCCAGTTCTACCCCCGCACGCCGTACAGCAGACGACGCACGCCAGGCCCAAAGTCAAAGGTAAGGTCCGCATGCCAGGCATTTAGCCGCGATTAGGGCTTTCGTGCAATCGCCAATTGAACGGCTGATCGACGGCCAAGCGAACCAAAGACTTTCCGGTTACTTAGCGTTGGGTGCGGCGCATTTCGCATTTACAGCTGCAGCCGCTCGGGTGACGTGTGGGGCAAAAAGCAGGCGCCGACGAATTCGTCCATGTACGACGGCAATTCCGAAAGATCGATGTACGTAATGCGCGCGAGATACTCGGCGATTTGCGTCCAAAATTCGCGCGATAGCAGTGCCAGCGAGGCTCCTTCGAGCGCACCATTGCCGACGTAACCGAAACGACCGGGCACGAGTTCCGGCAACAGGCCAATGCCGATGGCCGCCGGGAGGTTGAGGAAGCGGCCGAAATTACCCGATACGATCACCCGCTCAACGCGACCCGCGCCTTCACCCAAGGCTCCGTAAAGGGAACGGATGCCGGCGAAGATGGCGCCCTTGGCGCGTATCAAGCTTGCCAGATCACGTTCCCACAACGTGACGTTGGCTTCCCGCGAGACAGCCACGCCGACGCCCCACTGGCCTTGTACGCGAAGCGCGGCGGGCAAGCGATCGGTGAAACGGCCAGCCCGGTCGATAAAACCCGCGCGCAGCAGCGATTCGCACAGTGAGATCAGACCCGAGCCGCACAAACCGCGCGCTGGGCCTCCACCAATCACCGACAGTTCCAGCAGGCCGCGCTCGAGATCGATTCTTGCGCCGTCCACGGCACCCTAGTCGGCTCGCATGCCCGAGCGAATTCCGCCGCCCTCGAACGCCGGCCCTGCGCTGCAGGCACAGGCTAACGCGAAGTCACGGCCGCCGAGCGCGACCTCGCCATTGGTGCCAAGATCGACGTAGAGGCCCAGGCCATCATCGCTTTCGGGAAATCCGGCACGCGCCAGCCCCGCAACGATGTCGCCGCCCACCCAGCCGCCTGCCGCGGGGATCGTGAACACGGGCGCTGAACCTCCAGGCCAGGAAAAATCTCGGGCGGGCAAGGGTTGAAACTCGAGCGCCGCTGGTCGTGACGGCACTTGGCGAATGCCGGAGGGATCAATTCCCAAGAGCAAATGAATCATCGTGAGGTTGCCGGCGACCACGTAAGCTAAGATGCACTCGGGGTTGACGGCTGCCTGGATCGCCGCATCGCTGATCATCTCCGACACGGCGGCGCGCACGGATGCAGTCAGCTCGCCGAGGTGCCCCCGCTCGGCGGCCACGATTCGCGATATTACGTCAGCACCCCGCGAGATCTGCGGATTATATCGCGAAGCCTCCCCGACCACGATGCCGCTCGATAATCGCAGTAGCAGCAATTGCATCGTGGTCGTCCCGATATCGAGGGCGACACCCAGGTTATTGTCGTCCGTGACGCTAACGATGGGGTCAAGGGCGATGGGCCAGGGCGCGAACACCTGCGTTGGGGCGATGCCCACGTGACTGCTCACGCGATATCAGTTGCGGCAAATCGGCTTCGATGAGCGGCACTATTGTCATCGGACCATGCACGGGTGCCTGACAAGCCAGAACCAAGGGCACCCCGGCGTCGCGCGACTGCACGCAGTACTCGGGCACTTTGCCGCTGAGGACTGTGACCAGGCAGCGACCGCAGGCACCGCGGCCGCTGCATTCGGCGGCAATCGGCTCACCTGCAGCCTGGGCGGCTTCGAGTAGCGTCGCGCCGTCACTGACGACAGTCGTCCTGCCCGAAGGCGAGAAACTTACAACGTGCCGTGTCAAAAATAATCCTCGAGCAATGCCGTCACTTTGCGACGGCGGGCCACACGTCGCGGAAAAATGGTGCGATGTCGGAGGCTTCCTGCGGCCCGGTGAGCACGCGCCAGCCCGTCCCCAGGGCATCCTCCAGTTCGCCCGAGATGACGGCGGCGTAACCGGGAATGATCACGGTCTTGTGGTCCACGCGCTCGGTGGCGCAAAGCTCGCGTAGCGCCTTGGCCACGCGCTCGCCGGAGAACTTCCCTGCCGACCATGCGGTGAGCACGCTCATTCCCTCGGTATCAACGACCGCGAGATGACTGGGCATGCCGGCCGTGTCGAGTTCCGTCGAAACGATGAAATAGGTGAGCGAGAAATTGGTGGTGACGAGCAACGGCGAACGAGCGTCGGGCTCACCCACGGGATAGATGCCGGGGTCCATCTGCAGGGGCTTTTGCGGATCGGTATAGATGTTCTGGCGCAATGTCCAGAGCGGCAACCACGTTTCGGCGCCGGTGTCTTGCAGCGCTATCAGTGACGCAAACTTGGTGATGCCGAGTCACGGCCTTCTCGAATTCGCCCGCTTCGACGCGCAAAAATGTGGGGTATGCGAGGCCGGGATGAGCTCGATCCAGCGCACCTCGACGGATCAGGCTCAAGTTGCGATGCAACTCCGGTAAATCCTTGCCTTCTGGTTCGAGCAATAGATCGGTAACACCGGCCTGGGTAGCTTCAACCGCTGCCTCGGCGAGCGAGTCCAAATCTGCAGCCGAGACAACCATGGGTACGCTGAGTTTTGCCGCTAGCGTCGCAAAGGGCAGCTGCGGCATGTCCTTCGGTGGAATCAATAAGGGATGGTTGGTCTTGATCCCACTGAGAATCGCGTCGGCGCCCGGCACCGTTTCGGCGAAGAGTGAAACGGGCAGGCCGCGCTGGGTTGCCGCTCGGGCAGCCTCGGTACAGGCCTCGACACCCGCAGACTCAACCAGAGATATACCATCGACGGCGAAGACCTCGCCGGCGCGCTCGAGTCGAACATTGGCCCATTCATCGAGCCGCTTTCCGAGCTCGTCGTTCGACAACCCTCGCACGTCGAGTTGGCGCAGTAGTCCCGGCTTTCTTACAAATGTCTTTTCGTGCCGGAAGAACACCGTTTCCTCGCCCATCGTGAGCGCGCGCGCCCCGCTGCCGAGTGCCACGGCGCGGATCGGCGGTGCCGACGCGGCGCCGAGTGCCGCGCGCGCTTCAGCCGAGGCATCCGGACACTTGTCGAGTGATTCCTTACCGGCGGCCAGCTTCATGGCAAACGCAAGACAGGTGGGCTGCCCGCATTTCTTGCAGTTGGTGTTGGGCAGCAGTTTGAAGATTTGTAGGCCTGTGAGACCCATGGTTCAGCCTGCACCTTTCGGAAACCAGGCGTCAACCTGCCGTTGCAGCCGCGCGAGGGCCTCGGGATGCCGCAGCACAAGAATGTCCGCGCCGGCAACTAGCATGGGAAGGGCCGTGGCGATTTCCCAATTGATGCCGCGCTCGCCTTCATCGCCCCAATCCGGTGCTTTAGCGCGAGGTGTCTTGGCTTCTTTGGTTTTCCACGCCTCTTCTCCCACCAGGCACAAGACCGGACAGGCGAGCATTGCTTCACCGGCGAGCGCGCCGAGCCTGATCCGTTCCATCACCGAATAGGTGTATTCAAGACCATAACCCAAAGCGCCCGTCAGAGGATCGATGAGAACACGGTCCAAATCGACGTTCGCTTCGCTGAGCAAGATGGAGAGCTGCTTGGCGATATTGATATCGATAGGGCTTTCGGCCACCAGCACGTGACCATAGGCCACGCACACGGCCGCCAAAGTCTTATAGTCCTCGGGGCAAGCCGAGTGAAGTACCAGCCCTTCGCCGCTCGTCGCTTCGGCAATCCGGCTCAGCACGTCATTTTGCTTATGGCCTGCGCCAGAGCCCTTGACGATCACCGGGCAGGAAACTGCATCAAGGACGGCACCAACATCCTCAACCGCAAGCTCTGCCGACCGATCGCCGCGATCAGGATGTGTTCCGACGAGATGCAGCATCACCAGATCCGCGCCGAATTTTTCAATGGCGCGCCGGGCCGCGAGCGCTGGCTGACCCAGCGTACCGTTCCAAGGTAATCTTGTCGCATCGGCCCACGTGTGCGGCACCCCGTCGGTTATTTCCAGTGCCAAAAGCGGACGATGCGGAAACGTCGCCTCGAAGGTGTGAAGCGGTAGTCCTCGGCCTGCCCCCACTTGGAGCGGCTGCCGACGCCCTGCACCAAGAGTGACCTCGCGCACAGCGCCAGGCCAAGTCTTGGGTCTAAGATTTAGTGCCATGTGTGTTTGTTTCTAATTATGTTTCTGCGAACAATGCGTTTGGCAAAGAACTGCTGCCATTTCGCCGGATTTTGCGCTTCATTTTTGGCGAGGCTGTCGGGTCCGTCACTTTCTAAAATCCATGAATCTCCGTGCCATTCCTGGAATGATTCATCATGCTGGCGCGCAGGGGCCCGGCCCTGCGCGCGGCATTTTGTTGGCTATTTTCCATGGCGCGAAAGTCTTTCACAATGAACTAGACCATCTCGCCTAGGCTTAAGGCTGGGTGTTCCACTGTGGCTAGGTGTTCGATCAACGGTTCGAGATCCGTGCAAATGGTTTCATCTGCAATCTTGTCGTAAAGACCTGGCTGCCCGATCTCCTGGCAGCGCCGACGGAGTTGTTCCCCCAGACGCTGCTTGATGCGCGTGGTGGTCCACACGACGCGCGCGAGCCCACCGTCGCCGCTAATGAATTTTCGCGACAGCAGATACAGGGTGCCAATGCCGATGAACCCCGGTGTCTGCTGTCCGCCCCCGGTCAGCTCGGCCAGCGACGAGAAGCCCATTCCTACCGGCGTCATTCCCGAGTACTCCCGATCGACGACCATGATGCCTCCAGTGCCAGGCAGTACACAGGCTACGCACTCGAAGCAGCCACAGGAGGTCATCGGGTCGCTGATCATCGAATAGGCCGAAAAGGCAGAGAAGGCGCCATTCGAATAGCGGTTCACGTACTCGTTGATCCCCTTCCACTGGCCCAGCACCGGATCGACGACGTCTCCCTTGCGCACCGGTTGGTTTCCGCCATGCGGGTTGATCTCGTACGCGGCTTTGCCATCGAGCCAGTTGTACGCGCCGCATAGTCCCAGCCGCTCGGGCGTGATGATGCAGATGTGATTGGGCGCGTAGCTCTGGCAAAGCGCGCAAGAATAGTAGATATCGACGCTCTCGTCGGTGAGCGCCCCTACGCGCTCGTCGCGCTCCCGATAGGCCGCCACCGCCGCCGGGTACAGCGCTTCGACCGCTTCGGTTTCGGTGTAGATCGTGACCTGAACTTTGTCGACGATAGCTGGAAAATCATTCTTGAGCTTATGCACTAAAACCGTTCCCAGGTGAGCGATCTTGAAGCCCGCGTCGCGTGTCTTCTTGGAGATGCGTAGCCAGACCGAGTCGCGCTGTCCCAGGTGCATAACGCCCATGGGCTCGGATAAGAACGAGTGCAGGTGCCGCTCGAGAATGGACTCGAAATCCGGTTGCATTTTACGACCCGCCACCTCGACGTAGATGGCCAAGGGCAGCCGGGATCCCTCGGGAACGTCGTCAATCTCAGGTCCCACAACGCGGATCGTGCCATCTGCCACTTTGTCCATGGTGCGGCTCACCAGGTATTCGAAGCCGCGGTTGTATTTGCCGCCGAACTCGAGGGCGAGCTCTTCCTTGCGGACTCGCTCCCCTTCGAAGGCCGGACCGTGACGGACCGGGATCGGGATGTCTAGCGTGTGAATCTTGACGCCGCGCACCTCGACCGCTCGCGAAGGCAGGTCACGGTGGCTGACGTTTGACACGACGTGTTCGTAAGTGCAGATCCCAGAGGGGAGGATCTGCGGGATATCCGTGTCGGCAATGACCGGGAAACCAAAGTTGATGGCTCCGGCGGCCGTCGCGTACTTCTCGTCGTCGACCTCGCCGAGCGCGAGCACGAAGGCGAAAACTCGACGCAGGTTGTAAAGCAGGATTTCGCGGGCCTCTTTGCGGCCGCCCGGCTTGAGGCCGCCGAATGTCATGGCCGCGCGACAAGCGAAACCAACCGCGTGGATCAGCGAGGATGTATCTGGGCCGTAGGGAACCAGGAAGGTTTCCCAGCTCATCTCGACGCCGCGGCGATGCAGCTGGGCTGCCATGCTGTCGCCACCCGTGCTTGAGCCCATGAATACGAGAATGTTGCGTTCCTGCAGATCGCGGGCCAGCCTCTCGGCGGTCTCGTCGTCGGGCAGGGCGCCGACGCAAGCGGCAAAGCCCGGCATGCGACCGTCGACGAGTTTGATCCCCTGCTCGCGCAAAATGGCGTCCGAAGTGGGGCCAAGCCAAAAACCCTCCCGGAGTGGTGTCCCGAGCAAGGGCTTGAGCGCTTCGGCGATCTCGTGGGCTATCGAGCGTGGCCATGCCGGCGTCCAGGGCGTCGCCGAGGTAGGGCAGCCATAGACTGTCGGTGGGCACGGCCGGCAACCAACTTGCGCGCATTCTGCAACGACTCTTGCAAATCAGAAAGCCGCTCCACGCGTTGGCCCGTGAGAGCGAGAATAACGGGCAGAGCGTAAGCCGTGTTCTCGAAGCCGACAGCGGCGTCGCGGCCGTGGCGCACGATCGCCTCTTTTAGCATCGACTCAGCGCGCTTTACGCAGACGTGAGCCCCTCGGATAGCGGCGGTTGCGATGATCCTGGACATCTAGGTTAATCCCTTTCGAGCGGTCGCTGAGCGGCCTCTCGGTAAAGACGATAGAACTCGCCGGCGCGCGAGATGTCGCCAACGAGTAGCGCGCCTACGAGATGCTCGTCTCGATACACGAGTTTGCGGTAAACGTCTTGGCTGGCCTCGAGCACTTCGGCTCGAGCATCGGGGAGGCGCTCCTCGCGGACCTCTCCGATTGAGATGATGGTCTGGCCGAAGAACTTCGATGCATTCAGGCGCATCGCGCCCGCGGTCTGCCGCTCGACGCCGACGGCCGTGCTGCCGGCGGCACGGCCCATTTCGTAGGCTACCGGCCAGATGCCGCTCACGGCGGAAGCGCCGGTGAGCGGATCCGTGCTCTCGGCGCAGTCGCCCGCGGCGTAGACGTCGGGCAGATTCGTGCGTCCGCAGCGGTCGACCACGATACCGCGACGCACCTCGACTCCGCTCCCTGAAAGCCACTCGACGTTGGGCGTGATGCCCTTGCCGACGACGACGAGGTCGGCGTCGAGCAGCTCGCCGTCGTCGAGCTTTACGCCCGTCACGCGCTCAGAGCCCAAGAACTCTACCGGGTCGCGTCCCGGGCGCAATGCCAGCTGGTGGCGCGAGAACAGCGCGCCCACGCGGCGGCCTGCCTCCGCGTCTACCATTTGCGACAGCAGGTGCGACGAGCGAAAAACGACGGTGACATCGAGGCCACGCTCGAGCAGCGCCTCGCAGGTTTGAAGGCCCACGTTGCCGCCGCCCACTACGACGGCATGTCGTGCGGGCCCAATCAGCGCCTCGATGCGCGTCGAGGTCCTGAAGGTCCCGCAGCGTAAAGATACCCGGGAGCTCGGCGCCCGGCACCTGCAATGGTTGGCCGCGCGCACCCGTGGCGATGACACATGCGTCGTAGCTGAGCTCGCGTCCGTCGGCGAGCGCAGATCTGTGTGCCTCAGGCCGCAGCGACGCGGCGCGAGCATCGCGCAACAGCTCGACCCCGAGGGCGCTCTGCAGGTACTCAGCCGCGCGCCAGTCCATCTGCTCGCGCGTGAGACGGCCCGCGAGAGCGTACGCTAGCAATGGTCGCGAATATTGCGGCAGCTCGTCGCTAGTCACCAAGGTGATTGAGCAGGCCGGTGCATGTTCGCGCGCCGCTTCGCAGGCGGCGATTCCGGCCGCCGAAGAGCCAACGACGACCAGTCGCCCCGCGAACGGGCTGGTCACCCGAGGGGACGGTTCGTCATGAACGCCGAGCGCTCGAGTCGGGCAGGCAGCGACGCAAGCGGGAACATCGCGATCGGCGCAAACATCGCAGCGCACGACCTGGCTGCGCTCCGGATCCAGTCGAATGCCGAAGGGACATACCATCAGGCACATGGCGCAGCCCACGCATCGCGTCTTCGTCGAGGGTCGTACGCAAAGTAACCGGATCCCTCGACAGCGCGCCGCTCTTGCAGGCAAAGACGCAGAGCGGCTCGTCGCATTGCTCGCATCGCAGGGCCGCTACGCCGTCAGCGTCACTGCCGATACGAACGCGTCGCTTCGCCATGGGCGTTTCGCGCAACGCCGATGTCCAGATTTTCTGCCTGCGAATGGGCCAGTACGCAGGCGATCTCGCAGCTTCTGCAGGCAAGACAGTGACTTTGAGTGAAGGTAAGTCGGCGCATGTCAATCCTTCGGTGGCCGCGACTGGCTCTGGCTCTGGGCATGGCCGCAACCCAGGGCAACAACTCCCCGCGGTGTCTCGTAACCGGCCAGACTCCGCGCCGCGACCGCGTCCGGCGCGGCTCCCTCGCCGTACATCATGGGCGCCAGCTTGAGCGCCGCGCGCTTCTGATCCAGTACCTCGACGATGGCGCGCGCGGCCTGCTCGATGTCGTCGGTGAACAGGAACTTGCCGCCGGTGTCGCGCCTCGACGTCGTGCTCGAGGTACTGGCGCACGACGCGGCTGCCGGCGAGGTGAGGCGCCGGCATGAAGACGGTGAAGACTGCCCGACGCCACCGCGTAAAGGCCAATGGTGATCGCCTTCTCGCTCATCGACTCGGGCGCGGCTGCGGCGATTGGCAGCTCGGAGAGATCCGCGCCGATGCCGCCCTCGGCGCAGAGCGCCACGCACACGGATAGAATGCGCGAGTTGTCGACGCAGCTCCCGAGGTGCAACACGGGCGGTATCCCGACGGCTTCGCAGACTTCGCGTAGACCCGGTCCCGCGTGCTCGAGCGCCGCCTCGGGCCTGAGCAGTCCGGCCTTGGCCGACGCGATGGCGCTGCAGCCGGTCTGCACGCACAGCACGTCGCGCGCGAGCAGGGCCCGCACCAGCGCCAAGTGGTGCTGGTCCTGAACGTAGCGAACGGTGTTGCAGCCGACAATACCGACCACACCGCGCACGCGACCGGCCGCAACTGCATCGATGAGAGGCCGGTAGCCGGAACGAAATCGGCCTCCCAGGTATAAGGGCAGGTTCTCGTTGGTGAAGCCAGCGACCAGATCCGTCCGTTCCTTGGGGATCTTGACCCGCGCCGGGTCGCGCTTCGAATAGCAGTCAATCGCGCGCTCCACGATGGCGCGACGCAGTCTCCCGGGCTCGTGTCGGCTCGAACTCGATGCGCTCGGCTCCCGGGAATGTCGGCCTTAGGCGAGGTGGTGACGATCTTGGTGTGATGGCAGGCCGCCACCTGCGGTAGCGAGGGCATGACGCATTGCACGTCGACCACCATGACGTCGACGGCGCCGGTGAGCAGCGCCAGCTCCTGGTGCAGGTAATTGCCGGCCACGGGCATGCCCTGGCGCATCAGGATCTCGTTGGCGGTGCAGCAGATGCCGGCCACGTTGATCCCGTCGGCACCGGCGGCTCGCGCCTTCTGCTTGAGCTCCGGGTCACGGCTGGCAGCGACGATCATCTCGGAGAGAACCGGCTCGTGGCCGTGGCACAGGATGTTGACCTGCTTTTCTTCGAGCACGCCCAGGTTGGCCCGAGAGCGAATCGCCTGCGGTCCGCCAAAGAGCACGTCTTGTACGTCGGTAGCGATCATCGAGCCGCCCCAGCCGTCGCTCAGCGCCGTGCGCATGGCGGCGCGCAACAGGGCGATGGCGTCTGACTCGACCCCGTGGTGCGTTCGATGCATGAGTTCGACGATCTCGCGATCGATACCTCGCGGCATGATGCCCAGCTTGGTCCATCGCTCGCGTTGTCCCTTCGGCGCGCGCATCAGCGGGACTAGCGGCCCCTCCTGCGCGCCGAATTGAGCCGACATGGCCCGCGCCAAGTCGCTTGCAACGTTCGATGACGATCGACCCACGCTCTCGACATTCCATTCAATGGCTAGCGCGCGCAACTTGTCTTCGTTGGCGAGCGCGTATCCCGATGTAAAACCGGCATCGGCAGCGTGCCGAAATACTTCCACCACTTCTCGGCCGTGGTCGCTGTGCGACGCCGCACCGACGGCCACGGAGCGGGCAAGATTGCGGGCCACGATGAGATGGGCATCGGCCCCGCATATACCCACTTGCGGACCTTCGCCGAATGGATCGATTCGGCAGGGTCCCTGGTAGCAAACATCGCAGCACAGGCCCAGGTCTCCAAAGCCGCAAAGCGGCTGCATACGCTCGTGGCGATCCCAGGCGGTCAAGACGCTGAGCGAGCGGGACTCGCGAAGCACTTGTTGAGCCGCGGGATCGACGGACCGTTCTTGATTATTCACTCGTTACCTCGTTTCCTGCGCGTCCGAGTGTGGCGGCCAGGTGCGCGATCTGTTGGTGAAAGGGTCGAGCCTTGGCGTAGACGCCGGCGCGCGTATCTCGCTCAAGTTCGCCGTCCAAAGGTAGGACAGTCAGCAGCGGCAGCCCAGCCAGGTGCTCCCGCACGAACGCGAGATCAGCCTCGCTGGTAACACGATTGGCCACTGCACCCAGGCGCCCAATGCCTAAGTCCCGCGCGAGCTGTTTTACCCGTTCCGCGGTTTGCAGGCTGGCCCATCCTGGTTCGACGACTACCAGCATTAGATCCACTCCTTCGGCGGTGCCTCTGCCCAGGTGCTCGATGCCGGCTTCCATGTCGACCACGACGTCCTCGTCACTGCCGATCAACAGGTGGTTAAGTACTTCCCTTAGCAGCACGTTCCCGGCACAGGCGCAGCCACTGCGGCCTCGGTCGATGCTGCCCATCACCAACAGACGAATGCCGTCGAGCCTGACACCAAACTGGTCGGGAATGTCGTCGACCCGGGGATTCATGCGAAGAAAGCTACCCCAGGCGTCACCGCCGCCCACCCGTTCAGCAATCAGCTCTTTGAGTTTCGACAAGCGGCGCGATGTCCGGACCCCGATACCCTAGCGTGCCCGCCAGATTCGTATCGGGATCGGCGTCCACCGCCACGACTTGACGGCCCAGATCCCGGAGGCTTCGCGCCAAGGACGCCGCCACGAGAGTCTTACCGACGCCACCTTTTCCTGTGACCGCGACTTTCATGCAGACTCCCAGGTCGCGATGGCGGCAACCGCGGCCGACTTCGAATCAAGATCGAGCAAGGATCGACCCGCGCGCTCTTGCTCAGTCACGCCGGTGTCAGACGGAACCGTGACGATGTGGCCGAAAAGCTGCTGAGTTTGCGGCCGCGACATGAGCCATTTCGCTGGCCCACGGCTCGCCCGGTTCAAACCCGTTGAGCAAGAGATCCGCGCGCGCAGGCGGCGCGCCGTGCAGCTCAGAGTAAACGCCAAGGGATCGCTGAACGGTTTCAGCGGACATGCGCGCACGGCTCACCACGCAAATAAGTACATCGGGACGCCCAGCGGTGCGGCGCGAAAGATGCTCGAGACCCGCTTCGCAATCGAGCAGCACGTGACGATAGGCTCGACCCAGCCGATCGAGCTGGTCACGAATCAGGTTATTGACGAAACAGTAACAACCGGGGCCTTCAGGACGTCCCATAGTCAATAGGTCGAATCCGTTCTGCTCGACGAGGACATCCTGCATCTTGAGCGCGAGCCATTCGGCTTGCGACATGGACTGCGGGCGGGCGGCGGACTCGCGCAACGCTTCGCGCTCCTGGGCCATCGTGCGCTCCACTTCTAGGCCAAGCGCGGTACCGAGGCAACTGGACGGATCCGCATCGATGGCAAGCACTGGGGTTTGGTGGGTCTCGAGCAAACGACGGAGCAGCAGGGCTGCCACGGTCGTTTTGCCAACGCCCCCTTTGCCGATAACCGCAATGATCACGCCTTGCCTCCGCGGTCGCGCCAAGTGAGCGCCAAGTCCGTTAAGGTATCAAATACCTGGTTGGCTTCCGCGATGCTGCGAGTACCCATGCCGCAGGCTGGTGTTAAAGAGACTGCGCAAATCGGCGCTCTTTATCCAAGCCCTTGCGAGTCAGCTCACTCACATGCGCGTCAAGCTTCCCGAGCAGGCCCTGTGTGTCGAGATCTGCCGCGTTACCAGACGTAGGAACTATGCCCCAGGCGAGCAGACCCCCGCGATCGACGAACACTTTGAGTTCGTTGGGGTATAGTGACAAACCCTGAAAATAGTCGTGAGCATCGAAGTTTACGACATCGATATCTGTTTCAAGCACCAGCGACCAGTCGGTATTGCCGCAGCAGTGAAGGCCACAGACCGCTCCCTCGGCATGAACGGCGCTCGCGGCCCCGTTGAGCGCGGACTTGACGTCTTCGCGTGAGACATTGACAAAGGCCGAGCCAAAGGAGCAGAGATAGGGTTCATCGAGCGTGATCAGCACGCCATCGGCGACCGATCCCAGAGCGCGCGCCATCCACCGAGCTTTCATGGCCATGCCCTGCGTGGCAACCTCGTACAATTCGGGCGTATACGCCAGGGCGCGCTTATTCTCGTCGGTCACGGTCATCGCAAAGCTGAAGGGCCCCGTGACCTGTCCTTTGACCCACGCAGGTCGACGAGCCCCCATGCGGGTTACCTCTTGCAAAAACAAGTGTAGGCCAAGCGCATGATCTCGGCTGATCGCAAAGCGATCGACGTCCGCCTCGACCAAGGCTTGGTAGAAGCTCTCGAGCTCTTCGGTAAAAGCCTGGTCGCTGCGAAAGAAGATCCGTTCCCGCTCGCGATCGACAACCACGCCCGGGAGCCCCTCGGAGTACTGCACGTACATGCTTTCGCGAAAATCCCTGCCGGGTAATTGCGGCCAGGCGGGAAGCTCGGGGATGCGGCCAAGTATCGTACTGACCAATTCCCCGGCCTCGAGATGTGGAAAGCTGCCAACGACTGTGGGTGCACCGGAGAAAGTGGGAATTGCCATGAACTCGATCGTCCTGCTCGGCGACTCGGCTCGCCGACTGAGGGGCAAAAGTCTGACAGGTTTTCCAATGGCCCTCAAGGTAGTCGCGCGATTTCCCGAGCGTCCTTCTGAACCTACCCGCTGTCTGACTCCCATCGCTCAGACAATGGGTAGGTAACCGTCTACGGGCTGCAGTCGGTCGGGTTCACATTCGAGCCCGGCGAGCTCGACAGTTCTTGATTTTTTGTCGTAGCGGCACGGTAAAGATAATCATCGACAGCCCCGAGGCAGTCGCGTCATCGGGTGCGCTTCAACGGACGAAACCCTTATTGATGGTATGGTCCTGGTCGGCTGAGATGGTGCGTGCTAGCAGGCCGCAGGAGCCGAAGTGCCGCTCGGGGTGATCAACGAGGTGATTTGGCAGAGCTGGCGCTACACTTGCGCCGGGAAGTTGTTCAAGATGAAAGGAGCGACTCATGTCTGAAGAGGAAGGATTCTTCGCTCATGGGAGCCGTTGGGTTCGGGCCGATTTTCATCTGCACACAAGGCGAGACCTGGAATTTAAGGATGCCGGAGACGATGGGGATTTCGTGGCGCGTTATGTCGTTGCTCTGAAGCATGCAGAAATCGGCGTCGGCGTGATCACAAACCACAACAAGTTTGATCGCGACGAGTATGCGACGCTACGCAAGGCCGCGTTGAAGGAGAGCATCTTTCTTTTGCCCGGCGTTGAACTATCCGTCAAGGACGGGGCGAGCGGCATTCACGCGCTGGTGGTCTTTTGTGATGCTTGGGTCAACAATCCGGAGAATGAGGACTACATCAAGAGCTTTCTCGCCGTGGCTTTCGCTGGGCAGACGAACTACTACAACACGAACGCGCGCTCCAACCATGACCTGTTGGAAACCATTCGCGAGCTGAACAAGTTCCAACGTGATTACTTTCTTATTTTTGCGCACGTAGAGGCTGAGAATGGACTCTGGGGCAGACTGAGCGGCGGGCGAATCACAGAACTTGGACAGAACGAATCTTTCAGGGAGCGAACGGCTGCGTTTCAAAGAGTGCGGAGGCACGCCCTCCGCCACAACGTCAAAGGTTGGCTCGGTTGCTGGTATCCCGCTGAGGTGGAGGGTTCGGATCCCAAGACGATGGACGAGATTGGACGCGGCGAGAAAACGTTTCTCAAGATCGGCGCATTCACGTTTGAGGCGGTTCAGTTCGCGCTCAAACCTGAGGCGGAGCGCTTGTCCGACAAGACAGTGGTACGGCAGACGCATTCCTGGGTGCGGTCGCTTCGCTTTGAGGGTGGCATCCTGCATGGAAAGCAGTTTGACCTGTCCGACGAGATGAACTGCCTGATCGGAATACGGGGAAGCGGGAAGTCCGCGATCCTCGAATCTTTGCGCTATGCCCTTGAATTGCCACTTCCCGAGACCTTGGAGCCTCTGGATTACAAGTACAAGCAACAGCTTGTGCACTTTGCCCTCGGCAGTGGCGGAAAGATCATGGTCGAAGTGCAAGACGCTCAAGGACGGCACTATGAAATCCGCCGAATCCTGAACGAAAGGGCAGACGTGTACTACGAAGGAGATCTGCGGCCCGGCGTGAGCATCCCGCTCAAGAACCCCCTATTCTTCGGCCAGAAGGAGTTGGTGCAGAGGGGCGAGGGTTCCGAGCGCGAGCTTGTGGAACGCTTGCTGGGCTCTAAGCTCGATGCTGTCCGGCACGATATTACCGTCCAGCGTCAACGGGTATTGGACGTCCTGGCGAATCTCGAAAAGCTGAAAGATCTAGACGCGCTAGACCAAGAATATCAGAAAAAGAAGCAGGATGCGGAGTTTCGTCTGGAGCTATTTCGCAAATACGGTGTCGAGCAGCAGTTACGGCGTAGCGTGGAGTTCAATGCCGACGTGATGCACGCTCGCCGCGTCGCCGACGTTGCGGATGCGTTCGTCCGATCCTTTGATAGCTTTCTGAGGGAAAAGGAGTCGGAACTGGCTGCGCAGTCAAGACTCGAGTCCAAAGGAAATGCGGACGTCATCGCGGACATCAATGCTATCCTTGACCGGATACGCACGGCCCCTGACAAAGCGCGGCAGGCTCTGACCGAGGCGTTCAGCGACGCGCGAGCTCTGCGCGAGAAACTTGGGGAACTTGAGCGGCGTCGGGAGATTCTCAAGGATGATTTCGCGGCCATCGAGCGGACGCTGAGCGAGCAACTTCAGCAGACCAGCGGCGTCAGTGTGCGTCCTGATGATTTCGTCAAGCTGAACGCCGAATTGCAGAATGCGAAACTGTCGCTCGACGAGATCGCGAAAGGCCGGACCCGAAGGAACTCTCTTCGGGACGAATTCCTGAGAGAGTTGAAGCGGCTTTCGGAACTGTGGCATCAGGAGTTCAGGGAGATTGAAGCTGAGATCAAGAAGCTGAATGACGGCCAAACCGCCCTCCACATTATCCCACAATACAAGGGCGATAAGCCCGCTTTCCTGAAAGAGCTGCAGGACCATTTCCGTGGCAGCAAGCTCCGGGAAACAACGCTAAGGGGTGTACTTGATTCGCACGCTGATTTCATTTCGCTTTACGAAACCCTGGATTCCATCTGTAACGGCCTCGGCGACTCGGGCGAGGTCTTCAGGAAGTACTTCAACGAGGCCAAGGCGGCGTTGCTAACGTGGCAGGTGCCGAACCTTTTCCGGATTGAGTATCACGGAAAGGAACTGCGCGAACATTCTCTCGGACAGAAAGCTTCTGCGCTGATCCTCTTCATCTTGAGCCAGCGCGACAACGATCTGATCGTCATTGACCAACCGGAAGACGATCTCGACAACCAAACGATCTTCGATGACGTAATCAAACTTGTGCGGGTCCTGAAGAAGGACATTCAGTTTATATTCGCTACGCACAATGCAAACTTCCCTGTTCTGGGTGATGCCGAACAAGTGGGCGCGTGCTCTTTTGCCTCCGAGCAAGAGGATGTGAACGTGGGTAGCATCGACGATCCGACCATCCAAGAGGCCATTGTTTCCATCATGGAAGGCGGGCACGAAGCCTTCGCTCGTCGGAAGGAGATTTACAAACTATGGAAGCAATAGAGCTTATTGCCTTGATCGGGCGCGGCGAGGATAGCCGCACACAGTTTAAGCAGACCATCACGAACCCCGAATCACTGGCGGGTGAGCTCGTGGCCTTCTCCAACAGCAAGGGTGGCCGAATTGTCATTGGGGTCGGCGACCAGGGAAGAGTGGTTGGGCTGTCAGCCGACGATATACGCAGGATCAACCAACTGATCTCCAACACAGCAACCGATCACGTGCGGCCCTCAATCAACCCCACAACCGAGAACATCTCTATCGGGGGGCTGCTCGTCATGGTCATCACCGTGCAAGAGGGCATATCCAAGCCTTACGCCGACAACCATGGCGTATTCTGGGTAAAGTCGGGAGCGGACAAGCGCCGCGTGACTTCTCGCGAGGAAGTCCAACGGATGCTTCAAAGCGCGGACCTCATTCACGCCGACGAACTGCCCATCCAAGGAACCACGATTGACGACATCGATTGGGCGCACTTCAGCAGTTTCTTTGAGAAACTGTATGGGGATCCTGTCGATAAGGCGCTAGAGAGGGACGGCCTTTCATTGGGGCGCTTGCTGGGCAATCTTGGATTGGCCAGGGAGGCAACGCTCAACCTCGCCGGGCTCATGATCTTTGGGCGATACCCGCAACGACATCGACCCGCTTTCGTCGTCAAGGCCGTTGCCTTCGTCGGCAACGACCCTGCCGGCAACAAGTACCGAGACAGCCAAGACATCGAGGGATGCCTGCGCGACGTGCACAAGGAGACGATCTCTTTTCTCACGCGCAATTTACGGCGACTTCAGGGCGATAAGGGGATCAACACGGAAGGCGACCTGGAAGTGCCCGTGGCTGCCCTGGAGGAACTTGTCGTCAACATGCTGTTGCACCGGGATTACTTCATTTCCGCCCCTTGGCGAGTGATGCTGTTCGACAATCGCCTCGAGCTTATCAGTCCTGGCTCTCTGCCGAACAATCTCACCATCGCGAACATTCGCAACGGCGTGTCGATTATCCGCAACCCCTTGATCGCCTCTTTTGCGACCAAAGGCAACGAACTGCCTTATCGGGGCATCGGCACGGGCATTCGCCGCGCCCTGGCTGTCGTGCCGGATCTGGAGCTCAAATCGGACCAAGAGCATAACCTGTTCACGGCGAGAATACCGAGGAAATCGGTGTAATGCCGAATGTAGTCAGCCAAGCGCATTGCCAGCGATTTGGAGCGCACCGAAGCGGGCCCCGGCGCCGCAACGCGCAAGCAATCAGTGCCCAGCCCAATCGCCGCCGGGTTTCGCTCTTGGTTGTCGTTCAGAGCGAACAGCAACGGAACCCGAAGTTGCTGCCCACGCTGACGCGGTAGTTGACGTTATCGTAACCACAAGCGAGAAAGTCTCCGAGGTAGTCGTGGAATGCGCCGCCGCGGAGTTGAACAGGTAGCCGACGAGCCCGCAGCGCTGCAGCTGTCCTCCCACTCCCAGACATTGCCACTTAGGTCGTAGACACCTGCATAGCCCACTTCTGATGTAACACAGCTCGCCAGCGAGCCAACCGCCACCGTCTGCATCGTCGAAGTATTGTCGTTCCAGAAGTCAAACCCGTCACAGGTGCTTGGTTGGTAAGTATTGCCGTAGGGGTACGCGTTCACTCCACCTGAGCTACAGGCGCGATACCATTGGCTTGCGGTTGCATCAGCGTAGCTTGAAAGATTATTCGACCCTCCCCCGATTGCTCCACATAGCCGCTTGCCAACGCCTTTGCAGTAGGCGTAAGCGTCGCACCAATCCATATACACGACCGGGTGATGTGTAGCGTCAATGCCCGTATATACGCCGCTCCTGCCTTGCTCCGCATAGCTGGTAACATAACCGCAGTTCGCATCTGTGCTCGCTGGCAATGGCGGATTTCTGGCAAGCCACAAGTCATAGTGCCCCTGTGTCACTTCCGTCACGTCGATGCTAAAGGCCAAGCTTGCATTCGGTGCGATTATCGTGACCATTTTGGCCACGCACAGGCCGGTGCTGCTTTGAATGATTTCCAGATTCCCGGTGCATCCACTACCCGCGGTGCCGTCGTTTGACTGGGTGCCACCGGCGGTTGTGGTTCCGCCGGGTCCCGAAGTTGACGCTCCACCGGCGCCTGTCGCGCCGACCCAGGAGGGCGTCCCGCTGTTATCCGCAGCCAGCATGTCGAGACTTGAACGCCCTCCGCAGGCAATAAACAATAGAAACGAACCAATAAAAAAGGTGTTCAAGTGACGCATGACTTTGGTTTGCCGGTGCCGGCAACGAGACTTTAGCACTTTGTCGTAATGCCGTTTCGGCACTGAACCGTCTCGCCTTTCCGAGTTCAAAACAATCCCGAGATATTCCCGCTGTCGTCAATGTCGATGTCCAGCGCCGCGGGATGCTTGGGAAGTCCGGGCATTGTCATTATCTTACCCGTGTAAACCACCACATAGCCGGCGCCCGCCGAGACCCGTGCCGATGTGACAGTAATGTTAAACCCACGCGGCCGTCCCAGCAGTTTCGGATCATCGGACAGGGAGGACTGCGTCTTGGCCATGCAGATCGGCAGATTAGAGAACCCAAGCTCGCTGATTTGCTTGAGATCGCTCTTGGCCTGCGTCGTCAATTCCACCCTGTCCGCACCGTAGATGCTGCGAGCGATGATTTCAATCTTCTCTCGCAGCGGCAATGAAAGGTCATAGAGAAAGCGAAAGTCGCTGCTTTGCTCGCAAGCCTCCACCACGGCCTGTGCCAACTCGAGCCCGCCCTCGCCGCCTGACTCGCGATAATCGGTAATGTGTGTGACAAACCCTGCGTCGCGGCAACGATCGCGCAGTCTAGTTAGCTCGGCATCGTCGTCGTCCAGGAAACGGTTAACCAGGACTACCACTGGTAGCCCGAATTTTTGGAGGTTCTCCGCGTGGGCGAGGACGTTATCGACGCCGTGCACGGCGCAAGCCCGGCGCGTGATGACGAGCACGGCAGCCGATGGAGTGAGCCCGGCTGAGCGGCACTTGATATGGACGAACTTCTCGGCGCCCAGATCGGCGCCAAATCCGGCTTCGGTGATGGTGTAGTCAGCCAAGCGCATGGCGAGCGACGTGGCGATCACGCTATTGCATCCATGAGCGATGTTCCCGAACGGTCCACCGTGGACGAATACGGGAGCCCCTTCGATGGTCTGCACCAAATTGGGCATGATGGCGTGCTTGAGCAGTGCAGCCAGCGAGCCCTGCGCACCAATATCGCCAGCGGTTACGGGCTTGCGCAGTCGATCGTAGCCGACGACGATTCGCCCGAGGCGTCGCTTCAGGTCGGCGCGATCGGTGGCCAGACACAAAATGGCCATTACTTCCGAGGCAGCGGTAATCTCGAAACCGTCCTCGCGCATCACACCGTTAGTGCCGGCGCCTTCCAGCCCAACGACGATACTGCGCAGTGAGCGGTCGTTCATGTCGATCACGCGTCGATACACGACTCGTCGCGGGTCGATCTCCGGAACGTTTCGCTGATGCAGATGATTGTCAACAACGGCTGCCAGCAGATTGTGCGCTGAAGACACCGCGTGGATATCGCCAGTAAAGTGAAGGTTAATATCCTCCATGGGAAGGACCTGCGAATAGCCACCACCAGCGGCACCTCCCTTGACGCCCATGCAAGGCCCGAGCGACGGTTCCCGGATGGCGATCATCGTCCGCTGGCCGAGCTTGCGCAAAGCTTGCCCAAGACCGATGGTGTTAGTCGTCTTACCCTCACCCATCGAGGTGGGTGTCATCGCCGTTACCAGGACCAGCTTGCCTACGGGATTAGCTGCGAACCGCTCTGCCACTGACAAAGGAACTTTGGCGATGTGCTGACCTTGGTGCACGAGGTCATCCGTGCCGAGGCCGATCTCGGCGGCCACTTCGTCGATGCTGCGTAGCGTTGCGGCCCGGGCAATTTCAAGATCCGACTTCACAACGTTCGCTCCATGTCCGTTCCGACGTTTTTATTGTGTTGGTTTTCGGGGCCCCAACCCCAAAAACGGCATTCTGAAAACTTGACTCAAGCGCCATGACTTCTTTGCCTTAAGGTCGCTAACGGGAACTCTCCCAGCCGGTGACGCCATGTTTGCTATTTCTATTTGAAATGCCGGCACGCCGTGCGCCTGGTTTCGTTGGTGACCCGCTCGTCCGTTCCGACGTTTTTATTGTGTTGGTCGTCTGGGCCCCGGCCCAGACAACTGCGTTATGAAAACTTGATTCAAACGTCATGACTTTTTCGCCTTAAGGTCGCTAATCAATGTCGTGCCAGACCAAATGCGCCGATTAGGCCAATCAGCGCATCTCTACTAAGAATGTGGCGCTTGTGGTGGCTGAGAATGGTGGCCAGGTCGAAATCGATACGGATGCCCGGCGTATCGGTGAGGCCGACATCGGATATCACCGTCACGTCGGACTCATCCACCCTTTCTTTGTCTACCAGCTGCAACACGACCCTGGGTCGGTCGACCGCCAACAGGGCTTCACTCGGGACTTGTCCGAGAATGGTCCGACTGTCCTCGTCAAATGCCAACGCTACGCCAAAGGCGTGATCGATATCGAGACTTTCGCGCGCCGCGTCCGTGAAGAAAGTAAAACCCCGCGATAGCAGAGCGATGCGGTAACCTAACACCTTCAGAGTTTGCACGAGTTCGACAGTACCGTCAGTGGGCTGGATAGTCTTGACTACCGATTCGAGCACGTCAGCTCCAACGCCATCGAGCCGCGACGCGGCATTGCGAAGGCAAGCAGCCAGATCGCTGGTGCCGTAGGCGTCAAGCAATTCCTCTTGGCTGATGCCCGTGTGTCGCAGGATTTCGTCGAGTGACTCTCGATCGAGAAAGCTTGTCACGAAGTCGAACAGGACGACACGTTTACGCTTGTTGAACACGTCCATGACCTGGAATATCGCCTGGATATCGCGAGCCGCCATCGCCTCCTTCAAGTCCGCCATGAGCAGTTCTTGCGGGATGGCGCAGCGGCTCATATCACACAGTAGCTCCATCAGAAAAACACCTTGCCGCGCCACGGTGCGGGAAAATTCGATGTTGATGCGGTAGTGGCTAAGCAGCTCGGCGGTCTCGGCGATGATGCCGGGCGCATCGCGCCCCACCAAAATCAGCAGAATGTTGTGTCTCTCCGGATTGCGGGGCCGCGGAACGTAGTTGTCCACCGTAATTGCCAGCCCGGTATCTTCGGCAATACGTGTAACCATGTTACGGAACTCGTCGATGCGGAGTTCAGATTCCGAGAGGTTAACGACGGCCACAAACGTGAACAGACCGTGCAGTACGTCTTGGCGGATGTTAACGATGTTGCCGCGAGCCTGCGCGATCGGCGAAGTAAGGCTCCTGACGAGTCCTACCGCGTCACCACCCAGACCGTGGACAACATACAACCTGCGATTTGCCATGATACCTCCGAGGATCGGGAGCTGTCCGAAGCGGCCGGCGTTAACCGAGGACGGACACGGCCGCATAATCGGTCATATCTTAGTTGTTCAACAAGATTTGAATCCAAATTCGATACGTGGTGTGGTGAACTTGAGCCAGATTGCGGGTAATTCAGGGGGCATGCTTGCCCCATGACACCGGGATAGCCAGAAAGTGTCGGAAAGCAGGGCTCTGTCTGAACGTGCGGCGCAGCTATGGCAAGTAGTGTTCGCCAGTGACCGTTGGTGCAGTGCCGTTACGGCCACCCCACAAGAAGATTTCACCATCGATCAAGGCGGCAACGCCATATTCATGGGCTTCCTGTGATGGCCAAGCCGGGACGGGCGTCCAGCTATTGGTCGAATTGACGTACCTTGCACCATCAGTCAAGAAATCGCCGGCAAGATCCATCCCGCCGACAATGACGATGTCGCCTGCTCCGAACGTAAACGCCCAACCCGTTCGGCGATTGGGTGCCCAACGTGCCGAAGGCGTACCGGTCGCTGTAATGCTCGTCCAGCTGGACACGTATTGATACCCGTCATTCATGGTGGAGGTCTGGTTGCGCCCGCCCCAGAGATAGTACGTAGTGCCATCCGAGATGGCAAATGCACCCCAGCGCGCCGTGGGACCCGCAGCCGTGGCAACTGTGCTCCACGAACTCGTGCTGAAACTGAAGATATAACCCTGGGCTGACTGTGTGGTCCCGTTGACAAGACCACCAAAGAAAAGCACGGAACTACTCGAATAGGCCCAGGCCGCCTCTGAAACGCTTGGAGGCGTCGAGGCAGATGTCGTCGAGATGGCCGTCCACGTCGGCGCTGGCCCACCGGTGGTAACGTAATTCATGTACGCCCCGCCAGCAGCTAGGGGCGTGCCGTTGGCAGCAAGGCCGCCCCACGAAAGAACGTAATTGGGCGCCGGAGCGCCCCAAGGCAACACTACCCCTGTTCGCACTGGCGGTAGGGTGTTCCAGGTATTCGCGGTTGGATCGTAGCGAGCGGAGTCGGTGAGGGCCGTTGTCGACGCAGCGTTGGCCCCGAGCAGGACGTACACGCTCGAGCCTCCCCAAATTGCGGTCGCTAGCTGGCGCGGACTTGGGACACTTCCGGTTTGCGGCAGCATCGTCCAGCTGTCGGTCGTTGCGTCGTAGATGGCGCCGGAATTGAGCGCATTGCCTTGGCCGTCGAGGCCACCAAAGATAAAGAGCTTACTGCCCATCACGGTGTACGCAGCCTTATATCGCGCCACCATTGCCGCAGGAGCCGCGGCCATCGACGCTGTCCAGCCGTGACAAGCGCCAGCGACGCAGGTGCGCCCCGCAGGACAGCTATTGCCACATGCTCCGCAATTGGCTGAGTCAGCTTGGAGATTGGAGCAAACGTTGTTGCAGCAAGATCCGCTACAAGAGGTCGGTACGCAGGTTGTAGCAACGGTGCCGGCTGTGCCAGCGGTTCCGCCAACGCTAGCATCCGCAGATCCACCCGACCCGGGCGCGCTGGACGAACCACTCGTCCCGCCGACACCCATTGCCGATGCGTCGGCTGAACTCTGGTCGATGAAGTATTTGTCCGTCAGCGGGCAAGCTGTCAAAAGGCATCCACTCAACCCAGCTACGCCTAGCTGAACCACTCTGGGCGCTATCGCCCGTCGAGACTTCAACCTAGAATTCTGCATTCGGACCAACCTAACAATCTAATGTCTAAGTCGCGGTAACGACCCAATTGGGTAGATAGTGAAGGGCGTTGTTGCCAATCTGCGGCCGTCGCTGCTGCAATTTGAGCGGCGTGATGTCGCCGCTATGGCGACGACACCGACATCTGATGACATTCAGGGTTTGTGCACGTCTGGGGAACTTGACTTTTCCGTGCCGGGTCAACATCAAACAAAACATCACCCGCTCCGAACTTCGGGGAACTGGATCCAGTTTTGGTCGCAATCGCGATGGGCTTAGCAAACGCTACCGGGCGCGCCGATCGGTGAGCTGACCCGTTTGCAGATGGCATTGCATTCCGGGTAAAAGGAAGCGAAAACCCAAATCGAGGGCCTCCCCGATGTGGTCCTGTAGGTCATCGTCGTGATGCATCAGGACCATCTTTCTCCTCACACTGGGAGGCAACAGACGTAGATCAGAAAAAGCGCCGTGGATGTGCCCGGATTGTTCTAGGAAAGTGCAGTCATGAAAAAAAACACTAGTCCGAGGCTCTAGCGCACCCAGGTATTCGTGGTCAACCGTCGAATCCCCTCCCCACCATGCAATGCTCTCACCGGTGGCGTCCAAGTTGATCTCCAACGACACGGACGGCTTATAGGGAATATGACGCGTTTCCCGCAGCGTTAACCGAAGCCCCGGAATTGAAAATGTTTCCGAATGATTCCAGCGTTCGCGCTTAGGCTTTTCGGTGCTAGAGGGTTCGGCGATTGAGAAGTAATGGTCGAGCACACCTTCGACCGGTTGCCGCGCCGCGTCGGAACGGTAGCGAAGCGATGGTCCAAGCACTTCCCAAATTTCGCTAAGAACTGCTGAATGCGCAATCAGGCTCGGCCTCGGCCCACCCGCAAGAATGCTCGGTCCCAAATCTGGGCCACCATAATAGCGCATGAGCGCGAAGTCCTCGAGGCCGTAGGCATGGTCGCCGTGGACGTGTGTGATTATCTGACCGGCGATGTCCCACCAGGTCAATCCGCACGCCCACAATTGATCAGGCGCTTGTCTTCCACAATCAATCAACCATTGCTGACCTTGCGCTAGACGCAGCAGCGAACAGGTCGTGCCGTAACTGCGCGAGAACGCTGAGCCGCTGCCCAATACAGTCAACATCATGCCCCCCTCGGGCACGGCCTCTCTCGCCGAAGCTACGGATTCTCCTGTTCTTATGGGCATGACGTCACGGTTCCGGCCGGTTAGCAGGACGCATAGTGGCCCTATGCTAGCAGTTTTTACATACGCCAAGTAAGTGTGATTACCAATCACCAATCCGCCGAGAGATCATGCTGCTTCCCTGAATCATCCCCTCGTTTCGAACGGATAAATTGGTGATTTGCCAAGAACCCATAGCATCTGGCAGCGTTGACGACTGTGACGTCTTACGACTGACTTATGTCCGTATTGCAACTGGAGAAGTTGTTCGGAGGTCTTTATTCTGTGGGTCAGCGGGTCCCGAGCCCGCTGACGGCATTCGGCCAAATTCGTGCCACGAATTGAGGGGATTTCTCAGGCTGCTTCCCATAGGTTGCGTGGGGGCAAGACCGCTGACTTCTTCAGCTCAAGAACGCGGTCCATTGCCGTCCCGCGACCAGTGGCAAAACGGACTACTTCTTTTTCGCCTTCTTGGGCTCGGGCTTGCAGTCCTCACTGGGACAAGTCACATCGCAAGTGGCGCCTTTGGCGCACTCAGTCTCGCACTGGCCATTTTTGCCGGTACAGTCGATGTTACAGTTAGACCCCTTCGCACAGATGGCCTTGCACCAACCGCCGGTGCACTTCATGGCGCAGGTGGCGCCTGGTAGGCAATTGATCTTGCAGCTGCCTGAGTCACAACTAGAAAGCGAGCACTTGCTGTCCTTCTCGCACTTCATGTCGCAGGCGCCACCCTGACAATTCTCGTCGCAGGTCTGGCCCTGCGTGCATTTGTATCGGCAACCGCCTTGCGGACAGTCCTTGGATGACGCGCTTGCGGCCGCCGGCTTCTCAGTGTCGTCCGTGGCCTTGGCCGTCAAGTCCGCTTGACCCTCCGACGGCTTTGCTTCTGATGCTGATCCCTTTGCCTCGGAGCTAGCAGCGCTCGGCTGCGCTGTCGTGTCACCGGCTTTGGCGGTGGACTCCGGCGGGGGTGATCCGTGGCATCCTAAAATGCAAAATGACAGGACGACTGTGAAGCTGGCAATTGAGAGTGAACGGTACATCAGGCCCTCCTAGTCTTCAAGGCCCAATGCTTTTACCCCAACTTCGGACCGCCGGTAAAGCAGGCCGTTGAAGAATTTCATTCCCAGACGACCGAAGTCGCTGCAATATAGCAACGTGATCAGAAAGCATCTCACCTCCATCATTGTCGTTGCGACAACCGTGGCCTGCTCTAGGGTCCCAAGGGCGACTTCGACGCCGCAGGCCCAGCCAAGTTCTGAACAGGCCAGCAAGGGTCCCACGGTCCCAGCGGAACCGGACGACGCCGATTGGTGGACGACAAAAACTTCCTGCCCCGAGGGGGCCGTGCTCAAAGGGTCGCCACCACCAGCTGGACAATCAGTGGTTTGCGAACTTGACGGAGTGGCGCATGGTTCGCAGGTCGAGTTTCACAAAAACGGCAAACTCGCGCGTTCGGACGTCTACTCCCGCGGCAAACGGGAAGGCCGTCACATGCAGTGGTACGAGACCGGGGCGGTCGAAGAAGAGTGCAGCTACCGCAATGGGTTGCTCGAGGGGAGATTCGTTCGCTATTACCCCAACGGCAACAAACGGACCGAAGGCGATTATCATCAAGGCAAGGAGCGCGGCTTTTTCGTAACCTACGCCGAGGACGGCGCGCGAAAGGATGAGATTGAATACGTGGAAGGCATGAAACACGGTAAGTCCCGAACCTTCTACGAAACTGGAAAGCTCCGTGAGGAGGTTGAATACGCGAGTAACGTCAAGCACGGCATAGTGCGCACCTTTTACCCGAATGGCGCCAAGCACGAGGAAGGCATGTATGCCAAGGACCAACAAGTTGGTACGTGGCGCTCATTTCGAGAAGACGGCACACCCATTGATGAGGTCCAATTCGTCGCGGGCAAGAAGGAAGGCCCCACCGCTCGCTGGCAACCCTCCGGTGCCAAGGAGTTCGACGGTGCTTACAAGGCCAATCTCAAGAACGGCACGTTCAACTACTACGATGAAGACGGAGAACTCACCCGAACGGAGCAATACAGGGCCGGCACGCGGGTGGGTGTCAAGATCGTCAAGCAACCGGGCCCCAAAAAACCTCGAGCCGTGACCCAACCGTAGCGCCGTTGAGAGCCCGACACTTTGGCTGCGATAAATGCATTTGCAGTGCGCGCCTAGGATAAGTGCTAAACTAACGACCTTGTGTTGACTCAGCGGTGCTGCGCGCGCCGCATCGTCGAAACGGGGCGGCCCATGCGAAAACTCGAAATAATTCCCTGGTTGAGTTTTGGGCTGCTTTCCGCGGCTTGTGGGGGAAGAATCGCCAGTGACACCGCAACCAACTCGGGCCCAAGCAATGGTGAAAGCAGCTCAACCGGCGGGCGCTCGTACATCCCGGCTCCCGCAGCAGGCGGCAACCCATCGTCTGGCGCCGCCACGGGTAATTCCAGCGGCGGCGGCAGCAGTCAATCCCAAGGAGGCCGCTCGACGGGTGGTTACGTGTCGGTTGGAGGCGTACCCACCGCCGGAGGTTACCCGGGATGCGGTTTGTCGGATGCGGATGCCTGCACGGCTGCCAACAACGCCTCTTGCGGTACCGTCGTTGACGCTTGCGGCGTATCCCACGACTGCGGCACCTGCGGCTGTTCGGACTGCGGCGGCTGTGGCATCTGCGGCCTGTTGGTGCCCAATCAGTGCGACCAAGACCTCTGCTGCGCATTGACTGCCTGCCCCGCCAATTTACAATGCGGTTATGCTTCCGATGGCTGTGGCGGTGTGTTGACCTGCGGCCCCAATGCTAACGGCGAGTGCAGCGACAGTACTATGACGTGCGTCTCAGGTGTGTGCACGCCTTCTTCAGGCCAATTCGGTCCTCCGATAACGTGTATTTCCGGCTATCAAGGATGTATGTGCGATTCGTCGGGGGGTTGTGCTCCTGGACTGGGCCTCACGTGCACGGCTATTACTGCGGATCCAGGTCTGAGTCTTTGCTGCGCAGGCACAAATTGTGCGCCCCCGGCCAATGCAACGAACATAGCCGCAACCTGCACTGCGACTACGACTACTCCCAGCCCCTGCGTTCCAGGCGTGACGATTCCCGCCGCCACGTCTACGACTGATAATTGCGGCTATCCCACGACCAGTTTCAAGGAAAACGCGTTCATGTGTGGGATCACTGCATACGGCGGTGGCTCGGCCTCAGCGGTGATTGCGGGCTTCTTCAATGACGAGTGGCCGATGACGCTGGGCTGCACCACGGCGGCTTATCCTGTGTCCGCGCTTCCAGCAGATCCGGGTGCCGTGTACTACCCGCAGACCGGCGATCCAGCATGCGTAGACTCGGTGGGGCGACCCATGCGACCCGCGCTGTACATCACGGATATCACCTATAACCCGAGTTGCACCGCCGGCGACGAGCAGAACGGTGGCAAGCCGTATGATCCAATTGCCGTTTTCGGCACGTGGACATACGCGACAGAATCCGACGCTGGCACGCCGGTTCCTCCCAACAACTTGGCGATGAACTACTGGAATCTCGGTGCGGGCTCGGACCCAATACCCGCTTCGGTCAGCGCCCATTGTCCCTGTACGGCTGATTCGTGCGTCACCACAGGCAACACCGGGATGGGCTATGGCACGGAAGTACGGTTTGAGGCGGGTCTTATCGAAGGTCACTCCTATCGCATTCAGATCATGGGCCACGATGGCGACCAGCCGCAAGGCGGCGACTCGGGCGAGGCCTGTGTTATCTTCTGTGCCAGCAACCCATGTGGTGCGCACTTGACCTGCGCTGCTAACTATCCAGGCGCCTGTGGGCCGCAAAGTGACGGTTGTGGCGGCTTTATCGATTGCGGGCCGTGCCCCTGTGAAATTGCTGGGACATGCAACTGTACACCGAAAACCTGCGAAGACAACTGTCCTATACAAACCAACGGCACGCGCGCCTGTCAATCAACTGAAGACCTGGCCACCGGCCTCATACTCCAGTGCTTGCAGTCGACAGGCTGCGCGAATCCTTCAACTGAAATATGCTGGTGCCTTCTGGATTAGGAATCGCAAATCGAGGTCTTGCCATGCGAAAACTTCAAGTACTTATCTTCGCGAATCTCGCCCTTCTTTCTGCGGCTTGCGGGGGAAAAACCGCCAGTGACACCGCGACCACTTCGGGCCCAGGCACTAGTGAAAGTAGCTCAACCGGTGGACGCTCTTACATGCCGGTTCCCGCAGCAGGCGGCAACATATCGTCTGGCGCTAGCAATGGTAATTCCAACGGTGGCAACATCAGTCAATCCCAAGGTGGCCATGCAACGGGTGGGATCATGTCGGTTGGAGGCGTGGCCACGACCGGAGGTTACGTAGGTATTGGCGGAGCCGGGGTTGCCGGTACTTCGTCAGTACCAGTGGCGCCCTGCGGTTTGTCAGATACGGATACCTGCGCGGCTGTCGGCGCTAATTGCGGTAGCATCGTTGACGGCTGCGAAGTAACTCACGCCTGCGGAAACTGCCCAACGGGGGGCACTTGCGGCTTGATAACAGCCAATGTTTGCGATTTCAATCCGTGCTTGACAGCGTGCGATGCTAGCCGTAACTGCGGCTACCAGTCGGATAATTGCTGCGGGTTATTAACCTGCGGCCCCAATGCTAACGGGGCGTGCAGCGACAGTACTATGCCGTGCGTCGCAGGCACGTGTACGTCCGACGGTTACTCCCCACCTGGTGTTCCGCTAACCTGTGTCGCCGGCTATCAAGGATGTACCTGCGATTCGATGGGGGGTTGTGCTCCTGGTCTGGGCCTCACGTGCACTGCTATTACTGCGGAGCCAGGTCTGAGTCTTTGCTGTAACAGTACAGGAAATTGCGCCCCTCCCGCCGGTGCTACGGAAATAGCCGCCACCTGCTCTGCGACTACGACTGGCCCGTCCTGCACTCCGGGTGTGACGATTCCTGCTGCCACCTCAACGACCGACAATTGCGGCTATCCCGTCGGCAGTCTCAACAAGGACATGACGTTGTGCGGAATCGCTGCAACGGGCGGTGGCCCCGTGACCGCGGTGATTCAAGCCTTCTACAATGCCGAGCACGCGCTTACGCTCGGCTGCGCCACGGCGGCTTATCCCGTGTCGGCGCTTCCGGCAGACCCGGGTGCCGTGTACTACCCGCAGACCGGCGATCCAGCATGCGTAGACTCGGTGGGGCGAGCCATGCGACCCTCGATGTACTTCACGGACGTCACCTATGACCCAACTTGCACAGCCGGCGACGAGCAATCAGGCGGCAAGCCGTACGATCCAATTGCCGTTTTCGGCACGTGGACATACGCGACAGAATCTGACGCTGGCACGCCGGTCAACCCAGCCAGCTTGGCGATGAACTACTGGAATCTCGGTGCGGGCTCGGACCTAATACCCGCTTCGGTCAGCGCTCAATGCCCCTGTACGTCCGATTCGTGTGTCACCACAGGCAATACCGCAATGGGTTATGGCGCCGAGGTGCGGTTTGAGATGGGCTTTATTTCAGGTCACTCGTACCGCGTTCAGGTCATGGTTCACGGCGGCGACCCGACGCAGGGCAGCAACGCGGGTGAGGCCTGCGTCATTTTCTGCGGGGGAACCGAAGCTTGTTTTCCAATGACTTGCGCCGACTATCCTGCAGGCACCTACGGGCCGCAAGTCCGATGGTTGCGGCGGCTTTATTGATTGCGGGCCGTGCACTACCCCAACGTGCGTACCCAAAACCTGCGAAGACAATTGTCCTCTGAGCCCCAACGGCCGCTTGTGTCAATCAACTTATGACTTGGCCACCGACCACTTACTCGAGTGCTTTAAGTCCACGGGCTGTGCGAACCCTTCACTTGAGACGTGCTGGTGCTTCCTAAGCGGGTGAGAATCGCAAATCGGGGTCTTGCTATGCGAAAACTTCAAGTACTTATCTTCGCGAATCTTGCCCTTCTTTTCGCGGCTTGTGGGGGAAGAACCGCCAGCGATACCGCGGCCACTTCGAGCCCAGGCAATGGTGAAAGCAGCTCGACCGGCGGGCGCTCGTACATCCCGGCTCCCGCAGCAGGCGGCAACAGTCAATCCCAAGGTGGCCGCACGACGGGTGGGATCGTGTCGGTTGGAGGAGTAACCGCCACCGGAGGTTACGTCGGAAATGGCGGAGCCGGGGTTGGCGGTACTTCGTCAGTACCAGTGGTGCCCTGCGGTTTGTCGGATGCGGACAACTGCACAGCAGCTAACAACGCTACTTGCGGTTCCGTCGTTGACACCTGCGGCGTATCCCACGACTGCGGCACCTGTCAGCCGGGTTACACTTGCGGCGCGGTAACTCCCCTTCAGTGCTCTGTCACGTGCACGCCTATGACTGCATGCGATTCGAGTCACCTTTGCGGCTACCAGTCGGATGGCTGCGGCGGCTTATTGACCTGCGGCCCCAACGCTAACGGTGCGTGCAGCAACGGAACTGACACATGCATCGCAGGTGTGTGCACGGCCTAATACAACCCCAAATGGTGTTCCGATAACGTGTATTTCCGGCTATCAAGGATGTATGTGCGATTCGACGGGGGGTTGTGCTCCTGGACTGGGCCTCACGTGTACGGCTATTACTGCGGAGCCAGGTCTGAGTCTTTGCTGTGACAGTACAGGAAATTGCGCCCCTCCCGCCAGTGCTACGGACATAGCCGCAACCTGCTCTGCGACTACGACTACTCCCAGCCCCTGCACTTCCGGGCGTGACGATTCCTGCCGCCACATCAACGACTGACAATTGCGGCTATCCCACGACCAGTTTCAAGGAAAACATCGATTATGTGTGGGATCTAATGCAACAGGCGGTGGCTCGGGCTCAGCGGTGATTCAAGGCTACTTCAATGACGAGTGGCCGATGACGCTGGGCTGCGCCACGGCGGCTTATCCGGTGTCGGCGCTTCCAGCGGACCCGGGTGCCGTGTACTACCCGCAGACCGGCGATCCGGCGTGCGTAGACTCGGTGGGGCGACCCATGCGACCCTCGCTGTACATCACGGATATCACCTATAACCCGAGTTGCACAGCCGGCGACGAGCAGAACGGCGGTAAGCCTTATGACCCAATTGCCGTTTTCGGCACGTGGACATATGCGACAGAATCCGACGCTGGCACGCCGGTCGCACCAAACAACTTGGCGTATAACTACTGGAATCTCGGTGCGGGCTCGGACCCAATACCCGCTTCGGTCAGCGCCCATTGCCCCTGTACGGCTGATTCGTGCGCCACCACAGGCAATACCGCAATGGGTTATGGCGCGGAGGTGCGGTTTGAGGCGGGCCTTATTTCAGGTCACTCGTATCGCCTTCAGATCATGGGCCACGATGGCGACCAGACGCAAGGCGGCGACTCGGGCGAGGCCTGCGTTATCTTCTGTGCGAGCGGCGTCTTATGTACGCCATTGACCTGCGCTAACTATCCCGCAGGTACCTGTGGGACGCAGAGTGACGGCTGTGGCGGCTTTATTGATTGCGGGCCGTGCCCGCTTCACACGCTGTACACCGGGAACCTGCGAAGACGACTGCCCGGTACAAGCCAACGGCAGGCGCGCCTGTCAATCAACTGAAGACCATGCCCACCGGTTACATATCTCCAGTGCTTGCAGTCGACGGGCTGTGCGAACCCTTCAACTGAAAGATGCTGGTGCCTGTGTGGATAGATACTGCGAAGTGGCCGCCGTGTACGATCGCCGTGCGCCACGCCGCCCCGCTCCGCCAGGCACCAATCCGAATGGAACCGGATCGAGAAGCCATCTTAAGCCGGAGCATCGATCGTTGACCCAGAGGCGGTCCGGCGGCTCGATCTCCACTCGGATTTGCGCCCGACTTGTATCGACGCCGTTCTTTCTCTACATCGAAAGTCATGAATGACTCGACCATCGTTGTGGCGGGAGCTACTGGGAATCTCGGCGGACGCATTGTGAGAGCTTTGCTCGAACGGGGAGCCCGCGTAACCGCGCTGGTTCGCTCCAGCACTGCGCGAGACAAAATTGAGCGACTGCAGGAGCTCGGCGTAGCGATTGCCAGTGTTGACTTGAATAACGCTTCCGAAGTAATACCGGCCTGCGCGGGTGCGTCCTGCGTGGTGTCCGCGCTGCAGGGTTTGCGGGACGTGATCGTCGGAACGCAAACGGTTCTGCTCGACGCTGCGATCAAGGCCGATGTGCCACGTTTCATTCCGTCCGACTACTCCATCGATTTCACCAAGTTTCCACCCGGACAGAATCGCAATCTCGATCTGCGCCGAGACTTCCACGAGCACCTGGATAAGACTTCGATTGCAGCGACCACGATCTTATAATGGCGCGTTCGCAGATATGCTTACCGGTCAGATGCCGCTGATTCTCTTCAAACTGAAGCGAGTCCTGTATTGGGGGAATGCCGACCAGCGCATGGACTTCACGACGATGGACGACACGGCCGCATTCACAGCGAGCGCGGCACTTGACCCGTCCTCCCCTCGCATTCTGCGAATCGCCGGCGATCAACTCAGCGCAAGGGAACTAACAGCGGTCGTGAGTGACGTGACCGGAAAGAAGTTCCGCCTGCTGCGCGCCGGAGGTCTGGGAATGCTCGGCACGCTGATCAAGGTCGCGCGCACGGTCGCTCCCGGCAGAGACGGAAATTTTTCCGGCATGGCAAGGGATGCAGTACATGCGCAACATGTTCGACGGCCGGGCCAAGCTTGAGCCACTCGACAACGATCGCTATCCCGGCATGCGTTGGACGACTGCGCGGGACGTGCTCTCAGCGCGTCCAGTTACGCGCCCATCGTGAACGGTGCGGAATGCTCAGAATCCGCTGACGGTAACAGGCACTGAGCTGTTTACTGTGGTGCCGTTGCCGAGTTCTCCGATGAGGTTGTATCCCCAGCACTGAACCGTACCATCGCTCAGCAACGCACAGGTGTGCGAGTCGTCAGCGGCCACAGCGGTGGCATTGGTGATCCCAGAGACCGTAACGGGGACGGACATTGTTCGTCGTGGTACCGTCACCCAGCTGGCCGTTGTTATTGTACCCCCAGCACTGAACCGAGCCAGCCGCGGAACACGGCGCACGTGTGGGCGGGGCCAGCGGAAACGGCGACAGCATTGCTTATGTCAGAGACGGTGACTGTCCCGGAGCTGTTCGTTATGGTGCCGTTGCCAACCTGGCCGTAGTTGCTCAAGCCCCAGCACTGAATCGAGCCGCCGCTTAGCACCGCGCAGGTGTGGAGGTCGCCAGCGGTAACAGCCACGGCGCTGCTGATGTTGGAGACCGTGACGGGAGCCTGGCTGTCCGTCGTGGTACCGTCGCCGAGCTGGCCAGAGTTGTTTCCGCCCCAGCACTTCACCGAGCCTTCGCTCAACACCGCGCAGGTGTGCGCGCTACCAGCGGCAACAGCCACGGCGTTGCTGATGTTGGAGGCCGTTACGGGAGTTAGGCTGCAACTATAGGAATTACCTAAACTAGGTGAATCGCAGGTATCGGTGCTGCTGTTGCCGAGCTGGCCGTTGTCGTTCCAGCCCCAACATTCCACTTTACCGCTGATCAGCACCGCGCACGCTTGGCCGTACCCGCAGCGACAGCCAAGGCGCCGCCAGCATTGGTCGATCCGCCTGTGGGCGTTGTCCCGCCGTTGGCGTTAAAGCCCCCCGTGCTCATCGAGCCTCCCACATTGTTGGCCCCCCCTGTGCCCAACTTGCCGTTTTCATCAGTCGTCGATTCCGTGCTTACACAGGCAAGTGTCAAGAAGCATGCGCTCAATATGGCGCCGACGACATTCTTGTTCGTATGAGTAGTTACGTTTTTTGCTCGCTCTAAGTGATTAGTGATCGACACCTTTAGGATACTATTGCCCCCGAATGTATTAATCCACCGGCAATTCGCATTCCAATCATCGCACTCACCAGTGCTATTGGAATAGTGCGGGAAATGGAGCAGGAACTTACCTCATTGAGAACCGACAGGAGCTCGCACCAGCCTAATTCTCAAACCGGCGCCATATTATTCACACAGAAATTGAAATCATACCCGCCGGCTTGGGAAGTCCCTGGCACCAACACCATGACCGTTGAGATCCCGACGCTCTCGTCGAAGTAGGTTCCGCTGTCGTTGTTAAAACATTGTGTGTTGAATTGATCCCAGGGAATGATGACGTCTTGGTCGAAGACGGTGAGCATGGCGCACCAGAGCGTCGCGATGGCGCCGGTCTCGTTGGTTTGGATCTGCAGGCGCAGCGGCGAGCCGCCGGGATTGGAGACATTGACGAGGATCCCGGTTCCGGTCACCGTCCACTGCGCGGCGGTAGCTCCGCCGGTCTGAGCTTGGTTGATGTTCATGCCGATCATAGCCACTGCGAGCGAATTGGGAGTGGCCGGCACGTGCCCCGAGACGCAGAACGGGGGCCCGCCCGACGGGAACCCTTGAGCCGCGGTCGGAGTGATGGTGGTATGGTTATTCGGGTCGTACGCCGATCCCGATTCGATAGCGGGCCATATATAACCGTGCCAGGCTCCCGCGCTGGCATAGGTACCCGAGCTGTGCAGGCTTGCGGTTGTGCCTCCGTTGGTGGTCTGAGTGCCGCCTGTGTTACGGGTCCCGCCACTGCCGTTTTGAGTGCCTCCGGTTGGGTTCCCGCTGCCTCCGGTTGCGTTCGGACTGCCTCCGCTTGTGCCAGGGCTGCCTCCCGTTGCGTTCGGACTGCCTCCGGTTGGATTCCCGCTGCCTCCCGTTGCGCTTTGGTTGCCTCCGGTTGGGTTCCCGCTGCCCCCCGTTGGGTTACGACTCCCTCCAGTTGCGTTCGGACTGCCTCCGCTTGTGCCAGGGCTGCCTCCGCTTGTGCCAGGGCTGCCTCCCGTTGCGCCCTGACCGCCTCCGGTTGCGTTCCCGCTGCCTCCGGTTGGATACGGCGCGCCGCCGATGGTCGAGCTGCCACCCGTCGTGCCCGTGCCGCCGAGACCAGAAAGACCGCCCAAAGCCGCAACACCAGCCGTGCCGAGATTGCCCCCCGCGGTCAGGCTCCCACCGGTCGGACCCGCGGTGTCCGAGCCGCCGCTGCCGCTGCACGCGCCAATAGCGCCCAAGGCGAGTATCAAAATACCGTTGCTCGTTCGAATCATGCGCCCCGCGCACCGCAAGAACCGGACCGCGAATTCTTTCGGCGACCTAGGCGGGCGCATTCGACTAGAGGTGTAGACAACGGGCCACAACGCTCCGCGGCTGCTAATGTCCGGGTTACCGATGCTTTCGGCTGACAGGGTATGGCTAGCGGTATCGGCTGGGAGGATTCCCATTAGGCTTGGAAGTTACGGCACGGAAACGCACCTTAGCCCAACGTGGATGGCTGTCGACACTGTGGACGAAAGGCCGCAGCCGTCGAATGCATTTGCTAAAACGGAATCGACACCATTGCGCCTTCGGGCTGAGTTCTCAAACTCGGTGGAAGGAATCCAGATTCGCGCCGCGTGCCCATGCTGAGCAGCCGCAGCGGGGTAACGGATATTTTCGCTTCATCGCGTTGAGAAATGAGCACAGCCGAAACTATGGCGGAGCCGACGAGCACACCGATACCCCCGGCCACCAGCGGCCCATTGACGTCTGAATGCTCATAACAGTCGCCGTATGCATCACACTCGTAATGGTCATGGTACGAATCAATAATCATAATGATGCCGGCGACTGCACCGACCACGCCAACAACTACTCCCGTGGTTCTGAGCCCGCTTCGATCGACGTATTGCGCGTGAATCGTGGACGGACCCCCAATTAAAGTGGGGCCCTCTACCGGTACGATGGTGCCGCCACTTTGAGCTAGAGCCAAATGGTAGGGCCCCGGCATCAGCTGAAGCGAGCAAGTCCCTTCGCACAGTGGAGAATAGACGGGAGCCACCCCGTACCCGTAATAATAACCGTGCGGACGCCACCAACCATGGTGCACATACCCAATTTGTTCGAACGGCATCGCGCCGCTCAGGGTCAAGAGTTGCACGCCGGGATCATCCGGCTCAAAGCGAACTTCGGCGCGGGCCCCCCGCTGTCCCGGGGTTGCACCCACGACTGGCGGAGGCGTTTGCGGAGGCGGAGCTGGCGTGTATGAAGGCGCAGGACCCGGCGGCGAAGCCATTGGCTCCGCACTATCTTGCGCGCGCGCCAGCGACGCAAACGTGAGCCCGGCCAATGTTAGCCCGGCATTTCTGAATATTCGATGTGCTTGAGTCATTAGCGTCCGCGCCGCCCACCGCCGCCTCTAAACCCGCCGCCGCCTCTGAACCCACCGCCACCCCGGTAAACACCGCCACCTCTGAACCCGCCGCCACCCCTATAAACGCCGCCCCTGTACCCGTAATATCCTGGTCGAGAGAACCATGGATGGGCATACCAGGCGAACCGACCGGGTCCGTAGAAGCCCCAAAAAGGGGTAGGACCCCATCCGAAGACCCAAGGCGCGTACACCCAGCTCCACCCATAGGTGGGGTAATACACATATTCATACGGCGAGCCAGCCGGCGTCACGTATGTGTACGCTTGAGCGTAGGGCGACCAAATCCAACCGTACTGATCCGAATAAATCCATTGACCTTCAGGAGACTCGGCAGCCGGTGCGGCGGGCTGCGGCTGAGCGTAGCGCGCAGGCGTCGGTGCAGCCTGTGCCGGAGGGGCAGCAGGCTGCGCTGGCGGAGCCGGTGGTGCGGCGGTCGGCTGAGGTGATGTAGGTGTCGCCTGTGGAGACTTGGGGGTTTGCGGCTTGGACGCTGGCGAAGATGCGGTTGACCCTGGTTTGCTTGGAGAAGGAACGCGCGCAGCGGCGGGAG
Organism: uncultured delta proteobacterium; assembly: GCA_963835565.1. GTDB lineage: Bacteria > Myxococcota_A > Polyangia > Polyangiales > Polyangiaceae > FEN-1139. Next base: position 44,744 of record CAWIGY010000099.1, read on the forward strand.
CCTGCGACGGGGCGGTCGCTTCGGCATCCGTCCATGAACTCCCTTTGTCGTTTGACTGTGCGGGTTGCGCCTGCGGAGCTGGGGCCGGCGGCGCGCTGTCGGCCGAGTAAGCTGCGCTGGTAACGGTCTGCAAAGTTAACAGTGACCCACTGGCAAGCAACTTTATATTCATGGCTCACCTGTCATCGTACAACATTGAGAACAATTATAGAATGGGCCCAATTCCCAGCAAGTCAAGAATAGCCACCAGCGGCAATCCGTCATGCTGGAAATTTGAATAGAACGAGCAGGTCGGCGTTCCGATCGTCCCTGAGTGTGAACTTATCTTCAGACATGCGATTCGCAGGATGCCTGCCTTGGGAATGCTAGTGATATTGGCGGTTTTTTGAAGCGACGATTGTGAGCTATGAAACTTATTCAACTTTTCCACTCTATTGCTTGCGCGATAGCCGTCGCCGCCACGAGCCTCGGCTGTGGAGACGGAGAGACTCGAAATCTCGGTCAAGTATGCTTCCGATTATGTAGAGCCCACCACTGGACTCTCTGTATTCGGCGTCTTCGAGAATGGTCAACTCAGTCAAGAGTCCTGGAATGATATCGGGCCCACAGTGACGTCACGAATTAATAAGACAAGCTGCGAGACTGCTTGGACCACCCAGTTCATGACTGCATACCCGACGCTGGCCTCGACCATCGACGAGTACACCAAAGACGAGGGTGTTACCGATGAGCTACTCGACCGACTTGCGCCGATGGCCAAAGGTGGAGTGATTCTGACATTTTCCGTGCGCAGTCGCCGATTGGTTCCCCGGGGCAGCGGCGCCGCCCCATCATCGGCAACTAGCTCACCCCCCATGCCAACGGGTGGAGGATTTCGCGGAATGGGCGGCGGTGGTCGTGGCATGCGGGGCAATCGCGGTGCTCAGTCGTCCAGCGCCTCCGCTGAACAGGATGAAGCCAAGGGCCGTGCCACCTATGACATCTCAGCGTCACTCTTTTCGATTCGCCTCCATCATTCGGTCGCACTGGTGGCAATGTCCTATTCTGGTCCAGATATCGACACCGCTTTGCAGGAATTTTCAGAAAAAGTGCGCTCTGCTATTCCCAACGTCACCTGTGTCGGCTGGAATCTCAAGGCTCAAATTGATAGCGAGCAAGTCCGAAGGTTAATCAGCCAGCCCGTGCCGGAACCCATCGACGAGTGATTCAGGGTTCGTGAGCTACCTGGAGCGCGTAGAACTTCACGGTTGCGCCTATGCCCGCATCACCGGCGGACTGATCATAGTTACCCGCTTTGAAGTATTCGCCATAACCCACGAAACTTGATGGCATCGTAAAGGTACTCGTTATTCCATTGAGGACCAGCGTGATTGTCCCGTCTCCCGTGAGCTGAATCGTATAATTGAATTTCGTACCAAGCGGGACATTCGCGATGTCGTAAGAAGTCTGACTGCCTGAAGGACTAACCTCAATGCCGAGCGTAATGTCGCCGTTGCTAGTGTAATAAAGTTCGAGTAGTGGCTTGGTGGTTGCAGTAAGGCCCGTCTGAATTGCCGTCCCGCAGTGGATCTGGCCAACGCAGACATGGTCGGGTACCTGGGTTACCGCGAGGGTCGCAGACAGCGTGTTGGTCCCTGTCACAGGCCAGTTTGCTTCGGACCCATCCGCGTTCATCTCACGCAGCTCGGAGCGGGGATAGCTGGAATTTGCCGTGGTAACCCCGTTCTCGGGGTCCCAGAAGGTCATCGCCCCGTCAGTCGGGTCGGTGAAGAAATAGCTATCCTGGAAACCGTTGGGTCCCTCAAGGGCGGCGGGACTGATGGTCGTTGGCGATCCAGGCGAGCCCACTGGTTCCTGCAACTCCCAAAGCGAGAGATCGAAATTGCCGCCGGGAGCCACGTTCGTACGCAGCCCGTCGGAGAGGCCAGCCGCGTCCGCGCCATTGCCACCCGCGTCGCCGGTGCCGTTGGCGCCGCCACTTCCGACGGCTCCAGCAGTGCCGCCACTGCCCGCCAAGGCGGCCATTATAGCGTGATTGTTGCTGGAGGTTCCGGCGCAACCCACAATGCTAACTGCAAACAACGCAACGAGTGCGAGCCTTCTATTCGATGAAAGCGGTCGTGGGTTCGTGCGACGCGTCATCAAGCCTTGAATGCTAGACACAGCATTCGGGTGATGCCAAAGAAATAACCTGCGCAGACGAGGGCGTCGCGGGCGGCCGACTATGACTTTGTATGGGTCCCGAACCTACTGCCAGCATTCGGCTAGATTCGCGCCCAGCAATCGGGACATTTCTCAGCACGGCACCTTCATGGCGGTACTTTGCATCACCCCCTGCGATGAAAGATTCATTTTTTTCTGTCTCAGCGGAACGGAAAAGCTGTTTGCCGTCAACGGGGTTGGGTTACCGACCTATCCGGTTGCAGTGGAATGGCTAGCGACTCGGGCTCGGAGGAGCCCCTTAAAAAATGCTCTTTAGCTGCGTCATTGGGCCTTGCGACTCACCAGGAGTCGTTCAAACTAGATTGGGATAACCCGTTTTGAGCGGCTTCAACACAGGTATCCCGTGGTCGTTTGGTTTTGCTGGGCTGGTATCCGGGAGATTATGACATGAGAATTCTTAAGTCTGTCTGTATTTGCGGTTTGGGAAGCTGCTTTGGAACGATCGCCTGCTCAAGCCATTCTGGGGCAGACAGCGCTAATCAAAACCCCGGTTACAACGTGAACGGTGGGGGCGCTGGCAGTGGGCTCGTAGCGCAAGACACGGCTGATGGGACTACTCCAATTACGGCGGCCCAGGCCACCTCGCTCACTAGCAATCCTTGTGTGCAATCGAGCTCGACACCCCAGGGCGCCGCACCGCCTGTGCTTGAGTTCGTCATCGACACCTCGGGTTCGATGTCGTCGGACCCGGCTAACCCTGCGCAACCCAATGGTCCGAGCAAGTGGACCGTGTTCTCTCAGACAATGCCGAACGTCTTTGCGTCGCTGCCAGCCAACTTTGCCGTGGGCGTGACGTACTTCAACAAGGGCAACGGCAACGCTGCTTACGTGGGAACTCAAGCGGTGCCGATTGCTCCGATGGCGGCGGCTCAGCTGACAGCCGTCGATAATTCACTAGCGCGGACCACGCCCGGCGGGTACACGCCCACCTACAATGCTTGGGAATTCGGCTTGAGTACACTGACAGGGTGGCAGGCGCCCGCTGGTTACACCACGAGTCCGAAGTACATCGTACTTATTACTGACGGTGTACCGACGGTCCTGCATGATGGCCGCACCATCGAAAACCCAATCAATCAAACAGAATACAATGCCCAAATCTACGGCGGCGTTGGCAGCCCCGCCGGGGTTAATATTGCCGGCGAACAAGCGGACGGAAAAGCGGCGAACGTCAAGACATTCGTCGTCGGTGTGGTGGGCAGCGAAAACCCGCAAGGTGCCACTTATGATCCAATGTATATGCTCTCTCTGTTGGCAGTCGCCGGCGGAACGGCGCCCGCGGGTTGCGTGCCGGTATCAGGAACTCCGGCGGGCACCACCGTGAACCCGCGCGGCACTTATTGCCATTTCGATCTGTCTCAAGCTACGGATTTTGCCACGGCATTGTCCAGCACATTGACCACCATCGCGCAGTCCGTCATCTCTTGCAATTACACCGTGCCTCCACCCTCGAACGGTCAGGTTGTTGACCCATCGAAAACAGTGCTCGTATACAATGACGGCAATGGAAACTATTCGCTAGTCCTTCCCAATACCAGCAGCACTTGTGACAAGGGCTATCAGTTCACGGACAGCACGGATACCGAGATCGAAATTTGCGCCACCACTTGTGCCGCGCTCCAGAAGAACCCCAACGCGAGCCTAGAGGTAATCTTCGGTTGCTCCACCGGGCAGATCGTTAATTAGTTCTTGGCGAAGAAGGCGTTTCGTCGGAAATAAACGGGAAATCTACGGGCTAAGCAGCGACTGTACCGCTTGTGCCAAACACGTGGCGGTGTAGGGTTTTGCTAGCCAAAGCAAGTCGCTGGTTGGTATCGAGCCACTGCCGGACATCACACTGTGTCCTGATACAATAATGCCCTTTTGCGCCGGGAAGACTTGCCGAATACTCTGAAACACTTCAAAGCCAGTTTGATCCTCGTTGAGCGCCATATCCATGAGCAACACATCAAACGCGCTGACCAGCGGCTTCGCAGAGCCGCCGACGGATGCTGACGACCTCAGTTCTTCGCAAACTATTCGGTACGCTTGAACACCGCTTGCAACTGTGGTGACGTCATATCCCAATCGACTCAGCACGCGATGCGCCACCCTTAACTGGAGGGGATCGTCATCTACAACCAAAACGTTGGCCCGCCCGCGGCGAACCAGTGTCGGTTCTTCCCGCGCATTCGTTAACCCTTCGATCAGCGGAAAATACAAGGCGAACTTCGAACCTTGACCAACACGACTGGTCACATCGAGAAAACCGCCGTGCTCTTTTACAACGCTATGCACAATCGCCAAACCAAGGCCACTCCCACTGACTTCGCTGAGTTTCTTCGTTGAGAAGAACGGTTCAAATACCTTATTGAGCTGCTCAACGGCAATTCCAGGACCGGTATCCGCGACAGAAATCACCGCATATTCACCGGCCGGAATAACTTCGTAAACCGTGAGTGGTTCATGCAACCTGACAAGTTCAGTCGTTACGGCGACCACTCCGTCTTGGCCCGCAGCTTCAATGGCATTGCGCAACAAGTTGCCAATGGCCCGAATCACGTGAGGCTCTGAGGCGAGCATCGGCAATGGCGTCATTAAGGTTTCTACGCGCAATTGCGCATTCCTAAGTCGCTCCGTCGGTAATTGAGCGCGCACATCGCGCACACTACTATTGACAGCTTGATTTAGGTCCACTGGCTCCCGCAACACTTGGCTGCGACGACCCAGCGTCATCAGATCTTTGATGGTTTCCGCCGCACGCAATGCTCCGAGCTTGATAGAAACTAAATCAGCTCGAAGTTCGGTCTCGTCGTGCTGCGGGTTCAGCCGTCGTTCCTCGAGCTCTTCCAACACAACATCTGATAGGGCCACCAATGAACCCAAGGCATTGTTCAAATCATGAGCAACCCCGCCAGCTAGCACACTTAGGCTGCGCATGCGCTCCGCGGTCGCCAAGCGTTCTTGCGCACTTCTTTCGTGAAGTGTTGTTTGACGCACGGCTGCCTCTTGCAGCGCCACAACTTTGAATGCCGCGGAGATGTGGTCCCGCAATAACTGATAATTGAAGAAGGCATCTTGTGCTTCAAGCGCAATGATGCCAATCATTTGGCTCTCAGTTGCAATTGGCAGGACAAGCAGGGTACGCCGTCGTGTTTCGGCAAATACTTCGGATACTTCAAACGTTGCCTCGGGCAAGGGAACGCTTTGCCCATGCTCGAGTTTCACCAGCAATTCAACCTGCTTAATCTCTTCTTGCGGAAGCAGGCCAAGAATTAAATCTTTTTGGTGAATAGTCGGAAGAATTTCCTCCAGTGCGCGCTTAAGCGAAGCCATGTCTGGTAAGGCAACAATGGAGCCGAGCGTCCGGAGCAACCCGACGTACATTGATTCCGATTGAATGCGTTGCTCGAATTGGTAACTGGCTTGGACATTGGATATCGCTCGTTGCGCGGAATACCAGGCATCTTCGAGCTCAGGGGGCCAACTGACTTTGGATTGAAGGCGCAGGCCAATCAGAATCGGTAGTAACGTATTGTAGGGGTTTTCGAGAGGGTTGAGCTCCGCGAGCAGCACCTGAATGACCAACAGCAGTGCACCTTTCTGCCCGCCCAGCTCGGCGTTCAATGCCTCCGTCAGTCGTTGTGCGACGGACTCGGCGTCAAATACTTCGCTCCACAGCAGAGTGGCGGACTTACCCTTAGCCGGGCCGGGTGCGGGAAAGAGTGGCACCTTATGCGTGCATCCGCAGGAACCACGCACCACTAACTGCGCGGGCACCAGGATTTGTTCCTTGACGCTAGATCCCTCCAATTGGTCGGCTACGGCGTCCACGGCCAACATGGCCATCCGCTCCAATGGCTGGCGCACGGTGGTGATCGTAGGCTCGGTGAAACGCGTAATAGGAATGTCGTCAAATCCAGAAATCAGGACATCTTGGGGAACTCGAAGTCCCCGGGTGGCTAACGCCCGCAACGCCCCAACGGCCATGCCGTCGTTGGCGGCAATTACCGCGTCGAAAATTGCGCCCTCGTCAATCAGAGCCAATGTGGCCTGCTCCGCGAACGACATCTCAAATGCGCCGTGGACAATCATGCGAGGGTCGAGTGACAGCCCCTGCTTAGCAAGCACGCCACGGCAGGCCTCCAAGCGTTCGGCTGCATCGGGGTTGCCGTTGCAATCAAGATAGGCGATTCTCTTGCGCTGATGCCGGTTGACGATATGTTCGACCACCGCGGACATGCCCGCTCGATTATCGGGAACAATGCTGGGCAGGCCGGGCACGGCCATCCCAAGACTGCACATGGGCAGTGAACCGAGGGATTCACACCAGCGCGCATACTTAGCGGGTCCGACTTGACAAGTGAGCCCGGATGACAAAAGGATGACACCGTCCACACAGTCAGGAATTAATAAACGGTATACGGCATTGTGATGGGTACTGATTGATTGCTGATCGTCCAATGCCCGACCTACAATGATGAGCAGATTAAGATCCCGAGTCCGACACTGTGCGTCGAAACCCGCTCGCAGCGCCGATTCATAACCGTCAGTAGTCTGATCAATAAAATCAACGAGAACCGCTATGGTCTTTCGCTTTGGATGAAATTCGGGCGCTACGCAGCTAGCCACCGGCAGTTTTCCACTGCTGCATGCAGAAGCTGGGAAGCTGGACGAATTCGACATGAGACTCAACTCAAGGAACGTTGCGCCAACATCCGGTTGGCAAGTCGTGCGTGCCCGCACCGTCTGCTGGACGGCACGTCCCTCAATACGGCCGGTTATTCTGAATCTTGAGTCAGCGTTGAGCGCAGTTGCAGTCCCGCTGTTCTGCGTAAATGAGCCGGCCCAATGTTGACCCATGCAGCGGTTATTCTTTTCAGTAGTGAGCCGAAAACTAGCAATGCGCTACAGTCAAAACTAGGGTTACGGCATCCAACCGGCTGTTGCGAAGCATTCCACTCAGGAGCACTCACATGAGACCGTCAAATTCCAAAATCGGCGCATTAATCACTGTTGGTGCCGCGGTTTCACTCACTGCCTGTGGTGGTTCGGACAATACAGTCTCCCCCGGCGCCGTGGGCGGAGCACCCGGCGCGGGAGGTTCACAGGGCGGTGCGACCCAGGTCGCTGGCGCGATCGGAACAGCTGGATCGGTGACCACGGGCGGGTCACCGAATGCGGGTGGAGCGAATGGCGTCGGAGGGGCAGCGACAGGTGGCACGAGGGCCGCAGGTGCAACGACTTCCAATACCGGGACATCCACCACGGGCGGAACCAAGGCCACGGGCGGCGCGCCTGCAACGGGAGGCAGCAAGACAACCGGCGGTGCGCCGGCCACGGGTGGTGCATCCGCAACGGGCGGTGGAACATCAACTGGCTCTGTCTTTAGTCAATGCCGGTTCCATTTCGGCACGATCGACACCATTGCAAAGAGTGCTGGGACCTCCATGATATCCCAGTTGGACTTCTTTACCCCGGGGTGGATGCAGGGCAACTTTGCCGGTAGCGGCGTATGCAGTGAGTCCGCCGCCGGCGGTGCTCTTGCTGGTCTGGTTCCGGTGGTCGTTACGTACATTGCTGCCAATTATGTAAAGACCAATCACGCCTTGTGTGATTGCAACGTTTCCGGATGCAGCGGCGGTGATCTTTGCACGTACGGTTCGCAGTATATCACGCAAGATTGGTCATCGATTCTCGCTGAGTACACGAGTAACTCCACAGGTTACGCTGCCTGCCTGGGCGGGCGTCCCATCATCTTCGATATGGAGCCCGATTGGTACCAGTACACAGGCAGTAGCGAGACTCAGCCCTGGTCGGTTGCAACGGCGGGCACCAACATAACCGCCCTGGTCAATGCGCTGAAGGCCTCCTTACCTCAGGCCAGGTTCTCGATGGATATCTCACCGTGGATACCCAATAATGGCTCAGCTTGGTACCCGAACTTGAACATGGGCCTGTTCACGTTCATCAACACGTCCGGTGGCGGAACGGATGCCAACAGCACTCTAATCCGAACGACCAACGCGATGACTTGGGCCGGGGTAAATACGGTGACGGGCAAGCCGATATTGGCGGATACGGGTTACGGTGCCTGCGGGAGCTTCCGCGGGAGAAGATCCGAACTGGAATGTGGCTGCCAACATCAACGCGCGGATGCCGACGGGGTCATATCGATCTGCCAGTACAACCCACCACTGGCTGGGGCACCGAAATTGCCTGCATCCGGAGCCAACTCAACACGCCGCGCTATTGTCCGTAGGCCGGGTCTCGTTGACCCTCATTTGCGATCGACGGCGAAATTGCATAAGTTCAGCGCGTGGAGTCAAGTCCGTTGAAACGTAAGCTTACGGATTCGCTCCTCATATTGGTGGCACTTTTCTGCATCTGCGCTTGCAGGCGAGCGCCAAGAAAGGAAGCATCGCCGGCATCGAGTGATAAAGTTCAGCTGGCGGCTCCTCGACTTAGGCTTGAGCAAGTTACGTTTGAGCTGGGTCCGGTTGTGCAAGACGAAGCCGCCCACGGCACGCTCGCTGTGCTCAATGCTGGGTCGCTACCACTCGAAATCGGCGCGATCGACTCGAGCCGGTTCTGTTCCGGGAGCGTCGATCCGAAAACCATAGCTCCTGGTAATAAAGGCAAGTTGGACGTTACTTGCCGCTCGGATCTTTACGGCCCGATGCGGGAAACTCTCACCATCCATTCAAATGACCCCAAAGCTGCCAAGGCTACGCTTCACTTGGTGGCCAATGTGACTCCACTTTTGGCGTTTGATAAGTCCAGCATCGACTTGAAGATGTTCTTCGGTGAAGAGCGGTCCGAGGAGGTTCACCTGGTGGGGACGTTGGTTGACAGGGCTCGGGTCAAACTCAAGGACAAAGGCATTGTCGATGTTGATATCGAGCCGTTGCCTGCTCAACCGGGCAAGGTCAAAGGCTATCGGATCCACTGCAAGGGACGAAAAGTGGGAATGAACGTCGGAAACCTCTTGATTACGACCGGGTCTCGAGCATCCAAAGGATATCGCCATTCCGTACGCCTGCAAAGTGGGCGGAACACTCGAGGTAAACCCGACCAACCCCTACTTCAATCTAAAGATATCGGGAACCAAGACGGTGACGATTGACCTACAGAGCTCGCAACCGAACTTCGAAGTTCAGTCGGTGTACGTCACGCAGGGTCCGTTTGCGGCCTCCTTCGAACATGCGCCCAATAGCCCTTCATTTCGTGTGAAAGTGACGGTTCTGGACGATCAGATTGACGGTGAATCGCGGGGCGTATCCGGCAAGCTTGTCATCGTGAGCAACGACCGCACCGAGCCTCAAAAAGAAGTGCCGTTGTTTGGACTTGGAAGAGTGAATCAAGCAAACCCGCTCACGCCGGAGCCAGCCCCAGTGCCATAGTTGGAGAGAACTGACGGGCACCCAACTGTGAGCGCCCGTCTTCGAATAAAAACCGCTCCTCGATCACGGTCCAAGACCGGTAAATTGAGCGGTGATAGTTGAGAACTTCAGACGAGCATTGAACATTGAGTAGCCGGTATCTTCATTCCACGCGACCTGTGAATTGGCGTCAGCAGTGAATCGAAAGAGAAAGCCCGTACCCGAACCGGTCTCATCCACGTTGAAGGCAATCGCATCCACTCTCGCTCCGGAAGCCTGAGGCGTGCCGTCTGCAAAATAGGCCGAAACGTCGTCGATAAGCACTTGGCTGCCGAAGGCATCCGTAAATATCGGATTGTCCGAGTAATACTCCGAAAACGGCGCGTAATAGTCGCTGGCAATCGGGTGGGCGCCGACGCCGTGAGGGTTCTTCGCATTCGGAAGGGTGTAGGTATCACCGACGGCGAGGATGCTCATCGTATAGTTAGCGCCTAGGAATGGTGGCCCGATTTGTTCGTTATTCTGGAATGCGCTATCACGCCCAACCAAGCTGACAAATGCCTTGCCGGGCACTCCGACGACCACCGCTGTTTTCTGCAGAAGGTCAATATAGAAGGCGGAGAATTCGCTGACTCCCCAGCCATTTTGCTCGTTAGTTGCTGCAAGCGCTCGAACCAGGCGGGCAAATCGGCCACGCTGTGTGAAATGTTGATCGATTATTGCGCTGTATTGTGTGGGAACATAGCCAAGGCCTCGCGTAATGCAAAGCGTATCTTCAGCATCGCAGGGGTTAGCGGCACTCCCCGCCGGACTCGCACTGAGGTCGGGCGGCATGGTCAGGGCACCCCAAGACGAGCCGCCGCCAATCATCGGATCCGTCATGATAGCGGCTCCAGCGCTATAACCGGCGATGATCAGATTGTTGGCCGCAAATTTGGCTTTGAGCGCGGCTTGAAACGGAGTGTCTTTGCCCGAAGAGTCTCGCATCAGGTCCACTAGGCGACTTTGGTCACCACCATCAAACCAGATTAGGTTGGCGCTTGCAATTTTTGCAACCTCGCTCGGTTGGTATGCGCCATTCGTCCAGGTGCTCTCATCCACGTTGGGCGTGGACGAATCATCGACACTCGCGATATGGGCCAAGGCGACATTCCCGACGGGCACGCCGCGCGTTGGCATTACAGATTGAAAGTACGAGTACAACCAGTTCGGTGACGCACTGGCACCCGGCACAACCAACACGTGGAGTTGGTTTGGGCTGCCGACATCCGCGATGATCCGATCAATAAAGATTGCATCGTCCGTGACGGTACCCACTAATTCGTCCGTCATGTTGCCAATGATCATGAGCTTCTTGCCGACGGGTTTCGCGCTAGCAGCGCTTTGCGCCTGCTGAGAAACCGAGGGGTGACTTTCGTCGGGCGTTTCCGTTGACTGCGTTATCGAATCATAATTCGAACAACCCAAGATTGCGCTGGCGAGCGCACCTGCAATAACACCTAACCCTAATCGCATGTTCGTATCCTTCCTTCCTTGTTGTTCAACCGCCGAACGTCCCGGCCAGAAAATACCGGGCGCAGCTACGTATCACACACACGCGCGCTGACAAGCTCGAATCACTGCGTCACATGAACGTCATCCCTGGTTTCCAAAAAAAGGCTGAAATCCCCAAACCTGCTCAACAGTTCGCCGCGCGAAGGGTCGGGTCGCTACAGAGCATTTAATTCATAGAGGAAGTCTTCAAGGGACAACTGGGAGCCAATATCGACGGTTGGATCGGCCATGAGTTGCTTCACCAACGTAATCAGTTCCGCTTCGCTAATGGAACTGCCTGTCAGCCAGCTCGCTGCATAAGCAATATAGGTAGCTTGCAATCCATAATGCGGAACATTTTTGTAACTGACGATATAGTCAGAGATACGAGTACCGCTATACGTATTTATCGCGAACGCCGCCAGGAAATAGGCGAGTTCAAAATCGAGGGTTGGCGCAACATTGCCAAGCACCAGCTGCAGCGACGCTGCGCCCGCCGTCGTGCCCGCAGCCATTGTCGATTGAAGTGCCGCAATCGCAAAGCTCACCGAGCCATAATCGGGAATGCCGTTCATGGCCAACCCGAGGTTGTTCATACTTTGGTAGCGATTGCTCCAGGTGGCCTGATCCGTCGAGGAGGGGCAAACGACTCCGTAGGCAGGCGCGGGGGCATCCGTGCGACATTCGATCCAGGTTTGGGCGTCGTAGCAAGGAGCCAAAGCCGCGCTGAGATCGTCTGGGGATGCGAAATTATTCCGGGCCAGTGCCGTGTCGCAAGCCTGCCCCAGCACGGTGAGTGCGCTCGCTGAAACGCCGTCCACGGTAACTGTGCTCGTGCGCGAATTTAAGTACACGAAGTCATTAGCTAGAAATTGGGCCGTGGTTGTCGCGGCGGATTCAGATATCATTGTCGAGGGAAGTGAGGCCGCATTCATTGCCGTCACGAGAGGAGCCGACGCGGTCCCTACAGAATAAACGTTGATTCCGTTATCCGTAATTAGGTCAAGTGAGGTAGGTCCCCGGTGAATTAGACCTACAATTTGACCCGCGTCATTCAACACCGGTGAACCGCTGTCGCCAGGAAGCGTATACGCCGTGCACATGAACCAATTGCCGGTTGTATCGACCACGACTCCATCCGTCCATTTCTTCAGGTTTCCTTCCGGATGACCAACAATGGTCACGTGCATGTCCAGCAGCGCCGCTGGGCCCAAGGAGTCGAATGACAGGTAATCCGGCGTAGTTATATTGGACGAGGTGGTCGGATCAACGAGTTGAACGACCGCCATGTCAAGCCCGACATCGACGGCAATCGGCTTGGCCATCACGGTGCTCGGCTTTTGCAGCGGTTGTCCTCGCTGGTACATCTGCGACATCTCGACGTAACATCCTTCAATCGGACATACTGAATCGCCCAGCACATGATTGTTGGTGAGCAGAAGACCGGTAGGCGATATGAACGAACCCGTTCCCATTTGTCCGGCGGTGGCCAGTCGCACCACGGCCCGCGCCGCCGTTTGAATTTTTGAGGGTGCCGTCGTGATGTCGTTGAAGTGTGGCAGATCTGGCTTAATCACGGTTGATGAATCATCATGCGAGCAAGCGTTGACCGCTGCGCCGAATGCCGCCACCCGCGCGATTCGAAATAAGTCTTGACGAAGTGTCATGCTAATGCCTCCGAAACACCGTGTAGGTCAAAATGCTCTTGGCAGTTTACACAGGAGCCCTTCGACTATCCAGTGCAAACCGACGGCGAAGTTCCGCCCTGGCCAGTTCTCGGATATTTCTCACTGGTACCGTCGAGTTGATCGCTTGCAGAAACGCACCAGTCACTGCGTGTCCTCTGACGCCGGTCAATTGACGTCTGCGCAGAAGCTGGTCGTTTCTAGGCCTACGCCACCCGACCAGATCTCGAAGCCCGTAAAAATGTTCGTCAGGTACATGGTGTCCGTAATGGTATTTGGACGATTCGTCACTGCATCTCTGATGAACAAATTGAGATCGAATGACATCGAGTACGCGGGATTTATGTCCTTGCGTACGTACGAGATGCACGGCACCGAGGAGCAGCCCAGGTTCGGCCCGATCCACACATCCCAGGTCCCTGGAATGCCGGCAACCGTGACGCCAGAATACGTGGGCCCCACCTCCAATAGGTTCGGCCGCAGCGGGTTTGTGTAGCCAGACCATCAAAAAGCCGCCGCTCGGACAGCTGGTACCAGGCTCGCCCGCAGGGTTGGTACTGAACCAGACGTCGTACGTGGCGTTGTACGTGTTGGTGCCGGCGTCAGTTACTCCGTCAACAGCTCCGTTGTCCTTCCAATTCCAGGTAGTAGGCACGGAATTCAACGAGCTGACAAGCCTAGGCATGTTGCTGCCGAGCGTCGTGTTTCCGCTGTTGGCTCCAATAAAAATTGACGGGAATCCTGTTGGGGCGCCAGACGATGAGGTCCCGTTCTGTTTAGTGATCCGGAAGTAATAATTACCGCCACCGTAATCGATGGTTTCTGCAGCAGTAGAGCCCCACTCGTTAACCTGCAGGTAATACTGGCGATCACCAATGCACAACATGTGAGAGCCGTACGGACCCTGCAGCAATGCTTGCGCTTGCGTCAGCGGCTGCGGTGTGCAGCCACCGCTGTCATTGATGGGGTCGCTGGCGTCACTGGTTCCGCAAGTGGGTCCCGTTGTCAACGCGGGCGCGCCGCCGGATGCACCCGTTGGATTGCCGGGTGACGAATCGCAGCCAATTGCAAATAGGGCGAGTGAAGCTAGGCCAAGGGAGCCCATCGAAATAGCGCGCATGCCTTTAGAACCTCCGGTTCAGTGAGAAAACGAGCAAGGTAGTATACTCCACTCGTAGTGTCTCGACCTCTTCCACGAAGGAAGCTCGGGGCCAAAAATTCTGCGCCGCAGGGCCGGCCCGCGATGTGACTGGGAACGATACCTGCGTCAGCTACAGCCGTCGCCTGAGCGCCGGCCAGCGCTACGCGGTTTTTCATTCGCTTTTGCCGGGCTGCGACCGCGCCGCGGCACGAACGACCGCCGACCGGTGCCATAGAGTTCGCGCAGCTCCTGGAACGACGTTACCCCTGAGTTTTGGGCAATCCGTGCGTGACCCACGCATAAATTGACCGGGCGCACATCGAACGGTACCTCCACGACTTTGTATCGGCTCCCGAACTCGGCTCCCGGACGAAAATTTTGGCATACTTCGCAGCAATTTTGCATGCGATAAGTTTGCCCACGCTTGAAATGCCAGGCCAAGTTTGTCGCATCCCCTTACACCGAGTCCCGCCGCTTCAAGAGGATTAGAATGAACAAGAATTGAACGACCATCATGGTCGCCAATACCGCGGCGGGAAGCCACACCGTCGCATAGTTGACAAAACCCCAGGCACCGTTGAAATCAGGGCTAGCCACTTGCGCAATAGCGCACTGGAATTTGCCGTTGGTTATGAAGGTGTCTACACTATTTAGATCTGGGCTTGTTTAGATTGACAACCCAAGCCGGTTGAGACGCAATCGCCATGCGCTCTTGGGCAACTACGCCCTCGAAACCCCAGCGCGCCGGCATCAACAGCATCGGCCATTTTAGCCAGGGCACCGTTGTCATGGGCACCATTAGCCCGCCAAGGACTACCTGAGGAATGAGAGCTATCGGCGTAAGCGCCATAGCGGCCTCGCTGGATGCTACCATGGTCGATAACAAGAGGCCGGTGGCCGCCGATGTCATCGAAGTCACTACCAAAGTGAGCAGTTGTATGCCGAAGGCCAAGGGCCCGCCGGAAAATCCGAGGGCGAAGAAGGCAATCGCCAACAGGACCGTGCATTGAATTACACAAAATAGACTCAGTAATACAAATTTCGACAGAACGTAGTTGGCGAGTTTCAAATTGACCATGCGCTCGCGCACGTAGATGGCCTTCTCGCTGACGATTTCTCGAGCCGCGTTGCTAGTACCAAACCACACGGCGGCAACCACGAGAAAGAATATTGCAGCTGAGTTATCCGCTGTCGTCGGCATACTCCGGAGCACGTCGTTATTGTTCCCGACGGAACCCCCCGAGTGAGTTGATAGGTCTTGAAGGGCTCCCAAGCACCAATAGGGAATGGCGCTTTTTTGACCCCCAAAGACGGCGGCCAGCAAAAGTCCAATGGTTGGTGCTTGGAGCAGCATAATCGCGGTACCACCCACATCGCGCAGCTTCGTTTTCAAGTACCGGCTAACCAGCAACCCAAATTGCCCCGAAGTGGGCGGCTTGCGCTGCGGAATGCCCGGTTGTTGGGATCCGACGCCTACGGCGCGCCGCCCGGAATACATTTTCTGAAAAATCGGGTTTTGCTGATTGAAGAATTCGGCGTTCCATTCACGCGCAGCCTGCTGGCGAGCCTCAAATCGCGTCGCCTGGGGATTCTGCACTCGCATGGACTCGAAAATCGGTCGCTCGCGTTGATTCAGCATATCAAACATATCGCGAGGATTGTTGATACAATTCGGCTTGCCTTGCCGCTCAAGTATTGATCCGAAAAAGCGATAGCCATCCTTGGTTGGGCCAAAATAAGTTGGGATGCCCCCGGGACCCATGATTAACGCTAAGTTGAACTTCTCGTATTCGTCCTTAGCGGGTTGATGGATCGTAGTGATAATTGTCTTGCCGGTTTGCCGAGCGAGATCCGCCAGCAACTGCACCAGTGCTGTCGTATCGTCGGCTGCCAACCCGCTCGTCGGCTCATCCAGAAATAGAATCACTGGATCAGTCACCAGCTCCATGGCGATATTGACTCGTTTGCGCTGTCCACCGGAGAGAATCTTCTTCTCGGGTCGACCAATTTGCAGGTGCGCCACACTTTCAAGTCCAAGCTGAGCCAAGGTCATCGAAACACGCTTGTCGATTTCTTCCTCGGAATAGTCGGGCGGCAATCGCATGCGCGCGCTATAGCGAACTGCTTCCCAGACTGTAAGTTCAGGATGTACAATATCATCTTGGGGCACATACCCAATGCTGCCGCGGAGCGCGTCGTAAATAGCATACAGATCTTCGCCGTTGATGCGCACTTGACCGGCCGTGGGCGGTGTGTATCCGTTCAATGTCAGAAGCAGCGTTGTCTTGCCGGCCCCGCTGGGTCCCATCAGCGCTATCAAATCGCCCGGCAGTGCTTTGAAACTCACATGGTCGAGCAGTGTCTTGGTGTCGCTGGAGTTGTCTCGATCAGACACCTGCATGACAAGATCCCAGGCTTCAATCTCGTACAGCGGGCGTCCTTGCCATTGCGCGGAATCTTCGACAATTACCGCGACTTCTGAGGCCTCGACCTGAATGACCAAAGGCATCGGGCCAATGAAGACCTTTTCGCCGTTATTGATGGCGACTCTTTGTCCGGCAGCGATACGTTGTCCGCGCACATAAGTTCCGTTGGCGCTGCCCCGATCTTCCAGGAAGAGCTGTTCATTGATGCGATGCAGCAAGCGCGTGACGACTGGAAACTTGCGGATGGGAAATCTGAATATCGTTGTCCGGCGTGCGTCCGATCGATCGAACTAGGACCTGACCGGCGGCACCGAACGAAAACTGTCCGATGACCGTCTTGTGCTTGCGCTTGGGTTGTGCATCAAGTGACGCGTCGGCAGCGTTCCGCAGCCGCAGGATGCAGCACCGCAGGCTCGAGCGCTGCGCGCTCGGCCTTTGGTATTCCGGGCGCGGCAACGCCACTAAATTCGTTCGCAATTTCGATCAGCGCGGCCACTGACAGCGGCACAGGCCAATCGCGATCGAACCGTTGGGGTCAACTTGTGTCGGAGTTTGCGATGCTAATCGATTGCCTGAAATCCAGGTTCCCGAAGTGGAACCCATGTCAACCACGAGGAGCGTGGCTGGAATAAAACTAAGATGTACGCCGGAAACATTCGGGTGTTTTACCACGAGATGAACCCGCCCGGGGTCACGACCGATGACTAACTGACCACCACTTGGCCCAAGTTGACCGCGCTGCATGAGCAGTGCGGCGATTGCCGGATGAGTGTTGGGCACGGCCGCGGTACCGACCGCAAACTGACGACGGAAATCGAAGTGCGTTTCTGAGCGAGGCGGTAGTGCAACGCCATCGACGCTACAGGGCCCTATACCCAAGTCCAAAAAATTAATCTTGCCCGAGCCGTCGTGAACCAATCGAGCGTGCTCCGGTGACACGGAAGCGCCGCCCAGGCGAATGTCACAATGGGGCGCCGAACCAATTAGGAGTGACTGCTTGCCAAGTCCTGCAATCATGGTCCTTTGCTCGTAACAGACGCGGCGCCCGAGGGGAACCCCCGAGTTGCCTGTGAGTGAATGGTCCAAAGGCCAAGCCCAAATACTCGGGTTTTACAGCCCCATTTTGGAAGTGACGGCCCGCGCAAGTGGGTCGGTCCGAAGGACCCACCAAGTCAATGGAATCGCGCCACTAGGGCCCAAATCACCAGACCCAGTAGCACCAAACCGCTGACGGTGGCCGCAATCACCATCCAATGCGCGCCAGAACGTGGGGTGCGCGAATCGCGCAAACTTTGGGTGTCCCAATTCTTTTGCGAGGCGGCCACGGAGGATACCGGACCTGGAATAATTCCTGGTGCATCACCCGCCTTGATTGCGATCGGCTGCGTTTCAGTGGCTGTGGGAATCGAAGGCAGCAATTCCACGATGGTTGGAGCTACCATAATTCGGGGTGGCTCGTTCAAGGCTATGGTTGCTTGAATTGGAGCTGACCCAAGCGTACCGGGCATTGACATCGCAGTGGTGTTCGCGCCATCAGTAGCGTACGGCTCGCGTAATAAGGCTACAGCATTTCCAAGTTGGCCAACTTGGGCTACAATTACCGTAATATTATCGTGGCCGCCCCGCTTCTTCGCAAGCTCAATTAGCGTCCCGCAGGCTGCCTCAATATCAACCTGATTCGAATTGCCGAGAGTTTGCGCAATCTCGTCGTCAGTAACTAAATCAGTAAGCCCATCTGAACATAAGAGAAAGCAATCATTCGGCAACAAATCTTGGATTTCCCGGACATCCACGACTACTTGAGCCGTCATGCCCAAGGCACGCGTAATCCGATGAGCATCCGGATGATTGTGCGCGTCGCTGGGCGACATAACGCCGGCAAGTACCAAGTCATTCACTAATGAATGATCGTTGGTAAGTCTCTCAATTTTGCCGCCACGAATTCGATAAGCGCGGGAGTCGCCGACATGCGCGACAACCGGTGTTCCGTGACCAAATAGCAGTGCCACACAGGTGCTGCCTGGACGATGTTCGTCGTCGTCAGGTGCGGCTAACGCGTGCACCGCGCGCCCGGCAGTCTCGATAATGCCGCGCAAAAAGCGAGCAGATGCACCGTCGGGGGGTGCCGTTTCGATTAGACTCTGCAGTACTTGGATGGCCGTAGTACTCGCCACGCGACCGCCGTCGTGGCCGCCCATCCCGTCGCAAACAGCCAAAAAAGTGCCGCATGCGGCAGTGCAAGTTGCAAAGGCATCCTCGTTGACCGCCTTAGCCGGATCGCAGCCCGGGTCAGTTCGCGCTGCGATGATTAGCTGAGGCATTGGGCGAGTTGACACTTGAGGTCACTCCAAGCGAACGTTCATCTCGATGGGTCCAAACCGAAGCAGTGATCCGTTTGCAACTGCCGTCCACTGTCCTGCCGCAATCCGCGTGCCGTTGAGTGTGGTTCCGTTGTTGCTGTTCTCATCTCGCACAAAGAACTGCCCGTCTTCCAATTTTACCGAAGCATGTAGCGAGCTGATACGAGGCTCAGCTAAGATGATTTCACAACGTGATCCGTCGCGCCCCACACGCGACTCAGTTCCGGTTACGACCGTAAACGTTCCTGCCGATCCATGGAGAATGGCTCGTTGCGACGGCGCTGGAGCAACGCCGGGCTTAGCGGGTTGACCAGCAGCTGCTCCTGCTGGGCCGTACATAAATTCAGGATTTACTGCGGGTGGGGCGGCGTGAACCGGTGGCTGGGCGTAAGGGCTCGCTGCGACTATGGGTTGAGGCGCCGCCGGCACGTAGCCCGCAACCACCGGTGCCGGGGGTACGCGCGCAGCCTTCTTTGATGAACCCCTCAGCAAAACGATTAATAGGATCGCTATTACAATTACGCCGAGAACACCCCCCAGGATCCACTCGAGCGGGAACGGGCGGTTAGTGCCTTTCAATTGAATGATTGTATCGGCCGTAACCCCGCTGGTTCGATGTGCTTTATTGTCGTAAATTACCAGCTGTACAATGGCCTGACTTCCCGAGCCATGTAACACTTTGTCCTTGTCCGGCGCTTCGAATTCCACATAAGTGTCGGTAGCTTCAATCGCGCGACCCTTCATCCCCATTTCGATGAGTTGTTGCTGAGTTTGTTTCGCTTTATCAATATCCGCTCCGGCTAAAGCCGCAGGAAGTTGCTGCCCCGCGGGCATGAAATAGGACTCGGCCTGTTGAGTTTCACCATTCCAACAGAAATTGCCATATACGCGAAAGTGCCCTCCGGGATAGACACCGCCCTGCCGCTGAGCACTCTCCTGCGTGTACTGGACATTGATGTCCAACGGCCAAGTTGTCGGATCGATGCCAACCGGAACGTCCTTGAACGAGCTATCCCCAAGAATCTGCGGTTTTACGTCCTTGAAAACCAACTGGAACGTTTGCGTCACCGCTGGTGCGATGCAGGACACACGCCACTTCACGATGTACATTTTCGAAAATCGCGTGCGCACCGCGTCGACAATGGTACCCGCATGTTCCCCCTGACCCTCCTGCATGACGGTGAAGAACCCACCAATCTGCGGATTGGCTAAATTCTGCATAAAATCGAGGGAGTTATTCCGGTACTCATCAATGGTATGCGGAGGGAAATACACGCTAACTACCGGCACCGGCGCCTTCGGTAGTGCGGTGTTGTCTTCTGGAAATCGCCCCCCCGACATGTACTGCTGCAGCTGCAGCGCCCCAGGACCGGTGGTCAGTGCGTCAGCGCCGCCAAAACCGTTCGACAATACCACCATGGCTTGATGCAGCGGGACTTGGATATTTTGCTGGTCCACGTTGCCAAGCGACTTAAATGCATCCGTGGCGGCGGTGCGAATTATAGTAAAGAGGCTTCGATTGCGGCCGCCTGCTGCATAGGTTGAGCCCGCAGCCTGAATAAAGCTGGTAACTTTGGTTTTTTGAGCGGCGGGGAGCCACCGTGAATCCGCCGTGACCATGCGATCATTAATGAACATGACATTCACGATATCGCTAGGTCCCATGCTGGCCACGAATCGAAGGGCAACCTCTCTTTGCATCCCGATAGGCTCCACCCATCCGAGAGTCAGCATCAACGATGATTAACCAAGCTGTTCCAACTCCAGGCTGTTGTTGAGACTCACCCCAGCGGCTTTGACTTACGTAGGCGCCAACGCATCGCCGCCCTCAATGTGCACGGTGAACACCGCGTTTTGTGCCGGGAATGGATACGGCGTATACAGGGCATAGGGCTTTTCGAGCGCCTCACTTAGGCACGACAATTCAGAATTGCCTTGCAGTGGTCCGCAGTGCATGGTCGCATCGCTGACACGCTTGTTTTCCACAACTTCGACGACAGTTGTAAGGATTGGAGTGCCATTGTCTTGCGCGGCACGCGGATCGATTCTAAGAATATGCGCCTCGGGCGCTGCCTGCGCGTTGCGAGCGCCAATTACCCACAGACACAGGATGAAAAGTAACTTTCCAAAGGTAATTCCCTTGGATAAAAACCGTGATTCAATGACTAACATGGCAAATAGGCTCCAGAATTAGACCGCTACACTACCAGCACAACACGGACATTGAATCCGCCGAATCGTATTCGATCTCCATGCGCCACCATTTGGGCATGTCCCGCGTGGTAGTCGCTGATCATTGATGAAAGTACCATTGGTGCTGCCCAGATCTTGTACGCTTACCCGACTGGGTTGCGCTGAGGCGATCAATTGAGCGTGACGCGCAGAAGTCGCCCCGTGATCAATGGCGATGTCCAGACCATCCGCCGCCTGCGAGCGTCCCACGATCAGTCGCCCCTGATGAAGTGGCCAGAAACGGCCGAGTTCGTTCCCCTCGAAACTGACCAGAAAGCCCATCAGCACAGGCGGCGCGAACCGAGGAGGCTCCGTATACCCCACCGGGGGGATCGTGGATCGAACGGGAGTTGGGGGCGCCATTACGTTGGGCTGGTTGGGTTGTGGGACCTCTGCCTGCGACACTATGTCGGGAATCGCCGGTTGAGGAAAACCCGCCGCAGGCGCGTGCCACAATTCTGGAACCGCTGAGAATCCCGCCGCGGGCGTAGCTCGGCGAACTAGGGGTGCCAACAACGAGAACCCGCACGCCGCACAGAATCGACTTTCCCTATCGTTGCGGCATCCACACCGGGTGCACTCGACCATTAGAGCCTCCGAAGGGGCTACCGGCTCTATAGCCGCCAGCACCCCGCGCCGGAGCATACAGCGATCTTGCCTCGCAACGAAAGCGGGCTGCTTCGGTCAGCGATCTTTCTCGTCGCGTACTCGTGCGGCCTTGCCAGAAAGATTTCTAAGATAAAATAGCCGACCCCGGCGTACCACTCCGCGCGATACCACTTCAACTTTGTCGATTCGAGGCGAATGCTGCATGAAAATGCGTTCAACCCCAACGTTAAAACTGACTTTACGGACGGTAAATGTGCTCCGCACGCCTGCGCGATGTCGTTTAAGGACCACCCCCTTGAACACTTGCACGCGCAATTTGTCACCCTCGACAATCTTGTAATGTACGGCGACTGTGTCCCCAACGCGGAATTGCGGCAGGTCTGTGCGCAGCGATGCGCTATCTAACGCGGCGATCTTGCTCAGGCTCATCGACATGGGGCTACCGGCCTTCGAAAGGGGCAAAATTGTGAACGAGCCGAGCCAATCGTCAACGAGTTTCAGTCACTTGACAGCAATTCAAATTCAAATCCTGGAAAATGACCCGCCGGCCAAAAATGTTGTCCTCATCGCAAATCTCGGCCGCCCCCGTTAGCAGCCGGGCTACCCGGGCCGCTTGACCACCGCGTTGTAGCGAGCTATCCCGCGTGGCCCCGACGCACCATGCTGACTGGTCCGGGAAGCGGAGAAGGACAGGAGTCTGACGATGAACCAGCACCCCGGTGTCATTGGCCGAAAACTCGGCATGACGCAGATCTTTACGGCCGACGGCACGGTGGTGCCTTGCACCGTCGTCGAGGCAGGCTCGTTCGTAGTAGGTAAAAGGACGCAGGCCAAGGACGGCTACGACGCGCTAATTCTTGGATTCGGCGACAAACGGGAGAAGCGCACGACTAAGGCACTGCTTGGGCAATTTAAGAAAGCCAATCTTACACCCAAACGCTCACTGAAAGAGTTTCGCTGCGACGCGGATTTCGTCGCGCGATTTGAATTGGGTCAAGAGGTTAAGATTGAGGAAGTTTTTCAAGAAGGACAGTTTGTCGACGTCCGAGGTATCAGTCGCGGTCGTGGCTTCTCGGGTGTAATGCGCCGGTACAATTTCAGCGGAAACGTGCGAACTCACGGCACCCACGAATACGAGCGGCACGGTGGTGCGATCGGTAGCAACATGACACCCGGGCGGACACTTCCTGGGAAAAAAATGCCTGGCCAGTGCGGCAATGAACAGGTAACGGTCTTGACGCAACCAGTCGTAAAACTCGTGTTGGACGAACGGTTGATCCTGGTGCGCGGCGGAATTCCGGGTGCACGAAATGGCGTCGTCACGGTTCGTGGTGCGACCAAGAAGCGCGGCGGTCTCAAGAAGGCTGATTAGCGACCTTAAAGCCCAGAACTCATTCATCTTGAGTCAACTTTTCGGCAATGCAGTTGGCTGGGCCGGGGCCCAGACGACCCGCACAATAAAAACATCGCAACCAACCTGCGGGTCACCCATGAAAACCCAACGCACGGCGTGCCGGCATTTCAAATCGAAATAGCAAACATGGCGTCACCGGCTGGGAGAAGTCCCGTTAATTTTTACAGTCTCAATGATTGAGGCATTCGGGCGTGGCGTTTGAACCAATTAGCGTCATCTGGCCCACGGATCGAGTGTTGTGCATCGACAGCGATTTGTTGGTCATAGACAAACCGTGTGGTTTGCCGGTACACGGGGGACCACTCTCAGTTGATGACATCGTCACTCGCTTGCGAAGATGGCTAAAGGCTCGAGACGAATCCGACTACCTCGCGGTGCACCAGCGTTTGGATAGGGATGCGTCCGGTGTGCTGTTATTCGTGCGAAATCCGGCGCTAAACCCGATTTTGGCGCAGGCTTTTCGCGAACATTCCGTCAACCGCCGCTATGTTGCAGTCGTTAGAGATGGCGGCTTGCCTCAGCAATCTTTGATGACCGACCAGATACAGCCAGCCCCGAAAGGCCCGAGTCGAATCGTGAATTCGGGTGGCATCCACGCGGCAACTGAGCTCCGCGTGCTCGGTCGGCATGGCGGTTTGGCATTGGTTGAATTGAAACCGCGAACGGGTCGTAGACATCAGCTTCGCCTGCAGCTTGCCCATCGCAACGCTGCGATAGTCGGGGATGCGCTTTACGGAGGGTTACCTGGCCCACGGCTCATGCTGCATGCCACCGAACTTGGGATCTTGGCGCTGAATCGACGGTTCATCGCCAAAGTTCCCTTTGAAATCTCTAATTGGCACGATCTGCAGGGGCTTGGGACGGCTTGCCGCCTGCAGCAAGCCTTGCTCGATTCAGCGCAACGCAGAGCCAATTGGTTCTTCGAGAACGCAACCGCGTTCAGATTGGTCAATGATAGCGGCGACGGCCTGAGCGGCGTAAGGGTTGACCGTTATAGCGATTGGTGCGTTATCGAGTTGGCGCAGCCCGAAGCCATCAGCAGGCGCAATGAGCTAACTCAGGCGGTTAGCCGCTGGGGCTGCCGCGGCGTGTACGTGAAGTGTCGTCCGCGTACGGATTTGCGACGACAAAACATTGAAGAATTGGCGCCAAAAATCCCCGATATTGGTGAAGCCGCCCCTAATCCAATAGTAGTCAACGAAGCTGCATTGCGTTTCGAAGTATCCTTGTGCGACGGCTGGGACACGGGTCTCTATTTGGATCAACGCGAGAATCGGCAACGAGTATTGCAAGTTGCTCGAGGGAAACGCGTTTTGAATTTGTTCAGCTACACATGCTCATTTAGCGTGGCAGCGGCGGTCGGCGGAGCCGAGTCAACCACGAGCGTGGATTTGTCCCGTCGAGCGCTTAATCGGGGGTTTAGAAACTTCGAGCTCAATGGCATAAAGCCCAATCCTAGCCACCGACTTCTGCGTGCAGAGGCCATGCAATTTGCCAGGCGCGCCCGTGCTCGAAGCGATGAATACGACCTTTTGATCATCGACCCGCCTAGCTTTGCAACCATTGGCAAGGGGCGCGTCTTTCGGCTGGAGCGAGAGTGGGATTCACTGCTTGAATTAGCCATCGGATTGCTTGCACAAGGCGGCCAATGTCTGATTGTCAGCCATGAAACGCCCGAGCGGGCCCGACAACTTCGCCAGCGCACGGCGTTGGTTATCCAAAAAACGGGTCGAACCTTGGTAAGTCTGCGCGACCTGCCGTCGAATTCGGATTGTCCGGCCCAGCGAGGCAATCCATTCCCAAGCCGAAGTTTATGGTTATCCCTGGCCTAGAAACCACGTGAAACACAAAAACCCCTACGTCGGCGATGCCCGAACTCGGCAAGCCAAACTTGAAGGATATCCCGCACGGAGCGTCTTCAAGCTTGAGGAAATTGATCGGCGTTGCAAACTATTGCGCGCCTCAATGCGCGTGCTCGATCTGGGTGCGGCCCCCGGATCCTGGACGTTATATGCAGCAAAACATGTCGGCCCCCGAGGGCTCGTCGTTGCGGTTGACCTAAATCCACTGGTTGTGCCGCTTCCCGCGCAGGTCATTACTTTTCAGGATGACGCATTGACTTCCGATGGCGCTTCCTGGCTGAAATTTGCGCCCTATGACCTAATTTTGAGCGACATGGCACCCAATACTACGGGGTCGAAAATTCGTGACCAAACACGAAGCTTCGAATTGTTTGAGCGCGCGCTTGCAGTTGCCGAAAAAGTGGGTAAGCCTAGTTCGCACTTTGTTGGCAAGCTATTCATGAGCGACAACTTTGGTGAGGCCAAAGCGGCGGTCAAGCTGGCTTACGGGCAAGTTCGTATTTTGCGCCCCGAGGGCACGCACCAAAACAGCTCGGAGGTCTTCATAGTTGGAAAAGACCGAAAGCCTATATAAGTTAAGTCAGGACGGCCCGCCAAGAATTGCGACGCATAAGTGAGCTCTTTGGGGATCATGGTTGCAAGCCCACGTGGTGATTATCCCCCAATTGTTTGGAGCCTAGCGCTGTGTTCTTGCGCGGACCTTGCTTTCGATTGACCCTTTCTACCCGAGTAACGCGCATGAATTGCGAAGTTCCGGCTAATCTTGGAACCCCCCGATTGCAGACGTGCTAAAGGACACTCCTGCTACCTAACCGGAGAGCGTTCCGCTCAATGCGTTAGTCGCTTTCCAAAGACGCCGGCCACGGAGCGTCCCCAGTTTATGCGTCGTAACTGACGCAGCCGCGATGCCAGCGGTCGAGATGAAACGAGTTTCGATTGAGCCTCCCTTTGCCCATTTCCGCTGAGCTGCGCGGGCTTGACGCAGCGGATCTTGCCCAACATGAACCCTGGAAACAGCCGTGGTGGCGCGCCACACGAGGGGACGGTCCGGTTCTCTTCTGGGTCATCCTGATACATGTCTGCGCCATCATCGGTCTGTTCGCGTCGCCTTTTCCGGGTTGGCCCGTTCTTCTGGCAGCTGCGCTAATGCACTATCTTGGAGGCCTGGGCACCACGATTAGCTTTCACAGGGCAATCGCGCATAAATCGGTTCGACTTCACGCTTGGGTAAGCCATCTGCTGAATCTTTTCGCGATGCTGAACGGTTCCGGATCGCCCCTGTCCTGGGTCGCGTACCATCGTCTGCATCATGCCAAATCGGACACGCCCGATGACATCTCGAGCCCACGCGTTGGCGGATTCTGGTGGTCTCATTTGCGCTGGCTCTGGCAGGCTGGCCCGCCTCCAATTCGCAAGTATTGCCGCGATATCGACACGCCTTCGAACAGACGGTGGTCTCGGCTTCAAATCCCGCTAGCAATAGTTGCATTCCTGATTGGCGCTCCATTTGGCCTTGCTGCATTCTTCTGGATTGGTCCGATCCGGCTCGTGTTGGCCCTGCACGCGCAGTGTTGCGTCAACAGCGTGTGCCACATGCGCAAGAGCGCTGACCCTGACGACGGAACGGCTAGAAACGTCGGTTGGCTGTCAATCATTCACTTTGGGCAAGGCGAGAACTGGCACAAGAATCATCACGATCGGCCCGGCTCGGCGCGAATTGGCTGGGGCCCGTCGCAAATCGACATCGGGTGGCTTACCATCCTGCTGCTCGAGCGATTAGGACTCGCGAAAACCGCGAGCTCAGGCAAGCTGCGAGTTAACCGTGCCGTAATGACATCAACAAATACACCGGCATGCGGAGTTGGCACTTGCGCAGCCCGCGGACGCAGCGGGGCGTGCGGGAACTCCGATCGGCAGGATACCGCCGAGGTAGGGCCGTCAATTGGTCTTGCCCACGTCGTTCGTGCAGGGCTCGAATAGGCTGCCGTCCAGATTGATCGAGAAGAGCGCTCCGATGATCCCGGCGCTGACATCCGTGGAGCAGAACGCGCCCGTGGTTTCTCCGTCCTCGCTGTACTCTGCGTTCCAAACGGGCTTCTGGGCTTGCGTGTACAGGGCGAGCGCTACGTTGCCCCCACTTGGCAACGCTTGGGAGACAAGTACCGGGCGGCCCTGATGGAGATCGCCGCCGTGGCTGAGGCGGAGGGTACCAGAAAAGCCGACTGCAAAGGGTTGGGGCTTGGACGCCCGCCCAAGTGCCACAAAGCAATGGAGGATTTGAACCGGGTTGTGGCCGAGGTAGTGCACGATGGGTTCGAGCTACCGCTCCCCGAATCAATCCCGTGATGGGAGGCTGATAGTGCCGAGAAAAAACAAATAGTCCAGACATTGGCACAGCGCGGCCTCGATCTCGACGAACGCCAACGCCCACGCTGCACGGCAAGACCGAGAGCCTTGTTGAATGCTCCCCGACATTAGCGTTTTACCTGGCCTTCTGCCCGGAAACAGCAAGGGGTCCCTTCACCTTGTACTCTCGCCAGTATGCCCGCAAAAGCAATAGGGCACAGTTTGGCAACAGCGCCCGTCTCTGTCGCTCCCCTTTGCCGCGCTGCACATGAATCATCATCCTGTCGCTCTGGATGTCTTCCACCCGCAGCTGACAAATCTCGCTGATGCGCAATCCTGAGCCATAGGCGAGCAAAGCCATCACGCGCATTCGCAAAGTCGAGACGTTCTTGTTTTCCAGAGCCTGCGTTAGAAACCCCAGCGTCTCGACCGCAGCCATGAGTTTTTCGCGATCGGTTGAGGTCAATATGTCGTGGGATACGATCTGCCTCAGCTCGTCTAGATCCAGCTCGATGCGTTCCGGCACACGAGTCATAGCTACCGTGTCAGGCGCTCGCGAAAGTCACAGCGTCTTGTCTGGCATCAAGCCGAAAGTGCTCAATTGATGGACGGTCTTGAGCAGTGGCTCGAGTCTCAGATCAGTGAGAAGAAAGTGGAACCCAATGCAGGGCTAGGTCAAGCCATCAAATACATGCAAAAGCACTGGCATGCGCTCACCCAATTTCTACGTGTGGCGGGGGCACCCCTTGATAACAACATTTGCGAGCGGATCTTGAAAAAAGCCATCCTGCACCGAAAGAACGCTTACTTCTTCAAAACCGAGCGTGGTGCTGAAGTGGGCGACATCTTCATGAGGCTCATCCACACCGCCGAACTCTGTCGCGCGAGCCCATTCGATTACCTGTGTGCGCTCATGGCCAATGCTGAACGAGTCCTTGCGTGCCCCGCGGACTGGCTGCCCTGGAATATTCAGCTGGCCCTCAGCCCAACCACATGACGCCTCAGTGGTAGACGGGCTCGACCGATGGTGGCCGGCACCCGTCGGGCTATTGCGGCAACGGATCCGGGCGTTTGAGTGTAGACATGCCGCGAGACCGCTACGTTACGTCAGACGACAAGGTTGACTGGCCGATGGCCGTGTGCGCGGTATCGGCGGTGCCGCGGATTACGCGCCGGAGAAAAAATCGGGTTTACGCACGTTTGCCGAAAGCACACCTTGGTTCGTGTGTCCAGCATGAGAAAGACCAGAAGGTGAAAGTCCTTTGAGAAACCAGGTTGTAGGAAACTCGAGCAAACCACAAGGCGCAGGTCGTGAGACCGAGGCTGAAGGAAGTGGTGCGCGTAAACTGCGGGCTGACGTACAGAAATCGGATTTGAGGCGGTGCATCCTGGGGCGAGCGGGCGAACAACCGCGAAGCCTCTACAACCAAAGGGGTGTGGCGTATATCCCGCAGTCGTGCAGTGAAGGTCTTGTCTCTTACCTGGAGAGATCTCGGTCAGCACTTTCCCCGGCTGCTTACTCTTGTAGGTCATCTTGGCGAACTTGCGATGCAGCCGCTCCTGAGCTTTCCAGGCTATCTCCGAGACACCGGGCGTCAGGTTCGGTAGAACTTGCTTCAATCGATTGCTGAGCCATGGCTTGTGCCGGCAGTGACACGCAGTTTCACCAAGCACATGTCGAAGATGGGCGTTGCCCGTGCGTGTGATGCGCCCCTTGGATTCCTTGCCGCCGCTGGAGTACTCCGACGGCACAAGTCCAGAGTAGCCCATCAGCTCTGTCGCTCTACGGAACCTCTGAAACGTGCCCACTTCGGTTACAATGGTCGTTGATTGCGATCCAGGGACAAGTCCGCGCGACCGAATGTGGAAGTGACTTTTGCATACCAACATGTGCACCCCCAGGACCCACTGACCGTATTGGGTTCTTTTTGATGTCCTCACATCAAGATACAATCTACAGAGGTGAGATTCTTGCAACTTTTTCTCTCGAACTTGAAAGCCTCGGCGGTCCTGCTTGTTGTCCCGCGGTACCAACTTTCAATAAACTCATTGACTGAGGTTGTTGCCGTAGGACGATTCCGAGTGGGAAGTGACTTGATTTGGCCAACGCCTTAGTACCGAGCTGGTCCGACCCGACGCCGAACAGCTGCCCTGGTCGATGGTTACGATACGTTTGCGAGACTTCACCGTGCTGCGAGGAATTCAACAATATCGACGCCAACATCCTGCGCGATCTTACGCACGAGTGTTGGCGAAATGTCCCGGCCTGCGTGGAATGGAACCGTCGTACCACGGCCATCTGAATGTCTAAATTGCTTATGCGAGCCCCGCTGTCGAACCTCTTCGAAGCCCAACCGACGCAAAATTGCGGCAACCTCTTGCGATTTCAGCGGTGGGACTGATCGCATTACGCAACCCGCACTGTGGCGGTACCAACGAACTCGGAGGCAAGATTTGGTTCGCCATCCTCCAACAACATTTGCACAACCTCCCGAAGGTTCTCACGCAATTCTTCAACGGTATCGCCTTGGGAATGTGCGCCTGGCCATCCCGGTACATAGCCAACGTATGTCCCAGTTGTCGGATCCTTCTCAATTACTGCCGTGTAGTTCCGCACCCGAGGATATTAGCATGATGAAAGGTGCTGGCTAACTCCGGGCTGAACTTGGCGGCTTTCCTTGCTGAAAAACCGTGGCTGCCGCGCTGATGCCTGATGGTGGTATTGTTGGGCCGCAAGTTAGCCCGCAGCCGTTAGGCAGACAAACCGAAAGCACCAAGATATGCTCACACATACAATAAACTGGACGCTCGTATTTGCGCTGACCGTTTCGGCATGCGCGACGACACAATCGAAATCATCTGAGAATTCGCATCACCCTACCATGGCACCGGCAAAAACGGGCAGTAATACCCAACTGGATGCCGCTACAACGGCGACACAATCTTGGCTCACATTGGTTGACGAAGAAAAGTATGCCGAGAGCTGGAACGTGGCCGCGAAAGTGTTTCAGGGCGCCTTGAGCCGTGAAAGCTGGGCAAGTTCAGTGGCTGGCGCACGAGGCCCTCTTGGAAAGCTCGTCTCGAGGCAGTTCAAGTCTGCAGAATTCAAGAATTCCTTGCCTGGCGCTCCGGACGGCAAGTATGTTGTCGTCCAATTCACGACAAGCTTCGAGAATAAAGCGACGGCCGTTGAAACAGTGACTCCAATGCAGGAAGGCGACGGAACTTGGAAGGTGTCAGGTTACTTTATCAAGTAGAGGCACTGGGGCGCAGTCAATCTGGACGATCATTACCCTATCCGCGAGAAAGCAACCGTTCGTAGTCCGAATGTTTGCCAATCCAAAACCACACAATCGTATCGCCACGCAAAATCCCGAGCACCCTGAAGTCGCGAGTCAAACGAGCCGAAAAGATCGGCTTCGTTTGATGCACTCGCTTGAACTGGAGGCTTGGGTGATGCGGGTCTTCTCGGAATATGCGGTACGACTCACGCGCATAATCGCGAACTTGAGTCGGCAGTTGCTCAAGGCATTCCCAAAACGATCGATTCGCACGAGAATTCACAGTTTCTCTGGATCCAGTTCAGTCGTGCGCCCCGCCTCAAGGTCAGCCAGAGCCTCATCCGCCATTTGGCCAAGGAGGTCTTGCGAACGGTCGAACATGTCTGTCCATCGTCTTTCCGATGCCAGTTCCGCAGACAACCACTGAGCAATCCGGTCTTGTTCTTCTGCTGGCAGCGAAGCTAGTGTCTTCACGACTGAGTCCAACGACCGCGTCATGCGTCGTATTCTAGCGCCCAAAGGGCTGCATAACAAGCGTTTGCAGGATCAAGATTGGATCTCTGAATTGGCCGCGAATGGATCAGGCTTTTGTGGCCGTTGAGGAGATGAAAAGAGCGTCCAAGAAGATGGGGTACACCGACTCCAGCGGCCGTGCTTGCCACTCCCGAAACTGAGGCATTACCGCGTCCGTCGCCTTGGAGATTAGCTCGTGAGAAACGTCGGTTCCGTACAACTCTCGCAGGTGGGCCTGAATATCCCGAGTCGTCATGCCCCGCGCGTACAAGGCTAGTACCTTCTCATCGAAGCCTTCCACGCGACGCTGGTGCTTCTTGACCAGCTGAGGTTGAAAGGACCCTTCGCGATCACCGGGAATGCGAATGCGTACCGGACCCGATTCAGTCTGCACCGTCTTGTCGCTGTAGTCATTGCGAGCATTGAGTCCTGGGTTCTCAGGATCCTGCTGTACCTCAAGATGGGCCGCTAGCTCCGCATCGAGCATCCGGTCCATCACGGCTCCCTTGAGTTTGGTAAAGACGCCATCGGGACGGAAGAAATCTTCACCTGGCTCGCATTGTGCGAGCAGCTGATCGATCAGCTCCGCCTTGCTGGCATTGAGCTCTCGATTGCTTTTTGACTGAACTCCGATTTTCTTGGCTGATTGTGCTTCCATGAGTAACTCCTCTTAGTTACCCGTTTTGTCAAATTACACAAGATTTCTGACGCTCCCGTCGAGCCTTCTGATCTCGTTGTGCAGACTGATGCGACGGCGCGCAATTTCTTGCAGGTAGACGTGGCAAGCGTCACTGAGCTCGGCAATGCGGGCTTTTTGCTTTGGAATGCGGGCATTTTGGCGGCGCTCGAGGAGCGCGGCTAGGTGCGCGGGGTCTTCGATAGCTCGTCGGCGGTCCCAGCAGCGCACATGCTGGGCCACGAAAGCACGGTTGACCCGATGTGATGCAGAACGACACTTTTGAGGTTGTCGTACGGAATCTTGCGCGGGACCCCGCCAAAGAATTCAAGGGCGCGGCGATGCATGCCATCGATCCAGCCGTTGCAATTACGCTGCTCGCGGATCGCGGCTTCGGAGACCAAAAGCTGTACGAATACCTGGACAGCCTAGCCGGTTGGTGGCCGTAGACCAAGACCACGTGACGTTTCGAACCAAGAACGGAAAGATCGTCACCCTTCAGTCAGCCGAATTCCTACGACGCTTCGTCCAGCATGTTCTGCCTAAAGGTCTGCAGAAGATCCGTCATTATGGCCTTTACGCTGCCGCGGCGAGTGACGCCTTGGCGCAAGCGCGTGCATTACTGCACGGCGCCAATTCCGACGAAACTCGCGTCAACATCGAGCGACTGCAAAACTGGCAAGCGGCACTGAAAGACCTGACGGGCAGAGATGTCAATGTCTGCCCCAAGTGTGGTGGACAAGTCGTACACCGGCCGCTCGCATCAAAAGCCCGAGCGCCACCGCAGGCACGCCGTGCTGCGTGATGCCATTGCCATCAGTCAACAAGCCGTCTACGTAACAGGCACGGCTAGGGACAACTTTGTGTCAATCGCAGAATTCGAATATCGACGGCGCCAGAATCCCTGTTGGCATCCCCGTCGCGCTTGCTGCAATTCAAACCCGCTAGCGTATGTGAAGTGTAGACTCAGGCCATCACGGTCAAACCATGCTGCGCTTCGACCTTGCGCCAAGAGCAATATGCATAGGTCCAGCCAAGTCTGACCGGGCTTGTTCAACTCACGCACTTCAAGTGCCGCACTCAACCGACCCGGTCACCGGTGTCCACTTAGGCATCTTTGGAAGAAGTGCTCAGATTTGGGCGGCTCTCTGCGCCATGGCTTCAGAAGCGCGCTCTCCCGGAACCGTAGGCACGGTCCACCGAGTGACTTGACGATGTAAGCTAATAGCTTATAATGACGTGTGCGTTTCGAATGGGATCCAGAGAAGTCCGAGCGGAACAGGCGCCTCCACGACGTGTCCTTCGAGGAAGCGAGCGAGCTTTTCACCACGGATGCACCCGTTTTGGAAGTGTACGACGTCAACCACAGCGAGACAGAGGATCGGTTCAAATCCATCGGACCGATAAGGCGCGGGTTGGTATTGGTTGTCTGGACCGAGCGCGCGGACGACCTCGTACGGATCATCAGCGCTTGGTGGGCCACCAAATCCGAAGAGAAATTGTACGCCGAGTACGTGGAGAGTCTACGATGAACGACCGGGAAGAACTAACTCGAGAAGAACTCAGTCGAGCCCTGACTCGAGCACAACGAAGGCGAATTATTGCGGGCAACCTCGAGCCAGGCGATGTAGCCGCGCTGCGACGATTTATTTGTCTGACACAGGAGCAATTCGCAGAGGCGCTCGGTATCAGTGTTCACACCCTGCGCAACTGGGAGCAGGACAGGGTGAAGCCGGACGGTCCTGGACTAGCCTTGCTACGCATCGCCGCACGTCACCCGCGAATCGTGCGCGAGAACATCGACTCCGCGGCATAGAGCGCTGGACCCATCGTTCGCCACAAGTCCGCCCACCCCCACGCATCCAGTGAAGGCGGCTCATGTGGACGCGGATTCAATTAGCGTCGGGCTTCAGGAACTCAAGTTTGTTTCCGTTCGGATCGAGCAGTGCGATTCCAACTAGTCCTGGGCGCATTGGTGCGGGACCGTCGCATTGGATCCCAAGCTCTGCAGCTAAGTGTTGGACAGGTTCGAGGTCATCCACGAGGATGGAGAGCACAAGAGCCTTCGTCGGTCGTGAAGATGAAGTGTGAATGGCGAGCTCATTTGCGCCTACGAGGAATACCGCGAGGTCATCACCGCGATCGACGACTTGCCTGAATCCTAGCTCGGCGTAGAAACGACGGAGTTCGTCAACGTTACTTGCAACTATGGTCACATCGTGGAAGCCTTCAGCATTATCGGCGATTGACACGACATCGAAAAGCGCAAAGAGTGGCTCGAGAAATTGCCGAGTCATCGGCGCGCACTCGCACTGCTTCTGTTCAACACAACTCGATGGCCTCCCAAGGCGGCCCGAAATTCCACTTTAGGTGCACGGACTACTGCGCATGCTGGTTGTTACGTCAACTGCCGCGAGTGTCCGTTACGTGGGTTGGAAGGATGATGGGCTTTGGAATACCTGAACCCTCGCCGTCACGCACGCTTGCTGAAAGCACACAATCAGTGGCTTGCCTACTATACTGCGATCCCAATTCACGATCGTTGGGATGTCCATCCTTTCGAGTTTGGTCCGAAGAGTGGCCTACCTTCACCGCTCATCAGAATTGACCCACTGATGCTCGCGTAAACGGACCCAGGCGCAAGCGCTCGGGTTGAAGGACCCGGGTCAGTTTCGGTGAGCGCGGGGTGGAACGGTCAGGTCAGGCGAAGCGAGCGAAAAGACACCAGCGTCGTGGCGGGTGTTGGACATCAGATTCAGGTCAGGCCATTGGCAGCGGTTCGGGTCAACGAGGGTGTCGTCGGTCGGCGATCGCGTCACCGATAGGGGATGGTTCACAAGCGTCCCTGTCGAGTCTGTGGCCGATGGTTTCAACCGCATCGGCGGGCGGGAGGTCGCCAGCACACCTGTAGTGATCCGAATTGCCAGCGGGAGCGACACCGCCGGGCGTGTAAGTCGTGGCACGGACGTCACCCTGGCTACGATCAGGAGGCGAGGCTGCGGGCGAAGCTGCATCGAGTGACGGTAGGTGCGGTGGAAAGTCAGGCGGTCGAAGTTGACCCGTTGCGGCAGCTGGACTGGGATCGGGCGCGAGACGCAGTGGGCCTGCAGGTAGCGGTAATCATTGAGGAATCTGCACAAGTCCTGGTGGACTGGGCGCGAGACGCAGTCCGGTCGCATCGTCGCGCAATTACGGGGGAATTCGGCAGAGAGGTCAGTGGGGCCGCGCGAGACGCCATCGTGTGCGCGCAGGGGCCGCCCTAGGGTCAGCCGCGCTGATGGACCTGGAACTTGGGCAACTGGATCTGCGTTACGCAGCGCTTCGCATGGCGGCGCCCGAGCGCGATGCCGAATTGTGTGCGTCGTTGCTTGCCGAAGGGCAGCGCAGTCCGGTGCTGGTGGTGGCGGTTGCCAGCGATCCGAATCGCTTCATCGTCATTGATGGTTACGCGCGTGTTCGAGCGCAGCAGCGGCTGGGCAACGACATAATCCGGGTGCAGGTTTTGGATTTGGGCGAGGCGGAGGCGCTGCTGTGGCACCATCTGTTACAGAGCGGACCACGACGTCATGCGTTGGAAGATGGCTGGCTTGTCAGCGAATTGATCGAGACACACGGTTGGACTCAGCAGCGAATTGCTCACGAGCTGGGACGGACTGTCAGCTGGGTGTCACGACGCTTGGCGTTGGTAGCGACGTTGCCCACGGTGGCCCAAGAACGCATTCGCACCGGGCAGCTCAGTGCCCAGGCAGCCATGAAGTATCTGGTGCCTTTGGCTCGGGCCAATCAGGCACATTGTGAGCAGCTGCTGGGGCAGCTGGGCAACGAGCGCCTCAGTGTCAGGCAATACGAGGCGCTGTACACCGGCTACCGACGCGGTGACAGCACGCAACGGCGACAGTTAGTGCAAGAGCCGCTGTTGTATCTGCGGGCCAAGCGCGTTGCTGAATTGCCAGCCACTGCGTGGGAGCAGTCGCCACAGCAACGATTGATCGAATCGCTTGATGAAGTGAGCCAGCGCTGCTGGCGCGCTCGCAAGGTCGTGCTCCAGGGTGCCCTGGGTGTTGCTGTCCAACCGACGCGGGACCTGACCCGTGCATGGGCAGCCGCTCGCGATGCTTACCAGGCGTTGCAGGTCACCACTGAGCAACACCTGCCCGCTATTTGCTCACCACGGTTGGAGGAATGCCATGCTGGAACTGGACACACGAGCCGCGATTCTACGTCTTGCCACTGAAGGGCATGGGGTGCGTGCCATTGCCCAGGCGCTGAGCGTATCGCGCAACAGCGTGCGCCGCGTTTTACGCGATGGTCATGCGCGCGTACCCAGCCTAGAGCGACTGGAATCGGCGTTGCCGTACCACGATCAAATCCGCGATTTGCACCTGCGCTGCCAGGGCAACCTGGTACGAGTGAACGAAGAGCTTGAGGCCATTGGGATCCACATCGGATATTCCACGCTCACGGGCTTCTGTCGCCGCCACCACATTGGAGTCGAGCCCCCCAAGCCTGTTGGCCATTACTCATTTGCTCCGGCCGAGGAGATGCAACACGACACATCCCCGCACGGGGTGATGGTGGGCGAGAGCAAACGCAAGTTGCAGTGCGCCTCGCTGGTCCTGTGCCACTCCAGAATGATCTTTGCCCAAGCATATCCAAACTTCACCCGTTTCTGGTGCAAGGTATTTTTGACCGATGCGCTCGTGCACTTGGGGGGCGCAGCGGGCCGTTGTATGGTGGACAACTCCAGTGTGGTGGTCGCACGCGGAACCGGCAAACATGCAGTCATCGCTCCCGAGATGGTCGCCTTTGGCGAACGCTTCGGATTTCACTTCGAGGCTCACGAGCTCGGCGATGCAAACCGCTCAGCCCACGTTGAAAGGCGCTTCCATTATATCGAGCACAACTTTTACCCCGGCCGCTCATTTTCCGATCTGGACGATTTGAATACCCAGCTGCGCGCGTGGTGCGACAAGGCCAACGGCATATCGCGCCGAAGCCTCGGTCATGTGCGAGCCGTGGATCTATTTCAAGCGGAGCGCCTCGCACTGCGCCCACTACCGCTGCATGTCCCGCAAGTTTACCAGCTCCACGAGAGAATTGTCGATTTGGAGGGCTACGTCAATGTGCACACCTGCCGCTATTCGGTACCTGTGGATCTAATTGGGCGACGCCTCGAAGTACGAGAAACCAAGGACCAAATCCGCATCTTCGATGGGCATCGTTTGGTATGCGAGCATCCCCGACGGCCCCAAGGATCTTGGGACCGGTCCACGTTGCCCGAGCACCGCTATCACGGTCGCTGGCGCTTGCAACAGCACACCGCTGTGTTGCCAGAAGAAGCGACCTTGCGCGTGGCTGCACCGGAGCTGGTGCCGTTACTCGACGCTCTCAACAAGCACCACGGTGGGCGCGCAGTGCGACCGATCCGAATACTGCATCGACTGTGGCGAGATTATCCCAAAGCATCGCTGCTGCGTGCTGCCACAGCGGCACTTGAACACGGTTTGCTCGACTTGGCACGCATCGAAACCATGGTCCTTCGAGACATCGCCGGCGACTTCTTTCGCTTGCCCCAGGCTGAGCCCGAGCCGAATGCCGATCACCAAAAGGCCCGCGATGACACCAACCCCGATGACCCGGAGTGCACCGATGAATGACGACCTGGACCAATTACTCAAAAATCTCAAGCTACCAAAGATTCGTCAGATCCTGGAACGAGAGTTGAAACGGGCCGAAAAGGCGCATCCCAGTTATGCTGAGTTTTTGGCGCGCTTGCTGCGAGAACAAGAACAATACCGCCAAGAGCGAGCCGTCACCTACCGTATCGAACAGGCACACTTACCCGAGCGTTGGTCCATCGAGTCCTTCCCTTACGACCGGCAACCTGGCATTTCAATCGCTACGGTCAAGCAACTGGCCGAACTCGACTTCATCGTCCAGCACCGCAACATCGTCTTGATCGGAGAGCCCGGAGTGGGCAAAACGGGATTGGCGGTGGGGTTGCTGCTCAAAGCAATCGAGAACGGGCACCGGGGGCTCTTCATCAAAGCCCAGGACCTTTTCGATGAAATGTACGCCTCGCTCGCCGACCGCTCAACGCGCAAACTCGTGGACCGCCTCTCCAAGATCGATTTGCTCGTGATCGACGAGATGGGATATCTCAATCTTCGACCCGAACAGAGCAACACCTTCTTCAAACTGATGGAGGAGCGGTACAACCGCCGCTCTACCATCATCACGACCAATCTCGATTACGATGCCTGGTACGAATTTCTAGGAAAAAAAGAAATGGTCAGCGCTTTGCTCAGCCGGCTGCGCCATCTGTGCCACACCCTGCGAATTGACGGCCCTTCGCTTCGATCAACTGACGGCTAACACCACCACCACCATTTGCCTTAACCCCGCCCTCCTCGCAATCGGCCCGGATAGGTGGGGTTTCTGTATTTGCACGTCACTATGCACGGGTCCATTTCCGCGAGCACTGCGAACACTAACTGACTTCCCGATCCCAGCCCGGATCAATTCGGCCCAGCACAAATGGATCAATTTTCGAGAGCGGTGGCGTGGCCTACTCCGGGAGGTATTTTGGCGGCATGTCTTGGGGCACAAGGATCTTGATTTTGGTAAGCGTCCGGCGAACACGTATTCGCCGAACGCTTACGAGTATTATTCCGATGTGGCAGGGAATATTTAGGAGAAAACAACGCATAGTTGAATCGCTGATAAAAGATGTATCGGATACCGCCTTCATGATCGCGGCTTTCCGGGAGATCGAAACGAACCGCCGAGATCCGCTTTTTCGTGATCCTCTGGCGGCGCGGTTGTCAGGGGAGCTGGGCAGGAAAATCGCAGCAGCTAGACCGCTTGCCTCGGTGGTGGCTTGGATAGTGTCTCTACGGACGGTGATCATAGACGATTTCATCCGGTCGGCCCTGGACCAAGGAGTAGACACGGTACTGAACTTGGGTGCGGGGCTGGATACCAGGCCCTACCGGATGGACCTGCCCGAATCCCTGCGATGGGTTGAGGTGGACTTTCCGCATATGATCGAATTCAAGGAAAGCCGCCTGTCCGGTGAAAAGGCCCGCTGTTGTTGGAACCCTCAGAGCCTTAGGAGAAAAGTACGAATATTGCGCTTTCGATTGGGAGAACACCGCCCCCATGGTGGGCCTTCATTGCTTCCTGGGCGCCATCGGTCACCCCGATATCAAGCCGGGCATTCTCGAGGTCGGCATCCTGCTCAAGACCCGCTTCGCCCTCGACCAGTACATCAACCTGCGCCCGGTCAAGCTGTACCCCAACGTCGAGACCCCGCTATGAACTCGTATTGCTGCGAATCCTTCAAATTACCGCCGCCACAACTGATTGAGTCTCCGTGGTAGAAGGAACCGGTAAGTTGGAGGTCAATCGACATGTCACCTAGCATTGACAGGAGGAAATCCGCTATAGACATTGGTGGTGCAGTCCGATGCGTGGAAGAAGCAGTCATCCAACCGTACAGTTCCTGTAAGTGCAAGACGCCGGGAGATGTGCCCGGTGTTCAGAAAATCGATGAGTCCGCACTTGGGACTTCCCCACCCGGTCGCGAGATCGTAGCCCCGGGGCAGCCTGGTACTTCACTCCATTGTCGTTAAATGTAGGAAAGTCAGAATCATTGCACTGGTAGTCCGAGTTGAATCAACGGAAGTTCAATCCACTATTGAGGCGGGTCGGGTGCGGAGTTGATCGAGTTTCTCCCCGAGATTAACGCGACTTTAGCGTGAGATATACAACAAAAAAGATCGCGCAAGGCCGGCTAGAACTAGCCCAAGCAACTCATTGAATCTTCAACAATTCAATGTCGAACACGAGCATGCCCGATGGTGCCCCAGGCCGGGGGTTACTTCCATAAGCGAGTTCGGCGGGGATCCAGAAGCGCGTCTTTTCGCCAACGACCATCAATTGCACGCCTTCCGTCCAGCCTTTGATTACTCCGTTGAGACCAAAGGACGCAGGTTGGCCTCGCGCCACCGAACTGTCGAACATCTTACCATCGGTGGTCCAACCTGAGTAATGCACCGTAACTCGACTGGTAGCCGCAGGGTGATCTTTGCCGGTGCCTTTTTGTAGTACGCGGTACGCTAAGCCACTTTTTGTCTTGGTCGCGTTCTTTGGCGGCGCCTTGACATCAGGTGGAGCCTTGGGAGGCTTCGTAATATCGACCAGCTCGACGTCAAAAACTAAATCACCCGAAGGAGCGCCCGCCATCGGGTGATCCCCGTAAGCTAGCTTAGCGGGAACCCACAGGCGTCGCTTTTCACCGGTCACCATGAGTTGCAGCCCCTCGGTCCAACCGGGAATAACTTGGGATACGCCAAATGAGGCAGGCGAGCCACGCGGTATGGAACTGTCAAACATCTTACCGTCTTTGGTAAAGCCCGAGTAATTCACCATTACCTTGTCCATTGTCGCCGGATGGTCTTTGCCCTTGCCCCGCTGAAGGACTTTGGTTGCAAGGCCCGAAGCGGTTCGCTTGGCATCCGCCGGCGGCGCCGCTAAGTCTGGCGGAACTGGAACTTCCGGGGTCGCCGGTTGAGTGGAGGCAATAGGTGTCCCAACCGTGGCGCCCGGAACAAAACTCGACGCCGGCGCGGCGCTAGCAACTGGGGGAGCGCTAGTCGCCGCCGGAGCAATAGTGGCCGGTGGTTGGGCAACCGTGTCCGATGCTGGAGACTGACTCTTACAGGCCAATGCAAAGAGGGCGAGCAATAGACAATAGCGGATTCTCATGGCGCCGGAGCTTAGCTCAAGACACGACCGCTGGGTTCGCTAATGATGCTCTTTCGACCGTAGACCTCAATTTTAAGGGCAGACGGCACCTGCATTTTGCCACGCGGTGATGTCGCTGACCGCGTTGGCTGGGTCGGCACCACCCCCATACGGCATATCGGCAGTGTTGCTGGTGCCGAACCAAGTCAGCAGGTTTTGCAATGTAGCGGTACCGTTCTGAATGAATCCATAACTGATGAGGGTGCTACACAGGGTCGCGGCACTGTCAAAACTCGGTCCGTTCACAGTCGCATGACAAGAGACGCAATTGCCGGCCGTGCCCGCTGCAAAATAAGTGTTGTAAAGTTGGGTCCAAGCAAGCACAGGGCTAGTGCCACCGCTGGTTGCGGCAGCGGCGGCGTCACCCGCGTCCCCAGCATTCGTTCCACCCACTGCGGTCGAATCGCTGGACCCACCCGCGCCGATAGCTCCACCTGTGTTGAGGCCCGTTCCGGTAGCTGGTTTCAGATCAAATCCCGAACACCCGGGGCCTATGGCGAATATTGAGAAGAGGCAACCCGCAGTAAGAGAAAAAGACTTTTTGCAGTTAGTGACGCTCATGCTCTCGCTCCAGCTCGGCACAGCGAACGATAAGGCCTTAGGTATACGTGACTTTCATACGGCAAGTTTCGTTTTGGGGGCCGGTGACCCTCAAAGGCTTCTGTTCACGCATCGGTCGCGCACCACACTAGACCCACCGGCAATTCCTCGCCGTATTGTAGCAAGCTCTCGTTGCTGGAAGCGGGAATTACTTCGGATACGCTCTTAATCCAATCCTCGGGAACATTGTGTCGTTTGAGCCGGCGCAATACTTCACCTCTCACATTGTCGGATATGTCGCGAGCGCGATCACCCGTCATGCGGGTTAGGTTGACGGCTGCCTTGGCAGCGGACGAAAGTTCGTCCCATTTTTCGCGCATGAGATGCTCGATCCAGGTCTCGACCTCACGCGGTGCTATCACGTAGTGCGCACTTGCATATAGAGGAATTCGCGAGCCAATCCTTCCAATCGCTTCCCACAAACGCGGCTCTCGCTCCGTCCAAGTTCGCTCCAGCAGAAGATTGCCTAAATTGACGCGCATGGACGCTGGCAATCGCTCAAACAACCCGACCAGATCCAATAACTCAGGTTGCACAATGCCTTGAAATGCGCGAACTGGCTTGGATTGATGCTTCGACTTGGATACTAGGGGTGCCAAAATATCGTAGGCTCGTAGCTGCTCGCTTTCGATCATTCCCGGCAAAATGCGCCGCCAAGCAATTAGAAACTGCTGCCAACTGCGCACCTGATCCGTGAATGCGAGCCCCTCTGACAACAAAGGACACAAAAGGGAAACTCGGTGCCGATCCAGCGCGTGTCCAAATCCTGGACGCAGTAAGTAACCGACTAGCATGAAGTACAATCGTTCGTGGTCAACACTTCGCCGTCGCGCTTTAGATTTAGGTCCCAGTACATCGAATAGCGATCGGCTGACATCCAGTGTCCAGCCGCTGCGAACACCCAGGACTCGCTCGAGATTGCGAAATAAGTCCTTCGTTTCGCGGGGCGCTACGTTACCCCGACCCTTGCCGAATACGCGCTGAATTAGTTCGTAGGACTCGTCAAGTCGCTCTTGGCGCGCAGCTTTACTGGCCCGCGCTGGACCCGCGGATTGATGCGCACGCTCCTGGCCGCGTAACTCGAAAGCCAGCTGAAATGAGCCCCCTTTACCTTGCGTGCCAGCTGGAACGCAACACAGTTCCAGCGTGCCGACAGCCGTTAATTCACCTTCCAAGTGGACCGTAATCTCCTCGAGATCGGATTTTTCTGCACTGAGTTGCGTTACTAGCGGGGGCAAAAGTTCAAATTGATCGTCAAGCTCCACAATGGTGCCTGCCGCGTGGGCCACGGCGACGTCCGTGGAATAGAGTTCGAATCGAACCGGAACTCCTAATCGCAATGTGAACCGTTGCGATTCTGCCCGGTGTAATTCAGCTTGGGCACTCCCCCGCGGCACCACGCAGATGGCTGATCGTCGCGGCTCGGCCGTGCCCGAATCGAAGGCCACGTAGTAACCATGCGCCGTGCCACCACCAATCTTTAGGCCATGTCCATTCAATGACAGTCCAGACTTAACGGCACCGCGCGCCACCGCGAGATCTGGCTGAGAGTGAGC
This sequence comes from uncultured delta proteobacterium, assembly GCA_963835565.1. Classification (GTDB taxonomy): domain Bacteria; phylum Myxococcota_A; class Polyangia; order Polyangiales; family Polyangiaceae; genus FEN-1139. The sequence goes on from CAWIGY010000099.1 coordinate 87,370, forward strand.
CAAGCCTATACAACTGTGGCCTAACTTGTCGAGTACCTCAACGACACGTGCCGTGAGAACCGGTGATAAAAATACCCCACCGTTCAGGAGTAATGCGTCCACTGGCTGCTCTGCCGCAAGGTGGCGGGTTAGAAAAGCGCATATGTGGCTGGATATAGAGGGATCCGATTCATAAGGTAGCCCGAATCCTAACAATGCACTGCGCCTCTGCACCGGGAGCGTTCCCGGGTCCACTCGGGGGAAAATCCATCCACTAGTGTGCTCAATACGACCTGGCGACTCAGAGTGACCGTCCTAGTATGCCCGACCAGCAGTGAACCGCCGTGACCAACCGCCACTTTAGCCTCGCTGGGCGCGTCCTCTCGAAGCAATTGCTCTTTGGCTTCGCGACACACAAGAACCCACTTTACCAACTCCTGTGCGTCGAAGCGCTGATCGGGAGCCAGCAGGGACTCGGCCAAATGAGCCAGCGCCAGGTCCATGTTGTCACCTCCTAACAGTAGGTGCTTGCCAACCGCAATCCGATCTATGAAGAGCTCGGACACATTCCTTTCGACACGCAGTAACGTCAAATCCGTGGTGCCACCTCCGACATCGCAGACCAGTAGGCGCAGTCCCTTTTCGGTACAACTAGCCAACATCTGCTCAAGTGCCTGGGTACCGCTTTGATCTAAATAGTCGTAAAAGGCTGCTTGAGGTTCTTCCAACAGTCGCACGGTTAGTCCGGCGTCCGCGGCCGCCTCGACCGTCAATTGTCGGGCAATCGGGTCGAAGGACGCTGGCACCGTGAGAATAATTTGTTGATCAGCCAGCTTATTATTGGGGAATTGTGCGTCCCAGTCCCGGCGCACATGCTCTAGCACGCGCGTGCTGGCAGCGACGGGGGAAAGCTTCGGCACAGCATCGGGCGCGCCCCAAGGCAAGATCGAGGCATGTCGGTTGACAGCTGCATGGCAAAGCCAACTCTTGGCGGACACGATAGCACGCCCAGAAACTTGTTGACCGCGATGTCTTGCGTGGTCCCCCACCAGCCACGACAGCGACGCTTGCGCAGTTTCTTCCGGCAGCGGCGCGTAGAGCACCGCGGGCAACGTTGGCAGGCGCTGTGCTTGACCAGGCGCGACGAGACGTTCAATATTCAGGACTTGGATCGGTTGTTCGCCGTTCAAATCAGCATAGGCAACGACCGTGTGAGTCGTGCCCAGATCGATTCCCACGATAAAGCTCACAGCCACGCTACTAAGCCCCTTCACCCCGCACACTAAGCTCAACTTTCCAGCGCTCGTTGGGAATGATGGGTGACGTGGGCACCGCCTCAAGCAGCAGCGAACCGAGCGAGGTCACAGCTGCCTGCAAACGAACCGCAACGATATCGCCAGGGCTGCGATTTTCTGCGGGCAGCACGATTTCAATCGGGGCAAGTTCCTCAATTTCACCGAGGACAATCGGATCGACTAGAGTTCCTGCACGGTCTTGCCTTCGCACGGTTGAACCGAAGAATTGAAACGTGACCGGTTGACCCACAATCACGCCCAGCACCTGATCGGGCAAATCGCAGGACGAACCTTCCTCAACACCCATCGGCAAGACACAAAGTGCAGCTACGGGAGGCTCTACGCCAGGTACGGCTGGCATGGGGCTTTCAATGCCCACATAATAAGACCTGGCCGTGCCTCCCCGAATGCGCAGCCCCTTACCACGCCGGACGGCTCCATAATAGGCCGCTCCGCGAGCGACCGCTAGATCGAGATCTTCACCGGGCAATATTCGCAGGGGTGGCTGCTTGGCCTCACTTAGCCAGGCGTTGATATTCGCAATCACACGCTCGCGCAAGAGCTCGCATTTGAACGCACCGCCATTGAACAGCAACGCCGTCGGTTTCAGAAAATCGATTGAATCCTGATGATCGGAATGGTCGCGCCCCGGAATTGCTTTGACCTGGCGGCATAAGAACTCGGCAAGATGGCGGGTAATTGCCGGATCTGAAGCGTAAGGCAAGCCCAATTGAGTCAAGGCGGTTCTGGCTCTCTGCTGCGGTCGAGCCGTGATGGGCACGACCGGAAAGAATCCGTCGAGCAGTAGCAACTCGAGTTCTTGCCGAGTCAATTGGGTCCGCAGTGAATTGCCGAGCAGTTGCGAACCACGGCCGGCAATCGCCACCGGGATCATCTCCAGCTCGGGACGCGACAGCAGTTCTTCTTTGCTGTGGCGAGCGGCGTGCCATAGCGCGAGTAATTGTCCCTGGTTGACGCTCTGGCCCGCTTGCTCAAGCTTGGCCTTGAGTGCGTAACCGAGCGCGAGATCCATGTTATCGCCGCCGAGCAAAATATGATCACCCACCGCTACCCGCAATAGCTCCAGCTCCCCTTCCCGTTCCTCTACGAGCATGGCTGAGAAATCCGTCGTGCCGCCACCGACGTCAACGACTAAGACCACATCACCCACCCGCAGATGCTTGCAAAAGTCAGCTCCCCTCGACTCAATCCATGCATACAGGGCCGCTTGCGGCTCTTCGAGCAAATGCACATGCTGAAAGCCTGCGGCAATTGCGGCCTCGATGGTCAGATCTCGGGCGGCCGCGTCGAAAGAAGCGGGAACCGCCAGTACGACTTCTTGCTCACCGAGTTCTGCGCCTTCTCTGCCAAGGTTTCGATACGCCTCACACAAATGATCCAAAATGCGATAGCTCGCTTCAACGGGGGAAATCCGCTCCACATCGGGCGGCGCAGCGGCGGGAAGCACCGCGGTTCGGCGATCAATCCCGGTATGCGACAGCCAACTCTTGGCGCTCGTTACGACGCGTCCTGGCGTCTGCACCGCGCGTTGACGCGCATATTCGCCCACACAATAGCGTCGAGACTGATCCCAAGGCAGCGCGAGGTGAGCCTCACTTTCATGCGCGAAGTACACCGTCGATGGCAATAAGGGTCGGGCTTCGATGGCACCCAGCGCCACCAGCTGGGGGATCGCAACCACTTGCGCGCGCGTCGCTCCGGACTCATCCAAGGCCACTTCAGCCATTGCCGTATTCGTGGTACCTAAGTCGATGCCGACGCAACCAAGATTTCTGCCATCGCTACTGATACTCACAATTCAACCTCCGCTGGCGCTATTACCGCGCAGTCCCCATCGCCAACAATTTCCGGTAGCGTCAATTCCTTAACCCGCCAGCCGCGATGCCGCAAGATGCCGTGAAATGGCGGCGCGCCGCTAACATTGCCCGTCAATTGCAGCGATGTCGCGTCGTAACCCGCCGGCACCGTGACGCTGTGACCCTCGGCATCGTCCAATACAGGAGCCAATTGGACCATGCGATGCAACGCCCGCCGGCAGCCGTCATGCACCACGCGTGCCGCCGCGCCCACGTCGGAGTCGCTGAATGTCAGGATGTCTTGTTGCAGAAAATCAACCAGACGCCCTTCGCGTTGCAAAAGCGACAACAATTGCAGCGCAGGCCGCAGGTCGCGCGCACGCTGTTCGGGTTCGGTCGCCGTCGCTAGCGCGGGTGCGGTCGGCTGCGGCTCGCGTTCAGCCATCAGAATACGCGCGGCAGTGCTCCCACTTGCGAGAATGCGAAAGAATGTTTGCAATGCAAGCGCAACGCGTCTAAAAAACGATACTTTGGGATCGGTCACAGCGGGCGGAGCATACCTCAGCCGGGCCAGACGTCCGCCGCCCGGTGAATTTGCGGCTCGAATCCGCTAAAAAATGCGCGCAAGTTGACGAGCCAAGCGGTCTCGGCGACAGGACCCTTCGCAGCCAGAACCGACATTGATGCCTCGTTTGCCCAGCCTGTCGAATCGGACGGGCCCAGGTGGAACGCAATATTTTTGGGGCATTGCGGCACGGAAACGCAAACAACGATGTACACTCGACGCAAGATGAGTCGCCGCCTGTCAGACGTAATTACAATCCTGCAAGACCTTGCGCCCCTTCAATGGGCCGAATCCTGGGACAATGTCGGGGTCTTGGTGGAACCATCGATTGAGGAAGTGACCGGCATTCTCGTCACGATTGACTTGACTGCGGAGGTTCTCGCAGAAGCGCAGACGGCCAATGCGAACCTGGTTGTCGCGTATCATCCGATCATTTTCGCCGGGCTCAAGCGACTCACCCAAGGCACCGCTGGCGAACGAATTGTCATCGAAGCCATTCGATCACAAATCGCCATCTATAGCCCGCATACGGCTCTCGATGCCGCCGTCGGAGGAATGAATGATTGGTTGGCGCAGGCGCTGGGCACCGGCGTCACTACACCAATAGTGGCCGTAGCTACGGCGCCGGTCGGCACCGGTCTCGGTCGCTTCGTGCAACTGGAGCAACCAAGAACGCTCGACGCGCTCGTTTCAATGGTAAAGCAGCACTTGGGGTTGACTTTGCTGCGAGTGGCGGCCGCGGCACAACACGTAAATGGCGAGCTGATTCGCAATGCCGCTGTCTGCGCTGGCGCTGGGGGCAGCGTATTTGAACCATGTAGCTCGGTAGATTTGCTCCTAACCGGCGAGATGCGCCACCACGACATCTTGGCCCGCGTCTCCGCGGGAACATCCGTAATTCTCGCCGACCACACCAACACTGAGCGCGGTTACCTCCCTCACTTTGCAGAGCGTCTAAGCGCCGCAGTAGGCCAGGAATTGAACGTAATTGTCTCGCGGTTTGACAGCGAGCCGTTGGAAATTAAGTAGTCTGACGACTTAATGCAACGACAAGCAGAAAGGCTCGTTGAGTGCGAAGATTTCAATGCTGCCGCACACGTTACCATTAGTACCAGTGAGACACATGCCGTTCGCGCAATCACTGTCGGCGGTGCAAGCCGTGCCGTCGAGGAGCTTGGCGGTGCATTGCTGGTTAGCGTTCACAACCGAACACTTGAAGTCAGCAGCGCAAGGAGCCGAGGAACTGCACGTGGCTCCAGCTTGGCCGTCGACAACGCAGTATAATTGAGCCGTGCCACAATAGTACCCCTCCGCGCATTGGGCACCGGGCGCGCTGCACGAATTACCTGCCGAAACGTTTACCGGCACTTGGCAGCTGCCCGCGCCTGCGTCGGGCGCGCTCGCGGCAGGATGAATTACGCAACTGAGACCTTCACTCTGGTTACAGTCCGAATTCACAGCGCAAGACGAGCCCTTCACGCCAGCCCCACTAAAAACCAGGTCACAAGCCTCGGCAATCGCTTGATACTCAGCGCTCGTAATTTGGGCGTCGCTATAGGCGCTACTCACCTGATTGACGCAATTCTCTGCTTGCCCACTATTGTACGTGTATCCCTTTTGTAGCGCGGGGGTCACATACGTGACTTTCACATATGGGCACAAGCTTACTGGTGCAGATGTCCGTGCTGGCGACATCGCAGTTTGTAACGACTTTGGCGCTGCATTCGGCCTGTGCCATGCCCGTGCAAAACGAGTTAGCGTCAGGGTATTTCGGTCCCGGTACGTCCGCTTTTGAACATTGAATCAACGACAGGCCCAAAAATGCGGACATTATCAAGCAATTGCGCATGGTGACCCTCACAATTCGACGGCGGTCCCAGCGACCGCCAAAACAACGGGTTATCTTAGCAGAACTCGAGTGACATGATTATCGGCAAGAACTGCCGAGTCTCAATGAACTTGTCCGGACGGAAGTCCGAGTTTCAGCGTTAAATCCGAATTAGCATTTATTGTGCAACACCCCAGGCAACAACGGGAGCAATGGCGTATCCACGTCACGTCGCCAACGGTAAAGCAATGAAACATAAAAGCGCAGTACCAAGGCTTTGATTCTTGCGAAATGGCGCGCAAAGTGGGTCAGCGGTCAGTGGGATCTACAACCAGAAATCCAGCGTCGCGAAAGTCAAGTAGTATGCCCAGCGTCTCCGTATTTGACAGAGGAGAAACGTCCAACAGTTCTTCTATGGTTGTAGGGCCGTCGATTCTTGAGGCCAAAAACATGTGGGTTGGCCCAATCGAGTTGTCACTGCTTGAAGGTCGTTGCCGCATTGAAATGGTTTTGCTCTTGCCACCCAATGCCTGAAGCAAAGCTAGAAGAATTACGTCCGTTGCATTAGAAATAAGATTCGTAACTTGCGAGGAATTCCCGTCGCCCATCAACCGCAATGCTGCGCGTGCGCTACGCAATGCGCGACGTTCGTCACCTGCAGCGAGCGCTCGTTTGAGTTCACCCAGAATCAACTGCGCTGCGTTCGAATCACCCCGGTTCTTAGCTTCGGGCAGCGCAGCTGGGTCCGAATCAGTTCGGTTCTTGGCTTCGGGCAGCGCAGCTGGGTCCGAATCAGTTCGGTTCTTGACGTCGGGCAGGACAACTGCCTTCTCACGATCCGCAGCGGTCGTCAACGCTGCCTGCCGTTGCTGATCGTCTTGTGGCGGCCTACGAACCCGCTGTGACACATTGCGTATCGAATCGCTATTTTTATCGCCGGGACGTGCAGGGGTCCGCAGCCGCGCCGGGGCAGGCTTGATTTTCTTTGCCACAACGTCAAGACTCAAGTCGAATGACGGTGGTGGATTTCGGCTAAGCGATCGCTTCTTGGGTGCAACCGATGAATAGGGCGTCGCCGAATCGGGACGAATTGAATCACCGATTGGGGCAGCCCGCAACGGCTTCGTCGTGCGTTGACGAACCTTGCCGTCAAGTGTAGGTGCGCGTTGCGCGGAATTTGGAACTTGTTGATTCTTGCATTCTGCTCGGATTGACTCGGGGGAAATAAGTATCTGAGCGGCACGTGCCAACCGATCGGCAAAATCACCAATCGTAGAATATCGCTGGAATGGATCTTTGGTGAGGCCACGCAGGACAACGTCTTGTATCGAACTGGGAAGATCGGGAACGTATTGCGTTAGAGGTGGAGGACTCTCACTTACAACCTTGGTTAGAATCTGAACGGCGGATTCCCCAAAAAACGGCACGCGTCCCGTAAGCATCTCGTAAGTCATGCAAGCTAACGACCATTGGTCCGCTCGATGATCGGCCTTAGCTGTGCTCAAAGCCTGCTCAGGCGCCATGTAGTCAGGTGTTCCGAGAATATCGTACTTTCCGGTCACACGTGTCGAGTTGGGATTCCCTTTGCTGATGCCAAAATCCAACAGTTTGACAAATATACCGCCGTCTTGCATCGCGAGCAGAAATACGTTATCCGGCTTTAAGTCGCGATGAACGACTCCAGTGCGATGCGCTAGCGTGAGGCCGCTCGCAATTTGTACTACGATATCTACCGTGTCCCGCAGCGGCAAGATTCGATGCCGATCGAGACGACGGGATAGCGTTTCGCCCGACAGCAATTCCATGACGATATATGGTTCGCCGGTATCTGTAGTATCGAAGTCTAGAATTTGAACGATGTGCGGATGATCCAATTGACTAACAATTTCCGCTTCGCGTCGAAAGCGTGTCAGTGCTTCTGGATTGGCCGAAAGATATCGCGCCATCACCTTTACCGCTACCGGTCGGCGCAGCCGCTGATGTTCGGCCCGATACAACCTGCCCATACCGCCCTCGTCAAGCGTGGCTAGGATGCGGTAAGTGCCGCGGAGCAGGCGACCGACTAGTAAATCATTCGATGTATCCGCCGTCCCGCTGACAATCTGCTGCGTCGCATCGGTCGCAAGCTCGACACTCGCTTCTCGACTGTCCTTAAGCAAGACCCTTGACGACTCCGGCTCCCGATCCGTCATTTTAGTCTATCTTTCTTTGAGCGAAGTATCGCACGCTTTCGGTCGAAAGTTCAAGTTCCAAAGTGACGAGTCCCTTAGGCCGTATTCAGGTTTGCGAAGTCACGAAAGTTCGCAAGCACAGGCAAATTTGCCCGAACCCACCGTCACGCAGCTAGCCGATTTGTGGGGATTTGTATGCGGACATAGGTCCACCCTGAGAAATCCCCCCGGCCGAGACAACTGCATTACGAAGACTTGACTCAAACGCCATGACATTTCGCCTGAAGATCGCTAATTGGTTTCGGAGCAAATACTCGGAAGCCTTGAAAAATACTCAACAAAAGAACACTCGCAGGGTCGGGCCAAAGCCGTAACCCATCCTACTTTTCTCTTGTGTACATGTGCGCGTAAAGCGCTATGCTTTTCGCATCCTGGCTGAGGTTGGGAGCCTCCAGCTTCGAGTGGGCAGTTGACGACGGTTCAAGGAGACTTGGCAGTGCCAGCGAACAGTTGTGGCAAAGCGCCCCGCGTCGTAAAAAGCGTGGATGTTCGTGCGTTGCCCATTGGGCCCGAGGAGGCATTTGTCCTTTCCTGCGTCAACGGGTTGAGCTCCGAAGACGACATTGCATCGGCAACCGGCTTTGAGTCGGAGGCAATTTCGCGAATCATAAACCGACTCGCTGAACTTGGCGCCATCGAGTTCGAACCACTAAGTTTGGCAAAAGAAGTCCAGCGTCAAGCCCGCACGCCTACCAATTCGTCGGGAGAGTTTCGCATCGGACCAATCCTCGAGATACGGGAGCCGGGTGGTTCGCGACACCCCGGTGCAGTCGAGGGCTCGGAGTCTGGCGAATTCACCGTGCGCAGTGACACTTCGAGTTCGTCGCATCCGAATCCAATCTTCCCGGAAGATCTTGCGGCGCGTCGCAGGGCCTTAGCTCGTAAGCTGGGCCACTCATCCGCGCCGCCAACGAAAAATGCAGCAGCAAGCTCGCCCCCAGAATCGGCCCAGGACTTTGCCGCGCAGGAACTGAAACGGCAAGAGCTAGTGACCCGGGCACGTCAGCGTCAATTGGACCACTACTCTATCGATGGCTGAGGAAGCTGCGGAGGTAAATAACTTGGTCTCAGCAGTCAATTCATTAAAGATTGCCTGCTCGCTTGCCCCACAAGATGCTGAGTTGACGCAAAAGCTCACGGAAATGCAGGGTCGTGCAGCATCGGAGTTTTGGGAACAATATGCGGAGCGAGCTAACTATGAAGCATTTGAAGGCCGGCTCTGGGAAGCTGCCCGATCATATGAGCTCGCCGCAATCGGACACCCCTGTTGGCGCTTCTTCGAGCGTGCGGCTTTTTGCTTCCTCAATTCGGGTGGCGATCTCAAGCGGGCTGGCGAATTGGCAAAGCGGGCTGTCTCATTGTCGCCGGAGAACGTAAGATGTCGGCTGACGCTGGCCCAGGTCTACATTGCGGCAAAGCTCAAGCAGAGCGCGCTCGCGGAGCTGGAGCGTGCTCTGGCGCTGGACCCGAAGCAGAGTTCAATCAGAGATTACATTCGCAGTGTCAAACGCGACGAGATTTGATTCGGTCTGGTAGGATAACGCCGATCTTGTTCTCATTAGTGCTTATCAAAGTGTTGTTGGCACCGATCTTGGTGGCCCTTGCAACTTCTGCCGGGTACCGGTTTGGTCCAAAATCACCGGCTGGATCGCTGGATTTCCTGTAGTGGCTGGGCCGATTATGCTCCTATTTGCGTTGGAGCAGGGGCCCGAATTTGCTGCAAAAGCGGCCGAGTCTAGCCTGCTTGGTGTGGTATCGTTCAGCGCATTTTGCTTAATGTATACGCATGTGGCTAAGCACTATTCGTGGTTGACAAGCCTTGTTTCCGGTTGGATCTGCTTTGGTGGCTCCACTTACCTGTTGCAGAAGGTCCCCAGCGGTTGGTGGATAAATGCCATCGCGGCTTGGTTGGCAATTCGATTTGCTTTGTTACTATTGCCGAAGCCAAGTTCACCCTTGCTTCCGAGAACGGGTCGTGCCTGGGACATTCCGGCCAGGATGATAACGACTGCGATGCTGGTGATAAGTCTGACGACCGCTGCCAGCGGCTTAGGTTCGCACATCAGTGGGCTATTGACGCCATTTCCAATCGTAACCTCGGTTGTCGCGGTATTCGCGCATCGCGACCAAGGGTTTGCGGGGGCGGTGCGCGCGTTGCAGGGTCTGATCGCTTCGATGTCAGCGTTTGCGGTGTTTTGCGTGGTCTTAACCTTGACGTTAGTAGGTTGGAACGTGGGCGCTGCATTTGCAGCTGCATTGCTAGCGAACGCAGTATTCCTGTTTTTGACGTTGTTGCGGCTCAAAAGGTACGCTGATTGACGTTAGCCTGAGCGATGCTGGGGCTTTCCCGATTGAAGTCCCAACTTAGCATGGGTTTCCAGACGTGGGATTTCCCGTGGGTAACCCAAAGGGCAAATCTAATCGGTGACAGAAGACGATTCTGGATATCGGTCAAGTTCTCATGCTGTTAGGCTGGCCGCAAATCGCGGGAGTGTGGCCCGCAGTTGTGCGAATCCTGAAGGGAGTGAAATATGTTCAAGTCATCGTTAACAATTCTGCCGTCTGCAATAATGCTGTTCGTGACTCCAGCTTTAGCACAGTCAACAAGTACTGTGCTCTGCCGAACGATCCCCGTGGGAATCGAAACGAATTTAGGCGTGCACACGCTTCCCAATGCGCGATGTCTATTGCACTCCCAAGGTGAAAGCAGCTCTGCGCAGCCGATGAAACTCTTTACGGTTGACCGCGGCATTGTACATTTCTCAATCGAGATGGACGATGCCGGAACACTACAAATGGAACTGGACTGCACAGACAACAATGGCGCCT
>CAWIGY010000100.1:0-127915 GCA_963835565.1 uncultured delta proteobacterium
CTGGGACTGGCCGTCCTGACGAAGGCCACGGCGTACCTGTACGGTTTTCCCTTTTTGGTTTGGCTGGTAGTCGCGCGGCTGCGGAAGCGAGGGTGGCGGGCCGTGGAAGCCTCTTCGTGATGGCCTTTGTGGCGCTGGGGGTTATCTCCCGCACTACGCGCGGAACTACCGGCTCACCGGCTCGCCGATCCTCGAGGCCGGGCGAGGATTATGTCGGGGAGCGGAAGTACAGCAATGCCGCATTCGGGCCGAAGCGCTGGCCTCGAACGTGCTGAGGAATGCGGGCATTCACTTTGATCGGACGATGAGCGACGGCGTCAACCGGGCCTGCTTCGCCGCGATTTGCGGGTTTGCACAGGATGATGGGCATGGATCTCAACGATCCGCGGGCAACTTGGCCGGGGGCCGAATTTCGCCAGGATGTGGGATATTCCACGCACGAGGACACGGCGGGCAATCCCGCCCATGCGCTCTTGATCGCGGTTGCCTTGGGCATCATTCTCTTCCTGCCGCGCTTTCGGGTGATGCCGTTTGGGCGGCTTATGCGCTGTGCGTGGTCAGGAGGATTCCTGTTCTTCTGCCTTTACCTGAAATGGCAACCCTGGAACTCGCGCCTGCACTTGCCGGTACTTCGTGCTGCCTCAGCCTTTGTGGCGCCGGCCTTATCGAAATGGAAGCGGAGGGGGCTTGTCCTATCGGTCGCGGCGGTGCTGGTCGCTTTGGCTTTCGCCGGCGTCCGGAACGCTTCGCGGCCGCTGGTGGGCCGCGAATGGAACATGTTCACGGTGAGGCGAACCGAACTGTACTTCGTCAACGAGTCCCGGCCCAGCAATGCTTACGGGCCGTCCATTTCGTGGAGGAACGGGGTTTCGGAACATCGGCCTGTTCGTGACGAGCAACGACTGGGAGTACCCCTTTTGGGTGTTGCTTGGGGTGCCGGAGTCGGCACGTGCCCTCGAGCACGTGGAAGTGACCGACGTGTCCGCGCGGCTGGGAGGCGGAATCGCCGCCACCCCGATGCCGTCATCTGCGTCAGTACGCAGCGCCAGCCCATTTCGAGTCTGAAGCTGGATTGGTGCTTATGTGCTTGTGGGTCGCTTTCCGCCGGTGACGGTGCTGGTCCGCGCGCCGGTAGAGGAGAAAGCTCGTTCCGATGCAAGAAGAGTGACGCCATCGCCGCCGGCATTACGGTAAGAACATTTTCTTCGGGCCGTTAAGCTATAATTGCTTTGCAGCGATGCTGAGCCGAGCAGTGCGTCTCCCGCTCCTGCGGCGGCGTTTCTCTTATGGAGCACGCCTTTCAAATGCGGTTCGCGTTTGTCACCCCTTTGTATCATCCCGCGCGCGCCGGCGGCACGGGGCAGGTCATCCGGCAGTTGGCGGAAGGCTTGGCCTGAGCGTTACGGCGTCGCACAAGGCCTCAACGGCGTCTTGATCGATGCAAAAACTTATCAGTGAGTGGGCAAATGACCCGCAGGCGGCGGTACCACCGATTCGGCCCGGATCGAATCCCATTGTGCCTTGAGCTAACTCGAGCAGCGTATCGAGGTCGAAGAGGCGTTCTAATTCAGCGTGAAGCGTATCGATCTGCATGAGCGTCCTTGTCGCAAGAAGACCGCATCCGGATCCCCTCTGCTAAAGACAATCCGAATGCAGCTACGGGGCTCCCGAGCGCGGCAAACATAACCCGACCGGCTTGTCCGAGGGCACGCCAAATTGTTGTCTTTTACCCCGCCTGTTCTATTTCCGTTGCTATTTTCTTCCCCTGGCCCTACGACCCGTGGCAAAGTTACGGCATTGTTCAAAGACTGGCTGATTCCCGAGCGGGCTTTGCCCGCGGCGCTGCTGGCGATGTCAGTGGTAGCCGTGCCTGTCCTGGTTTTGTCGCCCAGTGGGCTTTCGCGGCTCCATCACCTGCAGGCCGAGCGAGACCGAGTTGACCGGGAGGTCGCCCAAGTGACCCGGCAAATCGAGCAGTTGCGGGCCGAAGCTGCACACGCCAAGTCCGACCCGGCGGCGGTTGAGCGTCTTGCTCGCGAGGAGTTAGGACTGGTGCGGCAAACGGAGATTGTCTTTCAGTTTGGCCATTGAGTCGTTGAGGCGCTTGCCTAACGCCCCTGGGTCGCGCAAGCATCGGGGTAGTGGTCGCTGAGCTGGTTCGCCGATTGTCGCAGGCCGGGGTCGTGTCGCGAGACACTTTGGCCGAGGCCCTGATTGATTCAACCACAACGGGCATCCATTTGTTGTACGCCCTGGCGCAGCGGCACGCGGGAATCGTTGCGACTCTCGACGGGGAACTAGCGCGTGACAAAGGCCCCAGTGTTGACGGTACCCCTAGCCATCGACTTTCTACAAATCCTTCGGTTGCCAGTCGGACTTTGCAAGCGACTATTGGCGGTGCCGCTTCAAGTTGAACCGACCAGTTCCCGATGGGCAATCGCGGTTGCAGATCTTTCGGACCGGCACACTGCAGCCGAGATTTCATTTCATCTAGGTGGGCCAGTTGACGTCTTTCGTGCACCTCTTGGCGTAATCTTAGAGGCCGCAATTGTGACCGAAGAGCGGCCATTCAAAACACTCTGGCATGCCTCTGCTCGACGTGGATGACGAACACACGCCGGCGTTCGGCACTGCGGCAATTATGCCGCTGCGACGACCTTCCGCACGCTGGTCTATTGGCGATATATCTTCCGAGGAAAGGCGACCCACACCGCGTCGTGGCTTGAGTTTACCGCCGGTTCTAGCAGCCGAGTCACCGAGCGAACCGCCAATTCCCCTGGTGCGGCCCATTGCACATCGTGGTGGCGACATCCTTGATTTACCAGAGGTGGCCGCTGTCGACGACCCCTTGCCCAGTGAAACGAGCACCCAGCAGTCATCGTCGCAACAGGAACCCCCGAGTCCACGTGCTAGCACGCCACAAGAAAGAACCAGTGAGATCCTGGCTGAGTTGCAGGACAAGCAGTCGCCCCGAGAAGTGCTACTTGGATTTGGACTTGCGGTTTCGGAGGTTGCAGAGCGAGCTGCAGTATTCGTTGCTCGCTCCGGACAATTTGAGCTTGAGTACATCTTCCCGCCGAATTTGGAGCGGAAGTTCTGTTTGTCGGCAGCCGAACCCAGTGTTCTGCAGACTGCTTGTCAGGCTGGTTATTACCTGGGTCCCTTGGCGCGGGGATCGAGGGCCGATTCACTGGTAGAGGTTTTGGCCATGGAACCTGATAATGAAATATACATTGTTCCCATTGTAGTTGGCGAGCGACCAGCGGCGCTGATTGTCGCCGGACTTATCGACAATACTTTTGCGGCGACACGATTGATTGATCACATCGCTAAGCGAGTCGGAGCCATACTGGAGCAGCTGGTGCATCGGCGCCGACAGATGCGCTAAGTCCAGGAGGCACCGTCATTTCAATGAAATTGCGCCACTTGCCGAGGGGCGCATTTACGGAAAACGGGCTTGAACTCCAATATCAAACTCCATCCAAGTCTGGATGGCGCGCAAGATGCCGGCGGTAATGCCCACGGCACCGTAGGCACCAATGCCTGGCGAGAAATCGTATTGGGGACCAGCCAGCAATTGCATCAGGAAATCTTGCTTGTACACGGTACCGAGCCAGCTCGGGTTGCCCGCGCCCTTTTCGAGTTCCCAACCTACGGCAGGTTGAATGAAGAATTTGAACGCAGAATCATTCAAAGTATAAAGGCGCGCGCCAACTCCCAATGCAACCAGCGGCTGCGTGTTAGTAGCGCTCTCGCCCGTCAGACCGAAGCGAGCCCAAGCAAAGGGCTCGATGCCATTGAGCGGCGCGAATCCGACGGCCAAATCAATGGCCGGGGGTGCCCCAAAGCCGCAGAGCGTCTTTCGATCGGCCGGGTTGGCGGGAACTGGGTTTTCGCAATACGGGGACGAGTCGTAGCGAGATACAATTCGATAAGCGCCCACGAAAGCTACTCGCAACGAGAATTGCCCGGCGTGCGGGAAGCTGCGGTCTTGCTCACCAGGCTTTTTTCCCTTCGCCTCCGAAGACGCGGTGGAACTACTTTCGTTGGTGTCTGGCTGGTTTTTGGTAGCGTCCGAATGATCCGATTCTTCTTCCGCGGTTGATTCAGACGTAGCCTCATCAGTGGACTCTTTTGCCAAAGCTGTTGATGAACCTAGTGCCATTGCAAGGCCGAAAGGAGCCCAGCCTAATTGCGGTCCGAATCGCATGCCCTCGACGGTAGCACTCTTGCTAGCGGCTCGGGGAGTTCGAGGCTGCGCGACCGCCCCGGCAGCCTATCCGTTTCCGCGGGTTCGGATTTCCGTGGACGACTGCGGCGAATCCACGTTTTCTATTGGGCCAACGCGGAACGGCCCCTTGGCCTTTCAGTCCCAATGGCGCAGACGTGATCGGCCTTGTGGCCGTAACGCACCCTTGTATCTACGAGAAATTCACGGCGAGTCAGAAACCGGCTAGGCTGGAAGTCATGTTCAAGGAGGCGCTTGTAAACATCGTCGAGGGAACTCAAGGCGGGCTTGCTGGCCTGATCATGGACTTCGAGGGAATTCCGCTCGAAACATACAGTCGCCCTGAGGCGGCCTTCGATATCGAGACGGTAGGTGCGGAAGTGAGCGTGGTAGTGAAGGCCATTCAGAGAGCATCCGAAATGCTTGAAGCTGGCGAAACGCAGGAAGTCGCGTTCAAGAGCGATCGAATGGTGACCATCATTCGCGTCGTAAACGATACGTACTTCCTAGCGTTAGCCCTTGAGCCTGACGGCAACTTCGGTAAAGGGCGCTTTCTGTTGCGCGTCGCTGCGCCTCAACTAAAGTCCGAATTGGAGGCCTGAATCGTTGGCTTCGTCACGACGTCGCACGCCGCAGCCAACGCCTCGCAGGCACGCGGGTCGGGGTGTCGTCAAGCCGACGTTGCATCGCCGCGCGTCTGCGGTTGACGTGGTGCTGCCGATGTTGCGCGTCATGGTGCTAAGCGGTCCTAATTTGGACAGATTAGGCCGACGTGAGCCGAGCATCTACGGCACGGCCACGCTTGATGACATTCATCGTCGCCTAGAGACTGTAGCGCAAGAGCAAGGTGGAACTGTTGATTGCCGGCAGAGCAATCACGAGGGCGATCTTCTGGATTGGATTGGTCAAGCAGCAGACGGAGCTGCGGACGGGATACTCATCAATCCAGGTGCCTTGACGCATACCTCCTACGCCTTGTACGATGCTGTACGTTCAGCACTCATTCCAACGATTGAAGTTCATCTTTCGAATCCTTACGCACGCGAGGATTTTCGCCGAAAATCCCTAGTTGCTCCCGCATGTCTTGGAACGGTCGCAGGCTTTGGCGCCACATCCTACCAATTGGCGCTGTTGGGGCTGATTGACCACCTCCGAACGATTGCTCAGTCTCGGCCCATTGTTAGCGGCACACGATAGTCGTAATCCCGCGACTTTTATGTCCGGCCCCGCTGGCCTTGGATCAGGCGAGATGCCAACGGGACCCGACCCAGGCACAAAAAAACACTCCCCGCTCTCCCACTTCGCGGCTAAGCGGTATAAGTTCTAAGCTCATCGGTACCTTGAACCGCAGTGTCCTCAGGTGAATGATGTCGGTAACCAATCGCCTCGGAGAGTTGCTTGTACGCGAGAAGCTTATCAGTCTGCAACAGTTGCGGCAGGCTCAGGATGAACAAAGAACCTCCGGCCATAATCTGGGATATACGCTAGCCAAGCTTGGCTACATTTCAGACGAGGAGATTACTAGCTTTCTTAGCACTCAGTATCGACTCCCCGCCATCGACCTCGACGAATTTGACGTGGACGCGGAAGTCATTCGCTTGGTCAGTCGCGAAGTTTGCGAGAAACACAAGATACTTCCAGTTTCTCGGTCGGGTTCGTCGCTGATTGTCGCAATGGCCGATCCCACGAATTTGCATGCCATCGACGATATCAAGTTTCTGACCGGCTACAATGTGGAACCCGTGGTCGCTAGCGAAACGGCCATCCATGGTGCGATTGAACGTTACTATAACGTTGGCCCCTCTTACGACGAGGTGATGGCCGAATTCAATATCGACGATGAAGATATTGATTTCTCTGCCAGTGACGAGGAGCTCAATGCCCTCGAGCTCGAGCGAGCAAGTGCCGACGCCCCAGTCGTGCGCCTGGTTAATATGCTCCTCTTGAATGCGATTCGCAAGCGCGCCAGTGACGTTCATATTGAGCCATACGAGCGTAAACTTCGGGTTCGATATCGCGTTGATGGGGTGTTGAATGAAGAAATGACACCACCACTTAAGCTAAAAGCCGCGTTGGTCAGCCGCCTAAAGATCATGAGTAAGCTCGATATCGCCGAGCGGAGGCTGCCGCAGGACGGGCGCATCAAATTGAAGCTTGGCAAGGGTCGCGAAATGGATTTTCGCGTGTCAGTGTTGCCGACCATGTGGGGTGAAAAGGTCGTGCTCCGGTTGCTGGATAAGAGCAATCTTCAACTGGATATGACCAAGCTTGGATTCGAAAACAAGCCCCTGGCAGATTTCAAATGGGCCATCGGCCAGCCATGGGGCATGGTACTAGTAACTGGGCCCACTGGATCCGGCAAGACTACGACGCTCTATTCGGCACTGAGCGAACTGAACCAGGTTGACGTCAACATCAGCACCGCTGAAGATCCGGTTGAGTACAACCTACCGGGTATCAATCAAGTACAAATGCATGACGAAATCGGGCTGAACTTCGCGATGTCGCTTCGGTCCTTTCTGCGCCAGGACCCTGACATCATAATGGTCGGCGAGGTTCGAGACTTTGAAACTGCAGAGATTGCAGTAAAAGCGGCGCTGACGGGGCACTTAGTACTGTCCACCCTCCACACCAATGACGCTCCCGCCACCATTTCGCGCTTGCTTAACATGGGAGTTGAGCCGTTCCTGATTACCGCCAGCGTAAACCTCGTGCTCGCTCAACGCCTTGCCCGGAAAGTTTGCCAAGATTGCAAGAAACCGCTGGAAGTTGAGCCACAGTCACTCAGAGATATGGGGTTTTCTGAGGAAGCAATGAAAGACTTGGTCATTTACAAGGGTGTAGGTTGTGGAAACTGTAACGGTACTGGATACAAAGGGAGAATCGCGTTGTACGAAGTGATGCGTTTCGTCGACGAATTGAAGGAGATGGTACTTCAGGGCGCCTCTTCTGCAGAATTAAAGGTGGCTGCGGCCAGACTTGGCATGAATACACTGCGCATGAGCGGGATCCGAAAAATCGTTGAAGGGGTTACTACGCCCGAAGAAGTGTTGCGTGTCACAATGTCCGACTGAGTTCAATTTTGCTTGGGTAGCACTCCTATGGCAGACAGCTCAGTTGAAGGTCTCAAGGTCAATCTACACCAATTGCTGCGCGCCATGATTGATAAGGGCGCGAGTGATATGCACATAACGACCGGTTCACCGCCTCTGTTGCGGATTGATGGCGAAGTCGTACCGCTCAAATTGCCCCCGCTAACCGCGATTGACACCAAGCAATTATGCTACTCAGTTCTAACTGAGGAACAGAAGATCCAATTCGAAAAAAACAAGGAACTGGACTTGTCATTTGGGGTAAAAAACCTGTCGCGGTTCAGGGCGAATTTCTTCCTTCAGCGCGGTGCCGTTTCCGGCGCCCTGCGCACGATTCCGTTCAAGATTCTAACCTTCGAGGAATTGGGTTTGCCGCAGGTGGTTGCCGATCTTGCCGCGAAACCTCGCGGATTGATCTTGGTCACCGGCCCCACTGGCTCCGGGAAAAGTACCACCTTGGCGTCGATTATCGACAAGATCAATTCTGAAACGCGTCAGCACATTATGACGATTGAAGACCCAATCGAGTACCTTCATCCGCACAAACGGAGCATTGTAAATCAGCGTGAGGTGGGAACGGATACGGGCACATTTCAAGCAAGCGTTGAAATACGTCTTGCGGCAAGATCCAGACGTGGTGCTCGTGGGAGAGATGCGGGATCTTGAGACCATCGAGGCCGCATTAACCATTGCAGAAACGGGCCACTTGGTATTTGCAACACTGCATACCAATTCCGCTGTCCAGAGCATCAATCGCATTATCGATGTATTTCCGCCGCACCAGCAGCCGCAAGTCCGGGCGCAACTTTCTTTTGTATTGGAGGGTGTTCTGAGTCAACTTCTTATGCCTCGGGCGGGCGCCCCGGGTCGCGTCCTGTGTTTGGAAGTGCTGGTGCCCAACCCGGCCATCCGAAATCTGATTCGCGAAGACAAGGTCCACCAAATCTATTCTCAGATGCAAATTGGACAACTCAAACACGGCATGCAGACTATGAATCAATCGCTCCACTCGCTGTTTACTAGGCGGTTGATCTCACTTGAAGAAGCCATGGGGCACAGCAGCGATCAAGACGAATTACGTGGAATGATCGAAGGTCGCGTGGGGGCTCCAGGGCCCGCGGCCGCGGTGCCACCCGGGCGGCGAGCTTAGCTCTCCTTCGAGCAGGGCTAGTTTTGGGCATTGACAACCGAGTTATGCGGCCCTGGATGCAATTCCGTTTCGCGGGTCGGAAGCGAAACTATTGCGAAATCTTTTCGCAACGTAGTGGGAGTCAGGTTGCGTGCAGAAGGCGGATCGAAATTCGGTTCGCGTGCTCGCTAGAAACGTGACCAAACAAGAGCAACCCGGAGATAAGTAATGCGTAACCATGCCCTATTGATCAACAGTTCGGTAGCACTTGGCCTGCTGGTGGGAGTATCCGGCCTGGCTCAGGCGCAGAGTGCCGCAACCACAGCGCCAGCCACGGCTGCCCCACCGACGACGGCGCCCGGTGCAGCGGTCCCGGCCACTGCTGCCACACCACCGATGACACCCGAGGCGTCGGCAGCTCCGCCTGCGGCAACGCCGACAACTCCTGCCCCCGCGGGCGCAGCCGCGCCTGCCGCACCCGCGACACCGCCGGCTGAAGCGCCACCCGCTAGCTATTTTCGAATCGATGACGACTACCAATTTGGTATTCAGCTATGGGCTGGCGCAACGCATTCCCTAGGCGGAGGCGTTGGACTCGCCACGGATATCTACATTGCTGAAGTCGCGCCTGGCGGTTACAAGAATTCAGCAGGAGCCTATATGCCGGGGTTCAGCTGGTACGGCGAGTTCGACATTGGACCTGCATTCACATTTGGACCACTGTCGCTTACGCCTATGGCAGGTATTGGTTACGATTGGGCAGCCAAGCACGTAACTGCGTTCAACGCTCCTCAGCTTTACACCATCCTCAATACGGATTCAATCTACATTGAATCGTGGATCTGGACGCTGCTTTATTCACCCTTCAAAGATCAACCCACCGACAATTATTTCCATACTCGCGATTGGATTCTCTACAAGTTGTCTGGAACAGTTGCCATCGGGCCGCAAATTGAGCTCTGGACGAATCTTCAAAGCAAGATCTCGAATCACAAAGGCTTGACCTCAATGCCGTTTGGTGGTCATGTCAACCTCGCGTATGGAACCGGCAACACGCTGGGTCTGTTTGTCGGATACGAAACCAACAAATATGGTCGCGATGCGCGAGGCGGCAACGCGGCGGTCGGTCGTTTCACTTTCGTCCATAATTTCTAACGGCAATCCTCCCAGTCGGTACCGTTGGATCTGCAGGCAATCCAGCTTGGCTCGTTTCCGTTTGGGAAACGAGCCGGGCCATTTTGTTTTTTTGTTTTTACGGCACTTGGACAATAGGATCTTCGGTCGGAAAATTAGTTAGTTTCCGGCTAAAACTCCTAAGTCCTGATTTACGTTCAGCAAATGCCGTGCGCAGGGTCGGGTGGCAAGAACACCGCAAAACTCCGGGAGAAACGCATTTTTTCGCCGAGAACTAGTTGGGGATGCAACTGCATGAATCATTGGTGAATACGCAGACTTGGCTAGCTGGCCAACATTAGGTTATGTACAATCGGCCAAAGTAACCGCGGGCGCACATTAGGCACAGGCGTCATCATTGCGTCCGCCGGACATCGAATCACGCTGACTCCGGCCCTCGATTGCACTCGAGGATCCGATAGCTTTTAGCCGTTCGTTCCAAGCAGGCAATTATGTGCGGTGTTTTTGGGATCTTTGGTCACGGTGAGGCTGCCAATCTGACCTATCTTGGGCTTCACGCGCTGCAGCATCGGGGCCAGGAAAGTGCAGGCATCGTCACGAGCGATGGCGAGCAGCTCTACATGCATCGCGGCATGGGGCATGTCATTGATGTTTTCCCGCCCGATCAGATCGACAAGCTCAAAGGAAACATGGCAATTGGCCATGTGAGGTATTCGACCGCGGGCGGTTCATTGCTCAAAAATGCCCAACCACTGGCCGTGGACTATGCGCGTGGATCGATTGCCATTGCGCATAACGGCAATCTGACCAACGCCGAGGCCCTGCGTGAAAAATTGGAGGAGCGCGGCAGTATCTTTCAGAGCATGAGCGATACGGAAGTCATCGTTCATCTGGTGGCGATTAGTACCCAGCGCGCCGTAGAAGATCGCGTGGCAGACGCACTAACATTAGTTCAGGGCGCCTATTCCCTGGTGTGCCTGACGGAGCAGGCCCTGATTGCCGTCCGCGATCCCCTGGGCATTCGTCCCTTATGCTTGGGTGTGATGTTAGCCGATCCTTCATGCTATGTTATTGCGAGTGAGGCGAGTTGCTTCGAACTCATTGATGCAAAATTCGTTCGGGATGTTGAGCCGGGCGAAATGGTCATTGTTGACCGGCGTGGTTTGCGAACTTCACATCCCTTTGCTTCTGCCCGCCCGCGGCATTGCATCTTCGAATTTGTGTACTTTGCCCGTCCGGACAGCGTCATTGACGGGGTAAGCGTCTATGAAGCCCGCAAGAATCTCGGACGTAGTCTGGCGGATGAGCACCCCGTTGACGCAGACGTCGTCATAGCTGTGCCTGATTCGGGAGTACCTGCCACAATTGGCTATGCGGAGCGAGCGAAGCTTCCATTCGAGGTTGGGATGGTTCGCAGTCACTACGTGGGCCGCACATTCATTGAACCGCAACAAAGCATTCGCCACTTCGGGGTGAAACTGAAGTTGGCACCGGTGGCCGCAGTCCTGACAGGTAAGCGAGTAGTTGTGGTTGACGATAGCATCGTGCGAGGCACGACCAGCCGAAAGATCGTAAAGATGCTGCGAGCCGCGGGGGCTCGGGAAATCCACATGCGAATCTCGAGTCCCCCCAATCAATGGCCTTGCTATTACGGTATCGACACCCCAACCCGGTCGGAGCTCATTGCGTCGAGCCATAATCTCAACGAGATAAACCAATATATTACCAGCGATTCGCTGGCTTACTTGTCTCTGAAAGGCATGATTGATGCTGTGGTTAAAATCGGGCCACGGGAACAACGGAAGTCCCCAGCGCCACCTGCCGACGCTAACCGAACCCAAGTCTTTGGGCAGGGATTCATTCTGTGATGCTTGTTGGAGCGGCGACTACCCGATCGAATTCATTCCCCATCCCCGGCATCGTCAGATGCGATTGCTGGACACATAAATCTAATGGGACTCCTCCCGGCCGGGACGCCATGTTTGCTATTTCGATTTGAAATGCCGGCACGCCGTGCGCCTGGTTTCGTTGGTGACCCGCTCGTCCGTTCCGACGTTTTTATTATGTTGGTTGTTTGGGCCCGGCCCAAACAATGGTGACCCGAAAAGTTGACTCATTTGCATCAAGTCTCACGCCATAAGTACCCTAACCCGACTGTCTCAGTGCCGCGGCGACATCAAAAACCAGTGCCGCATGCTAGGGGGAGAAGATACGTTTCTCCTAAGGCTCCGTCAGATAGCTCGTAATAGACCAGTGCCAAGCCCAAGCCGCCGCTGGCCAACCCAGGATCGATGCAATCATAGGCTGTTTCAGCCAATGTTTGCACGTCGGCTAGCACTGATAAGTTGGGACTGTATACGGCAAAGCGCACTCCATAGTGATTGTACGTTATCCGATCATCGGACCAGGCGAGGGCAAAACGGTCGCCTAAAGAAAGCAGGTTCGGACTTTTCGCAAAGTTCGCGCCAGTGGTGATAATTTGCGCTGATTGAACCGGGTTACCGCTCGCATCGATCGATGCTGCCCAAATGGCATTGCCGGGCTGACTAACCTCCGTGCTCCACGCGATTACGTAGCGATCGCTGACCCAATCAGCAGTGGCGCTGCTGGCGCCCAGGCTACCGGATATTGCAATTGAACCACCGCTCGAAGTCATGTCACTTCCTAGCGGTTGTGAGAAAAGACCCCTAGTGGTTCTCGAATAGTAGACTAGCAATTTGGAACTGGGGCTCTGCAGCAAAATAGGTGAATATGCGTCTTGTGTCAGATCGGATAATGTGTGGCTAATGCCCACGAGTTGCCCATTTTGCGCGACTTTTTGGCCATAGATGTGAAACGTGTCACCCCCGTTGCTGTCTGACCACGCAATCCAATAGTTGATTCCATCCCACAGCACAGAGGGTGAAACAGCAAATCCGTTGCTATTCGTGAGGCGCACATCGGGCCCGAGCTTTTTGCCATTGACATCGAGCTGATTAAAATAGATGTCATAGCCGTTATCAACGCGAACCTGCCAGGCGCTCGCGAACGCAGATCCGGTCCAAATTAATGGACCGCCAAAGCTTTCATTGGAAGTCTGCGACAGGTTTGTAATGGGCACGACGCGGTTCCCAGAATTATCCAAGGCCGTAAAATATCCCTGATAATCGGGTCCACTTCTCTTGCCTAAAAAGGCGAGCCCATAATTGCTGCCATCATATGCGATCCCGCTCGGTTCAACGTCTGTGAACGTAGCATCGGCCACTAGAACTCGTGAAATCGCGGGACTAAATACGTTGATGTCGTTGTCGATGATGCCGTCGCAATTATCATCTAGACCGTTGCAAATTTCGGGGGCACCGGGATGTACGTTTGGATTGGAGTCATTGCAGTCATTACCGCAAGAGCCGGGCGCTCCAGCGACCGTGCCAGGCAACGGCCCATAGTAACCATCACCGTCGTTGTCGTGGACTCTCAGCGTAAAGACGCAAGTGCCGGTAGAGGGATCGCACGAGTCGGATGTGCAGGGGTTTCCATCATCACAAGTCTTGGTCGCAACGGTGCTGCAATAACCCTCGATGCAGGCTTTCGTGATGCAGAGGTTTCCGTTAAAACAATCGCTGTCTTGATTGCAGGCAATCAAGGGTCCAGTTCCGTCGCCTTGAGGTATTGCCGATCGTCCGCCGCATTGAATCAACAACAGCGAGCTTAGTCCAAGGGCGAACGGCGCCGCTGAGCTGCGTACTAGTAGCATGTACCAACTCCAACCACGTCAATTGGATAGCAGCGCATGCCAGGTGAGCAGCTCGTGGTGCCGGACAAAGCGCACATCTGTTGACACATCGTTCCCGCGTTGGTCACAACACAGACAAAGCCTTGGGCGCAGTCGTTGGATGAGGTGCAGTCATCCCCTTGAGCGCCATTCCCCGCGCGAGAACACATGTAGTAGTATTGCTCTGGTTGACAAGGGTCAGCCGTTGCGCGCGTCGTTGGATAGCAAGCCTGCCCAGCCGGGCATCCCGAAACTGACGAGAACAGGTCGCATTGGGCATAGACCGCAGGTGAAGCCGCATCAGGACATCCAATGGCTGTATAGGTCGAATAGCTCTGGCCGCCGATGTGAAACCCTCCCGAGCCTGCGTTGGGCCCTAAGCTGCTGCTGCCGCCCTGACCCACGATAGAAGTTAGGCCCCCGCCCGCCAGTGCAATTGAGTTGTCGGTGGTTCCACCGCAGCCCAGGAGCAATAACCCGAGACAAGCAAGCCTTTTGACGCGCATGACCGAACCATACCAAACTCGGCGGATAGCGCCCACCCCGGCAATTATGGTAAGAGCAAAAACCCATGCAACTTTCACATGTTCACGTTTTCATGGGGCTGTTAGCGCTGGCCTGTCGCCAGCCCGACCGGCAATCCTCCGTGGAACCAAATGTTCTCGCGACGGCTAGCGAAAGCGCAAATGGCGCCCAGATCGCGCCGAATTCACCCCGGGAGGCGAACAGAGCGGCGTGTGTTGTCCCAATGTCGGATCAGCCTTTGCCTCAAGCGTCCCCCGCGGCCACGTGCCCAGCTGCACCCGAACCGCCAGTCACGTTAGTTCGTGGGCAGATCACTTTCGATGAGGCGCCATCGCGACCAACCCTCCAAGTCGAACTGGCGCGCTCGGATGAGACCCGACAGCGAGGTCTGATGTACCGCACCAGGCTTGGTTCGGAAGAAGGAATGCTATTTTCGTGGGACAGCGAGGCTCCGCGGACCTTTTGGATGCATAACACCTGTGTGCCGCTAGATATGCTTTTCATCGCCAAGGATGGGACGATTTCCGGCATATTGGAGCAGGTACCGGTTCTCAATGAAGAACCTCGCGGTATTGCTTGTCCCGTGGCCCATGTATTGGAGGTCAATGCGGGTTGGGTGCGCGGGCACCATGTGACTCCGGGACAACATTTGACAATCGCAATGCCTTGACTCGAAAGGATTACGCCATGTACTTGCGTCAAACGCCGACATTGCTGAAGGTATTAATGATCTTGTCGCTGGTCTCACTGCTAGCCAATTGCCGAAGAACCGTGCCTGCGCCCGCCGAGGAGCAAACGACGGCAAAGTCTTCGTCGGTGCCAACGACAAAAAGTGACGCTGCTGGCCCGGCGGTTTCGAGCAACGCACCCGCTGCTTCACCCGGCTCGGCGAGTGCCGCTGTCGCAAGTTCCGCCGCGCAGGTAAACTCGGAGAAGCAGCCCGCTCCGACGAAAGTGGGGGATCCTTTACAAGGTAAATTCTCCCTGTCAGAAGCCACCCAGGGATTGAAGACCAAAGGTCGCCTTTGGGCTGAAATAGTTACGGACAAGGGACAGCTTCGGTGTGAGCTGTTTGAAGACAAAACTCCGAACACGGTTGCGAATTTCGTAGGTCTCGCACGTGGGCTTCGGCCGTTCAAGGATCCCAAATCATCCGAGTGGGTTAAGCGTCCCGCTTACGATGGTACTGGTTTTCATCGAATTATTAAGGGCTTCATGATTCAGGGTGGCGATCCCACTGGCACTGGCGCAGGTGAACCCGGATATATCTTTGCCGACGAGCTCTGGCCGGGCGCAACTCACGATCGTCGAGGACTGTTGTGTATGGCAAATCGCGGACCGAATACCAATGGAATGCAGTTCTTTATCTTGGACGGAGCAGCTAAGCACTTGGACTCGAGTTTTACAATATTCGGACGCTGCTCGCCTGACTCGATCATTGAAAAGCTCGCAAGCACAGAGGTGCGCCGGGACCGAGCCCTAAAACCACCAAAAATATCCAAGATAACAATTCTCCGCAAGTAGCGGAGTTGGTCTATCAAGAGGTTGCAGGCGAAAGACTCGCCAGTCCAGAAATGTGCGCAACATTAAGCCGCGCGCAGGGTTGGGTCCCCGCGCGCCAACGCGAATAAAGATTCCCAGAATAGCTCGGAGATTCAAATGTTCTTGCGAGCGACGGACTCACCAGACCCACGAAAAATGGGACCGCAAAAACCAGCGAAAAGTCCATAATTCTTCGCCAAGACACACTGTTCGCTAAAACTAATCTGGCTCGTAGATGACTCGTTGGGACGCTTCAATATAATAGTAATTGTTCCATTCTTGTCGTTGGAACGTCAGAGCACCGAACAGATTGACGATGACGCTGCAACAGGCTGCGACTTGAAATATGCGCCCGGTGCGCTCAATTCCCAAGGCCAACAAGGCGAATAGCCAGGGCGAGTAGTCGTTCGAAAATCGCTGTCCAAACTGAATCCAGCCACTGTTTTGGTAAAAAAGCGACGGGATGGCCGTTAGGATTAAGGTGAGGTAGCAAGCAAAGTGTAGGGGGCTGTGCCGCTTCGGCCTGAGTAGCCAGAGGTAAAATGGCGAAGTTATCCAAAGTGCCAGGCCGTGACCATTAATCTGAAATAAAGCCAAGCGATTGTGGCCGGTATACGGCAGGCTGGTCAAGAGAATCCCAAGGTTTCTTGCCAAGTAATGATAACTGAACATTCCCCATTTCTCGATGCGACCTTGCCAGGCAATTTGAAGAAACCGGTATCCAACTTCAAATGGGTCATGAAAACGCGCCCAATTGTACCAACATAAGCCGACTATGGTGAAGCCGCATAACGTTGCGAACGGGGTATTGCGGCGGACTATAATCCGCCAATCCCAGGTGGCATCCTTTGTTGAATCTGATTTTCGCGCGACGCGGAAGGTTTCCAACACAAAGAAGATTCCAGTCAATCCCAAATGAGTGCGTGTGCCGAGGGCCGCGCATAAAGCCAAACCAGCCAAAATTGGATGCCGTGCGCCAATTGAGGCGGCCAAGAACAAAATGATAGCCGTGGTGGCAACTACATGTTCGGCAAACCAGACAGTCCCCTGAACTGCAGTGAAAAAGTAGATGGTACCCAGGGCAAATAAGCCGGACAACAAGAGCGCCGTCCCTTCACTTATCATAGTGAGCTGCAAACGACGCATGCGCTGCAATGCCAAGAATAGCCCTGCTGGTGCGAAGCCAGCAAGGAACAAGAAGAAGATGCCGTCGTGAAATGCATCCACCTGTTTGGTAAATGCGAGGAAGGGCACCAAAAGTAATGCCGGAAATGGCGGGAAAACTACGTACCAACGGTTTTCAAATAGCGCGAAATCATTGCCACCTGCGTATGCCGGGGGACGGCCCTCCAAGCTCAAATGACCATGTACAAATGCATTTGCTAGCCAAGCGTAGTGATTGTGTTGCGTGTGGGAACGCCACAAATTCGGCGACGCGCAGGCCACGAATACCAGTGTAACGAACAGGTAGATAATAGCCGCCAACCAGAAATCTCGATACTTGGTTCTCCACTCTGCTATTGACTCAAACGCCATGACCTACCCGCCTTATAGCGGTTTTCACAATAATGGAACGCTCATCGCGAAAACCGCTATAAGGAATCCGCGTAAGCGGATTTTGGGGTGAATCGACGAACGCAGTGAGGAGAGAGGGGTGGTGTCCTACCCGTTTGCACGCGTGTTTGCGATCTCAATGATACTAAGCTAACCTCAAGGCTGATTGAACGTGAAAACCTTCGTTGTTCCGCTGGCTGACCTTGAGCGGGGACCGAAACACATAGACTGGATAATTGAGCGTAGGTGGTTGGACTCTGCACTGGAGGGTTCAGAGGCGCAAGCTCGCGGCAACGGCAGCATCGTTGTTACACTCAACAAAAATGGGCGGGAGGTAATGGTTCGGGGACTTGTGAAAGCCCCCTTGGCGATGCCCTGCGCGCGCACCCTTGAACCAGTGGACGTTGACGTCGATGCAGATTTGTTGTTGATGTTGTCGCCGGCGCCGTCTGCGAGTTCAGCTGCAAAGCATTTGAAAAGACGCGATGGTCGCGCAGCGGGTAGTTCCCAGAAAGCGATTAAAGGCCCAAGGGCCTACGCGGGTCGGCTGGCCAAAGAACGCCTCTTGTCGGAAGAAGAAGCCGCGCAAGACTTCTATTCTGGGGATGAAATCGTGCTCGACGGATTCATCCGCGAGTTCATTCTGCTTGAGCTCCCAATGGTTCCTCTCCGATCCGACTTGCGCTCGATCGATAACCCCGCTATCCCCGGGCCACCGGAAGAAGCCAACGCCGGCACCGGACCCCGGGTTGACCCGCGGCTTGCTCCCTTAGCGGAAATTGCGGGTCGCCTGAAGCACGACACGAAGGAGTAGAGCCAGGTGGCAGTTCCCAAGCGACGCAAGTCCAGCAGCAAACGCGATATGCGGCGAGCGCAACACGACAAAGTTGTGGCACCGAATGTTATACCCTGCCCAAACTGCTCGGCGCCGATGATATCGCATAGGGTTTGTCCTTCATGCGGGCAGTACAAGGGACAGGTGGTGAAGGCAGCCAAGAAGACGGCGTAGCAACCAGCAATCGCCGCGAGCATATCGTGTTGGGCTCAAATCTGGTTAGCACAGCCTGGCTACTTTCATTGATTTCAACCGCTTTGCCCATAGCCTGTACTGCATCAACTAATGGGACGTTTGCACCAAGATCGCGGCGCAACTTAGTGATCTGAACGATGCCAACATCTATTGACTCTTGGCCACGAAGTCGCATCACCGGTACTGGCTCGTATCTGCCCGACCGAGTGGTCACCAATCACGACTTAGCTCAATTCGTTGACACCTCGGACGAATGGATCCAAAAGCGCGTCGGAATTCGTGAGCGACGCTTCGCTGCAGACGGTCAAGCGAGCAGCGATATGGCGGCTGAGGCGGCCCGGAATGCTCTAAAGGCAGCGGGGCTCACTGCCGCAGACATTGACATGATCATAGTCGGGACGATTACCGGTGACATGCCGTTGCCGGCCTGTGCTGCGTTCGTTCAGCAGAAACTAGGCTGTCGAGACATACCGGCCTTCGATATTGCTGCGGCTTGCGCCGGTTTCATCTTTGCACTGTCGGTCGGCGACTCGTTTGTTCGCTCAGGTGTGGCGCGCAATGTGCTTGCAATTGGTGTGGAAGCATTGACCAAGATCACAAACTTTCAGGATCGCAATACTTGCGTGCTGTTCGGGGACGGAGCGGGTGCAGTCGTGCTGTCGCGAGCGGATAACAATGACTAAAGGCTTGTTGCTATCTACGAATCTTTTTACCGACGGCACTCTAACGGATATCCTCAACATTCCTGCGGGCGGCAGCAAAGAACCTGCGACGCATGAGTCGCTAGACGCGCAGCGAAATAAGATTTACATGAATGGCAAAGAGGTGTTCCGCATCGCTGTGCGCAAGTTAACCAGCTCATCGCAGGCGGCAATAACGCAGTCAGGCTTGACACCGGAGCAAGTTAATTGGGTTGTCCCTCACCAGGCAAACTTGAGAATTATCAATCAAGTGGCAGCCAGGCTGGGCATACCCTACGAACGATTTATCCTTAATATAGATGTGCGTGGCAACACCTCAAGCGCTTCGGTACCCATAGCTTTAAATGAGGCTGTGGAAGATGGTCGCATCAAACCGGGACATACAGTTCTGATGTGTGCCCTGGGTGCAGGTATTTCGTGGGGTAGCGCACTGGTTCGTATGTAGGGCCTAGTTCAGGAGATTTCAATTGTGTCAATCGCGTGGTTGTTTCCCGGTCAGGGTTCTCAAGTAGTGGGAATGGGAAGATCCCTTTTTGAAGCATCCCCTTCTGCGAGAGAATATATCAGCGTGCTGATGAGTCTCTCGGCTGGTCGATTTCAAAATTGTGTTTCGAAGGTCCAAGTAGCGAGCTAATCCAAACTGAAATTGCACAACCGGCAATACTAACCACCAGTATTGCGGCGCTGGCCGCGCTTCACGAGGCCTATCCAGAGCTCAACTGGCCGCAGTTTGTCGCCGGCCATTCATTGGGTGAGTACAGCGCGCTCGTGGCGGCCGGCTCTCTATCATTGGAGGATGCGGTGCGAGTAGTGAATCTGCGAGGCAAGGCTATGCAAGAGGCCGTTCCGCTAGGGTTTGGTGCCATGGCGGCCGTCATTGGTGGCACGGTGGAGCTAGTCAAGGAGCTATGTGACCAAGTGTCAGAAGATGAAATTGTGTCCTGTGCCAACTTCAATGCGCCCGGCCAAGTCGTAATTGGCGGCCATTCGGCAGCAGTGGAGCGCGCAAGGACAGCCGCAATGGCCGTCGGCCTCAAGGTAATAACACTCAAAGTGAGTGCACCATTTCATTGTTCATTGATGGCTCCCGCTGCACGTGTCGTGCGCGAAGCTTTGGAAGGCGTGTCCCTAGTTGATTCCCGAGTGCCAGTCATAACGAACGTTGAGGCCCAGCCCCGCAGCCGCGCAGACAAGATCGCTGACTCCCTCGTCCGGCAAGTAGACGGCCCCGTTCTCTGGGAGCAGTCTATTCGTCATATGGCGGATGCAGGGGTCGTGAAGGCCCTAGAAATCGGTCCAGGTAATGTATTGGCCGGGCTTGTTCAGCGCATCGACAAACGAATTCTCGTCCATGGCGTGAACTCCCCGATAGGAATCGCAAAAGCTGGCCAATTCCTGAACTAGGCGAGGGTGATTCCCGCGGAATTGGCCCGACAATGTCAAGCGAGCATCGGTATTTTTACCTCATTTCCGCTGCGAATGTCTTTTCGCAGGTGCAATTTGCAGAAGCGTGGAACCTGCAATTGCGATTTCCCCGTGTACCGTGCGCCGTCCGTGCTAAACAGCCGCCGGTTACGCGTATCGACCATCTAGAATTTGGCCGCAAACTCATCAGCAGAAAATTGTTTAGTTTGTCGTTTATAGTCAGACAAATACATGAAAGTCGCCTACTACGGCTTTCACGGAGGCATCATGGCGGAAGGGCGTAATATTGAAGCCGAAGTTAAACGAATCATCAAAGAGCAGCTTGATGTAGATGAAGCTGACATCAAACTTGAATCATCGTTTATTGATGATTTGGGTGCAGATTCTTTGGGGTTGGTTGAACTCGTTTTGGCATTTGAGGAATCATTCGAATTGGATATTCCTGACGAGGACACCGAAAAAATCAAGACTGTCCAGGATGCGATTGATTACATCCAGAAGCACTCGAGCGGCTAGTGGCGGATACAGAACCGCCAGCCGTCAATTAGGTGGTTCCAGGTTAATGTATGGAGCGCGTTGTCGTTACCGGAATTGGCATGGTTACCCCTTTGGGGCTCGACACCGACTCAACTTGGCAATCCTTGATTACCGGTAAGAGCGGAGTCTCGGGAATTACGCTTTTTCCGGTAACCGATGAGTACCCCACGCGGATTGCCGCTGAAGTGAGGAATTTTGAGCCCACTCGCTTCATGGAGAAAAAGAAGCTCAAGGAGGTAACGCGGTTTATTCCCTTTGCTTTGGCGGCGACTCAAATGGCACTCGAACATTCTGGTTTAGACCTGACAGATTCGGTAAAGGAGCAGATGGGGGTATTCATTGGGGTCGGCCTTGGGGGTTTGGAAGGTCTGGAGGAATGCGCCGTCCTTTGTCACACGAAGGGCCCCAAGCGTGTCAGTCCCTACTTTATTCCCTCGCTCATCGCGAATATGGCTGCTGGACAAGTGTCGATAAAGTACGGTTTTCGTGGGCCCAGTTTGGCGCATACCAGCGCTTGCGCATCAAGCGCTCATGCCATAGGCGAAGCATTTCGTTGGATTCAGTATGGTCGTACGCCAGTAATGTTAGCTGGAGGTGCGGAGGCCACCATTACTAGGATTGGCATCTCCGGATTCGCCGCGATGTTCGCGCTGAGTCGTCGCAATGACGATCCCGAACATGCAAGCCGACCCTGGGATCGAGCCCGGGATGGATTTGTGTGTGGCGAAGGCGGAGCTACTCTGGTGTTGGAGTCATTGAGTCATGCCCGTGCCCGAGGTGCGCGAATTCTGGCCGAAATTGCCGGGTACGGCACGACTTGTGACGCGTACCACATCACCAAACCGGTGCCCGACGGCATTGGAGCCATGCGTGCCATGCAACTCGCCCTGGATGACGCAAAACTCCCCGCGAGTGCCATTGATTATGTCAATGCCCATGGAACGTCAACGCCTGCGGGAGACACTGAAGAAGCCAAAGCAATTGCGCGTATATTCGGGGATCATGCCACCGGCAAGAAGCTATGGGTGAGTTCCACAAAGTCAATGATGGGCCATTTGCTGGGTGCAGCGGGTGCCGTTGAGGCTTCGGTTTGCATCAAGTCCATTGAGACGGGTGTAGTACCGCCGACGATTAATCTGGACGATCCTGATGCTGATTGCCCCATCGACTGTGTACCTCACCACGCCCGCAATCGTAATATTCGCCATACCATGTCCAATTCTTTTGGCTTTGGAGGCACCAATGTTTCATTGGTGATTTCGGCATTTGACGCCTGAGGTCCGAAAAAAATGCTGAGCGCACGTAAGGCGATCATATTCTTGTGCGTGATTATGTGGGTATGACTGAGAAGATATTTACGAATGGAATGCCCCTATTGTTGACAGCTAGATAGTCGTGTTCTAGATTCAAGACTGGCCGCCGGTGGCACGGCAACCTGGCGGAGGCGCGAGTGTGACGGATGTAATCGGCGGTTCACAACGTATGAGAGGGTGGAGCATACACTACCCACAGTCGTCAAGAAGAATGGTCAAAGACAACCCTTTGACAGGCAGAAGATTCTTCGTAGCCTGCAAATTGCTTGTAATAAAAGACCTGTATCCGCGGATGCGCTAGAGGAGCAAGCAGCTGCGGTCGAACGCGAGCTAGCCGCATCCGGGGAAAAAGAGGTAAGCTCCCTAACATTGGGCGAACGCGTTATGGATCGCCTAAAAGGTCTGGATGAAGTGGCCTACGTTCGATTTTCGAGTGTCTACAGATCATTTCGCGATATCGACGAATTCATGGCCGAGATGAGCAAGCTGGTGCGAGCTCGCAATATGGACTAGGCACATGACGGACGAACATGTCCAGATGATGGCTCGTGCCATTGAACTGGCAAGGTTTGGCGATCCCTCTCCGAACCCGCACGTCGGCTGTGTAGTTGTCCAGCGTGACACGGTGGTGGGTGAAGGTTTTCACGAAGCCGCCGGATTTGATCACGCCGAGATCGTAGCAATTCAGTCCGCCGGCGAGCGTGCCAAAGCAGGGACCCTATATGTTACGCTTGAGCCCTGCAATCATCTGGGCAAAACGCCTCCCTGCGTAGACGCAATTATTGACGCCGGTATTAGTCGCGTCGTCATCGGTTGCCGGGATCCAAATCCAAATGTCCGGGGTGGCGGTATTGAGCGACTCCGCGAGGCGGGGCTGGAAGTCATTCTTGGTGTTTTGGAGGATGAAGCGAGAACTTTAGTACGGCCTTGGTCCAAGTTTGTATTATCAGGCCTTTCCTATTTATCTCTCAAACTAGCCGTATCGCTTGACGGTCGCATTGCCACCCGGAGCGGAGCTTCAAAATGGATTACGTGCCCCCAATCTCGTGCAAGGGTGCAGGAACTTCGAGTCAGTCACGACGCAGTCATGGTTGGAATAAACACCGTGAGTTCGGACGATCCGCGCCTCACCGTTCGTGACGTTCCTGGTCGTGATCCGATTCGCATCGTTGTCGATTCTAAATTGCGACTTCCAATGACTAGTCAACTGGTGACTTCCGCGCGGGAAATTCCGACCTGTGTTGTGACAACAGTTGAATCCTCTCGTTCGACGGGGGACAGCCTTGAGGCAGCAGGGGTCAACGTCATTCGCGTGCCTGCAACGGCGGAAGGTCGTTGTGACATGCATACTGCACTGAGCGAGTTGGCGGCGCGCGAGGTGGTGAGTGTGCTTTGCGAGGGTGGGGCTGAGTTAGCTGGAAGCCTGTTGGCTGCCGGATTGGTCGACGAAATGCATGTTTTCGTGGCGCCCCTGCTGTTGGGGCCACGCGGACGGCCCGGTGCAGTTGATTGGGCGGGTCCCGAGAGTCCCGGGGATGCTCCTCGTATTGAAAACCCACGCTGGGAACTTTGTGGGGAGGATGCCTATGTTTCCGGCCCCCTCGCTTATCCAAAGCGAGCTATTCGCCCAAGTAGCACCGGTTGAGTGCAACGTTAATTCAATTACCATTGAACGATACTGGTTGGAGCTTCGCAATTGCTGAGCGACTATTCAGGTGTTAAAGTAGCCCATTGATGGCTCTGTTGTCGATACTCACCTACCCGGATCCGAGGCTTAGAGAAATTGCTCGGCCGGTGGTTGTCGTGGATGATTCAATTCGGAAAATCGTCGAGGATATGGCGGAAACTATGTATTTTGCTCCGGGTATTGGCCTCGCTGCCACCCAAGTTGGGATTGCCCTGAGAATCTTTGTAGTCGATGTCGCAACGGAAAGTGAGCAAAGCAACTTGCGAGTCTTTATTAATCCGCAAATCATCGAACGGCGCGGAAAACACGTGTATAAGGAAGGTTGCTTGTCATTTCCCGACGTGGCTGAGGAGGTTAAGCGGGCGCAGTTCGTGCGAGTACGCGCGCTTGACAGGGACGGACGAATATTTGAGCTCGCTGCAGACGACTTACTGGCGGTCGCGATACAACATGAAGCGGACCATCTTGACGGAATATTGATGATTGACCAAGTTAGTTCGTTTGCTCGGCGCAGAATCGGCAGAAAGTTGGCAGCTCGCACGCGTGCCGCACTGTCAGGATAATTGATTGTGCTGGTTGTCTGGGGCCCGGCCAGCCAACTGCATTCTGAAAACTTGAATCATTTGCATCAAGTCTCACGCCATAAGTACGCTAACGGGAATCCTCCCAGCCGGTGAAGTCCTGTTTGCCATTTCTATTTGTATTGCCGGCACGCCGTGCGTTGGGTTTTCATTGGTGACGCAACGAGTTTTGCGCGTTAGGGTCGCTAACGGGACGGAATTCTCCCGAACAAGTTGGTATCAAACGGCACGCCGCGGGCGACAAGTTCCTCAACTACTCGAGGAATAGTTCCCAGTCCTTTGAATGTGCCTTCAACCACATCGCTGCCGCCGCCCGACGTAGTCACAAATGTAAATACGTCGTCAACCTCGATTTCATCGCTAGATACCCGACCAATTTCTGCAAGTCTGACCACGCGCTGGCGACCGTCGCGGTACCGAATAACTTCAAGGACTAGATCGAATGCTCCGGCGACCATACGGCGGGCAATGTCGATTGATAGGCCTGGCCGAGTCGCGCAAACATCCAATGTTAGGCGAGATAGCGCTGCCTCAATTGAGCGTCCCGGGCAAGCGATAATTGCACCCGTTCCTCCCGAGCCGAGAAGATCGAGAGTTGGGGCAGTCATTTCCGATTCCTCGAGCGCGATTACAACATGCGACGTTGCAACATGACCAGCCGCCTTCACAATTGATGGCGCATCGTGGGTGCCCAACAGAGACCATTTTATAGTTGAGATCGATGCACTGGAAGCACCCAAGTCTTCTCCGCCTTCAAGGACCAACAATGGCCCATCGGCAATGGCCGAAATTAACGCGCCCGTAATTAGACCGAGTTCGGCGTCTCGTGGACCGACTACCAATATGCGCAGACGCGCTGCTAATGCCTGCTGGAAAAATGATGCAATTGCTCGACTAATTGCCCCGGTACGCACGATAGTCTGCATCGTTGTTGCAGTGGCTCGTGGTCGTCGCAACACCAATGATGGACCGTCAACTCCCAGGGGAGGCAGAACCGCACATAGAAATATCCCGCCGGTCAGTCGTCGTTCGATGTGCGAGTCTTCCGGGCGCACCGAGCAGCCGGAACGATCGCATAATCGATGGATTATCCGTTCTAACGATTGGTGAGACGCGAATCCAAGGTCGGACGTTTCAATTTGGCCGTTCTTTCGTGCCAAGACCTGATCAAATCTTGGCACGATTATTTCGGATATCGTGGAGTCTTCAAGCAGCCGTGACAGGGGTCCGAGGTCAAGTAATTCAGTGCGGGCTATTAGGCGTAGCCGTTCAGCTTGCGCACCAGCTGGTACATGGCCGTCACTTACAAGTTGAGCCAGGCGATCATCCAGGAGCCGGTCTGTCATTTCGCGAGGCTCAGCAATTTCGCGAGGCGTGGTTTCCGGCCCCGAACGGGCCCTGAGGATACCGTCCACTAGCGCGCCCAACACGCCACTCGACTCAATTTCTTTTGGTGAGACTGCACTTAAATTCGCGAGGCTCAGGACGGCTTCCGTTCGGACGGTCCGCCCTGGGACCATTCCGTTGCGTTCGCTTGCGGAGGACAGCGCGGAACTTAGCGACAACTTACCTGTCGATTGGTCTGACCAAGAAGGCTGCGTTCCCAACCGCCCTTGCGCTATGTTTTTCGGGGCTTCGGCGGACTTGCTACCGGCGTCATCGTCTGGCACGGGCTCCAGTGCGGAATCCGGCAATTCTTCCTCGTGACTCGCCACCTCGTCGGCTAGTACCGCGGACTGTTCACCGGTGAGGACCGCTCCGGCCAAGTCTGGTCCGGCTTCAATTCTCAGAACGAAATCGCCAATATAGATACGGTCGGAGTCGTTAATGACTGTGGCCTGTTGAATTCGCCGGCGATTAACGTACGTACCGTTGGTGCTGTTCAGATCCGTTACAATGAATCGCCCGTCACGGTAAAATAGCTTTGCATGTTGCTTAGATACGTTCCCTTTCGGAAGCAGTAAGTCATTTCCCTGTACGCGACCTACGCTGATCTCAGCAACACTGAATAGCTCTCGTCGCTCGGCGCCCCCTTTTTCACTAATGACTATGGTGAACGACGGACTGTTGAGCTGCATCGGCGTTGCCACCACTTCAGGCTATCCACCAAGGATTCCCGACACTCATCCGTCCGTCAACCGCCTACTACTGCGTCTGATGAAGGACCGTCGGTATTCAACTATTAGCACCCCTCGATTGCCCGACGATACCTCCTCGACTCTAATGGGCGAAATCGTTGACTCGGAACAGCGAGTTCAGCCACCTGGCCTGGGCAGCGGGACCCACCGAGAAGCTTTGAAGTCTCGAAAAATGCGCAAGAATATGCGGCGCGCCGTATCGGGCTAAAGGACGCGTACGTGAGTAAGCATGCCCAGTAGCGCGATTCCACTGAAGTGATGGGTCCTTCGGACCCGGCCGCTGAGCGGCCAATCGCGCCACTATCCTCATTTCCTTGGGCATTCGCCCAAACCCAAATTCGCTTCGCGAATTTCTAGTACATCGATTCAAGAGAATCGATGTACTAAATTGGCGCCGAAAAGTGCGTCTTTTCCGTGGGTGTAAGACCCAACAGAAACAAAAAACGGAGCAAAAAATGCTGGCAAACGACCCTAAATTCTAGACACGGCACATTATTCGCCTAGAACGTGCTCACGATTCAGGGAACGCCTGGGTCAATGCTTATTCTGCTCGGTGTTCCATCCCTTGATTTCGAACATCAGTAGTAAGCAATGCCAGAAGTTCGCCGGCCAATGCCATGACGTCCGATTCGCTAAAGCCGCTTGAGCGCAATTCTCGGTAAATGCTCTTGGCAAAGATCGAAACCGAGCGTTGGTCGTGCTTGTTGACAATTCCTTCAATCATCGAATAGGTCATAGGGCTGCATCGCGGGACAATGGCCGCATGCATATTGTGGGCCGAGGTGCGCTAGCAGGTGTTCCTGCGTTGAGGTCCAATTCTTGCGGGTTTTTACGGGTATGAGTCGTCTTGAAGCGAAGAGTCGTTCTCACTTGAACGCGAATCGGACGTCGCGGAAGGCTGCTGGTGGGTCCACAGCGACCGTTGGATTTCGAACCTGCCAGCCTTATGTGGTGGCCCCGAGAAGCGAGCTGCAGGGCGACTTAGCCGGTCAACGGGCCTGTTGTGGCTGCAAACTGTCCCTGAGCCTAATTGTGAACCTAGCATTGCGTTCGTGAGAAGTCGTGACATCCGGCCTGGACCCAAGAAAGTTCAAAGGTTGCCAATTGGCAGCCGCCGGACATGCCAGTTTGTACAGAGCATCGATTATTCATGGCGCGAGCTGTTTGAGAAAGCCGACGTCGTCAGTGAGGGAGCCATACGCGATGAATCTGACGGCCCAGTTTACTATGGATCGACTAGCGTATTGTTGGCATCTTCGCTGTACGGTGGGGGGTATGCTGAGGCAGATCGTGACAGCGTGTTGCAACTTCTTTCTGCCGATCCGCATGCTCGAGTTCGTGCTGTAAGAATTGCATGTCTCG
Source organism: uncultured delta proteobacterium (assembly GCA_963835565.1). Classification (GTDB taxonomy): domain Bacteria; phylum Myxococcota_A; class Polyangia; order Polyangiales; family Polyangiaceae; genus FEN-1139. The sequence continues at coordinate 27,730 of CAWIGY010000100.1, forward strand.
AAGCCCAGCTCCGAGCTAGGCGTTCGATTGGAGCAGTACGGGCAGAATTGACCATTCGCCTCGACTCACGGGGTGTGAGGATTGACATAGATGTTGAGGCGCGAGTCACGCTGGAATTGTCGTCCACGGAAAAAGACTCCACAAATTCTCGACGCGATGACGGGCGCCGCTAGTCTGAGGGCTTGCGTAGCCGTGAGCCAGATATGTGGTGTGCTGTCAAGCCAAACCGAGGGGCGCGCCCGGCCACAATAAGTTCTGCCCAGTCAAGGGCTGAACGTTCGCACCGTTCACAAAAAAGCGAGTGACTCTGAGGCGATCAGATTCCCGTTTCAAGATGGCTTGCCAAAGAGTCTGTTTGGTGCGAAAGGAATCAGGCCTGCCTGACCGCTTGACAACTAGGGGCGTACCGGCCGAGTCTGTACGTAAGTTGGTCCCATTTGAAATCTGAGCAATGGCTAGCCACTATGGGTCGCAACAATCGTCATGACGCGAACGTGATACACGTCGTTTTCGGACCCGGAGGCGGACGTGTGCAATCGAAGGTGCCCGTTCGCGGTGGACTGAATGATTCAACGTTAGGGGCCAAAGAGCCGCTCACTGATCTATTCACGTGCAGTGAAATTTCTCGATTGCTTGGCATGTCACCAACCCGTCTGAGGTCACTTGATCGTACCGGCGTCGTTACGCCGTCCGGTCGCCGAAAGGGGCGGCGGGCGTACACATTCCAAGATCTTATCGCTTTGAGGGCAGCGCAGACTTTGCTAGGTTGTCGAGTTCGCTTACGCGATGTCTCGCGTGCCATCGAAGCCCTCAAACGGTCCTTGCCTCGTGTTACGCGCCCTTTGGCCGAGTTACGTGTGATGTCCGATGGGCGACGCGTCGTGGTTCGAAGTCAGGACGGGCCATCCTATGAGCCACTAACTGGCCAGCTGGTACTGGACTTGGAAGTTAGATCGCTGCGAGATGACGTGGTTCGTGTGTTGCGTCCTTCAGCCGGAAGGGAGCGGGCGCGGACCGCGTATGAGCTGTATTTGCGGGCTAGTCAGCTTGACGAGAACCCAGCCACCATGGCGGACGCCGCGCGCCTTTACGAAGAGGCTATTCAAATTGATCCTTGGTTAGCCATCGCGTACACAAATCTGGGCAATATTCGCTTCAGGAGCAATGATCCAGACGGGGCTGAGTGCCTGTACCGAAAAGCCTTGGATATGGACCCGAGTCAACCTGAGGCTCAGTACAATTTAGGTTACGTGATGTTAGAGCGGGGGTTGCCAGAGTCGGCCATTCCGCTGTTTGAGGGAGCATTAGCGGCTGACCCGAAATTCTCCGACGCATATTTCAATCTGGCCATGGCGCTTGAGGAGGTTGGCGAGTCAAGCCGTGCACGCACCTACTGGCGAAACTACATTGCATTGGAACCTGCTGGTGCCTGGACAGAGATTGCGCGACGTCACTTGTGAGCTGCAACATCTAATCGAGCCCCCATGACAGAACGCACAACGGGAGCAATGCAGCAGGTTGGAATTCCCAATAGCCCCCACTCGACTGGTCCGAGAGGGAAGCCGGGTTTAGTCTTGCTATACGCGGAGGAGTATATCAATTTGCCTGGTGCGTGGACTTTGTCGCAACCGCGAACGATAATCGGGCGCGATGACTCTGCAGACTTGCGGCTGCCTGTCGCGGCCGTATCACGTAAGCACGCGGAAATTGTGTGGGATGATAGCCGCTGGCTAGTTCGCGACATGGACAGCCGCAATGGGACCCTGCTCGACGGACACCCAATTTCGCAAGCAGTACTGGAGCGTGGTGCGGAATTGAGAATTGGGGATGGAGTCTTCAAGTTTCTGGACTATGAAGTGTCTGACTATTGTGCTTATTTAATCGACGGAAGTGTGGTGGGTCAGCGACGACTCGTTGAGAATTCCGACCTGGTTGGCGGGTACCAAATGGACCGAATCGCGTCGGAGTTGGCACGGATTGCTCCGACCAATCTGAGCGTGATGTTGCTTGGTGAAAGTGGTACTGGTAAAGAGGTTGCCGCGCGAGAGCTGCACCGAGCCAGCGGGCGTAAGGGGGCATTTCAGGCTGTCAATTGCGCGGCTATTCCGGCAACACTTCTAGAAAGCGAGCTATTTGGGTATAAGCGTGGCGCTTTTTCCGGTGCCGATCGAGACAAGCCCGGTTTGATTCGTTTGGCGGATCAAGGGACATTGCTGCTAGACGAAATAGGGGACATGTCTCTGGAAGCACAAGCAAAGCTATTGCGCGTTCTGCAGTCCCGGGAGGTCTATCCTTTGGGGGCTACGGCTCCCGAGCGGGTGGACATTAGGGTCGTCTGCGCAACGCACCGCGACTTGCAACGTTTAATCCAACTGGAGAAATTTCGCGAGGACCTGTACGCGCGCCTTAATGAATACCAACTGCGACTACCACCACTTCGCGACAGAAAAGAAGACATCTTCCAACTGACATGTGAGTTTCTGCGGCGCCACGGGCGTCCTGACTTGAAACTGGCGTTTGGATTTGTGCTTGGATTGGTTAACTATGATTGGCCGTACAATGTGCGCGAACTCGAAGGGTGCATCAAGCGGTGCATTGCATTGTCTGATGGCTTATTAGTCGAAGAGTCGCTGCTGCCAGAACCCATTAAGGAACTCATGGTCGAATATGGTCGGCCACTTGCGCGATCGGAGCAATCAGCGCAAAGCAGTTCTTTCGATATCATCCGAGCCTCACGAAGTACCGCGCCGACGGATGCTGACCTTCGCGCATTACTCGAGAAACATCGCGGTAACGTCGCGGCGGTTGGACGAGATTTGGGAAAGGCGCGTATGCAGGTTCATCGCTGGATGGAACGTTACGGCATTGATGTGGATGAATACCGCTGAGAAAGTCACGAACGGGACTCATCCAAGGCGGAACCGCACTCTGAAGAGTTTTGAAGCAGGCATCGCTGAAGGGCGCATCGGTGGGTCGTCCGGTGGTTTGGACCATCGTTGGTGGTTGTGTGCCGCGAATTTCTTGGCGAGACCCAGTAATCAAGGGCAAATAGCCTGAGCACAGTTGGCTAAATTGAGCCAAAGCCGGGTTGACAGCCTGAACAAATGCTCATAGCCCTCAAGCCCGCCGGGCGAGTGCTCCGGCTAAGGAGAGCGACATTGCGTGGCTTCTCGCGAAAAACCACCCCCAAGCCCACAGCGCACTCGCCGTTGACGCGACGGGGAAGGCTCTCTTGATCTTTTTCGCCGGGAGCAGCCTGCCCAAAACGTGGCGCTTCATGACGTCGCCCAGTCGCGATACCTGAATTATGCACTTAGCGTCATTACGTCGCGCGCGTTGCCGGATGTTCGTGATGGCCTAAAACCGGTGCAGCGACGCATATTGTATACGATGTGGCAACAGCACTTGATGGCTGACGCAAAGCCTCGCAAATGCGCCAAAGTCGTTGGGGATGTAATGGGCAATTTTCACCCTCACGGAGACGCGGCCATTTACTGACGCGCTGGTAAGGATTGCACAGCCATTCAGCCTCAGAGTTCCCCTGGTCCAAGGATCCGGAAATTTTGGCTCACTTGATGGTGATCCTGCCGCCGCGATGCGTTACACGGAATGTCGGCTTTCGGAAATATCCGGGACACTGCTCACTGAGTTATCACAGGACACTGTTCATTATCGTCCAAACTACGACGGAACACGAACTGAACCTGTAGTTTTGCCAGCGCGATTCCCGCAGCTGCTGGTCAACGGCACCACTGGTATTGCGGTCGGAATGGCTACGAGCATTCCGCCCCATAATCTTGAGGAGGTATGCACGGCGTCGTTGCGTCTGCTGGATGCTTTGGTCGCGGGTAAAGAGCTGAGCAGCAGAGAGCTATGCAGAACTCTAAGGGGGCCGGATTTCCCGACGGGAGGGCAAATCGTATCTACCGCGGAAGAGCTAAAGCAAATCTATGAGACTGGCCAAGGCACGATTAAGATTCGCAGCACTTGGAACGTGGAATCGGAGTCACGTACCCAAAAGACGATTGTGGTAACGAGCGTCCCGTACAACGTGAATAAGGCCACGTTGGTTGAAAGGATTGCGGACGTCGTGACTTCACGCCAGATGCCGCTATTGCTCGACATCAAAGATGTATCCACTGACGATGTGTGCATTGAGCTTATTTTGAAGAAGGACGCCGATGAGCAAAAGGTAATGGCGTATCTATTCAGACATACTCCGCTGCAATCAACATTCAGCGTGAATATGACGTGCCTGGTCCCTACGGAAAATCCTGAAATTGGACGACCAGAACGGCTCGATCTTCAAGCAATGCTTTGGCACTTCTTGCACTTTCGCTTGGATGTCGTTACCCGGCGCTTGGAACATGAGTTGTCGCAATTGCGCGGCAGAATGCACATTCTCGAAGGGTTTGTTGCCGTATTTGATGCCCTTGACTCGATCTTAACCATCGTTAGAAAATCTGAAGGAAAGCAGGACGCCGCCAGCCAAGATTATGGCGCGGTTTAAGCTAGACGCGGAGCAGACTGACGCCATCTTGGAACTCAAGATTTATCGCTTAGCACGCCTTGAGATTCTCGTGATTCAAAAGGAACTTGCGGAGAAGCGAAAGCGAGCCAAAGAGATCAGCAAACTGCTGGCCGAAGAAGAGTCCTTCGGTATTTGGGGCATCGTTCGAAGCGAGCTCGACGAGGTCATCAGACTTTACGCCAAGGGCGACAAGCGCCGCACAATTATTGCCGAACCTGAAGGTGAAAAGGAGTACTCGGCAGAAGATCTAATTGTCGCGGAAGACAATCACGTGCTTCTAACGCGAGACGGCTGGGTCAAACGACAAAAGGAGATCAAGGACCCTGCGACGACACGTCTTCGCGAGGGCGATCAAGTCCTTGCGTGCGTAGCGGGGTCCACTCGGGCCACGATAGCCTTCTTTTCGAATTTTGGATCAGTTTACACGATTCGGATAATTGATATTCCGGCTACAACCGGCTACGGCGAACCTATTCAGAAACTCTTCAAATTGCGCGACAATGAGACAATAGTTGCCGCATTTTCTCTCGACTCGCGGGCTACCGGGAACATCTCTGAAAGAGAAGCAACAACGCCCGAGCGCTATGCGATCGCTGCTACAACGGATGGCTATGCGCTAGCCTTTGGTCTCTCCCTCTTCGTGGAGCCCAGTACGCGTTCAGGGCGACGTTACGCAAAGCTGAGCGAGGGAAGCAGTATAATTGGTGTCGAGTTGGTCCCCGCCAAGGGCAAACCCAAAATTCTATCGATTTCTCGTAAGTCTCGGGTTCTTATTTGTTCGGCTTCCGAGATTAGTTATTTGAATGGTCCTGGACGGGGTGTCGTTTTAATCAAGTTGGACGACGACGACCAGCTAATTGGTTTCAAAATTGCCCTCAGCCCCGATGACGTACTCTTGGTAAGGACGTCTTTAGGAGGCGAACAAAAGATATCACTGGCTCGGCAGGAAATGTCGTCTCGTGGTGGCAGAGGTCGGGAACTTATGAAAAGGGGTCAAATCACCGAGGTGGTACTGGCCACTCCTGCTGCACCGCAATTGTCGGCTCCGAATGGTGCACAGGTGAGCGCATGACCCAGTACTCTGCAAAGGATATTACTGTTCTGGAAGGTCTAGACCCGGTGCGTAAGCGGCCTGGAATGTACATTGGCGGGGTCGGGGCGACTGGACTTCATCACCTCGTTTGGGAAATCTTCGATAACGCTGTTGACGAGGCGATGAACGGTTATGCCTCGAGTGTATTCGTGACGCTTCACAAAGACGGTCACTCCGTAACCGTGAGTGATGACGGGCGTGGCATTCCCGTGGACGTTCACCCGAAATATAAGAAATCGGCGCTCGAAGTGATATTCTGCACATTGCACGCCGGTGGGAAGTTTGATGGCAGTAATTACAAAACTTCCGGCGGATTGCATGGTGTCGGAGGTTCAGTGGTTAACGCCCTCTCCAGCGAGCTTATCGCTACCGTCAAGCGAGACGGGGCTGAATGGCAAATGAAGTTTCGCCAGGGCAAGCCCAGTGGCAAGTTGGTTCGTACCGGCGCCGCCCGCGGAACTGGTACGACGGTGTTCTTTCGACCCGATCCAACCGTATTTCCCAAGACCGAGTTTTCAAGCGAAATGATTCGTGAGCGACTCGAGATTGCCAGTTATATTCATCGCGGGCTGAAGATCACGTTTGTTGACGAGTCACGTAGCGACAAGACTGTGTATTGCCATAAAGAAGGCATTGTCGATTATCTACGCGCGATCGGCATTGCGTGCCAGGCTCGCTTCACTCACGATTCACCGTTCTCGATCTATCGGGAAAATGGTTGCAAATTGGAAGCGGCACTTCAGTGGTCGGAGGCTACCGATGAAACCCTGAAAAGCTATGTCAATGGGATACCAACTGGGTCCGGCGGCACACACGAAGCTGGATTTCGTGCCGGATTGGTCAAGGCGGTGCGAAACTACGTGGAAACTCACAACCTCGTACCACGAGGCATTGCATTGTCGGCAGAGGATATCCGCGAAGGTCTAATCGCAGTCGTGAGTGTATTTGTGGCAGAGCCACAATTTCAGGGTCAAACGAAGGATCGACTGAACAATCCGGAACTCCAAGCGACCATCGACGGATTCATTCGTCCGGCACTCGAACAATGGCTTAATACCAATCGAAGTTCGGCCGAACAAATCGTGGCTCGAATCATTTTAGCGGCTCGGGCGCGTGAGGCTTCGCGGGCGGCATCTGCTTCAGTAACTAGAAGATCGGCGACGAGTGGCCGGCTAACGTTGCCCGGAAAACTCAGCGATTGCAGCAGCAATGAGCGCAAAAGTACCGAATTGTTCGTGGTAGAAGGTGATTCTGCAGGAGGCTCTGCAAAACAAGGAAGGGACCGAAATTATCAGGCAATATTGCCATTGCGAGGCAAAGTTCTCAATACCGAGGGAACGCTACTGAGCAAAGTCCTTGAGAATAAGGAAATCTCAGATTTAGTAACGGCGCTTGGCTGTGGGGTGGGTAAGACGTTCGAACTGGAGAAACTTCGCTACGACCGCATCATTCTGCTGGCGGATGCCGATTCTGATGGTCATCACATTACCACTCTTCTGTTGACGTTCTTCTACCGTCACATGCACAAACTTATTGAGGAGGGCAAGGTCTTCATTGGCGTGCCGCCGCTTTATCGAATCGACATAGCCAAGCAGACTTATTGGGCCGTGGACGATGCCGACAAGGAAAAGATTCTCAGCAAGCACAAAAATGGCAAGGCCGAGATAACTCGATTCAAAGGGCTCGGAGAGATGATGCCAAAGGTGCTATGGGAAACAACACTCAACCCCATGACTCGTCGTCTGCTGCAAGTTGGAATTGCCGACGAACTTCAGACGGATCGAATTATGTCGGACCTGATGGGTCGCGATCCCTCCGCCAGGTTCCGCTTCATAATGGAGCGAGCCGACGAAGCAAACGAGCTTGACGTGTGAGCCGGCCCATGAAACAAGAGCCGGCCGCTGGGCAAGCTCAGGCCTGCTATTCCGAGTTCTTTGGCATAGTAGGTTCTAACCTGACGCTTGGCGAGCGAAGGTCTTTGACGGTGCTTGAGCCGCAGCGCGCTCTGGGCTACGCAGGCGCGGTCACCGGCTGCGCAGCAATAACCGCGGTCCCGCGTGAATTACCCCTGCCCAGCCGAAAACCATCGATGCGCCGACACAACCCTGCCTATTGCCGAGTCTGGGGCAAACTTGCGTTCTGGGTTCTTTGGTTAGGGCTTACGCTCACTTGGACACAGGTGACATCAGCGCAAATTGCAGCTGGTCCTGCGACTGCGGGCACAGCCAGTGATTCCCCCGCGATGGTGCCCAACAAATCAGCGGCCCTGCCTCCAACTGCAGCTCCCGACTAGCGAAATCGAAGCGGCACGAGACCTAACAATTGTCGGCATTGACGTCGCAGGCAATCGGCGCGTCACAACTCAGGACATTTTGACCTATCTTCACGAACGTGTCGCCGACGCATTCGTACCCGAGCGGCTCAGTCAAGATGTGCGCGAGCTTTGGAATTCAGGCTTCTTTGATGACGTCGAAGTTGAACTTAGAACGGTCGGACACCGGCGTAAGACTGCGCTTCACGGTTCGTGAGCGCGCCAACGTGACCCTGGTTGACATCGACGGAAACGATGAAATTGATGACGAGGATATTCAAGAAGCTATTGAGCTAAAAGCGAACACAATCCTAAGCTATCCGGCAATCAATCGAAGTGTGCAGAAGATTCGCGATATGTACGCGGAAAAGGGCTATTTTCTTTCGGAGGTAGACAGTGAAGTAATTCCGCAACGCAACAACGAAGTGCGCGTCCGATTCAATGTGCATGAAAATAGTCAAGTGAGCGTGCGTCGCGTCAATTTCCTCGGCAATGAACATATTTCGGACGAAGAGCTTCGCGATGCCATGATTACAGGCAACGGTGGCCTATTAGCATTTGGCTCGGGAGGTGTATTCCGTCAAGACGCGTTCGAGCGTGACGTTACGATGGTCAGCGCGCTTTACTATGACAAAGGATTCTTGCAGGTATCAGTTGCCACGCCTCGTATCATGCTGACTCCCGACCGATCGGGCATCGAAGTAACACTTGCCATTGACGAAGGACCGCGATTTCGCATTCGTGAGCTTCGTGTCTATGAAAAGGGACCCGATGGTCGCGAAGTAGAGCCGATCGGCGGGCGCAGAAATCTGCGGATGATGATTCACGCCGAATCCGGCGACTACTTCAATCGCGCCGCATTGATGGAGGATCTCCAGAAGATTCGGACGCTATACCGCGATCATGGCTTCGCCAATGTGGAGGCGAACCCGGAAACGCGACTGGATGCAGAAACGCATGAAGTTGATGTAATTGTTCCCGTTGTGCGGGGACCATTGGTGCATTTTGAGCGTATTGAATTTCGTGGAAACTCCAAAACGCGCGACAAGGTGCTCCGTCGCGAAATAGAAATTGCTGAAGGTGAAACGTTTAGCGAATCCAAGCTAGAATCCTCGCGCAAGCGCATTACAGCTTTAGGCTACTTTGAACGCGTAGACGTTTCGACAGAACAAGGTTCAGCGCCTGACAAGATGAACGTGTATTTTGAGGTCGGCGAGCGTGCGACCGGTACATTTCAGATTGGTGCAGGCTTTTCCAGCATTGAAAATTTCATAGCCACCGCCCAAATACAGCAGGCCAACCTATTCGGGGGTGGTCAGAGTTTGGCCCTGCAAGCGCAAGTCAGCGGTTTGCGTCAGCTGGTCAGCCTTCGGCTTTTTCGAACCGTATTTTCTGGATAGCAAGTTCAACGCGAGTATCGAGCTGTACGATCAACTTTTTCGATACACCGACTTCAGCCAAGGTAGGTTGGGCGGGTCGTTGACTCTCGGATATCCGCTGGTTGCTCCGAGACTCTATGCATCACTGACGTATGTGGGTGAGCAAGTGTCCGTATCGACGTCCACTCAATCACCTTTCTTCGGCTCATCAACGGCGCTGAGCGTATTTCGGCGACTCCCGCTGGCCAATCTTTTCAATGATGGATTTACGTCAGCCTTCAGACCTGCGTTGACGTATGACTCTCGCGATAACCGCCTATTTCCTACGGGTGGCGTCTATTTACGAGCTTCGACGCGAGATCGCCGACTCCTTTTGGGGGAGCCATAATCAGTACATCAGAAATCAATACACGGGCCGCTTTTATTACCCGCTTATGTCAGGCCTAGTTTTCAAATATAATATGGAGGCGGGACTGGTAACAAGTCCCGCTGCGGAGGGCGTGCCCATATTCGCCCGAACGTTCCTGGGTGGCATATTTGACGTTCGTGGATTTCCCTTCCGATCTATCGGTCCCCGAGTTCCGTTAACATCCTCGACCGATCCGAACAGCCCGCCAATCGCCAATGGCGCCAATATCGGAGGTAACCTTAGCTACTACCAAAACATTGAACTCGAGTTTTCGATATTTGACGCGGTGGGAATCAAGGGTGTCGTATTCACAGACGCTGGAAACGCCTGGAATCTTGAAAAGAATTACTGCAATGCCACTACGAGTCAATATGCTGTGACAAACCCGTGTTTTGACGGTGTAAATAGCCTTGCTCGATTGCGAACATCCTGGGGCTTTGGGTTGCGGTGGTTCTCTCCGATGGGTCCATTGCGGTTTGAGTGGGGCTTCCCGTTCAAGCCGCTGCCTTACGAACAATCGAGTGATTTCGAATTTACCATCGGTAATTTCTTTTAAATTTGAATCGCCGACTTCCCTCGGCCCGGCGGTTCCCGTGCACAGTGGACGGTTTCTAGCTTTGCCGGCATAGGTTGCCTGCCTCCTGATACCCTGGCTCACGATCGATGAGTTTTGCGCGCTAAGTATGCCAACGCGACCTGGAAAGCGAGGAGGGCATCTGGCCGAATTTCGGGGCAATTGCTGTGATTTGTCGGGTTGTCAATCATGGTTCAATCAGGTAGGTCCTAATAGAATATCGCTGGTTTAGCCCCGGAACACGCATGGAACACGACGTCGCCAGTCCAGGCAATTTGCACCCCGTTGGCATTCAGGACGAGATGCGCACATCGTATCTGGACTACGCGATGAGCGTAATCATTGGGAGAGCCATCCCACTTGCGCGTGACGGCCTCAAGCCTGTGCATCGCCGTATTCTTTACGCGATGCGCGATCTCAATCTGTCCCCGGGGGCTGGCTACCGAAAATGTGCGACTGTGGTGGGTCAAGTTCTTGGCAATTATCATCCACATGGGGATGCCAGTGTGTACGACGCTCTCGTCCGAATGGCGCAGGATTTCTCGATGCGTCATCCCCTAGTGGATGGCCAGGGAAATTTCGGTTCAATTGACGGGGATCCGGCGGCCGCGTATAGGTACACCGAATGCCGGATGGCGAGATTAGCTGCGGATTTGTTGGCCGATATCGAAAAAGACACCGTTGAGTTTTCGCCAAACTTCGACGATACGCAATCGGAACCCACAGTATTGCCAGCACGTTTCCCTAACCTGCTCGTAAATGGTTCCAGTGGAATTGCGGTTGGGATGGCCACAAATATTGCACCGCATAACTTACGTGAGATTATTGCTGCGACGATTCATCTGATTCGCGACCCGTCAGCCACGATTGACGACATCATGCAAATTGTCCCTGGGCCTGATTTCCCCACGGGCGGCATCATCTATGGTCAACTTGGCATTCGGCAAGCGTTCCACACCGGTCGTGGCAGCATTGTAATTCGCGCTCGAACGAACGTTGAAAAGGTGCCAGGCAGCCCAGAGCGCGAGCAAATTGTCGTGACGGAAGTTCCTTATCAAGTGAATAAGGCGCGGCTTCACGCCAAAATAGGCGAGCTAATACGAGATAAGCGCATCGAAGGAATTCGCGATTCGCGCGACGAAAGCGACCGGGATGGGATGCGGCTAGTGATCGAGCTTAAGAAAGACGTCTATCCGCAAGTCGTACTCAATCAATTGTATCGGCTTACCGATATTCAAAGTTCGTTCGGCGTCATAAACCTGGCTATCGTTGATGGTCGTCCAGCTGTCTTGAACCTATCCGAGATGCTGAGGATCTTCATCGAACATCGGCGCGAGGTAGTCAGCCGCAGGACGCGATTCGAACTGGCCAAGGCCGAAGCTCAGCGTGAATTGGTTGAAGGCCTGGGAATGGCTGTGACCGAGGTTGATCTCGTCATAAGGACGATTCGAGCGTCCGCAGATCCCGATGAGGCACGCGAACGCCTGATGCAACTCCCTTTGCAAGGCCTTGAAGCTTTTGTCCTGCGTGCGGGCCGCCCGGAAGCTGAAATCCAAGCAGCGAGAGATCGCGGTGCATATTTGCTAAGCGAGCGCCAAGCCCGGGCTATCTTAGACATGCGATTGCAGCGACTAACTGGACTGGAGCAGGACAAGCTCGCGGTTGAATATGGCGGGTTGTGCGAGGAGATTTCGCAATATCGCGCTATTCTTGCCGATGAGCAGCTGCTTATGGATCTGATCGTAAGTGAACTGGAGGAAGTCAGTCAGAAACACGGTGATGATCGCCGCACCGATATTGTTGATGACGAAGCGGAAATTCAAATTGAGGATTTGATTCAGGAAGAAGATATGGTCGTCACCATATCTCATCAAGGCTACATTAAACGTACACCCCTAACCACTTACAAAGCGCAAAAGCGCGGAGGCAAAGGCAACCGCGGAATGGAAGCCAGAGATGACGACTTCGTCAATCAGTTGTTTATTGCCTCAACGCACAGCTACGTTTTCTTCTTTAGTGATCGCGGCAAGGTGTGGGTAAAGAAGATCTACGAAGTTCCGCTCGCCGCACGTACCGCGAAAGGTCGCGCAATCGTTAATTTCATTGAATTGGCCACCGATGAAAGAATTGTGACGATCGCCCCCGTGAAAGGCTTTGAAGAAAATCTCTACGTAACGACTCTAACACAAGGCGGACAGATAAAGAAGACCAGCGTTCTTGACTATCAAAATTATCGAGCCAGCGGCATCATAGGTGTGAGAATTAGTGAGGACGATCAGCTGCTGGTTGCAAGTGTTACTGACGGTACACGAGATCTTCTAATAGCTACGAAGAATGGCAAGTGCATTAGGTTTGACGAACAACAAGTGCGTCCGATGGGGAGAAACACCGCTGGGGTCAAGGCAGTTGAGCTTGAAGACGGTGACGCTGTGGTGGGAATGACCACGACCGATCCCGAACGCAATCAAGTTTTGGCAGTGTGTCAACGTGGATTTGGTAAAAAGACGCCGCTCGATGATTTTAGGGTTCAAAACCGTGGGGGCAAAGGCATAATTCTCATAGATTGCAGCGAACGCAATGGCCCTGTCGTTGGTGTAGCGTTAGTCAAACTCGGCGACGAAGTCGTTCTTATCACGGATCGCGGCCAGACTATTCGGACATCCGTCAATGACATTCGCGAGACCGGCCGTAACGCGCAAGGCGTCAAGCTTATGAACGTTGAAGACGATGAACGCATAGTTGCCGTTGAAATCGTAAGCGAGCGTGCAGTGGATGATAACTCTGACGAATCGGATAGTTCTGACGGGTCTGATCCAGATTCGGACAGCGGCCGCTTGCCTCCAGAGTCGTCGAATGGCTGATCGCACTGCACGATCTCGTTCAGCTAAGTTGCTAGCCGCACTTGAAGCAGCCTATCCGGCTGCTCATTGTGAGCTCATTCACGAAAACGCATTCCATTTGTTAGTGGCGACGGTATTGAGTGCTCAAAGCACGGACACAGCCGTCAATCAGGTAACCCCCGAATTGTTTCGTCGCTGGCCATCCCCAAAGACTCTGGCTGCCGCAAATATTGCAGAAGTAGAATCGGTTCTTGCGCGTCTTGGGATGTACCGGCAAAAAGCGCGGCATATCGTGGGCTTGTCGCAAGTGTTGTCGGATCAGCATCGTGGACGAGTGCCGGACACATTGGATGCGCTCGTCAAACTCCCCGGCGTCGGACGCAAGACTGCGAATGTTGTGTTAGGCGTGGCCTTCGGGAGGCCAGAGGGAGTTGTTGTTGATACGCATGTGCAACGGCTGGCGCAAAGGTTAGGCTTTTCGTCGAATGTCCAGGCTGAACGCATAGAACAAGACCTGGCGACGCTGTTTCCACGCGAAAAATGGGACATCATCTCGCACACACTGATATTTCATGGCCGTCGCTGCTGCACGGCGCGCAGGCCAGCATGTGATGCATGCACTGTTCAACAGCTGTGTCCAAGTGCTTTTCATGCTGAGAACGTTGGCCGAAAGCAAACACGAAGTCGTGCTGCTTTTGCGAGGCAGTCAACGGGCGGGGCGGGCGGAAATAGAGCTGAGATTGGGGTCCGCAAGTGAAGAAGTGACGGTACCTGAGAAATTAGAATCAACAATAGATCAGCACAATCCCTGTAAATTCCCAGAGAAACGCCTGGTTCTCCGAGAACTACTTGCTATCGCTGGCTTGCCTTCGATTCGAGCGACGTTCCGCAATCAGCCGCTCAATAGTGCGCGTGGTCATCTTGGCTGTGCGCACTTCCTCACTGTCCAGCAAAATTCTGTGCAGTGGTATGTTCGTGCGAATACCGGTTATGATGAATTCATCGAGAGCTCCGCGCATTCGTTGCAAGGCCAGCTCGCGATTGGGTGCGTGTACAATTACTTTGGCGAGCAGTGAATCGTAAGCGCTGGGCACTTTCCAGCCGCCATACACGCCTGAATCTACCCGAACGCCCGCACCACCCGGTGGGTGGTACTCGGATATGGTACCGGGCCAAGGCGCGAAGGTTTCAGGATCTTCAGCTGCAATTCGGCATTCAATGGCGTGTCCGCGCGGCTGCCACACCTCTTTTGACGCGAGTTCCAGCCGTTCGCCAGCAGCTGCTCGGATTTGCTCTACTACCAGGTCAACTCCAGTTACCATTTCCGTTACCGGGTGCTCCACTTGGACCCGGGTATTCATCTCCATAAAGTAAAGTGCGCCGGCTTCATCCATCAAGAACTCTAGCGTCCCCAAGGACGTGTATCCTGTATTCGTGACAGCGCGCCGAATGACGTCGATCATCTTGGACCGAAGCTCATCGTTCATTGCGACACAAGGCGACTCTTCGACAAGTTTCTGATGTCGCCGTTGTAGCGAGCACTCGCGCTCACCCAACACCCACACTCCTCCGTGTCGATCGGCCAGCACTTGAAACTCAACGTGTCGTGGATTCTCGACAAAATGTTCCAAATACATCTCGGGATTGCCAAATGCGCTGGCCGCTTCCGCCGTAGCTGCCTCATAGGCCCTGGGTATATCCTCCTTGCGCTTGACAACTCGCATACCTCGCCCGCCGCCGCCGCCGCTGGCCTTGAGAATCACTGGAAAACCGATTCGCTTGGCTTCGGCTATTGCGTGTTCGGGACTTGCGAGCGCCTCACTACCGGGTAGTAGAGGCAGCCCGAATCTCACGGCGGCTTCACGGGCGGTCAACTTGTCGCCCCAAGTACGCATAGACTCGGGGTTAGGTCCGATGAACGTGAGACCGCATCGTTGGACAACCTCTGCAAAGGCCGCATTTTCTGACAAAAATCCATAGCCGGGGTGGATTGCATCCGAACCGGTGATTTCAGCCGCTGCGATCAACGCAGGTATGTGAAGATAACTCTTCGCGGCCGGCGCCGGTCCAATGCAAACGGCTTCATCGGCAAAGCGCACGTGCAGCGCAAGTGCGTCCACGTCGGAATGAACGGCTACCGTGCGAATATTGAGCTCACGACATGCCCGCAGGACGCGCATGGCAATTTCGCCGCGGTTTGCGATGAGTACCTTGCGGAACATTGTGCTTCAGCGTGTTTAGGCCTTACGGATTTTGAACAGGCGTTGGCCAAATTCAACGCTTGCGCCATTTTCTGCCAAGATCTCAAGCAACGTGCCGGCCGTGTCCGATTCAATTTCATTCATTAGCTTCATTGCCTCAACGATGCAAAGCGTCTGGCCTTTGCCAATGTTTTGTCCCGGCTGAACGAATGGAGCAGCTTCCGGAGAGGCCGCGCGATAGAAAGTGCCAACGAACGGCGACGTCACATATAGGATGTCGCTGGCTGACGCTTCTGTCGAAGGTGTGACTGTCGGCGTGCTTGAAACGGTGACCGAAGGCGTAGCAACCTGGGCTACCGCTACTTCTTGAACTGGTCTTTTACCCATGTTTATGCGAAGGCGAATGGCATCGTCTTCGTATTCGAACTCGCCCACCTCGCCTTCGCGCAAGGTCTCGATAAGATCGCGGAGTTTGTCGAGTGAATGTTCCATAAAAGGGCTTTCCGTTGGAAATAGCGGGTGACCGTAGTCACGGGCTCAAGCTTTGACAACCATCTGGTGGTCGGGTTACTGAGAGAAATGCTACTCGTCCCGCAGGCCGGCGCGGGGCAGGACGCAAATTCCGCGCGATTTAGCGACCTTAAAGCCCAGAACTCATTCATCTTGAGTCAACTTTTCACAATGCAGTTGGCTGGGCCGGGGCCCAGACGACCAACACAATCAAAACGTCGGAACGGACGAGCGGGTCACCAACGAAACCAGGCGCACGGCGTGCCGGCGATTCAAATAGGAACGGCAAACATGGCCTCAGCGGCTGGGAGAAGCCCTGTTAGAAAGTTAGTTTCCAACCGTCGCCTAGACTTGGCCGGTTTCGAACGGAGGCCAGCTCGCGGGAAGTTCTTGCCGACGTCGCCGTCGAAGTTCGTAATCAGTTACGACTACGCCCAGCCACCATCCAGCACCAGCCAGTAATAGGCCAGCAACGACGTCAATGACCCAATGCCATCTCAGGAACATAGTGGCCACGATAATGTTGGCAGAAAAGAAACCGACCACGGCCCAAGTGTATCTAAATGGCGCTTGATGCCGATGCCTAAAGGAGAAGAGTGTAAGAAAAGTCGGAGCTGCCGTATGAAGCGATGGGAATATGTCCTTTTGAGCGCCTCCCGATTCAACTGTTCGCATGACACTGTCCAACCACAAACCGTGCGAGTACTGGCCAGTGAAGTAAATGAGCAAGTGCGCGAACCGGGCCAAAACCTGGTACCAATACGTAAAGTGTTTGTCCGACGCAATAAAGTGTAAGAATTCCAAGGCTGAACTCGCTCAACAAACGCTCATTTCTCGAGAACATTACAATTGGAATTGAGTGGGATAGTAACAAAAAGAAATGGCGGAAATAGAAGAATGCAAACCACTCGCTCGCAAATGGAGTTATTTTCCCGTCTGTCCAGAGACACCCTTCAAATCCGAAGAATCGCAGGTCTATCGAGTATAGACTCATGTCAAGATTGCGGGGGTTCACCAATGGTAAATGAGCCCCTAAGAAGAAGTAACTGCTTTGGACTATGCCTTGCAGTGAAATCCGATAAGCAAGTGGAGCCCAGAGTCCATGTGTAAACCTCCGAGTCCTTATCAAAAGCACCACGGTGGCGCAGCCCAGGAGCAGCCCACCCATTTGAAGAGTGCACTTCATGACGCCGTCGCCTTTGGCGCCGAGAAGTGCCAAATTCAGAAAGAGTAAGTAGCTGAGTACAAGCCAATCTTGCGGTGCAAGATTACTGAGCAGACGGATGGTAGCTAACTTCTTGTGGCGATTAGAATAAAGTGACAAGACGTCGGGCTCCTATAACAAAGAGCTCATGGATTGAGTCGCATAACTCTATGGTTGTGTACTTCCAATCGATTCTAACCTGGATTGAACATTCATGACTTGGTAACGCTTGACACCTGCGTATTTACGTTGGGGCTTTGTGCGTCACCGTTAACGGTAGTGGTGTTGTCTGGACTGGCGTCGCCCTCCGGAACACGCAGCCGTTCAGTTTCAACTTGTCCTTTTGGATTTTTCTCTAAATATCGGCTTAGATTTCGATTAAAATCGGCGATTTGTCCATCATCGGTCACTTCGGAGGTCATATCATCCCGAACATTTAGTTGGGCAAGCAAACGTTCGGCTATCGAAGGTTGAATGCCGAAGGATTCCGCCAACTGAACGGGGGTTGCTCCAGTTGTACTTTTAGACATCAATTCTAGGATTGCCAGGCCATAGGCGTTATCCAGCAGCGCATTGCGAGTTTTTTGCAGATGTCGTGTCTTCACGAATCCGAGTACGCTAAGAACAAGTGTGAGAAATGGTAGGGAAATCATCGCCCATGCGGTAAGCCCGTTTGGAGAAAACACACTCTGAATAGTTAGGACAAGCAGTAGACCAACCAGGCCGATTCCCGCACCGAAGCACGACGCGACTTGGGACAATTTCGCTAACCTGTGGGCATGAGTTGCACTACGCAGGTCGCTGCGCACGGCGGTAATATGTTCGCAAGATGCTTGAGTCATTCGCGCTGCGCCACAGACCGAGCAGATCCACAACAGGTCCTTGTGAGGTTCCAGCGACGTGAGCGTTTGGCAGTGGCTGCACCGGCCAATTCTGTTGGCCACGGAGCCACAACGGGCACAAACCTGTGCGTCTGGGTCAATTGGCGCGGCGCAGACTGCGCAAACCGAGGCCCCTTGTGCCGATTGGAAAATGGAGCCTTGTGTCATGAAGGGCATCGGTACAGCGTCGTCCCTAGACGGTCAAACCAACTTTTTCCCAAGCAAGACTTTCTCGATTTACCGTCCGTTTAATTCTTAACTAAAAATGACGCGCAACAGATCTGATACGATCCGGTAGGTGATTCCCCAAACAATCCGGCCGCCAATTTTCCAGCCTGGCAGGACTTTGCTGAACCCATCATATTCAACCTCGTGGCATATGAAACGGCCACCGTCAGAGAGGCTTGTAAGCGGTGCCCACAGCACCTCTGCCACCTCAGCGTTTAACTCCAAACTGGGCGACGCACCGACCAAGTAGACAAAAGGCGAGATGACCAGCTCGATCTCTCGGCCACTTGCGGCCGCCCGGATATCGTCGAGAGCACCCAGGAGTTCAGCGCAGGCCTCGAGATCCACTCCAATCTCTTCGCGAGTCTCGCGCTGGGCCGTTTGCAGGTCGCTTGAGTCTTGCTCGTGCCGATGGCCCCCAGGTAGGCCCATGTGGCCAGACCAAGGGTCTCCATTGCGAATTGCACGGCGGATAATAAGCAGCTCAACGTTGCTTGGAATGGGACGCAAAATGAGCACCACGCTGGCCCTATTGCTAGCTGTTAACCGGCACCGGTTGCCGTGAGCAAGAGCCTGTCGAAAGTGCGAGATATCGACAATAAAAGACATAATTGCCTACGTTGTTACCCCAGGCTGGGCGTCGCCATTGCCTTCTGCTAGCCTCGCGCACTCATGACTGCCCGTTCAGCTCATTGGCTCGCGCCGTTAATTAGCATATCCGTTCTACTTTGCTGCGTAAAAGCTTTGGCGCTGCCTGGCTTTTACGTGGGAAAGAATCCCAACAAGCGCGTAAGTCACGCAAGCTTTGTGCTCATTATGAACAAAGCGGAACAGAGCGCAGTTTCAGTCATGACTGACTACGACGGACCCTTTGAACCATTTGCCCTCGTGCTCGCGGTCCCCGGGGATGTTACAGTCGATCACATCGTAACGCTTCGCCGAGAGTATGTCGATCGCGTAGACCAAATCTCGGCGCCGCGGTTTCATGAGTTCTGGGAAACCGACCCCTGCGATCCAGCCAAAGCGCAACAGGAATGGGAACGAGACCTGCGAGTATCAACTAGTGCGGATAACTTTCTGGGCGGAAGTGCGGATATTGGTCCGACCAAAAAGGTGCCCAAAGAAATGCTGCTCAACGTAAAGAGTGAGCAAAAGCAGGGCGAATATACGTTTCTTATGCCTGAGGAAGATCAAAGTTTTCTGGACTTTGCCAAGGGACGAGGCTGGGTATTTACCCCTCCGCTGGAACAGGCGGTTGCCGAGTATCAGGGCAAGGGTTTGAAGTTTGTTCTCGCAGAGATCGATCCTAATCGTGTTGAGCTGATCGGCGGCGAAAAAGCCCAATTATCGCCGATTCGATTTTGGACGTCACAACCCTATAGGAACATTCCCGATCGCTTGGGCTTGTTGAGCGCCAACGGTCCGCAGGAATTGTTCGTCCTGGTCCTTGACCCAGACAAGCGCTTCGTTCCGACGAACTATGAAGTGAGCTACCCGCCCACCAATGTTCAAGTCAACTTCGTGGTCAAGGAGCGAATGGGAGAATTCTTTGGTGCACTGCACGACATGTGGCTTGCCAAGCATCCGAAGACCTGGTGGCTCGAATTCGCTTGGTCTGCCGATGGTTGCGGCCAACCATGTCCCAATGAACCCTTAATGATCAATGAGCTATTGACACTGGGGGGTGACGTTTTCGAGCTGAGCGTCCCAGACGATGAGAAGAATCCGAAGCCACCGCCGCTGACCGACGAAGAAAAAGCTAGCAGAAAGAATGATCTCGACCTGGCAAAGCCGGCTGATCGTTACAAGCTGAAGCTTCAGATGGACGAGGATCGGAAGGAGCTCTACCGTCGCAAAGCGTTGCTCGAGCGGCAACACTACGTGATCACTCGATTGCACCATCGGGTCAGCGACGCCACTTTGCCGACCGATGTGCAGCTTGGGCCGGTGGACGGTGGACTTCAAGGCGGTGTTTTCTTGCCAACCGGACCCAAGGGCGAAATATCACTCGAAGTCAAGCCCGCTGATGTTGAGCGCATGCAAACGCGTTATCTGTTTTTCCACCCTTGGAAGGGCATGCAGGCTTGTGAAGATGCGGTCCGTTGGCGTTGGGGCAAACCACCTCGCACGTATCGTGGTCTCAGAAAAACCTGGGTCGTGGAGGACTTGGCTCGGAAGAGCCGAACCCAAATTAAGCCTGTGGATGTAGTGCGAACGCCATTGCCCGAATTCGGACTTAGCGGTGAACCGCCCAAACCTGTGGACGGCGGCCTCGACGGAGGCCTGGAAGGCTCGAGCACGAAACACGGTTGCCACTGCAGCGTCCCGGGTAGAACACCGAATCGAAGCCCATACGGCTGGGGTCTTTTGGCCTTATTCAGCGGGTTCGCTCTGCGGCGAAAGCGATGGCGTCATTGACGCTCTTGCCCTTTTGAATAGTAGGCGCAGCCTTTGCTTTTTGCTCTACACGTTGCCGGGAAAAGTAGTCAACCAACCAGTCACGCGCCACTTCGTTGGCTTTCTTCTGCCAGACAGGGCCATTTTTCAGCAGCACGCTAATTACAATTTCAGGTCGCGTGCTAGGCGCAAACCCGACGAACCAACTAAAAGTCGCATCCTGCTCCCCGAGCGTGCCGGTCTTGCCAGCCACCGGAATATGGGGCAGATAGGGGCGCCCTTGTTCGTCGTGAAATGCACGCCAGCAGGTGCCCCGCCGCACGGTCACTTCCATCATATGCTTTAACACGCTGGCGGTTTCGGGACGAATTGCGACAAATCCATTAGTGAGATTGACAGGATTAGTCGTTTCGCCATCTAACAACTGCAACGGCACCGCTCGACCACCATTTGCGACGACATAAGCTAAGTAGGCTGCGCCCACTGGCGATAAGCTCGAACCGGTGAATCCGGTAGCGGTGCGCGCAAAGTTTAGTGGCTCCGATTCACTATGAAACTGGCCCA
Organism: uncultured delta proteobacterium; assembly: GCA_963835565.1. Classification (GTDB taxonomy): domain Bacteria; phylum Myxococcota_A; class Polyangia; order Polyangiales; family Polyangiaceae; genus FEN-1139. The sequence continues at coordinate 48,852 of CAWIGY010000100.1, forward strand.
AAGGTACGCCAATCTCCATGGGCAACGGTGAGCCAAATCCAAATCTATCGGCATAGTTTTCAAGATCTTCTGGCTTAAGATATTGGCTAGCGAGTTGAGCAAACACGGCATTGCGACTAAAACCCAGCGCTTCAGAAAATGGCTTACATTGAACAAACCCTGAGTGGGGGGACACGAGATGCTCGGGCTCTATGCGATGCATGCCGCCCTCTGTGCATACGGTTTGCTGAAGGCCAATGTGTGCATGTTCGACCAGGGCTGCAGTCGTCACGATCTTGAATACGCTTGCCGCAGGAAACTGGCGACCCAGCAAAATACTCTCCTCTCGCGACGGTGCGGCGGGCCATTCTGCCAAGACACGCACTTTGCCCGTCTTGAATTCAATCGCCACCAGTGCCGCAGCCTGGGGACGAACTGACGCGAGCCTTCGTTGAGCGATTCGTTGCAAGGAAACGTCTACCGTCAGTGGCCAACGATGACCTTGGTCGTCTTTCACCACGAGAGCTGTGCCAACGGTTCGCGCCTGTGTAATGTCCACTGGCACGAATTTGGTTTTTGCCGGCACGAAATCCGGAAGTTTCGACTTTGTCTGGTTGCCTCGGGCGTCGAACGCTAGCGTCAAAAGCGCAAAAACTCCGAGAAAACCTAGAATTCTCACCAATTTTGAATACCCTAGTTCATCTCACTTGGCCAAGTATTCAGCCTGAATCATCCCTTCATTCCAGAGGAACAAATTGGTTCCGGAGATCTTTATTACGTGGGTCAGCGGGTCCCGAACCCGCTGACGGCGGTCGGCCAAATGATCATCCGCCGTCCGGAAAACGAGCCAACGCGCGGCCACCGTCAATAACTATCTGCTCTCCGGTTATGTATTCACTGCTCGCCAGGAAAATTACCGCGCGCGCCACATCGTCCACTGATCCAACTTTCCGAAGTGGAACGTGCCGCACGATATGTTCAATCTGAGTGTCGGACATGTTCTCGGGAGGCAGAATCATCCCGGGTGCCACTGCGTTGACACGTACGTCGGGCGCCAATTCTAGAGCCATGGCGCGCATCAGTTGATACAGGCCGGCCTTCGCGGCTACATACGGTATGTGCCCGCGAAACGGCGCGACGACGCTGGCGCAAGTGATAAAGACAATACTCCCCTTACTTTGTCGCAATTCTCGAGCGGCTCGCTGCGCGAGGGCAAAAGGTGAAGCCAGATTCAGGTTCAATGTGCGGTCCCAGGTATCGTCACGAATTGCGTCTAGCGATATTGCGTCGAAGCTGGCCGCGCTCGCGACGAGCAAATCCAAACCATTCAAAGCCTCAACCGCATCATCAACCAATCTTCGCGCGGCGCCACGCTGCGACAAATCTGCCTCAAAGCATTGAGCTTGGCCGCTTGCTGCCTCGATTTGGCGAACGGTTTCCGCGGCCCCTTCACGATGGCGATGATAGTGGACTGCTACGTGCATGCCTTGCGCACCCAATGCGATAGCAATTCCTTGGCCTAGGCGCGTGCCAGCGCCAGTAACGAGAGCCCGTTTGCTCCGCAATACTCTGGAGTCCTGCAAGCAATCCTCAAAGTTCGAAAGAGACTTTAGCGGGATAACTGCCCGGTGACTTAAACTTGGCGCCCTTGATAACGGCAACCAAGCAATCAGCCCTTGATTCGCCGACCGTGTCAGGCGGAGCAACACCAACGGATATCGCGGAGCCTCGAGTGTCTATATATGCCGTTATCTGGTAAGTTCCACTGCCGCCAGTGCATTCCTCCAAGTGTTTATGCAGCTTTTTGAGCGTGTCTTCTACATCGTCGGCGGTCCATTCAACAGGTGGGCGCGCATCATTGGGCATATCGAATGAGAATGACTTTCGAACTTGTCCCTTGCGACCACCCACGGGCTTGGGCCAGGTCCGGCCGCGCAGTAGTTGGAGCATGCACGCTTCAGTATCCCGGTCCCCTAGCGTCGAACGCTCAAGGCGTGCGTCCACAGCCTGTCCGTTCTCATCAATGCCGATAAATATCGCAACGTCACCGCCCAAAAATTCAACGCGACTTGCACCTTTCTTCACGCACCCCATAAGTCCATTTTGGGCCCTTTCGAATACACGATTGACCGCGTCCTCATTTAACGCGCCCACTTCTGACGAAACTCCTATGCTGGCGACTTCACGGGGACGCTCGGCTTGACGCGCTTGCGGTGCTGCGACCACTGGTGCGGGCTTTGACCCGCAGGCCATCAATCCTGGCAATATTAGAATCGCCCAATATTGGGCATATTGATTCGTCTTCATGGCAAAAGGTAGTCCGGATAGCGAAGGGAACATATCGTTACTGGTCCAAGATACGTTCAAGGTTTCGCCTTTAATACGACTGCGTGATTCAACGGCAAGAGCTTGTCAAGAAGCTTATGCTTTGGGGACACCGCGACAGCAAGATCTGCGCAATTTAGCATTTCAAAATCGAACTCGCTGTCGCCAAAGGAGGCCAACCAACGCAAATCTCCGGAAAGTCTTCTGAGCTGCTTACATTTGTTTGCGCCGAACGGAACATCTTCGGATAAATCCGGCGCAATGACGCCGTCACGAATCTTGGGCATGGTACCAATCACATATTCAGGAGCGAAACCCCAAAGTGATGCTGCCCAAGCGACAATCGGTGTCGGTGACGCACTCACCACGTAGCAGTTGATATTGCGCTTTCTAGCCCAAGTGAGCACGGTTGACAGTTCTGCACGAATTCGGCCGGCAATGTTCTTGCGTAGAAGAATTTTTTCTGTATAGGCGGCGAGCTCTTTCAGCGTGTATCCGGCGTAACACCAGGCCATTATTGCGTAGAGATCAACTTCTTGCAAAAGCCCAAGTTTTTGAGCATCGAACAGCGCTAAGCCCAGCTGTGATGCCGAGCCAGAGGTATTGAGCCCCAAGCATGCCGCCTGGTCGCGCAATTGAGGTCGAGCTGATTCAAGTAACCACTCCTCGCGGCAAGCAGTGAGGAATACGTCATCTGAAACGTCTCCGGACCAAAGTGTTCCATCGGCGTCAAATGCCAGCATTGTTCGGCGCGAATCGAGTCGACTGGAAAGTCTCTCAACAATGGCGTCGCCATCCAGAATCGGCAAGCTTCGAACTGACAATGTGTTTTCGCCCAGCGATGCATCACCGCTGAAGGAGTCCTTAATGATAGTGCATTCTAGATCAACATGGCTCATCGGACAAATGGGATCCTAGATTAAGTTATGCTGCCGGGGCTCCCTTCGCCCCTTGGAAGCAGCGGGGTTTGCCACATTGCAACGTTATAGCGCCAAGGGTCTGGAGTCGTGGCCAAGCCTGGTTGTGACTGTGCCTGGAACTCAGTTGGTATCTTCGAGGATGGTTTACAGATTCTTGCGCGACTTCTTGAAGGCTACTGCGATGCGGCCACTTGCTCAGGTATTTGACGAGCCTTATCAAGAGCAGTCAGCATCTTTCTAAACGCGTTAACAAATAGTTTCTGACCATCATTTAACAGACGCTGCGCTACTTCTTCTATCGAAATTCCAACCTGAGCTAACGCTTCGATCGTGGCTCGCGCTTCTTCAATTTCCTGGCTGAGACTATTGCTGATTATTCCGTGTTCACGAAATGCATCGAGCGTAGCTGGAGGAATTGTATTGACGGTATCCTTTCCGATGAGCTCTTCGACGTAGACGACGTCGCGGTAAGCGGGATTCTTCGTACCTGTGCTAGCCCATAGGACACGTTGCGTGCGCGCCCCCTTGCCTGCCAGCTGGTCCCATTCGGGTCCTGAGAATATGGTCTGGTATCGCTCATAAGCAAGTTTAGCGTTTGCAATAGCGGCCTTACCTAGCAAGGCTTTCAAAGCTATCTGTTGTTCTGAGGACGCCTGGCTGACGCGCGCCCGCAGCAAAGCGTCAACGGCCGTGTCGACGCGGCTCACGAAAAAGCTCGCTACCGACGCGACACGGCGCAGGTTACCACCCTGTGCGGCGTGTCGAGAAAGCCCGGAAAGGTAAGCTGCCGCGACTTTCTCGTACACGGCCACGGAAAAAAGCAGCGTAACATTGACATTGACTCCCTCACCAATGAGCAATTCAAAGGCCCGAATGCCTTCCACGGTACCCGGTACCTTGATCATTAAGTTGTCGCGTCCAACAGCGTTCCAAAGCCGCCGAGCTTCGGTAACCGTTCCGTCCGCATCGCGGGCTAGCTCCGGAGAAACCTCTAGACTGACGAAGCCGTCCCGAGCCTGCGTTTCATCGTATACCGGGAGAAAAATGTCAGCCGCTTTTTGAATGTCATTGATGGCTAACTGTTCGTAGATGTCCTTGGTACTTGACCATCGTTTTTCAAGTCTGTGAAGGTCAGATTCGTATTCCGAGCTCTCCGCGATTGCCTTCTCAAAGATGCTGGGGTTGGACGTAAGACCTCGAACGCCGTCGTCGCGAATTAGTCGGTTGAGCTCTCCGCTCGACATCAAGCTGCGCATGATGTAATCGAGCCAGACTGACTGCCCATTTTGTTGTAGGTCCTTTAGCTTGCTCATGTTGTCATCCTTCGTTTCGGGGATCCTTTACCACTTTGCCATTTGGCATCACTACATTTTCGGGAGTTCTCGAACAACTGACTCATCATGATCGGGCTGAAATCCAAATTGTGTTGCAATGCCGAAGGGGCGCAGAGGCCCCGAATGTGTGCCCGCCGATGAGGCGCTTTTGAAATTGTTGTCGAAAGGCTTCAGGTAGTTAGAAATCTTTACAGGTTCCTCGCATTGAGGATTGACGGCCCACGACCGGCGCAATTGCCTGGGACGTGCACGGGATAGCACAGACGTAAACAACTCGTTACGTGCGAACGGGCGTGTCCATTGCTGCACTGTCGGCGAGCACCGTTGCAAAGGTGCTTCGAACACGACCCGCCGGAATCGACCTATCTTCAGATAGTAACCTGCTAAGAGCGTTCTGTTTTTCTGAGCCGACCACAACCCACAGAATGCTGCGTGCACGATTCAATACAGGAAACGTCAGCGTCACGCGGCGTTGACCTCGATAAGGGTTGGTAACTGCCACGTCAACGTCGGTTACAGACAATACTGGATCGCCTGGGACTAGCGAAGCGGTGTGCCCATCCGCGCCGAGTCCGAGCTGTACCAGGTCAAGGACGGCCGGAATACCGGCCACCCTGGATAAGGTAGCTGCATAGCGGTCAGCGACCCCTTTGAGACCGGTCGTGTCTACTGGGATCGGATGGGCTTGACTGGTGGGGATTTTGACGCGAGAAAGTAATGTCTCGCATAAATGAGTCCAATTGCGGCTAGTGTCGCCCGCCAGCGCTACGCGCTCATCGACTTGGAATATTTGGACTTGCTCCCACTTGATGTCACATTGCGCCAAATGCCTCAACATCAGCCATGGAGTTGTGCCGCCGCTCGTGGCCATCGTGAATTGCCCGCGCGCGCCAATCGCAGCATTGGCCAGATCGGCAATGATATTTGCCGCTCTACGAGCCACGGTATCGACGTCCGGGAGTATTACAGTTTCCACGAATCTCAATGCCAAAGCTATTCGGACCGATCGGTCTCGAGCCAACCACCGGGAATTAAGCTCTGTGCCTCGGGCGGACCCCAGCTGCCCGGCTCGTATTCAGTGGGCCGAGCATCGAGGTTGAGCAGGAACTCGACGATACGCCAGGCTTCCAATACATAATCCTGGCGCGCGAAGCGGAACGTTTCTCCGTGCAAAGCGTCACCCAGTAACTCGGCGTAAGGATCGGTCTCGGCGCCTTCATGATGATGCGTTGCCACCAGTTCCAAGTGATGTCCACGCGCCGTCTCCGAGGGCTCCCGGACCGACGCCCCGAGGGCAATTGTAAACTCCGGACTTAGGCGGAAACGAACGTAATTCGACCCAAGTTCAAGACCACGAACGATGGGAGGCGGTCGCTTGAGCTTAACCACGACTTCAGTGCGATTGATAGGAAGATTCTTGCCAGCCCGAATGTAGAAGGGCACACCTTGCCATCGCCAGGATTCCACGTTCAATTGCAGTGCGGCAAATGTTTCCGTATTTGAATTCGGGGATACCCCGGACTCCGAGCGATAGCCGCGGAATTGACCGCGAATCAATTGGCTGGGCAGAATTGGACTAATTGCCTTGAGTACCTTTACCTTTTCGTCGCGGAGTGTCTCAGTGTCATAGCTAATTGGCGGTGGCTCCATGGCCACATTTGATAGCACCTGCATGAGATGGTTTTGTATCACGTCACGAACCGTCCCAGCCTTGTCGTAAAATGCCCCGCGCCCGTGAATGCCAAAATTCTCTGCCAGTGTGATCTGAACATTCTCGACGTAGCGGTGATTCCAAATCGGTTCCAGAAACGCATTGGAGAAACGAAAAAACACCAGGTTTTGCACCGCGTCCTTGCCCAAATAATGGTCGATGCGAAAAACCTCTCGCTCGTGAAAATATCGGTGCACGACCTGATTGAGATGTTTTGCAGAAGCAAAGTTATGGCCGAATGGCTTCTCGAGTATTAGTCGTGCCCCTTGGTCGCATTCCGATTGATGCAATTGTTTGATGACAACTTCGAACAGATCCGGCGGTACCGCCATGTAGTGAATTGGATGTTCGGCACGCCCGAGTTGCCGACGCAAGGACTCAAACGTTGACGGTGTCGTGTATTCACCCTCGACATATTGCATCAGCTGCATCAGCTTCGGAAATGCTTCGGCATCGGCACCCCCGCCATGTTGCTCGACGCTGTCCTTGGCCCTGGCCTGCAATCGTTCGAGGCTCCAGCCCTCACGGGCCACACCGATTACCGGCATATTGAGAACGCCGGCTTTGACCATCCGCTGCAAAGCCGGAAAAATTTTCTTGAACGCCAGATCCCCTGTCGCGCCAAAGAAAACTAGCGCATCACTTTTATCTGAAGTCATCTCAATTTCTCCACGTGACCCCAACGCTTTCCCAACGCCAGAGTAAGGTTATGCCTAAGGCCGGCTGACGGTTGACGCAACCCTCGCATCCCTCGGAGTCCATTCACTCCATCCGATGCGCAGTGATAGGCCAAACATTTGGATGCCGTTGCCTTCTTGGTAGGGTGTGTAGGTTTGGTGGTACGTAATGCTGCTCGCACTGTCAAACCACCCAAAGCCCACCATCTCAACCAAGAAGTGATCGATGTTCACTTGAGCGCCGGCTTCGAGTGCAAAGTACGCGTCAAATCCCTTAGCAGTTACTGGTGGTACATACAAATCATGCGACACTGCACCGACGCCAACGCTCGACGTAAAACGAACGCTTTCCCCGCGGCTCAAAATGCGTAAGGCTCCGCCCACTCGGCGTGAATCGAGTTTGTAATCGAACGTGGCGGTAGTGGACTGACAAGTCGGCGTCATGGGGCTGCAGGTGCCGCTCACGCCATGGTGGGTTACGCCGGCCACGGCTTCGATGCCAATCGGTGTAAATAGGCGATACCCGGCGCGTAAACCGTAACTATATCCCAGATGTGAGTTGTTGGTGAATTGTACATCTTGTGGCGCTCCACTCCAATTCAAGAGGGATGCCTCAATCAGGCCGTACCAACCTCTAAGCTGGCGAGGTGAGGGTGAGTTTTGACGCTGAGGTTGGGCGGCTTCCTCGGCTTCAGATTCCGATAAAGCAGCGCCAACTTTGCCCCGAATCGTCACAGACTGCCCAGCTTCTAGCTCAACGACGGCTTCGTAGGGCTCGAAGCCAGAGCGGTAAATTTGGACTACATGACGACCCGGTTCAACGTAGCCGCGATAAGACTCGAAGGCCACGGCGCGCCCGTCAATAGCGATGGCCGTTCTGTCATTGGACGCTAGGATCGTCAAGTATCCGTGCGTGGGTGTTAGTGATACGATTAGCGGAGGATTCGCGGCTCCGCCTGTGACCGTAATGGTGCGCTGCGCGGGTTCAAAGCCTTCTGCCTCAATGTGCAGGCGATGTTCGCCAACGTCGAGGTCGAGGGGTTTGCCTAATTCGGAACTTCCAATCTCCCGGTCGTCAAGTGTTACCTTGCTGTCAGTGGGGTTTACCGTTAACTTCACCGTGCCAATGAACGCGGCAAGTTCGTTCATGACGTTGAGCGCAGTTCTTCGGTCATTGGGTGATAATTCACTAGCGTGACGCGTGAGCAACAATTCCAAGGTTGCTTTGGCTTCGCGGTATCGATACAGGGCCTTTTGGCACAGCGCCTGGTTCTGCAGTGCGGCAGAATTGGGATGAATCTGATACGCGGCTTCAAATTCCGCCAAGGCTCCGAGCATGTTACCCTCTTGGTAGAGACGCACCCCGAAATCGAATAGGCGCCGGCTTTGCTCATGAGCCTGGGCATCCTCTGGCATGGATTCGGGGTTCAACGATGTTGCGATATTATTAGCGGCGACGGCCGGTACCGTGCCGGCAAGCCAAAAAACTTGCCAAGCAAGGGCCACAAACTTTGCCGTTGGTCGCATCATGAAAGACTAGGCAGACTATGCTAACCGTTTCACGCCCCTGAACGCTACGGCATTATCGTCTTCAGCCGCAGTTCGTCGGCATTCCCCGTGGACGATCGGGGGGGCCCACGGCGCGAGACGGTGCCGGCGTCGCCGGAATGGTGGCGTGGTCCCGTGGACATGCCGTTAGTGGCAACGGTCGGTTGAGGCGAAAGTTGTGCACTTCCCGCTGCCGCCACAGCTTTCCAAGCTTCGCGTTTGACAGTTGCCGGCGCGGTGAACCGGCCGCCCTCGGCGGAGGAGGAAGGGCTCCACATTGCAGCCGCAATTTGGGCTTGCTGAGATTTGAATCGCTTGTGAAGCACGATCATCAATCCGGCTGCTGCAAGTATGGCCGATAGCAAGATGCCGACTACTAGTTTGCCAAGCACAGTCTTGCGCTGCTCAACAATATTGCCTTTTGATGCCGCGGTTAACGCGACCGGCGCCAGTTGGCTGACAACTGTCGTTGAACTAATTAGCAAGCTTTCCCCAGAAGCTACCCGCCCTTGGGATTGTGCAACCAGTGCATCCAGAAATGCCTGCGCGCTCGGATAGCGCGCATCGCGATTGCGACAGAGCGCACGTGCAATTATCTGCGCGATGGGTTCGGGCACCCCGGGCGCCCACAGGCGCACGTCGCTGGCATCCCGCGTACAGATGTCCACTAGAACGGCGTGATACACGTTGCCAACATGCGGCGTCCGTCCGGCTAGCATTTCGAAAAAAATCGAGCCTAATCCGTACAGGTCGCTGCGGCCGTCCAAATCATTCTCGCCGCGCGCCTGTTCCGGCGACATGTAGAACGCGGTGCCCAGTACGACTCCCTCGTGCGTTAACGTGTCGAGGGCTGCCTCCGGTCTTGTAACCTTAGAGATTCCAAAATCGAGAATCTTCACGAATACGGTTGAGTTCTCGTGGTCGCACAGAAAGATATTCTCTGGTTTCAAATCGCGGTGCACGATTCCTGCGGCATGCGTACGCACCAGGGCTCGCAGGGTCTGCTCCGTGATTGAAACCGCTTCCTCAACGGATAGCCTCCCTTCGCGTCGAAGCCGCGACCGCAAATCTTCCCCACGGAGCAGTTCGAGAACCATGAAAAGCGTGCCGTCCGAGCTGCAACCCGAGTCGAAGATGTGCACTATGTGCGGACTCTCGACTAGACTTGCGGTCTGGGCTTCGCGCAGAAAGCGCGCCTTGGCCTCTCCGTTATGCTCAATGTCGCCTTCAAGAAACTTCAGCGCTACGTGTTTGCCTATCCCCGTATGTACGGCCTCGTAGACGGTGCCCATTCCGCCACGACCGAGTTCACGCAATACTCGGTACTTATCCGCAACGACCATCCCAATGCGAAGTGGGGTATCTTTCGCCGCAGAAGTCACTTGCTACGCTTTCGGTGGGAAACAACACCCACACGGCGACAGCCTATCACGGCCACCTTGGTTGCAATCCCCGAGTGGGGTCGGGCTCGGCTTAACCTTTGCGCAGGGCGTCGAGTTGCGATTCAATGCGAGATGTTGTTCGCGCGGCCATTCCCTTGTGAACTATGCGTTTGCTGGCGGCTCGCGCCAACGCCCGACTGGCCAGGGATACCTGCTCGGTAGCAGACTTGGCGTCACCCTGTGCGATTGCCTCACGTGCCTTTTTTACTGCGGTTCGAACAGCGCCTTTTACGCTTTTATTAGCTTCGGTGCGCTTAACACGCTGTCGATTTCGCTTTTCTGCCGAAGGATGATTCGCCATGAAAAATAGATTCCTGAGTATTTACGGGATGTTTCAAGCTGGACAATCAGTATTTGGGTTCGGGGTTGCCAGCTATTGGTGATTTCACCAACGGGTAATGCGACCTAACTGGCTTTCTTTGCATCAGCTGCGCTCGGATTGTAGCCCTCGGGCTGCAATGGAAAACGCGGTGTTCCAAGGCGAACTCGTGCTTTGGCCTTGGCTTTTCCGGCAGATCTCTTGCGGATTGCGCGACGGCGATCAGAATGGCAGCTGTTTGAAACCATTTTCGGATTCCTGAATTCGGCGCGGAATATGAGCGATGGTGGTTGGCTTGTCAATCGAAGCATTAGGCCTCAAGGCCGCCTAGTCTCCTCCGGATGACTTGTCCGACTCCGAATCAGTCGCAGCTGGAACATTGGCAAGTTTGCTTTTGAACAAGTCACCCAGCGTGCCAAAGCTGCTCTCGGCCTTCATTTTTTGTCGGTACTCTTTGGCTGCCCGACGTTCTTCGTCTTCCGCTAATCCGCGGATCGTGAGTTTTGGCTCACCGCGGCGGGGGTCGAGGTCCAGAATCTTTGCGTCGATTCGGCCACCCTGTTTGAACGATTTTCGGAGCTCGGTCCCACGAGGCGTGCCTGTCTGTCCGGCGGGAATATATCCGCGGGCTGCCCTGCCGGTAACGCCCAGCACACGCACGACTAGACCGGAGGACTCGATTTTCATCACTTCGACTTTGACAGTCGAGTTGCGCATGATCTTCTGAGGTGGCTCGTCGGCATGTTCGGTACTGGGAGCAAGATGTAATGCAAGTTTGCGATTTCTCCCGTCCAAGTGGGCCACGACCACATCAACTTTGTCACCCTCTTTGAGTTTTTCGCTCGGGTGCTCGATGGGCTCGAAGGCCATGTCCGCCACGTGCAGGAGCCCTTCAATTCCAGGTTCCAATTCAATGAAGGCTCCAAAGTTCTCAATTGACGTGACGAGGCCCTGGTGTCGCGAGTATGGGGCGTATTTTTCTCTGGCTGACGCCCAAGGATCGTCCACCAACGCTTTTCGGCTGAGCCAAATTTTCCCCTTCTCGTCAATCTTCGTAATCTGAACCTGAAGGCGATCGCCGGGCTTGAACAGATCAATCAATCGAGAGCGAGGGTCGTGCGAGGCTTCGCTTGCGTGCACTAGACCTTCCAGATTCTCCGCTTCTGGCAGTGCAACGAATAGCCCCCAATCGACTACCGTGCGCACCACACCTTCCAAAACTTGTCCCTCGGTCAGCAGCGTGAGTGCATGCTTTCGTCGTTCGTGGGCTTCTGCTTCGAGCATTGGACGACGTGTGACTACGACGTCGCGCCCACTCTTTTCGTACTGAATTACCTTGAATTCCAGTCGCTGTCCTAAAAAGGCAGCAAAATTGGCATTTGCCGGATGAAGATCCATTCCAGATGCTGGGGCAAACGCGCGCAAACCCAGAATGTCCACCTCAATGCCGCCCTTGATGGTTCCGGTGACTAATCCCTTGACCAGAGTTCCCTCTTGGCAGGCTTTTTCAACTTCAGGTTTCACGTCTTCTTCGCGGAGTCGCTTGCGCGACAAGACGACAAATCCCCCACGGCCACCGTCATTGTGCACTTCAGCAACGAAGCTATCCCCAACTTGTGGGACCAAATCATCTGGCGCCATTTCGGCCCGGTCAAAGATTCCGAGCGCCTTGCCGGACAAATCAATCATGATCGCTTCGTCGAGCACGGCGGTCACTTTGCCGTAGACTTGCTCCCCAATTCGGAACGGCACGCGTTCGTGAGCATGTACGCGTTGGCTCGGTCGAGTCGGGGGCTCGCTAGTGCCTTCTGCCCCTGAGGTAGGCTTCTTCTTCTTCCGGCGTCGCTTTTTCTTCCTGGCTGCGTCAGCGGCCGAGGCATCATCCGAATGCGAGGGTGGTGGCGAGTCATCGTCGCGTTCCTCGTCCGATTCATCGGTGACAGATGGTTCGATGACGGGTGATAAGGGTGCCTCCAAGTCCACGGACGACTTGGCAAAGTCCGGCACCGATGCGGAGAAGTCTGCTGAAGACTCGCTCGAATCGGTGTCAGGGTTCGCGAGCGGTGGTGTGGCGTCGTCATTCGCCTCAGGTTGAAAAGTCGAGTCCGAACCGAGGGCGGCAGAATCGCTCGGGGCGATGGGAGGATCTTGGGACATGGCGAGGCCGGGGCCTCGGCTATATCGCGCCTTGTGCCGGCTGCCAATCACGACGCACCCCAGGGGGTGCGGAATTATTCGCGGGCGATGGGAAGATGCCTGTTTTGTCCGCCACTTCGGTCGATCTGCAGCAAATCTTCGCTCAGGGCGCAAAGTTCCCCGATTCGCGCCCCGAGTCGCTCCGCCACCTCGAGAAATGCCTGTGCGGCGGGGGAGTCAGGTGCAGCCTGTACCACGGGCGTGCCGGCATCCGACCATTGTCTGACTAAGGGATGTATCGGCAATTGCCCAAGTAAGGGTGCTTCGGCAAATGACGCCACCTTGGCCCCTCCGCCTGCCCCAAATAGCTCGTGGCGTGCCTGGCAATTGCCGCAAGTGAAATAACTGTAATTCTCGACCACTCCCAGATTGGGGATGCCCACCTTTTGGTTCATTGTGACGGCTTTGTAAACATCTTGCAGCGCGATCTCCTGTGGAGTTGTCACAATCAAGGCACCGGTTGCGCGCAGCATTTGCGACAATGACAGGGCAATGTCGCCCGTGCCCGGTGGCAAATCAAGAATCAGGTAGTCGAGAGATCCCCAAGCTACGTCTTGAAGAAACTGTTTAAGAGCGCCGGCAAGCATCGGACCACGCCAAATGACGGCACTTTTCGAGTCCTCCAGCAAGAAACCGATACTCATCAAGCCGATACCGTACTTTTCAATAGGCAGAATTTGTTGGCCATTGCCTACTGGGGGTCCGCTGACGTCAAACAGCGTCGGTATGCTGGGCCCGTAAATATCGGCGTCGAGCAGGCCAACCCGAGCCCCCATTTGTTTCAGGCCAAGTGCCAGATTAGCCGCAACTGTACTCTTGCCAACCCCGCCTTTGCCGCTCATGACAAGAATCACGTGCTTGACAGACGGCACCGGATCACCTTCGCCCAGCGCTCGTCCCTCGATATTGAGGGATGTGCGGACTGCAACTCGAATCGACTGTCCAAGCGACTGCAACGTTTCATTAATGCTTCGTGCCCAATCGTCTTTTGTGGCGCGAATGGGCAGGCGAAATGTCAGATCGGCGATTTTACCCCCGTCCGAGGCATGCTGGAGGCTGACACTCGCCCCTAGCTCTCCCAACGATCGCGATGTGAAGGGTTCTCGAACAGTCTGAACGATTCGCAACAGTTCTTCGTCGCTAAGACTCATGGCTGCGCGTTCGTAAAGCGGAGTGACACCGGTGTCAAATCATGGGACCGAATCTTCAAAGGAGGATACCGGCCCGTGCGACGGCATGAGACTTGACTAACGGAGCGCGCCGAATAGCCAAGCCGCGGTGATTCCTCCCAGGAATCCAACCGAAGCGCACAATAGCAGCAGCTTCATGGGCGGCTGCAAAGCCTTGGTCGAAAGCTCATGCTCGCCGGACGACTCGCGCAAGGCGAGCCCCATCGCTTCGTCGTCATCGGATATCCGGAGTGTGCTCCCCACCATTTCAATCTTAACCCGTGGCGCGGCCGGCGCCTTCGGAATGGCAGGCGAGCAAAGAAAATCTGAATCCAGCCCATGCCAAAGTGGAACAATGCTCCAGCGCCCATCGCGAATGCTATAACTCGTCGGCAACGACGCAGGGCTCGCGCGCCGATCACTCAACTGCGACTTTCTGGCATCCAAAGAATACTGTGTCACAAAAGCGGCCCGATCAATCCCTTCTACGGCCCGACTCCCTTGTCACATAAGTCCCATATACCTACATGGGGGCACAGCGGCACGTGGCTACAGTTCACGACCCTCAAAGCGCGCTCGCGTGAACCCGCACCAACGAGAACCGCCGCTCTCCAAAAGGGAACGGCGGTTTCAGTGTCCACGAAAGCGGATTCAAAACGCCAGCGGAAATGACTCAGGAACCAGCAGCCGCCTTGCCTGACACGCTCGCGCTCGCCTGGAAAGACACGGAGACGTTGGCGGATGCAGAAGCAGCGGCCGTAACCTGGGATGCAAAACTCGAAGCCAAGCTGGCGCACGTCGTAATGTTGGCTGTTAGGTCTTCACCCAACGTAGCCGCTTGACTAGCAATGTCGGCGACTGAAGTGGCAGTTGCTTTGAATTGTGCAGCGACTTGCACCAGTACTGGGAGATTGGTTTCCAAGGTTGACTTCAAGTTGGCATTGGCCGTCGCCGAAACGGTAACGGCTACGGCCGGTTTCGTGCACGTCGCATTGAGCGATGCCGAGCTGTCGCAACTTGCATTGCAGTCAGCCGCTGCGCTGCAACTTGGCGGCGTTAGCGCGACGTCGCAACTGGGCGCCGTAAATTGCACGTCGCACGACCCTGCACAGGTGCCCGTGCATGATGCCGTCGCACTGGCTGCGGCTGTGCACGAGCCCTGACATTGCCCACTGCAGGTTCCGTTGCACTGACCGTTGGCCGTTGTGGCTTGTCCCGTGCCCGAGCTAGCTTGCCCCGTACAATTACCCGTGCAAGTACCTTCGCAAGTGCCCGAGCAGGTGAGCGCCGCGGAGCCCGTCACGGTGCAGTTCCCCGTGCACGTGCCGGTGCAGCCACCGCTGAGATGGCCCGATTGACACTGCGCAGTGATATCTGGTGGGGAACAGCTCGCACTTGCGTTGCATTGCCCTTGGCAAGTTAATTGTGCACTCGCATCGACTTCGCATTGAGGAGCAATGACAGAAACGGTGACCGCGCCAGTCCCCGCGGCTGAAAACGCAGCCGTCAGCATGGCGCTGGCCTCATTGCAATTCGTCGTGACCTGGTCTGAGGAAATGGCTGTGCCTCCATCTCCGGAACTGGAAGTCGCGTCCTTTATTGAGGCGTTAGTGGATCCTAAGTCATGCGCAATCTGGTAGCAGGCATGGGCAACACTTGCGGAAACGCTGACGTTGATAGACTCAAGATTGGAGATGGGTTGGCCCAGAACGCTCACTCGAGTCGTGAGGTCAGCACCACAATTTCCCCCAATTGCGTTTTTGGCGCTGCTGCAGCCGGTGCCTAGGCCCATGGTGGCGAGGGTTAGTAGGGCAGGGGCTACGAAATGCTTGATACGCAGGCTCTTTGTCATCACAAGGGCTCCTTTTTTCCAATTAGCTCAAGATCCGCGGGGTGTTCCCGGGGCTCGCGTTGGACGGCCGAGTTGGTCTCTTGATTCAATCGACGAAACGATAACAGGACTTTTGCGCGATCAGGTTGAACTTAAAATGCTCCCAACCACTTGGCCGAGGTCCAGTCACCACCTAAAAAGCAACTACTTAGAATCAATCTCGATGTCAACGCGTTGTGTTCGGCTCGTTGGCGGGACGGGTTGCTCAGCCGGTCACTGAGAATCATGCTTTTCCGTGGGAAATAGACCCAAAGAAACACCTAGTAAAATATCCCCATGTACCAGCGGAGGATTTGCGCAATGGACAGATCCGAATTCCCGAAAGAGTTTTGAAGGTACGTGGCTGTTTGTGTCGGGTAACCCAGGCCACCCATGGGGAACAAAAGGCCATACTGCAACATCGTGTAAAAGCCGCCCATGTTACCAGGCTTATCGTTGAGGGCGCCGTCCTTGGATTGAAAGTAGATGGATGCGTCGACTTCAATGCCCAGGTCTCGCTGATGCCCTGGGGCCTGAATGTACTCACTGGCACGCGTCCAGATCCCGGCGATATTACCGCCCAGTCGCTGCCCGTTGTTCTTGCGCATGAAATCGTAGCCAACGCTTGGGCGCAGGTAATAAGTGCCTTGCACGCGCGTGAAGATATTTCGATTCAAGATCAAATCGATGCGATAGGCCGGGTTGAATCGGAACTCTCTGAACGTGTTCGAACCTTCCGCGTTTTGCAGGCCGTTGTTGCCGGGTTGCAGGCCCATCGCGCCGTCCAATTGGGCGGCATTGGGATCGCCCGATGCCCAACCCCAATACAACGACAGGTCGAGTCGATCTTCGAGCAAGCGCTGCTGGAATTCGGTTGCAATGCCGTAACTGCGCATTAGCCAAGCTCCGCCGCCCGCATTTTGCGTGTACGCGTAGTTCGTGTTGCTCACGTTGTCGATGGATCCCTGCACCGTGACGGCTTCAACTTCGAAGCGGAATTTCTTGTATAGGACCTGCAACCATAAATCAGGCGTAAACGCGCGCGCTCCGCGCCGCACCATGGCATTGGTCACGCCCCAGCTAGGGCAGCCAAGGGAAGCTCCCGAGGTGATGGCATTTTGTTGTAGAGTGTTCCCATTGGGCGCATCCTGGGGAGCTGAGTCACAGGGACCCGCGTTATCAGCCGCGAGATCTTGCCAGCGGTATTGCAAGTAGGCCCCGCCATTGACGACCAGGCGGCCTCGCGAAAGATCCAGGCGCTGCAGTTGCGGGCTCTTCTGACGGAGCAATATCAGCGAGAGTTGCCGCACGTTGACCGTGTTCGAAACGTTGTACGGCTGCGCCTGCGGATCTTGCAGGTTTTGATTGGTCGGGCCGGAGCTTGGAAAATCCCAAGTACCGCCAAAGTAAAAGTCGAGGGGCTTTACGCTCGACATGAACATGATACGATCGATCGTCAACTGGTAGTCGTCATCATAGCCATCGCCGGCGTTGTGATACATGCCCAAACCAAAATGATCCGGCATGCGACCAAATCGCAGTTGTCCGAGCGGTGTCGAGAACTCGCCCCAAACGCGCTTGACGGCGATGCTATTCGTGTATGAATTGACACCTGCTGTGGGCGGCACGGTCGTATTGTCGAAGAACGACATCGGATAGTAGCCACTGCGCGTGGCTACGACGTACCCACTTGCGGACGTTGATGAAGGAACATTCGCATAGCCCACGGGTGTTGACCCAAGCACCAGGTTATCGAGCAAATCAATCTGGCTCAGGATGCGCAGATTGTCGGAGATATGCAGTTCAGGATTGATCCGAAACCGCAGATTGGCGCTGGATTGATTCTTGTTCTTGCAAGCGTACTGGTAGTAACTGGCGCCATCGTTAGAATCTCCAGGGACTTCGTCGCTTTCGCCCGGTGAACACAGGGCTGGACCATAGGCCCCGTTCGCCTGATTGGGTAAGGTTCCGACGCTGTATCGATTGTCCGCCGGCATCGTCCACAGGGCTTGATCAGGCTCGCTAATGCGGCCTAGCGAGAAATTGTGAAACATCTCCGCGCGGGTTCTAAAGTAGCCGTGCAATTCCAAGATGGGTCGCGCATGCGACCACCAATCCTCCGCAAACACGGAGTCGTCATTCTTAGCCTCCTTTTCCGCGGCTGTTGCGTGCGTTGCGGCGGCGGGTGCCGACTCTGCTGCAGGTGCGAGTCCCGCCGGTAACAAAGGTCCGGTAATCGGATTTGCAGTGGGTTCGGCGGCGTTGTGCGGCAATGCGGGCAGCGTGGAATGCTGCGTTTGAGAAGCGGCATCCACCGTGGCGGTAGAGTCACTCGTCGCACTCGAAGCATTGGTTGCGTCCGCCGCCGTCGGTGTGCCACCTGTGTTATCCGAAGACTCAGTTGTGGCAGACTTCGGTTCACTCGACGAAGCACCTGGCTTGTCCGGAGATTTCGCGTCCGCCGCCGCATTCTTGGCTGGTGCCTTAGCGGTGGCAGCTTTTGTTTTTGGCGTCACTGGGGGCGCTTGCGGAGCAGCGTCGGGTGACTGTGTGTCCGCTGCAGGAGTCTTCGCAGGAGCTTGTGCGAACGCCACCGAAGCAGGTGCGATCACGAAGGGCGCTGCAGCGATGAGCGCAACGACAGAAGCTTTGGGCATGGCAAACGATCCGGCTCTTTGCGACCCAAACTCGGGCCGCGCGAGCGGTTTCGCACGCGGCCCCAATAATCGTCAAGGGCGCGGCCGTTTGGCCCGGTACGGTTATTGATGATTCAGCCCTGATAGGCTGCCATCACGTCAGTTCGCAATGCGGAGGCTTCTCCTTCCGACAGCGTCGGATCGGGTGTTCGCGTTCCCAGCCGCGAGATGGCTAAGGCGCGCTCGGCAAGACGACGCTCCGCCGCCCAGCCGGACGTATCCGGCAAGCCGAGGGAAATGCGGAGCGCTTCGCCCATCAAAATTGCGGTTGGATAACGATGTTGAGGATCTTTGGCGAGCGTGCGCGAGAAGAACACGTCAAGGACGGCTGGAGCATCAGGCATCAGGCTTGACAAAGGCACGGGCACTTCATTCACCTGAGCCAACCGCAATTGCAGTTCGGAGCGCTCGGGCGTTTCGAATGGGGTGTGCCCGGTTAACATTTCGTATAAGACGATGCCGGCCGCGTATAAATCGCTGCGCGGATCCATCGGTGCTGCCATTACCTGCTCGGGTGACATATACGCGCCCGTGCCTGGAGCCACATTGCCCGTGACTGCACTCGCCTTCATGGGCAACCGCGCAATACCGTAGTCCGTAAGCTTTACGACACCGTCCCCACGAACCAATATATTGCTGGGTTTGACGTCGCGGTGAATGATAGAAAGGGCGTGAGTGGCGGCCAACGCGCCCAGAAGCTGAGCATAAATGTTCCAAGCTGGCACCATCGGGATCGCCGGCAGACTTACATTGTCGCGCGACTTGACCGCGCCGGCAATCATCTCTGACAGGGGCTTTCCGTGGACGAACTCCATTACAATAGCCAGTTGCCCTTCGCGCTCGGCCAATCCAAAGAAATGGACTATGTTCGGATGCGCGAGGCGCGACAGGGCTTCGGCTTCTCCTAAGAATAATTGCTCGGCACGATCGCTTCCGTGAAGCATTGGATTAAGTAATTTCACCGCGACCGGGTGAGCCGGCGTGCCCTTTGCTGCGGATGAAGGCGCATACTTGAGTTCGCCGCGCCGAACGATGCCCATGCCGCCTCGGCCGATGATTTCTCCCAAGCAGACCTCACCACATTCAATGGCTAAGCGGGAACCCTTGCCGAGCCCCTGCGATTTTACCGGCAAATTATTTCCGCAAAAGGGACAAAACTTCGCCGCGGATTCGGCGACTTCTGCGGTGCAGGCAGCACAGATAACCACTTTGGCACAATAGCGCTGAAGCGCGATTGAATGGTCCTTCCCGCGTTGATTAACCCGTCGGAAGACATTGCGGTTCTGCTGTGACTGAAACTTGCGGGCGACTTATTAACCGGCCCTACCGTGCATCCGTAGCTGATTGGAACCCGGTGAACCTGTCTTTCGCGGCGAATCGAAGTGTCCGCCGCTAGTCATCACAAACTCAAGGGAAGCGGTTGCGAAATTGAAGTCAGCTATGCGATTCTAAAAATCACTGGGCCCCGGGCGATTATTCAAAAGGATCGAAGATGAACGAAGATGTGCGTGTCGGGCTTGCTAGACTGATGCGTCAACGGCTTCGCGAGCCGGCGTTGGGGTTCTCAATATTGCCCGCGATGCTGGGCGTGTTAGTGCTGGCGCCCGGTATGGCCCGGGCTCAGCAGCCCAAGTTCGATGGAGAGTTCACTGTTCAGCGCTTTGACCCAGCACCAGGCCCGCGCAATTTCTTTGTGACGCGAACGGCTCGCTCGGATGGAAACAATACTTGGAGTGCCGGTCTTGTCCTTGACTACGCGAACAATCCGTTCACCGTGCAGAGCTGCCTCACGACGACGAATTGCTCAGCCCCTAATGCACAATTGCAAGACATTCATGTGATACAAACCCTCTCCACGGCTCACTTGTTGGCCAGCTTTACGCCCAAGCCAAATCTGCAGCTCGGGCTGAGTCTTCCCGTGACTTATGTTAAAGGGCAAGGCCTTGATCGAGCTACGGTGAGTGCAGTTCCTGGGGGTACCAGTGCGTTCGCGGTTGGCGATCCGGCGCTTGAAGGCAAGTTTCGTTTTTTGGGGAAAGTGGACTCAATATTAGCAGCCGCCGCCGGCGCTTTTGTGACGGCACCTACGGCTAGCATGATGGCCAATGACAAATACATTGGCGACGGTAGTGTTACCGGTGGGCTACGGGCCATTGGGGATATACAACTTCGGTCCTTTTCGGTGGCTGGCAATATAGCGGGAGTCCTACGTAAGACTGCGCGGGTCGGAGATGCAAAACTTGGCGATGAATTGCGCTACTCAGTGGCGGCTGGTTATCGACTGAGCCCCGTGTTTCGAGTGGTGCTCGAAACGTTTGCCAATTCTCGACTGATATTCAAATCCAATGGCTCAAGCTCCATGGAAGGCTTACTCGGGGCTCAAGTCACGCCAATGAGTTCGTCATTTATGTTCAGCGCGGGAATTGGTACAGGAATAATCAATGGCATAGGGGCGCCCGGGATCCGCGGATTCGTAGGTGCCATGTATGTTCACGAGAGCCACGATCGAGACGGTGACGGCATCCCGGATGACATCGACCAATGCCCAACGGCCGCCGAAGATTTTGACGGATTTCAGGATTCCGACGGATGTCCCGATCCTGACAATGATGGCGATGGCATCCTGGATGTCAACGACAAGTGCCCTGATCAAGCCGAGGACTTCGATGGGTTCGAAGACACGGACGGTTGCCCCGAGGTTGACAACGACAAGGACGGCATCCCCGACGATCTGGACCATTGTCCAAACGAACCGGAAACCAAAAACGGTTACAAGGACGATGACGGTTGCCCGGACGAGGCCGACCAAGATGGTGACGGCATTCCCGATGTGCGCGACAAGTGCCCGCTGGAAGCCGAAGACACTGATGGATTCGAGGATGAAGACGGCTGCCCGGACCTAGATAACGACAAGGACGGCATTCCGGACGATCAGGACGAATGCCTGAATGAGCCGGAGACGTACAATGGCTTTGAAGACGAAGATGGCTGCCCCGACGTGGTGCCCAAGGCAGTTGGCAAGAATAAGAAAAAGACGAAGCAGCGCGGGGTAATTCGCTCCCGCCAACGGCGTCCTAAGTCCTCGAAAATATCAAAAAGAATAGCCTGCAGGGCGGCTCCTGAAGCTTGGCGCGGTCTCATGGCTCTGGAAAAAACTGCCGATAAGCGCCGACGGCAAGGTATGGCAAAGATGGTACTATTTTACCCACAGCGCTTGAGCCAAAAATATCACTGCGTGACACTTGCGTTTTGCCGTTTCATCATGAAGTGTTAATCGAAATAGCTCTTCATTTCTCGTTGTTATGACACATCCGCTGGTCGGTCTATTGGGAGTGGCCTTGCCGCTGATAGTCGGCTCCGCATCCGCGGAAGCGGTCGGGGAATTTTTTGGGTTTTGATCGGCACTCGAACAACGCCGGATCCCCTGTGGAAATGTCCGCGGGCGACAAGGAAAGTGCCCCAGCTAAGTTGTCGCCGGTATTTGTCAAGCTAACTCCAGTAGAAACGGATCCAAAGTACACGCGGCTGGCCTCGGCGCTCGATTCCGCGTCGCACACGGCAATTGGGAACATTCCCGGTGTGACCATTCTCGGTGATGATGACGACGCAGTGGCCGTCGCTAAAAAGAGCCGTAAACCGGTGGTCGTGCTGAGCGGCAAGTTGCAGAACATGGCGACGTCCAAAGAGGGCGACGAGGTTGAGTTTAGCGCCCAAGTTCAATACATCATTTATCGAATTCCAAGCCGCGATATAGCAGCGGTCGTGGACGGTGGAGCCAAAACACGAATATCCGCCGTCCAAGTGCGCAGTCAGGAAAGTCAACAACAGGTAGAAGACGACGTAGCCGCTGCGGCTGTTGAGAGTGCGGCCCGGCGTGCCCCGGCGGCCTTGCTGGCAATCAGTAAGCGCTAAGACCGTGCTACGGTGGCAAGTCGATGCCCCCGCATGTCCTGTTCGTCTCCAAGCCCGTAGTGGCTCCCTTTAATGACGGTAGCAAATGTCTGGTTCGCGACATCGCGGGTGCACTCACTTCCTTTGTTCCGCGCGTCATGCTGCCCAAGGACGCAAACACTTGGTCAAGCGAAGTCCTGCCGGCCAGAGTTTACGCGGGCAAAGGAAGTTACCGCCCTGCGCTTGCCGACAATGCCCGGGTATTTCTTTGGTTGCTAGCTCGTTCGCGGGAATCACTATGGCACTTCGTGTTTGCACCTAATCGGCGTACCAGCCAGATGGGCAAGCTGCTAAAGGAGATCCGCGGCATCCCTGTGGTGCAAACAATTGCATCGCCGCCGCGCTCATTTCAAGAACCACAACGATTATTATTTGGGGATGTGGTTGTGGCGCAAAGTCACTGGACTAAAAATGAGTTTCTGCGCGCTTATGTCAACGCCGGAGTGCGAGAGCCGCCTCCTTTAGAAGTAATTCCACCAGCCGTGCCAGCCCTCGAGCAACCGTCGGTGCTGCGCCAGCTTGCCGTGCGCGCCTTGCTAGAATATTCCGGAAAATGCCCCATTGCTTCTATACCCCGGTGATTTGGAGGTCAGTCATGGGAGTCAATCGGTGGCTGCCATGGTGGAACCTCTGCTTAGGGCAGCCCCCGCAGCACACATCGTTTTTGCTTATCGAGCAAAGACACCTCGATCCGTCGAATGCGCCCAGGGACTTCAAGCGCGACTTGCGTGCCAGGCGGTGCGCTTTATATCCGAAGTACCAGATATGCACGCCCTATTGGCAAGTTCCTGCGGGCTGCTGTTCCCGGTGGACGATCTATACGGCAAAGTGGACCTACCCATCGTAGTCCTTGAGGCTATGCAATTGGGAGTGCCCGTAGTGGCCCTTGATCGCGGACCCTTGGCAGATTTGGACGGTGTATGGCGAGTCCCACCCGGCGATATCGACGCCCTGGTCGAAGCTGCACTCAAAGCATTGCGCGACGATTCGGTCCGTCAATCCTGTCGTTGTAGCGCAACGAGAATCCATTAACCGCCAACATAGGCCGGCCCAAACAGCGAAATCTTATGAGACCATTTACGAACATTTGCTCGGGAGATTGCACGGTTGATTCCTGGTGGTAAAAACCGCGCCCCTATGCCAGAGACATCGGCCCAAGTTCGACAGGCGTTTCTCGACTTCTTTCGCGGACACAACCATGAAGTCGTCAAGAGTGGCCCGCTTATCCCGCCCAACGATCCTTCGCTGCTATTTGCCAATGCCGGAATGGTTCAATTCAAAGATACCTTCACTGGAAGAGAAAAGCGAGCCTATCGCCGCGCCACATCGAGCCAAAAATGCATCCGCATCAGCGGCAAACACAACGATCTCGAAGCCGTGGGGCCTTCTCCGCGCCATCACACATTCTTCGAGATGCTCGGTAACTTCAGCTTTGGTGACTACTTCAAAGAGCAAGCAATCTACTTCGCCTGGGAGTTTTTGACAAAAACACTGAACCTATCCGCCGATCGGATGGTGTTTACCTATTTTAAGGGCGAAGAGGGCTTACCAGCCGACGAACAAGCCAGGGATCTTTGGAAGAAAGTCAGCGGCACCGGTGATGATCGTATTCGGGGCCTCGGAATGGCCGATAATTTCTGGCAAATGGGCGAAACAGGGCCCTGTGGTACTTCCAGTGAGATTTACTACTGCAACGGTGACAGCGTCGATCTCAGTACGTTCGGTGAGGAGCAAACCCCCGAGGGGCTTGGGTGGATGGAAATCTGGAACCTCGTGTTCATGCAATTTGAACGGTCGATCGTTGACGGAGAAACACGCCTTTTGCCCTTGCCTTCCCCCAGCATCGACACCGGAGCGGGCCTCGAGCGTTTAAGTGGCGTCGTCCAAGGAAAGCTGAGCAACTACGACAGTGATTCTGTTAAGCGAATTGGTTCAGTCTGCCGCAAGGATTGCAGGAAAATCCTACGGCGCCAGCATGAGCCACGATGATATCAGCCTGCGCGTGATTGCGGACCATGCAAGAACCACGGCATTTCTGATTGCAGAGGGCCTATTGCCGGACAGAAACGGTCGAGAGTACGTGCTGCGCCGGGTCATGCGTCGTGCGGTACGGCATGGTCATCGGCTGGGCATCGAGCAGCCATTCTTGTACGAGGTGGCCCTAAAAGTTGTTGATCTCATGGGAGCTGATTACCCCGAACTGACTCAGCGTAGAGAACTTATCGCGAGCATTGCTGAACAAGAAGAAGTACGTTTTCGTCAGACTATCGAACGCGGCCTCGGAATGCTTGAGGAGCGTTTCGACGAGCTACAGCAGGTATCTAGCAGCGTGCTCAAAGGGGCCGATGCGTTTCAACTATACGATACTTACGGCTTCCCTCTCGATCTAACGCAAGTCATCTGCGCGGAGCGCGGCCTGGGAGTTGATTTGCCTGGATACGACTTGGCCCTTGAGCAGGCCCGGGCGCGCAGCGAGTTCAACAGCGGGGCTCGCGCTGTGGAGCATGTCTATCGGACAGCTCTTGAACGAGTGCCGGACCAAACTGTGCGCTTTCTCGGCTACGAGCAAGATGCGGCGAATTCTAGGATAGTGGCGCTGATTGTAGACGGAGTCCTGGTGGCCGAGGCCAATGCTGGTGACGAAGTTGAAATTGTCGTTTCAGCGACCCCTTTCTACGGTGAAAGTGGTGGCCAAGTGGGGGACCAAGGTCAGATTGTGGGCCCGAGCGGCTCGGTTGAGGTTAGAGATACCATCAAGCCCATATTGGGTTTGTGGGTTCACCAGGGCACTGTGCAGACGGGCACGCTACGCGAGGGCGAACCGGTTGCGCTAGCCGTTAACGCCGCGCGCCGCGATGCAATTCGGCGCAATCATTCGGCTACGCATTTGCTCCACCTGGCCCTGCACAAGACCTTGGGTGAGCACTCGACTCAGAAGGGGAGCGTGGTCGCTCCCGACCGGCTTCGCTTCGACTTTACGCACGACCGCTTGGTGACTCCCGAGCAGTTGCAACGCATCGAGCAGCTCGTCAATGAGCGTGTCCTTCGCAATACACCGGTTCGTACGGAAGTTCTGAGCATGGATCAGGCGAGAGAGCGAGGCGCCATGATGATTTTTGAGGAGAAATACGGGGATATGGTGCGCATGCTCAGTATGGCCGAGTCCGTGGAACTATGCGGCGGTACCCACGTCCGAGCTACTGGAGATATTGGCCTGTTCAAGATCCTGGCTGAGCAGGGCATTGCGGCTGGCGTACGGCGCATTACCGCTGTAACCGGACTGTCCACGCTCAACTACGCGCATGAGCTTGAAGGGCGCATTGGGCAGCTCGCCCAAGTTGCAAAGGCCGCCCCGACGGAGCTAGTCGAAAAGGTGACAAAGCTCGTTGAACGCCAGAAGCAATTGGAAAAACAGATCGACGACCTTGAGCGAAAACTTGCTCTAGGGGCTGGTGGCGGCACAGCCGATGTCCTATCTAAGGTGAGGGAAGTGTCCGGGGTGCAAGTACTGGCGCTTCGCACGGAAGTTCGCGATCGGGGAGCGCTGCGTGAATTAGCCGAACAATTGCGAAACAAACTGGGCGACGCCATCGTGCTCGTGGGTTCGATTGCGGACGGCAAGGCGCAGTTGGTTTGTGCCGTATCCAAAGGTGTCACCGATCGATTTTCTGCTAGTGCACTGGTAAAATCGGCATCAATCATTGTCGGCGGAACCGGCGGAGGTCGCCCCGATCTCGCCCAAGCCGGCGGGCCACAACCCGAGAAGCTGGATGAGGCTTTGCAAAGCGTTTATGGTGCCGTGGCTGGCAGTTGCTGAGTAAGGATTAGAAGTCCAACTGCCCTCCCACTGCCGACGCGGCCCAGTTCAGGAAAATCCTAGTATTTCCGGCACATCGGCACGGAATCGGCCATTGGACAATCTCGAGCGCCCCGCCTGCGGCCGCGATGGAAGGAACTGATGCATTCTCAACCTGGATGTGGATAGTCGATTTGACGATACCCCCGCGCCAGGCTAGCGGATAATCACTGGGCACCATGGCTTCGCTGTTGGACTCCGACCTCGACGGTGCAGACCCTTTTGAAGGCACCAAATACCGGTCAATTTCGATTTTAGGAAAAGGCGGGATGGGCGCCGCGCACGTCGTCGAGCATCGATTGCTGGGCACACATTTCGTGTGCAAAGTCCTGCGCGGTATGTATCGAAACAATGCCGCGATCGCTGACCGGATGCGGGTCGAGGCGCAAAGTCTAGCGCGGCTTGTCCATCCCAATATCGTGAAAGTATTCGACTTCGATTTCACGCGAGACGGACGTCCATTTATCGTGATGGAGCGTCTGTACGGGCATACGCTGGGCCATGAATTGCGAACGCGCGGTGAGCTGCCGACCCACGAGGCTGTCGACATCATGAGGCAGCTTCTTTCCGCATTATCTATGGCGCACGCTTTAGGTATTGTCCATCGTGATGTTAAACTAGAAAATCTGTTTTTGCACCAGGCTTCAACTGAAAAGCCAATCTTAAAAGTATTGGACTTCGGTGTGGCGAAAATCTTGGAAGGAATTTCCGACGCTGCTCCCGAGCCGCCTCAAGTTCCGACCCGCGCTGGGGTAATCGTCGGCACGCCGCGGTTCTTGAGTCCTGAAGCGGCGCTGGGCAAGGCGGTTGATCAACGTGCAGACGTGTACAGTGCTGGCGTCGTCCTGTACATGCTGTTATGCGGTCGCGGGCCTTGGGATGATGCATCGAGTCACGCCAGCGTCTTTTCGGCTCAGGCCAACCAAGCCCCGACTCCCCCTTCTCAATTCGCGCGCAAGGCCATATCGCCGGATTTGGAATCGATCATTCTGACGGCCATGAGTAAGGATCCAGATGAACGTTTCCAAACGGCAAGGGCCTTCGAAGTGGCGCTAGTCACTGTGGCGCAGCGCCTAGAAGTTAGCCCCCAATTGCGCGAGGCGGCGCCTTTCACGCCGGAAATTGGGGTGGCAATTCCGCCGGCCACCGCTGCACAAATCGGAACACCGCGTATCTCAGACGACTCAGAAACGCAGACGGCATTACCGGCCACAGTCGCTCAAAACCCCGTAGTTTCTACCGGGGCGACGAGAAAAATCCTGGCGTTTGCGCTCAGCGCGGTGTTGTCGGCCGTCGTGACATGGTGGTGTTTAGCTGCACTATTTCATCAATAATTGCGCCACATTTTGCGAACTTTTGTCGGATCTCGGCCACTGTGAATGCCCCAGTTGGGTGCTAACGGTTGCCAGGAGCGGCCCATATACATTAGGCTGGCAGCAGTCGAGGGTCGTTAACTCATGCAGGGCCGCACGGTCCATCTCAATGATACTGAACCAGTGGCTACTGGAGGCGAAGCTTTTCCCAATGACAAGCCACTTGGGGGAACTTTGCCCATTGACAGTCAGGTTAATGACGCAGTCGCGGGCGGTCCTCTAAGCGAGGGACTCTTGCGCTGCGGTCAAGTCGTCGATCGATATCGCATTGTGCGCCTGATTGCTTCGGGAGGTATGGCTCACGTTTACGAGGCTGTTCATGCCTTTACTCAAAGGCAAGTGGCCCTGAAAGTCATGCATCATCGACTTGCTGACCGTCGCGACCTAGTTGAACGGTTCCGACATGAAGCGATGGCACTTTCGTCGATTCGGCATGAAAACGTGGTAAATGTCGAGAATGCAGGCCTGACCGATGACGGTCATGTTTTTATCGCAATGGACCTGCTCAATGGGAGAAATCTCCGCGACGTTCTTAAGTTGGGCAAGCCTATGGGGCTCTTGGAGTCGCTGCAGCTCGTAGGTGAAGTTGCCGCGGGAGTGGCCGCTGCGCATGATATCCAGGTGATACATCGAGATCTGAAGCCCGAGAATATCTTTTGCGCAAAGGACGGTCCCGCAAAGGTGCTTGATTTGGGTACGGCCAAATTTGCCGGCAACAACGCCCCCACGACTCAAACGGCATTGGGCAAGGTAATTGGAACCGCTGCTTATATCGCGCCCGAACGTCTTGCAGGCGATCCCGGGGATGAACGTTGTGATATCTATGCCTTGGGCCTGGTCTTGTACGAGTGCATCGCCGGTTTTCATCCGATGGTACCGACCGGCAAATGGCCAGGCGCCGCCGAAATTGCAGCTCGTCAAGTTACTTATAATCCACGGCCCATCCCTGGTCTTTCGGATCACGTTTGGAACCTCATCGCCAAAGCCATTCATAAGAAGCCCGAGCGGCGCTTTCAATCAATGCGGGAGTTTCGTTCCGCACTTTGCGCCGCTGTTCCAGGGTTTATGGGCTCCGGATCACTGTCAAGCCCAGGGCCAACCAAGTTCAGCTGGGCCGGTTTGGGCCTGCCGGTAATTGCAGGGATCATTGTCGGCTCTAGTTTGGCCGGTCTCACTTATCGCTGGCGACATTCGCCGGCGAGTGAGGCTAAAGCCTTACCGCCAACGGTAGTCAGCGTGCCGCCAATACAAAATGGAAGGGCGACTTTCCAAGATGACCTGGTACAACCCCGAATCTTAGACACCCCAGTCGTGCCAGTTATGCCTTTGACCACGGCGATCGCGGCCAATGCGCCGTCAACGGACGCTGCTCCCGCAGCAGCTAATCTGCTTAGTACGAAATCTGGTGCGGTTGCGCCATTGGCTAAGGCGCAAGCTAAGTCCGCTGCCGATCCCCCCGTAAAACCTACCGAGGTAAATGGAGTCGAATCGAAGCCGGGAAAGCTGTCTTCGGGTGCAAGCAAGGCCGGCGTGGGGTCGGCCAACAATTTAAACACCGTAACGACCCAGTCCGCCAAGGAGGATCTCCCTGCATCCGGTTTGTAATAATCTGCGCAACCGCTTAGCGTTCCGGCCGATACACCCTACAGCGCGACCATTTTATGAATTTCACGCTCCCCTTTCATTCTTCGCGGGTTCATGAGGCACTTGTTTTGGCTGCATGCAACTTGCGGGCGACTCGCAAGCCATGCAAACTGAGACCATGAGCCGGCAAAGCCGGAGGGACACTTGAGGGAATTGCAGCAACCGTCTAGTTGGGTGCCAGAACCGGTCGATGAAAAGACGCCCGTTTCGACTTATAATTCCGAATTCCACGTAAAAATTCGGGACGCTAAGCCGCCGCGCCCTGCCGCAACACGGCTGAGCCACCTGCCGATACACCCGCGACCGTCCAGTGGATTGCCCAAAACAGCCCTATTCGAGCCCAGCGTAGTAATCGACCCGGGCGATCGTGCTGAAGCACTCATTGAGACGCAAGCTGAAACCTTGTATGGTGCAAGGCGCCGCTACGCGCGAACCATGGAGCTCACACTGGTGGCCGGCATTAGTGCATTGCTGGCGGCCGCCGTAACCCTTTGGTTAGCGGCCGACCCAGCCATCTCGATTTCACCCAAGTCGCCAGCTGCTATCGGCAGCTTAGTTCCTGAGCAACCGCATTGAGTCGCAAAATGAAATGTTCCCTCGCTGGGCGGTTTTTTGGTGGATGTTTTGCTGTCACTTGGACAATCTTGTGCACCGCATATGCTAATCGCGCGACGGGCCAATCTGAGCCTCTAGCAGTTCCAATTGCCGAAAGCAGTGAGACCCTGGCGGATCGATATTTTTTTGACGCGAAGGCAAACGCGGCGGAGCAAAAATGGGTTGAGGCACTTATACTGTTCGAGAAAGCTTGGGAGCTGAAACCCAGCCATGACATTGCGGGGAACCTGGGTCAAGTGGCGCTCAAGCTAGGGCGGTATAAGCTTGCTGCCACTTTTCTCGAGCGCTGTCTGCGCCTGTTTCCACCCACTGGTAATTCCGAACAGCGCACGCAGATTCAAGCTTTGTTTGAATCAGCACGCACTCACGTAGCCGCCGTTCGATTACACGTTGAGCCGCAACAAGGGGAAATCGTCTTGGATCGCGCTACTGTGCTCGGGCAGGTTGGCAACATGCAAGAGCCGTTATTTGTCGATCCCGGGACCCATATCGTTCAGATTCGCCGCGAGGCTCGGATTGTCGCAGAGCAATCGTTCATGGCTGTGGCCAATGCCGCGCACGATGTGACTGTTGCCCAAAACGAGCCAAATTCGACTGCGACGCTCGGTACAACCGCTCCCACGGTCAACGGTACGTCAAGAGGGCAGATCTAACTCATCGCTGGCCGCGTCGGAGCAGCTGAGCAAACTGCCTATTGTGATCGGAGCCAGCGCGGCGGTTGTCGGATTTGTATCAGCAACTCTCCTGCTCAAAGCGGCGCGTAACGACGTTGAGACAGCTAATGGCCTGATGGCAAAGATCGGAAATGGCAATTGTATTAGCCCTGGGCAAAAAGCTGATGAATGTAATGCTCTGTATGACGCCAATGTGCGTGCAGACACGCGATACAACTGGGGTCATGCGATGCTTGGCGTGGGTGCAGTGGCAGTCCTAGCCACTGTTACTTACGCATTGTGGCCGGTGACAAATTCGAACCATTTTGCCACTAATTCGGTAGAAAAATTCAGGTCGATAGCTGTAGGTTACGGCGCGGGGCGAGGGATGATTTCATGGGGAGGCGATTTCGAGGAAATGGAGGGAACGAACGACGTTTCCATCTGGATGGGTGAACTCAACAGTACCGGCCGGGGGGATTCCCGTCAGTTCATTTCAATTGACCTTCGAGAGATACCGCTGCGCAGGCCATCATACCGGTTTCGCGCAACAGGCGAAGAGCTGCGGTCCGGTCCGCACAAGCGGGTACACGGGCGAGAATAACTTGAGCCAATTGCTTCGCGGCGGCATGGATTGCTTCAAAGTGCTCGAGTTGTTCCGGAGTAGCGTGGTGATGTGAGAAGACGTATTCTGGATCGAAATCGCTTTGGGTCACCTTAACCTCCAGTCATCTATGATTCAACTTCAGCGTCGCCAGTTCCGCTCGATGGTAGCATGTCACTTGTACCGCCACCGTTCGCCGTGCCAAGAGTTCCGCCTGAGCTGACTCCACCACCCCTTCCGCTGACGGGGGCACCTCCTGATGAACCCCCGGTTCCGTACAGTCCGTATCCGCAATCGCATAGGCCCCAAGTCGAACCATCAGCCGCACAAGTTTGAACACCATTGCAAGCGTTCGGTCCGAGGCAGCTCTGAAATGTCTGTGGTGTGCAGGTCTGACCTGAACAGCCACCCATTAGCAGAGCCGGCGCCAATATCAGCGTGACTGCATTCGCGACTAATTTATCGATTCGCATGAGATTACCGCGACAATCGTAGGCTATAGTTTACGAAGCTTAATCCGGCAAGCGTCAATCGCGCCTCCGATCAGTCTCCCGACCAACATTTTCGTTGAAGCCTGATCGAATCAGATTTCCCCATGGGTCTATCACTTTCTCGCTGGATTAGGTAAGAGACGCGCTATATGGCTTAGAGCGAGACAGTGTTTGTATGGCACCTCGTTTGCAATCAAAATTAAAATCAACCTCAGTCCTCCCTTTTCGTCATCGTGGTAGCGGCATACTCCTTCACCCGACATCTTTGCCCGGCGGCCATGGCATCGGTGACATAGGTGGTGAGGCCCGTCGATTCGCATATTGGCTTCACGTTGCGGGCCAAAGTTACTGGCAAATGCTTCCGCTCTGTCCTCCCGGCAATGTACATTCACCGTATGATAGCCCTTCGGCTAATGCAATCAGTCCATTGTTGGTTAGTCTTGATGACCTAATTCAAACAGGGTTAATTTCAAACCTTGACATTAGAGCACCATCAAAACTGGTCCACTCGAAGCATGCTAACTTTGAGGATGCATCGGAATTTAAGCAACGAGTTCTCCGGCATGCGCATGAGCGCTTTCTCGCCCAATCCTCTCGCAATTTAAGCCAAGCCTATCTCGCGTTCTGTGACGAGCAATCTGCTTGGCTACACGATTTTGCGTTATTCAGTGCAATACGCAAGGCGAGTAGCAACAAACCATGGAACGAATGGGAGCCGGCATTGCGCGACCGCAAAAAGTCAGCGATCGTCCGCATTCGGTTGACACTGGCTCACGAAATCGATTACCATCGGTTTGTACAGTTTGTGCTGGATCGGCAATGGGCGTCATTGCGTCAATTGTACCACGATCTTGGAATAATGCTGATTGGCGACGTTCCCATTTACGTCGCTTACGACAGCGCTGACGTTTGGGCTCATCGAAACGTGTTTCATCTAGATGCTCAAGGTCGAAGAGAATGCGTTGCAGGTGTGCCGCCGGATTACTTCTCGAAAACGGGACAACTTTGGGGCAATCCACTTTACCGCTGGGATTCGCTAAAAGGGACAAAATTTGCCTGGTGGGTGGAGCGAATGCGCGTGAACCTTCGAAGATTCGATGCATTGCGACTCGATCACTTCATTGGATTTCGACATTATTGGGAAGTGCCTGCCAAAGCGAAGACTGCACAACGGGGGCGCTACGTTCGCGTGCCGGCGGAAGCATTTTTTGACACCCTAAGGAGCGCTTTTGGAAATCTTCCATTTTTAGCGGAAGACTTGGGTGTAGTCACCGAAGAAATTCATCAACTTCGAAAAGGATTGGGCTTGCCTGGCATGCGTATACTGCAATTTGCGTTTGATGACCCGCGAGGCAGCGATTATCTGCCGCATCGATTTGTTACAGACACTGTGGTGTATAGCGGAACGCACGACAATGATACCTTGGTGGGTTGGCTGCATCAGCCGGCGCCCGCTGACAAGAAGCAGGCCATTATACACAAAAGCGCGCGCGCGCGCGCGCTACAATACGTTGGAGGTGAAGCTGGCAATGTACATTGGGAATTTATTCGCACGGCATTGGGGTCAGTTGCGAACACAGCTATATTCCCAATTCAAGACATTTTTGGTCTTGGTTCGGACGCCCGCATGAACACACCTTCCACGACTGTTGGAAACTGGGCTTGGCGATTGGCGCCCCACCTGCTGCGGGAAAAGGAGGCGCTTCGCCTTCGGGCTCTCTGCGAGTGCTACGAGCGCATTCCCGTCCCGGTCCGGAGTCATTCCCGAATTCTCCCACGATAAATTGCTGAATTGTCCTAAGCTCGCCGTAACCTGAGGTGTCGCCAATTGGAACGTTGAGCATACCCTCACATCCGAGAAGATGGTGCTTTCGTATTGATTATGGATCAGCGTGTCCCTTGCCTGCTGACGGCTTTCGGCTGACTTGGTGCCAAGTATTCCCGGGATTTCTCCGATCCCGGCCCCAATCAACGACGCGTGAATTTCCCGCTTCTGGTCAGATTGAGTCGCCTTTGCGGTGTTGCATGGTCGCCAATTGCGGTGACAACATGCTAGGGTGCCAATCCTCGTTTAGTCAAAAGGTTCGGTGTGGTCAATAGCGGTATGAGGCTAGGCATGAGTCGTTGGGCAGGGCGGGCTGCTTCCTCAATGCTCATTTCCACGGCCGCGTTGAACCCGCGAGTAGCTCTGGCACAAACGACGACCGACACAGCGCCGACTTCGGCGTCAATCCCGACACCAAAGAATTCGCCCGATGTGGCGCCATCGCAAACCCCGGTACTTGACACGTGGGGAACGACTAAATCCTCGGAGCCTCCGAACAATCCGAATTCGGAGACGCAGCCGGAGTCAGACCAAGGACCAAAAACGGATCAGACTGTGGCGGAAGTGCCTGGTGATTCGCACGATTATCGAACCGAAACAGATTCCGATTCCGGCGCGCGGCCACACTTGCGATACACCCTTGAACGTATTGAAGTTCGCGGCAATACCCGCACGCGCGATCGAGTCATACTAAGGTATTTGAAATTTCAACCAGGCGACATACTCGATGTCGATGACCCGGAATTAACACTCACGCGTTATCGAGTGCTTGGAACAGGGTTCTTCAGGGACGTACAATTCTCGCTTCACAAAGGAAGTCGTCGCGGCCAAGTGGTGCTTGTCGTCCAGGTTGTTGAACGCAATACGATAGTTATCAATGATTTTGTTCTGGGGCTGTCATCCGATGCGGATAACAACGGGCATATTCGGCCACTAACGGAGTACGGGGGCGTTGATGTAGCTGAAACCAATCTTGCCGGTACGGGAATTACACTGGGTGCCGCATTGGCCGTAGCGCATGATCAGAATGCCCTCCGCGTGCGATTCTTGTACCCTTCGTTCTTGGGCACGCCTTGGATGGTAAGTGGCACGATTCTTCGAAATCAAGCCAGAGACTTTTTTGGCACGACCTCGGACGTCACTTGGGTCGACTCGAACAATAATCTCTATGCACACGCGCCATACGCAATCCTCGACTATACGCGATTTGGTGGCAATCTCGGGCTTGGCCGCGATCTGAGCACCAGCACGCAATTGTGGGTCTATTATCGCTTGGAAACAATTGAAGCCAAGCCACCACTGGCAGCCTGGGAGACCCTAGACCACAGTGTTACTCCGATCGCGATCGATGTGCGACGCGGACGTAGCGTACTGTCGTCGGTGCGCGCAACATTACAACTGGATACCCGAGATCATCCCTT
Organism: uncultured delta proteobacterium; assembly: GCA_963835565.1. Taxonomy (GTDB): domain Bacteria; phylum Myxococcota_A; class Polyangia; order Polyangiales; family Polyangiaceae; genus FEN-1139. Next base: position 83,471 of record CAWIGY010000100.1, read on the forward strand.
TTTGCCAACCCGCGGTTGGTACGTTGCCACGTGGGGTGAACTAGCCTTGCTTCCATTCGGTAGCGATTACGATTATCAACGATTCGATATTTCTGCATCATATTGGTGGAAAATACGCGGTGTCTCCCACGTTTTGCGACTGCAGATGTTTGCCGGTGCCGAAACGGGAGCTGTGCCCTTTTTTGAGCAGTACTACATAGGGGATTTTACGGATTTTCGCGCCCCTCGAATGCTGGGGCTGAATTTCGAACGACGGCCGCCGCCAGCGGTATTCGGCGGCATAATCAAGGAGCAACGTTATGGTGAGTACGCGGCCAAACTAGGGCTTGAGTACCGCATTCCTGTGTATCGTGGTTCGCGGAGTGTCTACGGCATCGATTTATTTATGAGTTCTGGCCTTTGGGGCCTGATCAATAGACGCGACTTATTGAATATGCCTCAAAATTACACGGGGATGTCGCGCATACCAGTGGATCTAACCGGTAACGTTGGATTCCGTATGGATACCAGCGCGGGTGGGCTAACGTTTGCATTTTCAAATATACTTGGTTTCATTCCGCTGCATGGAGAGGGTTCGTGAGTTGTGTGGCAGTCGCCCGGACAAGCCGCCGGCGGATACCAGCGGAGGGTTCACCGGCATTTAGTGGACGAAAACTGCGCGGGCTGACTTCACGAAAAATGCTGGTTGGATTCCTGTCGGGAATCGTCACCATTTGGCCGACCTTGGCTTTAGGGGACAACGAATCGTTGGGAGCCACCCGAGAGGCCAGGTTGGTCTGGGAGGGAACCGGTAGAGAACGCCTGCTTGCTGATTTGAGTTTTCGTGACGTCATAGATGGAGAAATTCGTGAAAAGTTGTCGCGCGGTTTGCCTACCACCATTGTGTTCACCGCTACCCTACACCGTCCCGGTATTGCAGAGGCATTGGCCACTACGGCACAAACGTGTCGCGTAACTTGGCACGTGTGGGAAGAAGCATATCGATTGGAAATCTCGCGCCCGGGGGAAATCCGTCCACCCACGTGGACTACTACGATAGAAGGCGTATTGCGACGTTGCGCTGAAGTTCATCGATTATTGACGGCCACTCGCAGTCAAGTGGTGGGCGACGGTCCGCTAGTATTGCAAGCTAAAGTTCAGGTCAATCCTGTATCTGAAGAAGTGTTGCAAAAAATCAAACGCTGGGTAAGTCGCCCCGCCGGAACTAGCACAGCCGCCCCTGGTGATGCGCTGTTTAGCACGTTTACCGGTCTGTTCCTGCAACGAATTGGCGACGCTGAACGTGTTCTCGTATTTTCCATGAGGCCCGCCATACCTACAATCAGTCGCGATCGGTGATTTCTGAGAGGCTGCCCAACGCCTGCTTGTCGTTCAGTGAGGAGAAAGAACCTGATTGAGAACACCACGGCGCCTGAGCCAGCGAGTGCAATGGCAATCGCCGCTAAGCAAGCGCGAATCGGGTACCGTTTCGCGAGCCGTCCTAGCCGTGTCAAGCAGTCTGTCCTACGGCGAGTCAGGTTTCCAATCGAGGGACGACCGAATAGCGTTGCAACCTGACTTGGAATTCTGGACCCACTGGGGAGCTTGGCCTCTGCGCATCTGATGCCGCGGGCGCATTTCTTCGATTCCTCGACAGTCACTAATAGTGGAGCAACGCCGACAAGTGTCTTGTTGAGTGGTGCCACATCAACAATCTTAGACTTGGCCAATGGCTTTGGCCTTACCGGCAGGGTCATTCCTAATGCAGAACACGGGTCATCTATTAATCTGGGAACAAGAGACTATCCGCAATCGGGAATTGGTGATGCCCGGTTTAGGTACCTTTAGCGGTATCGTGCTTGGCGCAAGTGCGGGATCGCTTCGAAGACCCTCCGTCATCCAAGGCTGGCGGGTTGGGGCATTGGTGTCGGGCAATTGAGTCAGATAGGGCATGCGGCTCATCACACTTTCGCTGCGAATTGATCTTGGTGCGGACCTCGAAACAGGTGGTATTTGCGACACCTCGGCCACAATTTGCGCCGTGCCGAATTCAATGATGGACCTGCGACCGAGTTTACGGGGTGAGGTAATTCTGGCAGCGTTCACGCGAAGTTCGGAGACGCAATACGCGGGTACAATCCAAATGTCACAAGCGCGTCGCTCGAAATAGAAATGAATGGGCGACACACCGGGACGCTCAAGCCGAATGTCGGCGCTTACCGCTGTCCCTACAGCTACAACGCGTTCATCGTTGTGGGCCATCTCAAAGGTGCGCTCCAAATCTTGCCCCCGCACCAACAGATACTGAATCGCTAAGTTGTTTGTTTTGGCATTGAGTTCACTGTGCGGATCCATAGTTCTTGCCTAACCTTTCACTGGTTTGGAGCTGAACCACCCCTTCATTTTCTCCGGAGAATGTTCGGATCTTCACCGAGGGGATGCTTCAGGTTTGGAGCCCTATAGCGAGATCATCGTGCGACACCATCGGCTGGTTGCGTCAATTCAATCGGTCTTTGCCGCCGGCTGGTTGCGGGAACTCGATCGTTGGCGCAGTCGTTTAAGCACGACTGAAACTGGCAACTAAACTAATCCAGGTTGATACCGACAAATCTGACTGTCGACCACTCGCGTGCTTCGGAATTGGGCCCAGAACTCATTCATCTTGAGTCAACTTTTCAGCAAGGCAGTTAGCTGGGCCGGGGCCCAGACGACCAACACAATAAAAACGTCGCAACGAACCTGCGGGTCACCAATGAAAACCAAACGCACGGCGTGCCGGCATTTCAAATAGAAATAGCAAACATGGCGTCACCGGCCGGGAGCATTCCCGCTAGTCAATAAACGAGAAAGTTCTCAGTTCTTCAGCGTATGCAGGTCGCGGCCGGTGGCTTGGGCCATTTTGGTTTCGGCGATACGGATATTGACGTGAGCACTGATCAAGCTCAAAAGGGCGTTGACCAGCTCGGATTCGGCATCAATCAGTTCCGTCGTAGTGGCCTTGCCGACCTTGAATAGCTCAACTTCGGTGTCGTAAGCGGCCTGAGCGGCTTCTGCCGCGCGCTTAGCGGCTTCAAGCTCCGCCGCGTGGCGACGGGCGTCAGTATAGGCGGAAGTGACCTCCATTCGAATCCCCTTGGCCATCGCTTTGCGATTGGCTTCAAGAGCTTGCCGTCTGGCAGCCATCTCATTGCCGCTGGAATTGTTCGTAAAGATCTCGTTGAGGTTCCACGTGGCGGCAAGGCCGACGTCCCAAGTCTGTTTCCACGCGTAGACTAGAAGGTACCGTTGATTGGGATTGGCGTACGTATAATCAGCAAAGCCGTCGATGCGCGGCAATTCGCCGCGACGAATCACCTTCTCGCCTGAGCGTAGCGAATCAGCCGCGCGATCCAGGGACTTGAGCTCGTAGCGGTTGGCCAAGCCTTCCTGAACCAATTGCTCCAAAGGCTGGAGCGGAACAGGATTTCGATCCGCCAGCACATCCTCGCCTAAGGCAAACTCTTGCGGCGGCACATCCATGATGACGGATAACTGTTGCTCGGCGAGCTGCTTAAAGGCGCGCGAGGCTTCCAGCCCGGCTTCCGTGGTAGCTACGATAGATTGAAGACGAAGCAGATCTGCCTTGGTTGCTGCACCGAGCGTGAAAGATGTTTGCGCGTCCTTCAGACGCGCTTGCACGCGTTCTAGTGACTTTTCCGTGACGGCAACTTGACCAATGGACATCGCCCAATTGAAAAAAGCCACCCTCGAGTCCGCTTCAACTTTCTGACGCTCCGCTTTCAAATTTAGCTCGCTGGACTCTTGATTCTTCTTCGTAGCGTCGATGCTGTCCGCCAGTCGAAGCACATAGTCAGAAATGGGCACGCCTAGTGTGGCGCCCAGAGAGTACGCATTATTTGGTATCACGAAACTTAGAGGCTGAGCTCCCGCTGGCGTACCTGCCGAATCTACGACAACTTGGGTAGGATCTGTAGCGGAAACCGGGCCTATATGTAGTGGGCCGTCGTGATAAGCACCCACCAAGTCACCTGCACCAAATGCAACTGCAACCGGGCTCAACCTTGTGTACGACGCCTTCAACGAAACCTTGGGATAAAACTGATACATCGCCGAATCCACGGCGGCAGCGGCGGCGCGGAGTTCGGCATTTTTTGCTGCAATGGTGTCACTGGTGGCCACGGCGCGTGCAGCCACTTCATTGGCAGTCAGGCCTCCGGCTCGCGGCGTGAACGCGGCTAGTACCGGATTGAGACCGCTCGGTGCATCGCGCAGCGCAATCGAGGAATTCCCATCGTTGGCTGCACTCCCCGATGCGCCTCGGTTGGGTTGTGCTTGTTGCATGTTGGTTGCGGGCGTGGCTGGATTGGGGGCTGCGGCTACCGGCATTGCTCGAGGCGCTTGCGCCGCCGCGGTGATGGGTGCGCTAAGCGTAGCCAATAGGGCCAATACCGATGTTGTCTGGGCTCTCACGGGCCGGGCTCCTTTCTGTCCTGTGCGGAAAAGTCCTTGGGTTAACTCATGCAACGCTATTGTCAGCGACGCCTGGAATATTGTGAATCGCGTTGGTTTCCAATTCCGGTATTTTTTGGGTTGTTGCGTCACTGTTTGCCTGGGCTGTCGCCACAAATATCTTGCGGCCGAGAAACCCCACAATTCTACTATTGCCCAGCGCATCGAATAAAGTGTAGATGACGGGCACTATGACGAGCGTTAGCATGGTGGATGCGATCATGCCGCCCATCACACAAACCGCCATGGGTGCGCGGGCCTCACCACCCTCACCGAGGGCAAGCGCAACGGGGAGCATGCCCAGCAGCAACGACACGGTTGTCATAAGAATTGGGCGCAGGCGTAGGCTACCCGCTTGAACCAGCGCTTCGCGCATTACTACGCCGCGGTCTCGGGCCTGATTGGCAAAATCCACGATCAATATGGCATTTTTTGTAACCAAACCCATCAGCATGATAACGCCAATCATGGAGTAAATACTGAGCGTCATGTTCAGCAATCCCAAAGCTCCAAAGGCTCCAACGACGCTCAATGGAAGACTGACCATGATAGTAATCGGCTGAATGAAGCTGTTGAACTGCGCGGCCAGAATCATGTAAACCAGGATGATCGCCAATACTAGAGCTTCGCCCATATAGCCAAAGGACTCGCCCATGATTCGCCCCATTCCCTCATAGGCCGTTTCGAGGTGGCTCGGCACCTTCTCCTTAACTATCCTATCCACGATCTTTTGGGCTTCTCCCATGGGCAGGCCTTCAAGATTGGCCAAAACCATAACCTGCCGTTGTCTTGACGAATGCTCAATCAAAGTCGGCCCAGTCGTGTGCGTTACCTTGACCACATTGGCCAAGTCCACCAGTTGACCGCCGGTACTGCGCACCTTCAAGCTTGACAATGATTCGACGCGATTGCGATCATTTTGGGGCAGTTGCACGATAATGTCGTAAGCATCCGCGCCATCTTTGAGCTCGCTCACTGCGTCCCCTGCCATCAATGACCGGATTGCTAGAGCAATTGAAGCGACGGGAACCCCAAGCGCAGCCGCCCTTTCCCGGTCAACTTGAAGAGCTACCTCGGGCTTGCCACCACGGTATGAAATATCGACGTCAACAAAGCCTTTGATCTTCTTCAATTCCGTCTGAATTATTCCCGCAGTGCGAGCCAATTCTTCCAGATCGTTTCCGCGAATGCTCAGTTGAATGGGCTGAGTGGCGCCGCCCCCTACCAGTCCTAGTTCAGTCACCGATATCAACGCGGGTGGTAAATCCGCATAGCGCTCGCGAATCCACCGCATGACCTGTTCCTGCGAGAATCTCCGAACCGTGGACCTTGTCATGGTGACTTGTATAGTGCCTTTGTTGACTTGGCCCTGCGCCCCGCCGCCCACTGTGGCCAGAGTATGCGAGACACCGTACGCATGGCTTCTTAAATCCTCAGCTATGGCTTGAACGAACCCGTTAGTGGCTTCCAGGGTAGTTCCAGTAGGTAGTTCGACATTGACCATGAATTGGGCGCGATCTTCCTTTGGGAAAAACTCCTTGGGCGTTCGACTAACCAGAATGAATGACCCAATAAGCGTAACGACCGCTATCGTAAGAGTGATGGGTCTGTGCGACAGTGCCCAGCGAATGATTCTTTCGTAAACTCGTTCGAGCCAGCCCATACTGGCGTCGACGGCTCTGGACAGCCAATTATCTGCGTTGTGCGCCGTTAACAAACGGGACGACATCATGGGTGTCAGTGTGAACGATACGAGCAGACTCATCGCGACGGCAAAGCTGACAGTCATTCCAAACTGCAGAAAGAACCGGCCCACGATGCCCTTCATGATCGCCACAGGCACGAAAACGGCCAAGATCGTTGATGTCATTGACACGACGGCTGAGAAATATTTCACTAGTCGCATCTTCGGCCGCCACCATCGAGTTCTTACCCATTTCAAGGTGACGGTGGATGTTCTCCATGACAACAATGGCATCGTCAACCAGGACACCAATTGCCAGTGAGAGGGCTAGCATCGTCATATTGTTGAAGGTGAAACCCATCCAATAGACGAATGCGAATGTCGAGATTACGCTGGTTGGCAGCGCAATTGCGCTAATCAACGTGGCTCGGCCGTTGACGAGGAATAGGAATATGACCGCCACCGTGAGTGCCGCGCCTAAAATAAGATCGACGCCTACGTCTTCAATCGAGCGCTTGATGTAGCCCGAAGTATCCATCGCCAACGTGAGTTGGGCATTATCACGGGCTAAAATGGGACGCATGGCTTCCATTTCCCGCACGACCGCTTCCGCTACAGCTACCGTGTTGGATCCGGATTGCTTCTTGACATTGAGAGATACCGCCATCTTGCCGTCGAGCATGGAGGTCGATCGGGCCTCTTTGACGCCGTCAACGACGCGAGCCACATCTCCAATGCGAACTGTCGGCTGTGCTCGCATATCACCCGCGCCAGATCCGTTTGCCGTTGCCGGCAGCACGATGTTGGCAACGTCGTCAGCTGACACCAATTGTCCCTTGGTTTTGACCGTGAACTCGCGGCTTCCGGTTTTGAACGTTCCAGCGGGGATCTCCAGGTTCTGTCCAGCAATTGTCTGTGCAACATCTTGAACCGTCAAGTTGAGGCCATTGAGCTTATCCGGATCTATATAGACTTGGATTTCTCGATCACGACCGCCGACGATTTCAACGCTACCGACCCCATTGATTCGTTGCAGTCGTTCTTTGACGAGTTTGTCCGCAAGATGAGTCAATTGCCTGAATCGGCACGTCGCCAGACAGTGCCACGGCCATAATGGGCGCCGAATTGGGATCGAATTTCTCGATAACGGGAGGGTCAGCGCCGGCCGGCAAATCTTTTTGAATTCGCGATACCTTTTCGCGCACATCTTGAACTGCCAATCTGCCTTAATTTCAAGTTCGAATTCGATGAGAACTTGGGTGACGCTCTCCAGATTGTAGGACTTCAAGTTCCGGATTCCGCCCAGCGAGTTTACGGCTTCCTCAATTTTGTCGGCCACATCGCGTTCCATCGTGCCCGGATCGGTGCCTGGGTACGTCACCGTAATGACGACGAATGGAAACTCAACATTCGGAAACAGGTCAACGCCGACTTTCTTATAGCTCACCAGGCCAAACACCATGAATGCCGCGATGAGCATGGTGGCAAACACGGGCCGGCGAATGCTGACATTGGCAAGATTCATGGCAAACCGTCCGCTATTTGGCTGCGTCTGTGTTCTGTTACGGTTTTGACGCGACTGGGGTCGGCGCAGATGTCGTGCCTGTTGTCACAGGCGAAGTTTCAGATTCAGGGAAGGTGACCTCCACGAGCATCCCCGCCTTGAGACTTCTGTCACCATTGGGTACGACGCCAACAATTTCAACTGTTCGGTTCGTCGGATCCACGCTTGGATTGATTCGATCGATGGGTACGTCACGATCCGCGCTCAACGACGGGAAATGCACCTTCATCGAGCTACCCGCGCGTAAGCGAGTCAGCGCATTTTCAGCTAATTTTACGCGGATCTCGACTTTCGACAAATCCTGAATCACCAGCACGACCGTGGGCGGCATCATGGTGACTGTCTCCCCGGTGCTCTTTCGTTTTGAAGTAACCACTCCTGAAAACGGTGCGAACACCGTGGTATCACCGAGCAGTGTCTGTGCCGAGTACAACGCCACCTGCGCTTGCTGCACTGCAACTTGCGCGCGGTCATAAGCCAAGCGGGCTTGGTCCCACACGGCCGGCGAGACTGCGCCCTGATCGTAAAGCCCCTTCGTTCGGTGATAGTCGATCTCGGCTTGGGTTTGCCCAACTTTGGCTTGCGCCAAGCCGGCCTGGGCTTGCTTCACCCCAAGGCCCACGGAGTTGGCTTCGAGTCTGAACAGGGGTTGGCCCTTCTTGACCTTGTCCCCTTCTTCGACGAGTACCGCGGCCAGTACGCCACTCATTTTGGGACCGAGCTCAGCTTGATGCAGGGCTTGTGTAGTTCCTGTTGCTCGCAATATTTGATTGCTGCTCGCAACTTCGGCTGACGAGTTTGCCTCAAGGGAAGGCATACTCGGCATGGGTGGCGCGCCCTTGCCGGTTGCGGGCACGAGCTGTTCGGCAGCATCAGACCGTCTGCAACCTGCCAATATTAGGGGTAAACACGTTATGGCCGCTGCAAGGTTCAGACGATTCATCGGGTACCGCTCCTTCCAAGAAAAGCGTTACAACTTGGTCGCCTCTCTGCTTCAGAGAGGGGCTGCTGGGTTGGCGACACCAGTCAAGAATTAGGGTTTGCATCAGCGCATGCAATGCCCAGACCAACTCAAGTACTGGGATGTCATCGCGGATTCGCCCAGCCTGAACCCCGCGATTAAGCATTTCCCTAAGCATCGACGAAAATCTTTCGTGGTCAGATTCGTTAACCACACAAGACGATACTCCGTTATGTGAATTGTGTCCGTTACTTGCAGTTCGGACGTATAGATTGAAAAGTGCCCCGTTTTGTTCCGCAAAATCGTGAGCGCGACCGATTACTTGTCGAAGCTGGACCAATGGATCATCGGTGTCAAAAGGCTGTTCAACTTGCGCTCGAAATCGAGATCGATGATGCTCAATGAGGGCATTGAGTACAGCTTCCTTACTATCGAAGTAGTTATATAACGTTCCTACGGACACGCCGGTGGCTTCCGCAATATCCGCCATTTTTGCGGGCTGATACCCGTCGCGCAGGATGATTCTTTCGGCGGCCGCCAATATGGCCTCACGGTATGCCGCGCGAGTGTGCTCCTGCAGGGCCTGGCGAAGGACTCGTGGCCGAGCCTTCAAATTGCGTCGGACGATGGTTGTAGTCATGGTATTGAACACAGATTCATAGAATGATTAACAATACTTAACAAAATGACCTATATTTCCGAGCGAGCCAATATAAAAACCCCAATAAAATCTGGCTATTTCACTGTTGAATGTCTATTCAAGTATTTGCATTCTCGATTCATATACCCGCAATTCTATCCTGTCAAGCGCCAGTAGTAACGAGGCTGTTTCGCCGATGACGTTCATGCGATTCTGCGGTCGCCGTAAATTAGCTCGTGCAAGTGGTTTGGGGTGCAAGTGACGCCGGTCTCGCGTTAAGTCGTTCCCGGCGAAAAAACGCATAATTTCGGAAAACGCCGGACGTAATCACGGGCCGCACGCGTGAGGAATCGCCGTCGCAACGGGCACGCAAGGCTTGAATGTCTTGGGTGGATGCAATTATGCCAACTTTGGGCGCACCTTCGCCTTGCCAGCGGAGATTTCTTGGCGGTTGGCGTGCAGTCTCCGAGGACTGCACAGCTCAGGCGGCGCGGGCGAGCAGATGTCGGGCAACCACGAGCAGATTGCACGCAAGCACGGATGCCGAAACGTAGGCTTTGAATGATGCCCATCCGCTCCAGCAACATCGTGTCAAGTCAAATCCCCGTTTGAGAAATGAGATGATACCTTCAACGCCAGCTCGGAAGTTGCGCAGCCGTCGATAGACCCAAGTGGACTTGACCATCTCGGATATTTGTAGATCGCGCTTCTTGGCAAAGGCCACATCAGTGACACCGAGCTTCTTGATGTCTTCAAGATTGTCACGACAAGCAAATCCACCGTCGAAACTCGCCTGCCGTGGTGGCTTGCCGAATATCTCGCAGTGCCGTTCGATCATCTTGACAGCGAGAGTCGAGTCAGCGGGATTGCCCTGCTGCACCACCACATCGGTAATGATTCCTGAAGCCCCCGCGGTCAAACAGATCTTATGCCCGTATAGCACCTCACGTCGATCTTTGACGATGATGTCGGTATGCGGTTCGAAGATGGAAACTATCTTCTCGGTTGCCGGTACCGTCTCGCCCTGCAATACGCGCCGCTCGGTTTGCGACACCACCCGAGCCGTCAGTTCACCATAACGCCGCAGTTCGGATGCCAGCGATTGGACTTTTGCAATCGTCATGATGTCACCGGCCACAACCTGGTCCAGCTGCTCGGCAACGCGCTCAGCTTGGGCAACCGTCTTGGCGGTCACCTTGAGCAGGTCCCGATAAAGACGCACCCGGTCAGAGTTGCACTTGGCATTGAGAATTCCAAGCGCTCGTCGCTTGGCGCGCCGACTGTGGTCAGAGAAGCGAATTGCAAACGTGTCCCGGGCATCTCTCATCAAGCGTGCCATGACGCGAACGCAATCAAACAGAAGCGACGAATCCGTCGGATGATGAATGTTCGATTCAACGACGGTGCAATCGGTACGCACCTTATGACCCAACTCAATGCGTTGCCCTGCGCAGAAAGCAACGAGCTTGCGATTGATCGTTTCCCAGGTTTCGGCGCGGACGTGCTTGATGGCTTTCTGAAGCGTCGAGTGCTCGGGGGTAGCGTCACCAATTCCCAAACGACAAAACCAGCGATAGCAATTGGAGTCAGCCAGGTGAAACGACAACTCCACGTAACTCCAACCATTCATTTGCTTGATGAGCAGAGCACGAAGAACCTGCTCGGCCGGCAACCCTTTGCGTCCCTTGTTGGGTTTGAGTCCCCATCGAACCAAGTCCGCGTGCACCAGTTCGGTGACCTCCGGCAGTTGGCCGAGCACCTCGCTCATCTGCTGCAGCTCGCGGGCATGCTTGTGGGCGATTGGGGCTGGCATCAGGGGTGCTTGCTGAGCTATCTTTTCGCGCATCGGGGTTCTGCTTTCTTCAGTGGTTTTTGCGAATTCACCGAGAAAACAGATACCCCGACCTAATTATTTCCATTGTCCTCCACAATAAATTCAGCATCTTTCAAGCTGAATTCGTATTTTTCGCCGGGAACTAAGTAATCGCTCAGCGTGCCTGCCGATTGGGAAGTCGGCTAGGTTTCCTAAGTCACGCGACGCAAAACTTGGTCACGTTGAATTGCGTGTTCCGCCGTCGTCGTGTCGAATTGACACGGTGAGCAGGGCTGTTCCGAGCGCAGACGGACCCGCGAATGGCCAGGTAATCGTCAATGTGAAAGACGCGGCGGCTGTGGGATTGGCATCGACCCGTTTTGTATTTTTCGCTGGGGGGTTTGCGGCACGGAAATACCAATGGTTCCCGCTGGGGCAGGTTCAGCGGGGCTGGCATCGGTGCCGATCCGCGATTGCAGCGTCGAAGTCAGCCAGCCTACCAGGCGATGCTGCCACTGGCCTATGCCGGTCTTCAGATCAGCCAATGCTTGCGATGCGGCCGGAGTCTCGGCAATAGCCTGTAGATGACGCCAACCAGTCTTTTCCCCCAGGGGAACCGACACAAATCCGAGCAATGCGAAGAACACGACTCCACTAAAAACCGCGCGACGACCGAGTCGGAACAGCACTTTGAAATGTTAGCCCGGTTAACCCCAGCGGGCCAAAATGTGGGTCTGTCTCATTTCCGGCGAATTACGCGGCAGCCTTGAAGAACACTTAACGAGAAACCGCGCGCAGGGTCGGGCCCCTACGCGCCAAAAGCTGGCAAACGACCCAGCTATTCTTGGCTAAAACGCGTTGATGGCCAAGAAGCAAACTAACGCAATTCGGCCAACAACAATGTTCGGCCACGAAAATGGATTTGAGCTGTTATGGGCAGGCGTGATTCATGTGTTCTTTGCAACACCAACCATTTTGCATGGTGCTTTTCCATTGCATCCTGCAGCGCGGCGCTCGAAGAAAAGGCGTTCATTGCCGCCGGGTGACGCGGGTCATGCGTGTCGAGAACGGCAACGTCGTTCGGTCGCGCGAAGGCCGCTTCGACGGCAAAGTAACCGTAGTCATTGGTATCAATAGCCAAGTGCTGACCGCTTAAGATTTTGGCTGATGCCTGCATACCGATCTCAGTTTCTTCGCGCCGTGGACAGAATCCGTCAACCTTTGTCCACGTGGGATGCAAAAACCCCAATGCTAAGCATGCGCCCAGCAAAAAGAATCCAACCCCCTTCGTCAAAGTTGCACGGTGTTCGTATGAAACAATTGTTTTCGCAGTGATAAGTGCAACGAAGAACCAAAGGGGCAAAAGAGTTCGTCCAACGTGATGCGTTGCAGCGCCGTCTCGCCAATCCCCAACCACCAGGAACACTATAATACTGGAGACAGCCAAAGACGGCCTGATCCAGCGTCGCCGCCAGGGTTGAGATTTACGCAACCATGACGCCAGGCCCGAAACAATTGTGATCGCCCAGAGCTCGGGTGCGTCCCCAAATAGGTGTCTTGGGGTTGCGAGCAGGCGTGCCGCGGTATTACCATCGACAACTCCTAGCGCACGTCGGTAACTTACAACACGCTTGACGAAGAATAAGGCGTCGAGGTGATGGCTGATGCCATGCAGCATCCAGGCAACCGGCGCTGCGAGAACACATAATGCAAGCGCGAAGAGTTTCCAATTCCTGGATCGAAGGGCGTCAATTGAAACAAAACCAGCCCATACAACGGCGACTGGCCATGCTTCGTATCGACTCAATGTAGCCATAGATATTGCAATGGCCCCGAGGCATCTAATCAAGCGTTGTGCGCGAGCCAAACTGCAGCAGGCAAGCAATATGAGTATCGCATTGTAATACTCAGGTGTCGTAGCGACTCCGAGCCAAGCCGAGTAGGGGATGCAACAAGCTATGACTCCTGCGAGCAGGCTGGCATTGCGCGTTAGACCTAGCCATCGCCCAGCGGTCCATACGCCAATCGTACTGAGCAATCCGAGGGCAAATGCGACGATGCGGGCGTTGCTGAGCGACGCGCCAAAAAATGACAGGCACGCGCCGTAAAGCCAAAAAGGAAAGGGCAACCAGCTGGTGCCACTAGGATCCCAACTCGGATGCAGGACAAATGATTGAGCGATTACGACTCGCGAGAAGTCATCGTCGCTCAGGGCTCGAAACCCGGTGCGGATGACGGTTGTGGAAACAAATGCCCTGACTGCGAGCAAAATGAGCAGTGAAAGTGCCGCGAGTTTGAACTTCTTGCGGGCAGACTGAATCAACGAGTCGCCTCCAGTGAAGAATTCTAGTGGGACTCCTCCCAGCCGGTGAAGTCCTGTTTGCCGAAAGCCCTGGCCCAGACAACTGCATTGCCGAAAAGTTGACTTAAGCGAATGAGTTCGGGGCTTTAAAGGTCGCTAACGGGAATCCTCCCGGCCGTTGAAGCTACTTCTTTGGCGCGGGCTTCGGTGACGCTGGGGTATGCAGAGAGCCTCGACCTTTGTAGTCGTAGCTGTCGCTGCGCTTCTTCAATGATTCGTCGGTTGACGATGAGAGATAGGCAAGTGTCATTGCCGTCAGGAAAAACACAGTTGCCGTTACCCAGGTCGTCTTAGTTAGAAAATTGCCAGCGCCACGACCGCCGAACACCTGCTGAGCTGCGGCCCCGGTAAATGCTCCAAGCCCACCGCTTTTACCCGGCTGAAGCAGTACGACGAGAATCAAAAATAGGCACGCAATCACGTGCACTACAATGAGGGGGGTTTCAAGAAACTCACTCACAGCGGGGCCAAGCCTGGCACTCCGACGACGCAGGTGCCAGTGTAGGGTTTCGGACTTGTGACCGGTTATTCACTCTCAGCCGCGCGGCGCTGCCGCCACGATTGCCGCAAAACCTTGGGCCTTGAGCGAAGCGCCACCTACCAGAGCTCCGTCGATGTCGGCACTTTCCAATAGCCCCTGGGCGTTGTCGGGTTTGACGCTGCCGCCATAAAGGATACGTGTGATAGCGCTGAGCTCTGGTGACTTCTGAGCGAGTCGCCGACGAATTGCCGCGTGTACTTCTTGGGCCTGCTCTACGGTTGCCACTTTACCCGTTCCGATCGCCCATACCGGTTCGTATGCGATAACACCGAAACCGGGTTTATGCGCCAAGTCGTCAATGAAGGCATCCAATTGCCTGAAAACGACTTCCAGCGTGCGGCCCGCTTCTCGCTCTTCAAGCGTTTCCCCGATGCAGACAATTGGCTTTAGCCCGGCGGCGATCGCAGCGGCAGTTTTTTTCTGTACGCTCTGATCGGTTTCACCAAAGTATTGTCGCCGTTCGCTGTGTCCGATGATAACCCATTTACAACCGGCATCCGCAATCATAGGCGCACTGATTTCCCCAGTGAATGCGCCCTCATCTTTCGGGTAGAGATTTTGTGCAGAGACTTCGACACGGCTGCCAGCCACAACTTGGGAGACAGTGTAAAGAGCGGTAGCGGGTGGAGCCACCACCACTTCGACTCCACTAATTTTACCGCACTGCTCGACGACCCCTTTGGCAAGCTCGACCGCCGATTTGCCACCTTGATACATCTTCCAATTGCCTGCGATGAGTTGAATGCGCTCTGTCACGGTGCTGTCCTTCCGGGGCGAATTACTACCGCTTGCGCGTAAGCTGGCCAGTCCATCATGCGCGCCGTAGGACTTCCAGGCCGGGCAGCCTTCGTCCTTCGAGCAGCTCAAGAGCGGCGCCTCCCCCAGTGCATATGCAGCTGATTCGTTGTGTCACTTCATCGCCCGCTTGACGCAAGGCGGCGATTGTTGCAGCTCCGATAACCACTGTATAGGCGGAGGTGTCGGCGATGAAACGCGCGACGCTGACCGTACCCGCCGAATAAATAGGGTGACCTGCCAATCCCATCGCTCCTACCCAAAGTATCGTCCTCGCCGGACTAAGAGCCGAATTAATGAGCTGCAGTGTAGCGGGACCAATATCCACCACGTCTTCGTCGGGTAAGATTGAATCCGCGGAGGTGACACGCGTAGTCGAACACTCTCCCCGCGACGCTACGACGAAATCTTCGGGTAAGACGATCTGCGTGCCTCGATGAGTCGCTTGTTCAAGTAGCGTCCGCGCGCGGGCTTGTTCGTGGACGTCTATTTTAGTTGTCCCGACGGTCAGCCCCTTGGCGGAAAGAAATATGCAGGCGAGCGCGCCTCCAAAGAACAACGTTCTTGCTGGGCGCAATAACGACAATATAAGGTCAAACCGCTCATTTAGCCGGGTGCCCCCGAAAATGGCAATTAGCGGCAATTCGGGCTCAAGCACGCGCGAAAGCGCCTTGAGTTCGGCTTGCATCGACAATCCGATGCCACATTCTCGTAGCAACCGGGGTAGTGCGTGAAGTGACGCGTGTTCCCGGTTGGATGCTGCCAGTGCGTCGTTTACAAACACATCTGTCATCGCGGCCAGTTCGCGCGCGAAAGTTTCGTCATCGGCTTCTTCGCCGGGATTGAATCGCAAGTTTTCCAGGAGCACCGCTTGACCTGCGCGAACGTCTGTGATGGCCTTTCTGGCGGCGTCACCCACGCATTCATCGGGCAATATAATGTCCCATTCGGTGAGTTCTGCCAATCTGAGACCTATCGGTTCAAGACTAAGTTCAGGTTGCACCTTACCCTTGGGATGTCCACGGTGTGAGCCAATGATGATCCGGGCTCCCGCCTGCGCTGCGTGGCGCAGACTGGGTAGAGCAGCCCGGATTCGACCGGTGTCAGTGATTGCGACCGTGTCACCTTCAACCGCGACGTCCATGTCCAGGCGAAAAAAAACGCGCTGGTTCTCCAATTCCAGCTCCTCAACGGTGCGTAAATCGGACAACAACGACATGAGGCTTACCAAAACGAAACGTGCAGCGGTTCGCACGGGATATAGGCTACCGCCACGGGGTTGGTCAAGGCTATTGGGCGAAAGCGCCGAGTTTGCGGAAGCGGCGATATCGATCGTCGCGTAGCTCTGCCGGCGAAAGCAGAAGCAGTTCATCGAGCGTCCGAGCCAGTGCCTGATCGACGTTCTTGATCGTGATTTCCTTATCGCAATGCGCCCCACCGGCGGGCTCGGCAATGATTTCGTTGATCACATTGAAATCCAATAGTTCTGGTGCGGACAGGCCCAATGAAGCGGCAGCTTCGGCCACTTTTTGCGTGTCTTTCCAAAGTATGGAGGCGCAGCCCTCGGGAGTTATTACCGAATAATAGGTATATTCGAGCATCAGTACTCGATTGGCGACGCCTAATGCGAGCGCACCGCCTGACCCACCTTCGCCTATTATAGTAGCGATTACTGGGACGGAGAGTAGTGCCAATGTTTCAATGCAACTGGCAATGGCCTCACTTTGGCCCCGCTCTTCGGCACCGATCCCGGGGTAGGCACCGGGTGTATCGATAAATGTAATTATGGGAAGGCGGAACCGTTCTGCAAGTTGGTATAGCCGCTCGGCTTTTCGATAGCCTTCTGGGTTTGGCATGCCGAAGTTTCGCCGAACGTTATCTTTGGTGGAGCGTCCTTTTTGGTGGCCGACGACCACCACGCTTCTGTCGTGATAACGCGCGACCCCTCCGACAATGGCCGCGTCGTCCGCGAAGCAGCGATCACCGCGGAGTTCTACCCAGTCAGTGCAAAGATTCTGGACGTAGTCAAGCGTGTACGGGCGGCCCGCCTGTCGGGAAATAGCCACGCGCTCAATGGGCGAGATGGCACTGTAAACTTGCCGGGCTAGATGAGAAGCGTTTTGCTCAAGCCGGCCAAACTCTGGCGCCGTATGTGGATCGGTACCTACGAGTTGGCGCAGCTCCCGAATTCGATCCAGTAGGTACGTAACGGGTCGCTCAAAGGACGGAACGTGGGCCATTTGATTGCTTAGCACCTAGCGCGCGCTTTCAATCCAGCCAATGCCTTTTGTACTGCGTAAATTACCGCGCAGCATTCATGACGTACTGCGTCGCGACATCAGGACCCAAAGGTGGGTCTGAACGCGGCCGGCACTTGTACCGTTTCCGAATGACCCAGGATGCTAAATATGCGAAAGGGCTTCTCCTTACCTTTGAGCTGAGCGGGCGCCAATTCCTGGTAACTGAATCTCGGCCCTAGGCGCGACAATGTTTGCTCGCTCACCAGAATTTGCCCGCTCTGGGCTACTCCGCACAGGCGCGCACTGGTGTTCGCAGTGTCGCCGATGACAGTATACGAAAGGGACTTCGAGCTGCCGATATATCCCGCGACAACCGGCCCAGAATGAATGCCAATGCCAATTTGCAACGGCGAACGGCCGAGTCCTCCGCGTTGCTGATTGAACCGCGATAGCACCTCGAATTGTTCCAGAGCACAGTTTACTGCGCGGACTGGATCATCCGGGTGAACGACAGGCGCCCCCCACAATGCCATGATTCCGTCGCCCATAAACTTGTCCAGCGTGCCTTCGTATTTGAATAACGTCTCCACCATTTGCTCAAAATACTCATTGAGCATCTCAACGATGCTCTCGGGCGGCGCTCCCTCGCTCATCTGGGTAAAACCGCGGATATCCGAATTGAATACCGTGCAATCAATGACTAATTGGCCTCCCTTTTTCACTTCAAGTTCGCCAGACAGGACTCGCTCAGCAACATTGGGCGACAGCAGGCGACTGAAACGTTCTCGATTAACGATTTCCTGTTCGATCTTCTTGCCGAGAATGTTGATCTCGATGAACATCGCGGCCTGAGCTGCGATGGCCGTCGCGATTTCCATGTCTTTCTGCTGAAACTGAGCCAAAGATTCACTGTCCAGCCAAAGGACTCCCAAGATTTCGTCATTGTGAAGCAGCGGCGCGACAATTGCAGAGGTGATTCGGTTAAGAATCATGCTCTTACCCTTGGACGCGGCAAAATCCATGGCAGCGTCATGCGTGAGCACGGTCGCTCGTTCGTGAATGACGTGATTGAGTATCGTGGAAGAGACGCTGATCGGCTGATCCGTGCCGTCACGCCGGCGCGTAGCGGCAGGAATCAGATCGCCGCGAGGATCGACCAGGAAAATGGCGCCGCGGTCGGCGCGAATGAATTTGAAGATGGTTAGAAGAATCTTGTCGAGCAGTGTCGGCAAATCGCGCTCAAGGGCAATTTCCCGCGACAATTCGTGGCTCAAGCGCAGGCGTTCGTAATCGGCTGCCAGCTGCTGAGGGTTGTGCGCGATTTGATCAATCGGCAAAAAACCCTTTTGAGTGGCGGCAATCTGCGTCCCAATGCGTCGCGCCTCGTTGTTTACGTCGACGCGCTTAATTCCGATGGTCTGCTTGTGTCCGGGAAGCGGGCTGGCCGCCGACTCAAGTAAGGCGCAAATCCGCTGTTCGATGGCACCGAAGGAGGAACCCCATAGGACGAGAATGTTGCCGGTTTCGGACGACTCTTCCGGAGCATTAATGGCAGTCGGTGTGCCAGGATTGGCTGGCGAATTCCCTGTATCGTTTCCACCCCAACTGGTCGATTGAATAGGCACAAACGGAACCACGACGACCGGTGGCTCGACGGGTGGACTCTTGCCATCGTCGAACCGCGCTTTGGTGCTGCCAAGGGCGATTTCGTCCCCATGCCGCAGCATGCGCTCACCGACGACGCGCTCGTTGTTCACAAAAGTACCGTTCAGGCTCCCGAAATCTCTCAGGACGAAGCAATCCCCGCGCAGCTCGATGACACAGTGCTCTTTCGAGACGATCCGGTCGAGAAGCTGAATCGTGTTACTGGGGTGTCGCCCGAGCGTGTTATGAGCCTGCAGCTCAGCCACCTGCTGACCTTCTGGAGTTGCAAGCAGAAGTCGGGACATAATCGCGGAAACTAGGCTAGTCTTCGCCGAGTGACCGCACAAGCCACTATCATGCCCAAGAATTCGCCCGACCGGGCTGCTGTGTTTCCCGAGACCTCGCCCCAACGGCGCAGACGAATGGGACGTTTAAGAGCTCCTGGCTCAACTAGTTCGGCAAAACTAAACAATTTCGCGGCCAAAATCACAATTGGGCCAATCTTTCAGGCGGCGGACAGGCCGGTCATGTTTGTCCAATTTCGTTCGGCGCGAAAAATCTGTCTGGCTTGCCATTCGCTAAATTTTTGCTGCTTCTTGTCTCTGCGGCACTGAAGACCAATAAAGAGTGCTGGATGAATTGGGTGACCGAAGTCGCCACTCGGACTATTCTAGTACGCCGGTGCCGAGTGCTCCCGCCTGCCCCGGCAGGTGGGCGGTCCTCGTAGCCGGGCTGGTGAAACGGCACCAGCAACGAGAGAACGGTAATCGAAAAGCTTGGAATGGATCGAGGGCATATGTCAGAGGCTGAGGAGAATCAAACGATCGCAATAGCGTCTGGACCGCAGCGCGATATTCCGGTCGATTGGGAAGCACTGGAGGACGCATTCGAAAATAATGCTCCCGAAGTGCATAGTTATCTTCATCTGGGCACCGGCGAAGTCCTACGAGTGGTGGACGGCATCGCGGACCCGGAAATGCACGCGCGAATTGCGTCGGATTCGGAGTACGTTAGGGTCGAACCGGTCAGTTCGCGCGAGCAATATCGGTGGATGGAGCGCTTCATTCCCATGGTGGAAAACGAAGAGCTCAAACAAAAACTGATGCGTGCGATTGACGGAAAGGGTGCATTTCGTCGCTTTAAAGACGTGTTGATGGGCTACATTCAAGAACGGGAGCAGTGGTTCGTCTTCCGCAGTGAACGGCTGCGCGTGTTCATGGAAGCCTGGTTGGCGGCGCATGCATTCAAGCCGATTCCGCGCCCCGCCTATACGCCCGAGGTGCCGCCGGTAAAACCAACCCCGGTGCCCCCATCGCAAGACCAGCTTGCTTTGCGGCGGGGCAGGGGTTTGGACACGCTGCGCAAACAGTTGCGCGATATAGCTGAGAATCTCGGGGGTCGGGATTTGGAGAAAGTCATTGCGTTTGCTGAATTCATCAAGGCTCGCCGTGCGTCGAGATCCTTCGGAATTCGGGCTGAGAATGGTGGACCTGAGAACGAGTTGGAGGGAGTCGTTGGCGTGCCGATCGCCCCGGAAATTGAAGACGATTTGGCTGGAGGATAGGAAAATGGGCTCAGCAATGCGGCGGCGACTAGCGCGCTTCGCATTGATGCTGTGCACCGCGGGCGCTGTCCTTTCTGCGCGAGCACAATCTGCTCAACCGCTAGTTGATCGCGCTGTCATTCGCTTTGTTGCTCCGGACCTAGGCGGGGCGCCAACTCCTGAGTTCATGTTCGAGCGGGAGCTGTCCTTCGAAGCAAGATTGCAGGCCCTCGCCGATCCAGACCAGCCCAAGGACGCGCTTCGCCCCTATTTGGATCGACACGTGCGAAGCGCAGTCGAACGTCATATTGCAGAATCGCTGCTAGCAAACCTAAAGGTAGATCCCGCGGCCAGTGATGCTGAACTTGATCAGCAAACGGAATCAGCCCGTCGAATATTGAGTGATCGTGTCGGCGGTGAACTCGCGCTGTCTGCTGCAGCAAGAGCGGAAGGCATTACTGACCGTGAGGTAACGATTCTGCTGCGACGCCAAGCACGCGCCGGCCTGTATCTCGATCGAATGGTAGCCCCCATGCTGGCACCGACGCGCACCGAATTGCGTCAAGTGTACGCAGTGGAGAGGCACCCATTTACGCAGTTGGCCTTCGATGAGGCCGAACCTCTATTGAGACGCTGGTGGATAGGGCATCGACTGGCCGACGCCGTGGAGCAATACTATTCGAATGCGCGACAGCGAGTTATTGTGACGTTGCTGGTCCCCTCGGGTGACAATTCTGGGGCCTTTGGGAGTGCGAAGTGAAATGGGGGGCCACCTATTGGCTGCGACACGCAAATGCCGAACCGCCGTTATCCCTGCCAATATTGATGCGTAAAGGGCATAAAATTCGTCTTATACTGTGACCAATGCCGATTACACTATTGAGAAACGGTCCAGTTCTTGCTAGATTCTTGAAGTGGGGCATTTTCGACACGCTCTTGATGCTCTTTATGATCGCAACGGCACGCTTGTGATGGGCGTGCTCAATGTGACGCCGGACTCGTTCTTCGATGGCGGACGCTGGCAGGGCGAGGCAGGCCTTCGCCGATTTGACGAACTCGTCGATGAGGGCGCTGCCATTGTGGATATCGGCGGCGAATCTACGCGCCCGGGGGCTGCGCCGGTTCCGGCAGCTGAGCAAATTGAGCGCATTGGACCAGTACTCGAGTATGCCTTCGCTCGTCATCAAGTCTTGTTGACGGTCGATACGACCAGCGTGGAAGTTGCCGAGTTCGCACTGAAATCTGGAGCAGCCGCGATAAACGACGTATCTTGCCTTGCCGATCGTAAAATGGCAAAAATGGTGTCAGAGTTCTCTGCAGGTCTGATCATCATGCACACTCGCGGCCCCATGTGCTTGATGCCCGGGTTCTCAGAAGTGCCCGAGCAATCTTATGTGGATGTAGTTGCCGATGTTAGAAATGAATGGGCGACGGCACGAGAGATGGCGATCGCGCAGGGGTTGTGTTCAGATGATATCGTGTTTGATCCGGGCGTAGGGTTTTGGAAGAGTGCTCGCCATTCACTCACGCTTTTGCAAAGAATAGGTGAATTCTCAGAGCTGGATGTGCCCATCATCATTGGACCAAGCCGTAAGTCATTTTTGACGCTAGTGGATCCGGTACCACCGGAACTAAGATTGGGAGGTAGTATCGCGGCATGCTTGCACGCCGCGCGCAATGGTGCACACGCAGTGCGAGTTCATGATGTCTTGGCAACCAAGCAAGCGTTGGCGCTAGACAGACTATTAGACGGGCCGATTGTCGCCTCGCGATGTAGCGGGGGCAATCGATTGGATGCCGCATGTTGAGCAGCTTCTACACTTACCTTGGGGAGAGAAGTCTGAGTGGCCTTTTACGTGATGCCCTTGACATCGCGATTGTCTACTATGCATGCTACCGTGGTTTGTTAGTGCTGCGCGGAACGCGTGCCATGCAAGTGGGGGCCGGTTTGCTCATGCTGCTAGCGTTGTTTGCTGCGGCTCGGCTTCTCGAATTGGCCACGGTCACGAGCATTCTAGGCACGCTTTTTAGCAGCTTGCTACTCATTATCGTCGTCGTATTCCAAAATGACATTCGACGTGGACTGCAACGCATCGGCAGTCAGGCATTTCTGGCAAATCTGGGGCGCAGCTACGGTAATAAGGTGCTGGACGAGGTCATTGAAGCTTCTACCGAGCTTGCTCGACACCGGATCGGAGCGCTGATTGCGTTTGAGCAAGAAGCCAATTTGGACGAATTTGTTGGGACTCACAAGGGGCATTCAATTGACGCGGCCGTGACTCGAGAGTTACTGGTTTCGCTATTTGTACCCGAGGGAATCAATAAGCTCCACGACGGCGCAGTCATTATTCGCAATTTGAGAATTGCAAAAGCTGGCGTTTTTTTCCCTATGCCCGAGCAACGTGTGGTTGACAGCAGTTTTGGGTCCCGGCATCGCGCTGCTCTTGGAATAACTGAAGAAACCGACGCAGTGGTCGTCGTCGTAAGTGAGGAGCGCGGCAATATTAGCTTCTGCTTCAATGGGAATATCGCTTCTAATTTGGATGGTCCAAAACTTCGCACGATGTTAGAGGCGGTGTTCAGCCCGAAATCCGTGCGAAAACGTGCGGCCAAAATCCGCCGCTCCGCGTCCGCTACCCCCATGCCTTTGCCGGCACCGGATAGTCGTCGTGAGGGAGAGGAACCGCTTGTTCCAGTCGTGGCGCGGGCTGAAGTGACACCCTTGAATTTCGCCCGAACTCGCCCAACCGCGGAGTCAGAAGCGGCTCCCTCTGTTCGACCCAAGCCGTTGGTCGAATCCGGCGAAGATAGCTTGCGTACGCGTATTCGTGAAAGTGAACCCCCGCGAGTCCGTAAGGGAGGCGAGAGCGAGCATCCCACCCCATTGAGGACGCGTCCGGGAATTGATGAACTTGCACCGCGAATTCCGAAACCTGCGAAAGTTCCAATCATGCCTCCCCGTGTGATTATGCCCGTTCGCGCCGGGGACGCGCTAGTTACACCTACCGGTGCGGACGCCGGATTACCACCAGCGCTCGCCCCCGATGGCCGTAGCACCGAGGCCAATGACGCCGCGCCAACCGAATCTAATTCGGGACGGTCAAACAATGATAATGGCGTTGGGGGGAGAGGCGACAAGCTATGACCAGTGGCAAAGGCGCGCTTATTTCGGCGCTCGCGGCCGTGCGCGACGCGCTGACTCAGAATTTGAGTCTTAAGTTGCTAAGTTTGGTTTTCGCATTTGGCCTATTTGCATTTTTGCATGCGCAGGAAGAGCGACAACAGCGCACCGTGCCGGTGAGTGTTATTTTGCGGCTGCCACCGGAAAGCGCAGAACGCGAGCTTATGACGCCCATTCCGGCAAGTGTCTATGTAACACTACGCGGCTCAACTCGCGCTATCGACAGCCTGATGCAGACTGGAATTCCGCCGGTGGAGGTTGATTTGCATACGGGGGCACGCGACACTTTGGTTTTCGACCCCAAGGCATTTTCGTTGCCTCATGGTCTCGAGATTACGATCGTGGACCCGCCCAGTATTCCCCTCGAGTGGCAAAATGTAATTGCACGGCGAGTGCCGGTACAAGCCTCTGTCACAGGTAAGCCAGCGGAAGGGTATGTGGTCAAGGGCGAACCCACAGTGGATCCAATCCAAGTGACCGTGCGAGGTCCCGAGGAGTTGGTTGAGGTCATGCAATTCGTCCGGCTGGCATCATTTGACGTTTCTGGTCTCACTGACGGTACCTATCGAAGACGCATCGCGCTCGACACGCCACCTTCGAGGGTCAACATTCTTGGCGCACACGCCGCCACAATGACACTTACCATCGCCAGGAGGGTGAGTGAGTCGCGATTTGCAAATCGGCCTGTGGAAGTAATTGGTTTAGTCGGCGCATACACTGTACCGCGAAGTGTTGACGTGTCTGTCGTCGGCCCGCCGGAGGTTGTTCACGCACTTCGACCAGAGCAGGTCATTGCGCGGGCGGACGTTTCCCAATTGGCAAATGTGAAGGTGGAAAAGCACGGCTCGATCACGGCTAAAGTTACGGTTGACTTGGCGCAAGCCGAAGTTGAGACGCAACCACCAACGGTGACAGTGCGATGGTGACACAGGCCTGTAAATCAGGCCGATGCGCAGTCCGCTCGTTGTTCTGACTCGATGATTACAGATTGCCAATTGGAGTCTACTGGCGCGACCAATTGCACTACATCAGCTACGCGCGCCCCTTGCAATATGGCCTCTCGAGCTTGACAAGACCCAGTCAATAAGTCGAACGCCAACCTGGTCGATTCAAATTCGTATCCTTGCGTCAAGAACTGAAAACTCTCTTCGGCTTGTGCACGTGTCAGCGCAATAAGTGCGACGTAGGTTGCCACCGGGCGAAAAATGGTGGGATCGGTCACATGAATCATCACGCCGTGACAGACTTCGTTCGCATATTTGTCAAAGGTGGGCCTAAACGAGATGGGTCGAACCCAAGCTCCCGGTACGCCTTGCGACAACAGGTCGCTCACCAGACGCTCGGCATCGACAAAAGGGGCCCCGACGGATTGGAATGGTAATGTCGTCCCTCGTCCTTCAGATAGATTTGTACCTTCGAGCAAACAGGCTCCGGGATACACCAGGGCCGTTTCGAGCGTGGGAATATTGGGTGAGGGGTTCACAAACGGCCTGCCCCAAGCGTGGGCTGTTCTATGTCGCTCCCAGCCTGCGGGACGCACAACGCTGAGCGCCCCCTGTGCGCCAAGTGGGAGCCCCGCTCGGTCGGCAAGGTAGCAGAGCAGTTCACCAATCGTCATGGCATGGCGAATCGGCAGAGGCTCAAGACCAACAAAGGACAGAAATTCTTGCTCCTGCGGCCTGCCTTCCAATGTTGTAGGATCGCCTGAAATCGGATTGGGTCGATCGAGAACCACAGTGTGAATACCGCGACGCGCAGCTACTTGTAGCGTCATCCACGCGGACCATACATAAGTGTAAAATCGCGTTCCAATATCCACCAGGTCAATGACGAGCACGTCCGTTTCGCTGAGAGCTTCGTCAGTTGGTGCGAGAGAGCCACGCTCGGTTCCGTACAAACTGACGGCTCTAGATCCTAGCCGAGCAGCGACTTGGCTTCCCTCATGGGGGACGGCTTCTTGTGCTTGGGCCACGCCGTCGAGCCCGTGCTCCGGTGAGAAAATTACCGAATAGCTTGCGCCCAATTCCTCAAGAACATCCAGTGTTCGAACCCCGCGGCGATCGACGGCAGCGGAGTGTGTGAGGCACCCGACTTTACTGGTGCGCAATCGACGGCGCAGCGCGGCCGCCTGGCCTGCAAACAGTAGGTCAATCCCACAAAACATGCTGGATCGCGAAGTACCAGAAGCGGAGCTCGCCGAAAACTCATCAATTCGGACTAAACCGGTGGCCGAAGTGGGTGAAGTAAAATAAATCAATAAATACAGATGGTTATAAACATCACCCGCAATCAGTTGCACAGTTAGGTCGAACTGTCTTACCAAGTTGCGTAGTGAGACGCGTTCTGGTCGTCGATGACGAGGAGAACCTCCGAGTCGTGCTGCGGACCTTGCTCCGCCGACACGGCTATGAAGTTGAAACCGCGCAGAGTGGCGAAGAAGCGCTTGCTCTCGTGGATCGATTTGGTCCCGACTTCGTGATTACTGACGTAAAGATGCCCAAAATGGGTGGGCTCGACCTGCTGGCAACACTCAAGGCGAAGGGAGATCTGACGACCGTCATCGTGATGAGTGCGTATGGAAATTTGGATCTTGCCATTGAGGCGATCAAAGCAGGCGCTTACGACTACGTGCATAAGCCATTCAAGCCCGACGAAATCGTCCTCGCTCTGCGTAAGGCCGAAGAGCGTGAAGTACTGCGGCGAGAAAATCGGGCTCTGCGAGACGAGATTCGCAAGGAATACCAATTTGAAGACATCCTGGCAAAGTCTTCCAGCATGCAAGAACTATTTCGCACTGTCGCTAAAATTGCCGAATACAAAACCACCGCGCTAATAACCGGCGAAAGTGGGGTCGGTAAAGAGCTAATTGCAAGGGCTCTGCACCGACGTAGCCGAAGAACTGGAACTTTTATTGCTGTCAATTGCGGAGCAATTCCAGAGAATCTCTTGGAGAGCGAACTCTTTGGACATAAACGTGGCGCCTTCACCGACGCCGTTCAAGACCGTCGCGGTCTGTTCGAGGAAGCCAATGGAGGTACATTGTTTCTCGACGAAATTGGGGAGTTGCCACTGGGCCTGCAAGTCAAGTTGTTGCGCGTATTGCAGGACGAACGAATTAGACGCTTAGGGGAAACGCGCGACCTGCAAGTTGACGTACGAATCGTGGCGGCAACCCATCGTGATCTTCACGCGGAGACACAGGCGGGGCGTTTTCGTGAGGATCTATTCTACCGATTAAATGTCCTGACAATTCACGTTCCGGCGTTGCGAGAGCGTCGTGAAGACATTCCCCTGCTGGTGGATCATTTTGTGGCTCGAAATAATGCTCGGATGGGAACTCAAATTCGGGGACCCGATCCTGAATGTCGGCGCGTGCTCTTTGAATATACCTGGCCTGGCAACGTCCGAGAGTTGGAAAATACTGTCGAACGGGCCATGGTGCTGGCTGAAGGCGAAAGGATTCAATCTGTCGATCTTCCAGAGCGAATTCGAGACACTAGGGACAAAGTTCAAACCAAGCTTGACGGAGACGAACTCAGCATCAAAAAGACAATGCGCAGCGTGGAAGAGATCCTAATTCGAAGAGCTTTGCAGAGAACCCGAGGCAACCGAACCCGAGCCGCCGAGTTATTGGAAATCAGTCATCGCGCTTTGCTCTACAAACTGAAGGATTACGAAATCACGGACATTTGACGCCTCGACATTGGATTTGTGTCTGTAATCTAAAAATTGTGCAATTTTGTGGGCTTGGCTAGGAGCAGTTATGGGACTTTGGTCGAAAAAGAGTCTGATCCAACTCCAGGACGAGGCCAGCCGCCGAGGGGCACGGTACGCTGCGGCGAGTCCTAAGCGCGACTAACCTGACCTTGCTCGGCATCGGTGGGATCATTGGCGCAGGCATATTTGTGCTCACCGGCACAGCTGCGGCCCAATTCGCCGGACCTGCGATTGTGCTTTCGTTCGTGCTGGCGGGATTAGGCTGTTTGTTCGCTGGGCTATGTTATGCCGAACTGGCCAGCATGATTCCCGTAGCTGGGAGCGCATACACTTACGCGTATGCGACTTTGGGGGAGCTGATTGCATGGATAATTGGTTGGGATTTGATTTTGGAATATCTGTTTGGCGCAGCGACGGTGGCGGTTGGTTGGTCAGGATATTTGAACGCATTCCTTAGTCAGCTGGGGATCAACTTGCCTGCGCGATGGACTCAAGCCCCCCTGTCACTGGAAGGTACACATCATCTGATTGCCAACTCCAGCGGAGGGGTGCTGAACGTTCCTGCAATGTTAATTGTTCTGTCAATGACCGGGCTGCTCGTCATTGGAATCCACGAATCATCGCGGTTTAACAACATCATTGTGTTTGTTAAGTTACTCATCGTCCTGTTAGTGATTGGCTTCGGTTACTTCCATGTGAATACCGGCAATTGGAAGCCATTTATACCGGAAAACACTGGCGAACTTGGTCACTTTGGATGGTCCGGTATTGTGCGCGGGGCCGCTGTGGTTTTCTTTGCGTACATCGGTTTTGACGCGGTATCAACCGCGGCTCAAGAAGCGCGTAACCCGCAACGGGACATGCCCATTGGCATCTTGGGAAGCCTGGGCGTATGCACGGTACTTTATGTTTTGATGGCACTTGTCATGACAGGCATGGCCCATTACAGCGATCTTAATGTGCCACATCCGGTATTCGTTGCCATTAGCAAAGCAGGTCCGTCGCTCGCGTGGTTAGGCTACCTGATAAACGTGGGAGCAGTGGCTGGGCTTGCGTCAGTGGTATTGGTGCTGCTGATGGGCCAGCCGCGCATATTCTTCTCAATGGCTCGTGACGGCCTGTTGCCGTCCACGTTTGGTAAAGTGCATGCGCGATTCCGAACCCCATACGTGACTACACTGTTGACGGGCATCCTATGTGCCCTAATTGCAGGACTGTTTCCAATTGGCCTGTTAGGCGAGCTAGTGTCAATTGGGACGCTGTTTGCGTTCGTCATAGTCTGCGCGGGTGTTTGGCTGCTGCGCCACACGGCCCCCGACGCAAACCGACCATTTCGGGCGCCTTGGGTTCCGGTGGTGCCGGTACTGGGAATGTTGATTTGCCTTTTCATGATGGTGTTGCTGCCCACTGATACATGGGTACGCCTGGCCGTCTGGCTAGCCATCGGATTATTGATATATTTCACATACGGCCGGCGGCACTCTAGGGCGGTCGGGTCTGGCGGGAGCCGGGTACTGCCATCGGTGCCGGACAGTTCCGACGGCTAGGTGCGCTGCGGCCATCTCGAGCCTGCCAAAGGGAAAAACCTGTGAATTATTGCCCAAAAGCGGATTGATCACTCGTTTCGC
Organism: uncultured delta proteobacterium; assembly: GCA_963835565.1. Taxonomy (GTDB): domain Bacteria; phylum Myxococcota_A; class Polyangia; order Polyangiales; family Polyangiaceae; genus FEN-1139. Next base: position 112,272 of record CAWIGY010000100.1, read on the forward strand.
GGGATAACGGGCCTCTTGCGTGAGGCATCACCTCGGGTGGCTCCGAGCAGGCCGAGCTGATTGCTTTGGGTCATGCCGGGCATGGCTTGCGGGATTTAGACGTAGACTCTGGAGATAGGCTTACTTATCCGCTAGGATGGCCCCATGCGAAAGGCCATTTTGCTAATTTCGACGTATCGCCATTGGTTGCGGACCCACTTATACGCAGACGGTTAAGTCTCCGGACGAAATCGTTGCCGAGCAAGAGCAGATCGCCGCAGAGCAGGAGAAACACAAGAACACGTACGACACTGGTACGGATAGTGGAGAACTCGACTCCGAGAAAAGAAAGAAGTTTGACAATCGTCAAGCGGAAATCGAAGTCAATCGGGCCATTCGATCAGCCGAAACGTGTCCGGGGGTCGTCAGTTCCGGGCCATACGGTGAGGCCAACGTTTCCATCACATTCAATAATGAGGGTCACGTAATCGCTGACCGGTCCACGATCGATTCCCAATTCGCGGATAAGCCTATCGGCGAATGCGTGCTCCGTGCAATTAACGCAGTGATAGTTCCATCGTATGTCGGAACACCCGTGAGCAAGCAACTGAAGATTAAACTCGCAGAGGCTCCCAAGGGCAAAGAGGCTCCCAAGGGCAAATAACCGCCGAAGGCGTTATCGCAGCGATGACAGGTCCGCATAGCTCGCTGATGCCGTGAGCGAGCGGTGTTTCGGTCGTTGCTCCACTTCGACAAAGTCGCGTGCCAGCAATCCTCCCTTTTGGTCGTGAACTTCGAGCCTTACGACCCAGGGGCCGCGCCCCGGTTGCGGACCTAGTTTTGCGTGCCAAGCGGCAGGTTGCTTCTCCCAGACCACATCCACTGGTTCGATTCCAACCAAGACGCTAACAACGGGCTCGACGTCGGGCGCTAATTGGTGCCCGAGCGCATCGGTCCAACTCACTTCAAGATCCACTGATTCGCTGCGGCCATATTACCCATTTGGGACCCACATGCGCGCTCACGGGAGTCTTGCTCGGCAGCAGCCACATCAAGCAAGGGAAGGCTGAATCATCTCCTTGAATCATGATTGGAGTAGGTTGCCCATCTGTATATGCCCAACTGGCTCCGATGCGCGCCTCTTCACTCGCTCGCCCGAGCGCGTCAACGACAAGCCATCGGCATTATTGAGTTGAATAGTCTGCGTCTGTGACAGCTCTATTCGCGCATCGGGGTGAAACTTGGCGCCGGGTGGAACTTCCACCCCCACAATTTGTAGTCGCAGCGGAGCCGATTGCAGCCCAGGAAGTCCGAGCTCATCGAGCGCGCGAACGACTAGTTGATAGTTGCCAGCCGTCAGGGGTGGCAGGCTTTCAGCTATCGCAGTCGAAGATTCCGTGAATTCTCGCAACAGCTGACCATCGTCAGCCCGCAGTAGCTCAACGGTGTAAGAATGTGCGCCAAGCACTGGGGACCACGCAAAGTCAGAGACTTGAGCCGCTGCAGGAATGGCAAGCCATACTTGGCGACCGGCCAACCACTGGGGGGCCTCTAACGCCGGATGATCCGTCGGTGGCATGACTCGGGAGAACTGGCGAACAATTCCGGGAGACAGCGTGGAGAGGCGTTCTTTTTGCGAGACCAAAAGAGGATATTTTGCGCTAAAGGCATACATGTTGTGAGCGGCGGCCAGGGTCGAAACCTGACCGCGCTTTGCGATTACGCGAACGTCAGCAGGTCCGGCGACCGCAACAGCCCCCGCATCGGTGTCCGGAATATCGACATCCACTCTGCCAGAGCTCAAAAAGACGCTGTAGGTGGGTGTTCGCTTGCCAGCTGTCAAAGCCAACATCTGGGGTTGGGCGGCAATAGTTGCTTCCGCGTTGGGGCTCAAAAATACCCGAATACCTCCGGGCAGACGGTAGCGGGCCCCTTGGGTTCCAGCGATATTTCGACCTTCAATCACCGAAACTGAACCCTGGAAGGGAGTGAGTGGGGCGGCGGCATTTGCCGATTGGTGCGTGACGACCGGCAGCGCCAGCGAGCAGATAGGCAACAATGCTCGCAAATTGCGCCGCCATTTAGGTTTTTGCGAATATCCAGCCGCCTCGCCGCTAGAAACGACTGGCGGGTCCAGCAATGCGTGAGCGCGGTCAGTGAACATTGGGCTAATCGTTAACCCTTACAACGGCCCAATTGGGGCAGAGCAATAGGCCCACGTCCGTCCGAAACCAGGCCCAACGTATTTTGGATGGATGACCGACGTACGGATACTGAGGTATTGTTATATCGTCCCTCGATTGACAGGGCTACACCCTCGGTTCTGACCGCACATGTACACGCACAATTGTTCTGCTTGCGGACGTGAGAATGAACCATCCGCCAAGTTCTGCGGAACCTGCGGACGCGATCTATTCGAGCAATCTGCGGGGTCCAATCGCGTTGGTTCGACAATCCTCGACCGATACACGATACGACGATTGATAGCTGAGGGTGGCATGGGCGTGGTCTACGAAGCCGATCAATTACTGGGTGAGCATCACCGCACCGTGGCTATAAAAATGTTGCGGCCCGAATTGTCCCATGACCCAATCGTTGTGTCCCGATTCAATCGTGAGTGCGGAATTGTCGCGCAACTTTCCCACCAAAACATCGTTCGGGTATATGATTTTGGGACGGCCGAAGATGGCACGCTTTACATTGCTATGGAGTTCGTTCGTGGGCAGTCACTGGCTGCGAGCATTAGCAGTGGGCCTCTGCCCGTCGAGCGTGCTCTCGGCATTGTTGAGCAAATGTGTCACGCCTTGCACGAGGCCCACGAGCTTGGAATCGTGCATCGTGATTTGAAGCCAGACAACGTCATTCTTACGCAACACGGTTCGCAGTCGGATTTTGTGAAATTGTTGGATTTGGGATTGCCGTTCGACTCAGTGCTGGTGGGCAACATGAAACTAAGCTGACTCAACTGGGAATGATTCTCGGTACTCCTCCTTACATGAGTCCGGAACAATTTACGGGTGCGCCAATCACTCGGAAGAGCGACATTTATTCCCTCGGTATTATTTTGTATGAGGTTCTGACAGGACAACTGCCCTTCACGGCCGACAATTCCTGGATGTGGGCTCAGCGGCATCTCACGTCTGTTCCTCCGGAACTGCCAGCAACTTTTCCGGCTCCTATAGTGGCCACGGTCCGTGCTGCCCTTGCGAAGGATCCCGCGGAGAGACCCGATACCGCCCTCGACATGGTTCGTTCCCTCGCGGGGGAGATCAGCGTTGAAAAGCGAAGCTCGATAACGAACTCGGGTGTCGACGGATTGGATGTTCAAGAGCGCGCCAAGACCCAACCGGATGTGCCACCGCTCGCGGCTGAAGGTGCCCAGCAGCCAATTGGAAACGTGCCAAATATCATAACGGACCGTGCAGAGCCGCCGATCATAACCAGTGGTGCGCCCTATTTTGCTGGCATGTCTGCACCAGCGTCTCAACATGTCGATTTGCCGGCACGGCCCGAGTTCCAGCATCCTTTAGTGCCGTCGAGCACAATTTCTGTCAAACGCAGAACCTCTCTTCGACGCGGGTCATTGATAGGGATTGTACTGGCTATTGGCCTGCTACTGAGCGTTTGCGGTCTTTCAATTGCCTACTGGTTGGGCGCAATAGACAATCCGTTCGAGAAAGATGAACAACCAAGTCCTTGGCCCACGTCGGTTCCGAGTGCCCAAACGAGCGCATCCAATCGTTCGGCGACCCTGGTACCGGAACTGGGATCAGCGATAGCGCCGACTACTCAGGCTGCCGTCCCCGACCAATATTCGACGGATCCGTTGAACGCTCGGACCAGACCATCGGCAGCCCATCCGGGCAGTAGCACACAACACGGCTCTTCCTCGGCGGCCCCGTCAGGCACCGCTGCGCCGAGTTCCTCTGCGTCAGCGGCCCCACCCGCTGGAATATCGTGGCCGCCGTTCCTCTCAGGGCTTCCAACTAGTCTGCCCCCATTGCCAACGTCGATCGCTGGCATTCCGATCCCACGAATATTTCCAGGGGCGCCCGCAAGTCCCACTCCCAGTCCATCAGACCAGCCGACACCTCCGGCGACTCCTTAGAGTGACGGCAAAGACAAAAGTGCGAAAACTTGGCTAAAGAAACCACACGCCCAATACGGCGAGCAGTGCCATGAATGCGACCGATGCCATGGCTGCGGCTTCCCACGGTCCAGACCGACGATCAGAAAATCGCAGTTCGATCGCAGCGAACCGACTAGTTTCACGCTGACTGTGGCCCAACATTGCCACATTAGCTGCCCGCAAGGCGGGATCCAGAATCTCGGATTCCATGGCGGACACCTTACTTCGCACGTCAGACCCCGGTCTGTCGAGTCAAAAGGACAGAGTTCCCCAATCCCAATTCGCGGGGCACCCCGAGAAACCCTATGTAAGTCGATGTAGTCGTCGCAATAATCAGCTACAGCTGCGGGTTCCCAGTTGATTGAGGTGGCTCGGCCGCCATTGAAGGACGACCGATGGTCTCCCACCATATTCGATAGCGTTCCTGAACGCGCGACCGTTCTTCAAGCAGATTATCGTCATAGTAGCCGACGTAAAGTCGGGAGATTTGTCGCAACTGTTCGGTGGCCGACTGTCGAACATTGGGTGAATCGTCAGTCAGTGCGTCAATTAGCCACTCAACGCGGTGGCGACGACCGTTACGCTCCCACCAATGTGTCCAGGCTTCTAAGTCATGTCCAAAATCACGACATGCGAGGGCCACCAATGCCTGTTGCGTAGCGGCCGCAATACTTGGATTGGCATCCTGCAGCAATCGCCAAAGTGACGGAGTTGCCAGACCGTCGCGCAAGTCACTGAGTGCATCTAATGCAGACAGGCGCTGGGTGACAGCCAATGTCTCATTTCTTGCAGCCCCTGAGAGCGAATTGCGCAAGGCTAGGGCCGAATCGGCGTCGTGGGCCAACAGTTGTCCTGCTGCGAAGGCTGCGCGGCGCACTTCCGCGTCACGGTCATGCATCAAACGCTGAGCCACTGCCATGGCAGATTGGCGGCCAGGCAATTCTCCGAGTAATCGCGTAGTCCATTGTCGAACACGCGGGTTCGCGTCTGCGGTGCGTGCGATGACGTATGGGCGCGCTGTAGGGCCAAATGCCGCCATGGCGCGAAGCAGCGGACCACACTCGGAAGCTCGAATTGGACCTAGGTCAGGTCGAACAGCCCGCGTTGGAACTTCTACAGGTCCAGGAAGTTCGCGAACCAGCACACTCGCCCCTGCATCACCAAACGCCAAAAGTTCTGAGATGGCTCCATTATCGCCCTGCAACAATCGTTCTATGATTGCCAAACTCTTGCCTTCATAATCAGTATCGATGCGTGGCAAGGAGATATCGGGTTGGGGTGCCGGCGGGTGGCCGGTTATTCCATCGCTTTCCACAAGCGCGGCAGCTTGTGTTTCTGTAACGGGGATTCTCGGCAGCGAGAATTGCCGAACTGGTGGTGGCGCTGAAGCCAAGCCCACGGTCGAACTTGATTGCTCTTGGCTAGGCGGGTAGGGTTCTATTTCCAGTATGGGCCTCGCCAGATCCCAATTTCTGGATCGACCTGGTGGTTCAGGTGCCGATGCGAGTGGTGCGTTCGTTGCTTGCGGTGCAGACTGTGGTTGTTCAAATAAACGAGCAGCTGCAAAATCTCTATTTCTGTCGTCAATTTTGGCCGATGCTGGAGTCAAAGAAGGTGAAAACTCCAATGATTCGCTACTGCGACCACGTTTCCGCGTCAAGAGTACCTGACTCATGCCGCGTTCAACGAGTGGGATGACTGATATGATTTCCCCAACTTGATCTAATTGAACGTCCAAGTCTCCGTGATCACCGTAAAGTAAAGCGACTGCACGACCACGAAGCATGACCGGGGCTACCATTACCACGCGTCCCGAAGGTCTTTTTAAGTCTCGCGCTAGAGTTACATCAATGCCCTGCGATGAGAGCGCTGCAAGAATCCAGCGTGCATTACGACGTGCGTCAGCCAGCACGCTCGGAAATTCCAGAGGTATTCCAATATGAGTTAGCGATTCCGATGCGGAACTCAATCCTCGCGATTCAAGTCCGCATGCTATATCACCTTGTACGGTAAAGACGGCGCTATATTCAAAATACTGGGCGGAGTAATCCAACCAGATTCGAAGGATTTCCTTAGCAGACTTGGCGACGTGTAATTCCTTCTCCATCATCGAAGTCGTGAACGGTCCAAATCTTCGAATCGCCTTGTTCTTGGTGGCCGGCGCCGCCGTTGCCGTAAGATGCGGAAGCAAATTGGCTCGGGAGGAAACGAGCGTAGGAACATTTACCGAGCCTGATTCGCCGGACGATGACGCCGTATCTCGCGACATTGGAAAGCCGCGAGCACCGGCCTTGGGCGGCGGTATGGACAGATTGAGGGGTTGGCCCGAATCCAATGACAGCGAGAGCCGCACAAATCGTTCCGATAGCGGCAGACGATAATCCCGACTCAGCGCCTGGCGAATTCGAACATCCATGGCAATTCGCTGATGTAATTCATGACCCAGGGAGAATGCCAGGTCCTCAAGCGTGCTCGACATCAACGGTACGCTTACTGCCACGATCAAATTACCCGTTTCGAACCCCAGAGGAAATATCCCATGACGGGAACCCACATCGCCCGGCAAGGCTCGCTTGAGATCATCAGAAGCTTCCGGCAGAGGCCCTGGCGACACCATCTCAAGCCCGAAGGTAAGCGCCAGCTGTTCCAAAAGACTAGATTCATCAATGGCGGCTAGCTCAAGCAAGTTGGTTGCAAGATCGCCCCCGTATAACGACTGCCGCAACATAGCGTTTTCCACCGCGTCGATGGGGGCGGCATGGTGTCGAAGAAGTTCGGCGGCGAGCGTGGTCATGCGGGGGAGTTCGTAAAGGGACCTTGTGCCATTGTTGCGGTGCCAGCCAAGGATTTCAACTGCGTACGTACCCGGTTGGCTCGCTGGCCGCTTTCTCGCAGGCGGTTCGACAGCGCCGTATGGCTAACAGTCGCCAGTTGCATTTCTCACAAAATGGCTTCCTATGCGGCGGCATGCACCCAGGTCCGTTCATTGCAGACGGTCCTTGGTGAAATGGTCAATAGTCCACCTCCCATCATGCGCGGGCGTTCGCTTGGGCTCGGAATCGCCCAAGCGTTTGTCTTACTCGGTCTAGATGCACATTCAGTCCGCGTCGAAGTGACTACTACTCGTGGACCCGCGTTCTTTCAAATGGTTGGATTGGCCGAGGCGGCGGTGCGCGAATCGCGCGTGCGTGTAGCAAGCGCTCTCGCAACTCTAGGGGTGCTGTTGGACGAGTTCGCCGTTACGGTAAATCTTGCGCCCGGAGACCTTAGAAAATCAGGAGCTTCGCTGGACTTAGCCATCGCTGTTGCGATGCTAGCTGCTCTCGGTCACGTAAATTGCAAAGCTTGCGACGGAACACAGTTTTGCGGCGAACTGTCGTTGGACGGAGCCCTCTTGCCAATGCGGGGACTCTTACCCCTTCTTGAAGGTGCCAAGCGCCGCGGAGTGAGCAAAGCCATAGTACCCGAGTGCAATGCCGCAGAAGCTGGGCTAGTGCGCGACATGGTCGTTCACGTAGCGTCGGACTTGTCAAAAGTGGTTGCTCATATTTCGGGTAGTCGAGCGTTGCCGGTTGCCACGCAAACCACATTTGACCCCTACCCCGACAATACCGGCTTTGATTTGGCTGAAGTGAGGGGACAACCAGGGGCGCGACGAGCTCTCGAAATTGCCGCTGCCGGACACCACAATCTCTTGCTCGTAGGGCCACCTGGCGGCGGCAAGACACTCTTGGCTCGGCGACTTCCTAGTGTAATGCCGGCAATGACTTTTACAGAAGCTATCGAAATAACGGCTATTCACAGTGTAGCGGGACTCGTAGATTCGCGTACAGGTGTCGTCACGCAGAGGCCGTTTCGTGCGCCTCACCATTCAGTTAGTGAGGCTGCGCTGGTCGGCGGTGGCGATATACCTCGCCCGGGCGAAATCAGTCTTGCCCACAACGGCGTCCTGTTTCTCGACGAATTTGCCGAGTTTCCGCGCGGTGTTCTCGAATCCCTTCGTCAACCACTGGAAGATGGTTGCGTGTGCATCGCCAGATCCCGAGCGCGTGCCTGGTTTCCGGCGCGACCCCTAGTGGTAGCCGCAGTCAACGGATGTCCGTGCGGGTATTACGGGCATCCCACCCGCCGATGTTATTGTTCCGAGCAGAAGCGGCTCAAGTACGCACAGCGACTGAGTGGCCCATTACTGGATCGTTTTGACATTCACTGTGCCGTCCCGCCCGTTGAAATGTGCATGCTCAGCCAGTCGGTTACCGGTGAGAACTCTGCGGACGTGTCTATACGTGTAGCACGAGCTCGAACTCGTCAGTGTCTGAGAAATTCGCTGGGAAAGCGCCAAACTCGAAATAATGTTGTGCTCACACTTTCGGAGCTTGAGCGAATATCTCCTCTCGGCAATGATTCGCGCCACTTGCTGGATGCAGCGGGTCGCCGATTAGGCCTTAGCGCGAGGGCGTTCGTTCGCATATATCGCGTTGCGCGCACTATTGCAGACTTGGCAGGCACCGAAAAAATCGAGCCGGAGCACGTGGCAGAAGCCATTCAGGGCAGATTGTTAGACCGGCAACCACTGAATAGCAATTGACGACTTAACTTATGGAAAATGAAATTCAACCCCTAAAAGAACCCGATATTTGGGCGTGTTTCTTTTGAAAAGGAACGGTTATTATGATTGAGAAGAAATGTGTTGAGACACCCAGCGACTCACTGATTCGCCTGATTGGGCAAGTCGAAAAGATACATGGCAAAGGGGCGATACATTGCCTAGCAGCCAGTGAACCGAACGAGTCAATCGCCGTGGTCGAAACCGGCTCGTTGGCGATTGACCGGGCATTGGGAATTGGGGGGTATCCTTGCGGCCGAATCATCGAGGTTTTCGGTCCGGAAGCTAGCGGTAAAACAACCTTGGCATTGCATGCAATCGCACAAGTTCAGGCGCGTTCTCGACTGGCCGCGTTGATTGATGCTGAGCATGCGTTTGACGTTCGATACGCGCAAGCAATTGGGGTGAATCTGAATTCACTTCTGATATCTCAACCCGACAATGGTGAACAAGCGCTTGATATTGTGGAATTCTTGACGAAATCTCACGACCTGGGTCTGGTTGTTGTGGACTCGGTGGCGGCGCTGGTTCCCAAGGCAGAAATTGATGGCGACATGGGCGATCCTCACGTGGGTTTGCACGCGCGCCTGATGAGTCAGGCACTTCGTAAGTTGACGGGAATTGCCAACCGCTCGCAAACAACGATCTTATTCATCAATCAATTGCGCCATAAGATTGGGGTTACCTTTGGAAGCCCGGAGACCACAACTGGCGGTATGGCACTAAAATTCTACTCCAGCGTTCGACTCGACGTGCGAAGGACCGGTAAGGTGACCCAGGGCGATACGGTCGTTGGGAATCGCACGCGCGTGAAGGTAGTGAAGAACAAATGTGCGCCACCGTTTGGCGAGGCCGAATTTGATATTCGTTGGGGTACTGGAATTGACACCACAGGAGACCTCCTGGAAACCGCCTTGTGTCTCGGTGTACTGGAGAAAAGCGGGAGTTACTTACTATTCGAAGGTAGAAACATTGGGCAAGGTCGAGAGCGGTCTCGAGAAAACCTATTGTCCGACGCAGCGTTACTCGAGCAGGTACGAATTGCCACTCGCGCAAAACTGGAGCTGGGGCCATTTGTGCCGTCACGTCAGCCCGCCGACACTGAAAACTCGGAAATGGCCAAAGTGGCATAAACCGTCACAGTCAGGCCGATAGCGTCTAGGTTTCTGGAAGTGTTAGGACATTCGGCCGCACGGGTGGGCCAACAGAATTGACGCTTCAGTGATCGCGAATCTGGGTGGTGAGGCTTTCTACCGTGCGCAATTAGTGAGTTCACAAACGAAAAAACTCTCTCTGCTTGCTTCGGTGCGGCACTAAACTCCACTTGCCCATATGAGTCAGAGCCAATCCAAATACAAACACCCGCTTCTTTGGGTTCCGTCCTCCTACTTAGCGATGGGCACCGTATATGTAACGGTGACTTCGATGAGCAACATCATGTTTCTCAACATGGGTTTGCCGGTGAAAGAAGCGGCTTGGTTCTCAAGCGCATTGGGACTGCCCTACACGCTGAAACCACTCTGGGCGCCCCTACTCGAAATGTACAAGACTAAGAAGTTCTTCGTGGTCTTGATGCAGATCTTTTTGGCAATAGCGTTGGCAGTTGTCGCGCTGGCCCTTAAGCTTCCAATCTGGCTTGCCCCGGCGATTGGCCTACTTGGATTGTGCGCATTTGCTGGTGCTACAATGGACATAGGTTCCGACGGTGTCTACGTGACCACGTTACCTCCCAAGGAACAGTCCAAGTTTACGGGTTTCCAGAGCCTTTTTTGGAGCATCGGTCCTATCCTTGCGACAGGAGTATTTATCCGATTGTCCGGGACGCTTTATCGTCATTTGGGCAATTGGTCCTCAGCGTGGATGATGGTGATGTTTGCAATAGCTGGGTTGGTTGGAATCGTAGCGATACTGCATAGCTGGAGCTTACCACCTGGGGAAAAAGCGCATGACGCGCCAAAGTCTGTATCGGACGCGGCCAAGACTTTTGGTACGGCTTTTCTTAGTTTCTTTCAGAAGAAGAGCATTTGGTTGATGATTGCTTTTGCCTTTTTTTATCGATTTGGATTGGGTCTATTAGACAAAATTGGTCCAGCATTCATCATTGCGAAAAAGGATCTGACGCCGGCAGAAGTGGCAAAATTCGCAGAGACGGCAGGAATGAGTGTCGACAAAGCAGCGACTGCATTTAGTGGATTAGGGCTAAGCAACGAGACTCTTGGGGACCTTAATGGAACTGTAGGTACAGCAGCCTTCATGATAGCTTCATTGCTGGGGGGTTGGTTTGTTTCCCGAGTGGGCCTCAAGAAATGGAGCTTGGTTGCGCTGTGTCTTGCTCTGAATGTACCGAATTTGACGTTTGTTTACCTGAGTCACGCTCGACCTGAGAGTCTTACCGTCATTGGCATTGTAGTTTTTATCGAAAAGTTTGGCTGGGGATTTGGTGCCGTCGGACATATGATCTACATGATGCAACAAATTGCCCCGGGACCCTTTAGGACGGCCCACTATGCTTTTGCCACTGCATTTATGGGCTTATGCATGATGGCTACGGGATTTATTGCGGGTGCCGTTCAGGAAAAGATTGGCTATCCGGCATTCTTCGTGTTTGTCATAGTTGGCGCGCTTCCATCCTTGCTGGCAACCTTGGCGGCACCGTTCCACCATAAGATGGACAGGCCTACGGCCGAGGTCACGTGAGGGGGTGGCGCGAAAAACGCCGACGATTAGAGGCGAAGTCCAGCAGTTACGGAAATAACAGCTGCGCTTGCGTCTGATGTATTGAGTATTATCTGGTAGCGCAAATCACCGCCTAAGATACAGTCGTCCCCAGCGAATATATTGCTTGAGCGCCAGGGGCAAGTGTTACTCGGGCACCATTGTCATTTGAGCATACGCCGGTCGCGCAGGTCTTGTCGGCCACGTACGCGATCCCAGGAGACAGGTAGGGGCGAACCAAGAAATCGGTTGAGGCCAGTACGTCGTAACCAACTTCGGCGCCAGCGATGATGACATTGCGCGTTCGTTCCGCGTTGGGCGGAGAAGTTAGCCGTTCCTGCGTCACAGAGGTACCTGCAAAGAAAGTGCCGATTATCGCCGACATAAAGTCCTTCGGTCGGGCCCAGTGTCAAGCCGCCACGAAGCCCTAACCCCCATCGGGTCAACGGAGATGCACCGAAGCTGCCCAGCAAACCCATATTTAACGTACTGGTGCGCTTGGGTGGCGGTCCAGCCGTCTTAGCTTTCTTGCCGACTTTTTTAGGGGGCGGCTTCGGAGTTACGTCCTCATCGGCCGTGTCGTCTTTGGTCGCGTCGTCTTTGGTCGCGTCGTCTTTGGTCGCATCGTCTTTGGTCGCGTCGTCCTGCGAGTCTGCCTCGGCTGAGCTTCCCTTTTTGGTGTCGGATCCCGACTTGTCGTCGTTGTGCTTTGCTGCCCAAGCTGTACTGCTCGCGCAGATTACCAGACCAATCCAACACCACTTATGCTTCATAACCTTCATGCTGCCCTCCGCCATCTGTGGCTTCGTGCTTTGGAACAACGGGGAACTAAACGCCAGCTGCGCTTAGAGCAGAGCTGACTACGGCGCGGGCCTCCTCTTGGATCTTGGCCAAATGCTCGGCCCCGCGAAAACTTTCTGCATAGATTTTGTAGGCATTTTCAGTACCGGACGGGCGGGCGGCAAACCAACCCTGAGCAGTGGTAACCTTGATTCCACCTAGTGGAGCTCCATTTCCGGGTGCCCGATTCAACACGGCCGTTATATCATCACCTGCGAGTTGGCGGGCCGCAATGTTCTGTGTACTTAGATCCTTAAGGACCGCTTTTTGGGCAGGGGTCGCCGGCTCGTCGATTCGTGCATAAACGGGTTCGCCGTGGCATGTTGCCAATTCACGATAGTGTTCCCCCGGGTCTTTCCCAGTAGCAGCAGTAATTTCCGCGGCCAGCAGATCGAGCAGCAACCCGTCCTTGTCAGTCGTCCAAACCGTCCCGTTCTTCCGCAAAAATGACGCGCCCAGCGCTTTCCTCTCCGGCAAAGCCGAATCGGCCGTCGGACAAACCGCCCACGAACCACTTGAAACCGACTGGGACTTCGGAAAGGGGCCGAGGCAGGCTGGCCGCGACGCGGTCGATTAGGCTGCTGCTCACGACGGTCTTGCCAACGGCAGCATCGCTGCGCCATTTTTGTCGAGTTCGAAACAGATAGTCAATGGCAACCGCTAGATAATGATTCGGATTCATCAGCCCTGAGGTCCGCGTGACGATCCCGTGCCGGTCGGAATCGGCATCATTGCCAAATGCAATATCGAAACGTTCTTGGTGACTAATCAGAGTCCTCATCGCCCAAGGTGACGAGCAATCCATTCGAATTTTCCCGTCATGATCGAGCGTCATGAACCGAAATGTCGCATCGACAATCCGATTGACCACTTCGAGGTTCAACCCATACCGCTCGGCGATTGGGGCAAAGTAATCGACGCTTGAACCGCCCATTGGATCGGCACCAATTCGAATCCGGGAGTCACGGATTGGCTCAAAATCGATGATTTGTTCGAGATCTCGCTACGTAGGGGGTCAAAAAGTCATACTTGTGTGTCGTCGGTGCCGCGAGAGCTTTGGCGTATGAAATTCTGCGGACGTCACGGCAATTATTGGCGAGATGTCGATTTGCAATCGTTTCGATTTCTCCCGTCAGCGCTGAATCTGCCGGCCCACCATGGGGCGGATTATACTTATAGCCCCCATCTGTTGGCGGATTGTGCGAAGGGGTAATTACAACGCCGTCGGCCCGACCGCCGCTTTGCCCTTTGTTGTACATGAGTATTGCATGCGAAATAACCGGTGTCGGGGTGTAACCGCCGGCCGAGTCGATACAATACCGTAATATCATTGGCGGCCATTACTTCGAGTGTCGTGGCCAGTGCCGGTTCCGATAGTGCGTGCGTATCGATTCCGACGAATAGCGGCCCCGATATTCCCCGGGCAGCGCGAACTTCGCACAAGGCCTGGGCAATCGCGAGTATGTGGTATTCGTTGAAGCTAGCGTCGGCTGAGCACCCTCGATGCCCCGACGTTCCGAACGCGACTTTCTGCTCGGGTTGTGTAACATCCGGCTTCGTCGCAAAGTATGCCGTCACAAGTTTTTGGATATTGATCAGCAATGATTGTGGAGCTGGTGTTCCAGCCAACGGGTGGGGACACATTGCAGAATTCCTGCGGCAAGGCTGCCAGGCCTACATTCTTAGCCGATTGCCCAATGATTTGCGAGCAGATGTGATGCCAAGGGTCAGTAAAATATCGAGTTAGGCTGGTCAATCCCTCAAATCGGGCAACGCGATTGGCCCGCGCCGCAAGATACGATCCCTCTTGAGTTCAGACCTCCTGACATGGAGTGAATGAGGGTTTCAGATCGGGGCATTTTCGGCGACGGCTCCCTGGCCTGGCTTGTGGAGGGTGCGCACCAATACCTGTCCGCTTCTTTTCGCAAGGCGGGCGTTTTCGGCACTTTTCTGGGCAGTTGAGCGATCTGGGCGCGCACTGATTGCTGTCCGCTTCGTCGGCTTTCGACGCGAGAACGGTAAAGCGTTGGGTGAGCCAACAGCAGTGCCTGCCTCTGTCCGTTGTGGTGCCATTGGGAACCGTCGTCATCAACGCGCGCTGCTCGTTGCGCACGGAAGGTGAACACCGTGTCGTTGTCGTGGCTGGCTTCGCCGTGCATCATTACAACACCAAAGACGTTGTGGCCGAGGCCTATGCCATGGTGCTTCTGGCTGACGGCGGCTATGCCACGCAGAAGCAAGTCGCTACCGCTTTCAAGTGCTCGGAACGCACCGTGCGACGACATCAGGAGCGTTACGCTGATGGTGGGATGACCGCACTTGGCAAACGCTCCGGTTGGCGTCCCGGTCGCCGCCGCATTGCGGGCAAGCGAGTTCGCATCATCGAGCGGCTGAAAGAGCAGGGGTTGAGCAATCGAGAGGTCGCACGGCGTCTCGGGGTCACTGAGAACGCCATTCGCAAGCAGGTTGGTTCGACAGAACGCCCGTTGCAACAGCAACTCTTGCCGATGGTTGATGCCAGCCTCCAACCCAACGTTGCTGTGATTTCAGCACCCAAAGCGATGCAACCTCTCGCACACAACGCCGAGATTGTACCGCCGAATGACCTTGCCACCGTGGAAACTGAGCCAATCCCGATGAGTCTGGATGTGGACCCAGCCAATCGGACTTGGGATCGCCTGTTGGCGTGTTTTGGTTTGCTTGACGACGCACAACCCGTCTTTGGGGATGCGCAGGCCGTTGCGGGCGCCGGTGTACTTTGCGCGCTGCCGGCGCTCGCCGCGAGCGGCATCTTTCGCACGGCTCATAAGCTCTACGGCGAGATTGGTCCGTCTTTCTATGGGCTTCGCACGACGCTCTTGACCTTGCTATTGATGGCCCTGTTGCGCATCAAGCGACCAGAAGCCCTCAAGGAGCACGACCCGCAAGTCCTTGGGCGATTGCTCGGACTCGACCGCGCTCCAGAGGTCAAGACTCTACGACGCAAGCTGACCCGTTTGGCCAGCTACCGCAAGGCAGAGCAGTTGGGACGAGAGCTGGCTCGCCTTCGTGTTGCCCAACGCGGTCAATTGATGGGTTTCCTGTACGTGGACGGTCACGTGCGGGTCTATTACGGCAAGCGACAATATCCCCAAGACTCACGTTGCCCGCATACGCTTGGCGATGCCAGCAACCACTGATTATTGGGTCAATGATCAGTCTGGCGATCCGCTCTTCGTGATGACCGCGGTGGCCAATGCTGGCATGGTCAAGATGTTGCCAGAAGTCTTGGCCGAGGTGCGCCAACTGGTGGGGGATCGCCGGATCACCATCGTATTTGATCGGGGTGGTTGGAGCCCTAAGCTTTTCCAAAAACTACTCGCCGCCAATTTCGAC
>CAWIGY010000101.1:0-26525 GCA_963835565.1 uncultured delta proteobacterium
TGGCCACATCCAACCTGACAAGTTCCGTAGGGTTGGCGAAGTTGTCGATTGGATTACCAAAGCCGGTATGTTCTGCGTGCTCAACATTCATTGGGACGGCGGCTGAATAATTCCAGATCCAAGGAACACTTCCCGCAAACGTATGCCACGTTTAGCCCAGAAGCAGAAAAGAAGTACCGCTCCTATTGGGAGCAGATTTCCAACAACTTTTCAGGCAAAAACGAGAAGCTCATTTTCGAGGACCTCGACGGAGAAATTAATTTCGCCAACAAGGGCTCGACGAGAAAGCGTATGCAACATTGACGCGCGTGAATCAGCTTTTCATCGACACCGTGCGGCGTTTTGGCGGAAACAATTGAAAGCGCTTGCTGATTATCGCCGGGTACGCCACCGACATCACCAAGACGTGCGCTAAGGAATACAAGCTGCCAACGGATTCGATTCCGGGCCGCCTTTTTATCTCTGTGCACTACTATACTCCGTGGCAGTTCTGTGGCATGACCGAAGACGCCGACTGGGGAAAGATGATGCCAACCTGGGGGAACGAACGTGACGTCGCCGAGCTCAATAGGCTCTTTGACACCATGGGCGAATTCTGCACTCGCAATGACATTCCAGCCTTCCTTGGAGAATTCGGCGTCACGGCGAAGAAGAATCCGGCATCGCGGGTTCGATGGATGTCCGCAGTCACCCGGGCTACAATATCCAGGAAATGGTTCCCGTGCTGTGGGACACCGGCAATGAAGTTTCCCGACGTCAACCTTGCGCAGCCAGCTCAGCGCTGCTCCAGGTCCTGAAGGGGCTACCGCGTCCGGTCCCGTGAGGCGGATAATGAAATTGGCTTGTATACAGGTAACCTAAAGTCGTCCTGCCCAACAGCACCCCGCAATCACCGCCCAAGTTCACCATGCTTTTCGACCCACTTCACGACATCGTTCACGGTCCACCTGTGCCGACCGTGAACAATCGTGGCCGTAATCGGCAGCTGCCCGGATTGAGCATATTGAACGATGGTTTTTAGTCGGTCGGCCCACACTTCTCACCATTTTCCAATGTTACCTCGAAGCGTAGTTCGCTCATGTAATCCTCCAGATTCGGTGTTCGGCTCCTCGCCCGAGACGATCCCCTTGACGAACCTTCACGCGACCAACCAACGGCACATTTCGGCACCTGGTTAACTTCCTGGATTTACGAATCCCATTGACCGAACCCTGGAGCAAACTGTGCGTATTCATTCGGGAGCCGCCCTTCAAACTTCGAACAAGGCATCATCGTGACTCGGGGTCGCCCAATAGGCTCTGCGTCTCAACTTCTTTGCCGAGACCGAGCGTAACCCACGCCTAAGGCGCGAGTCGGTCGTTCCATCATGACTACCCCACTGCCAAACTGGAGCAGCCTTTGGAATGGAAGCCAAACCACCGTGGTATTGCTGGACCTTGATCCGCCTCTGGCATGACCGTGGGTTAAGCGGAAGGCGGATAGCACGTAAGGTCAGTTCGCAACCCGGGCGAAGAAGAAATCAAAGATTCGGGCTTCCCCCCATCGGAGCAAAGGTGCGAGGTCAGCAAAAGCCTGAATTTGCGCTAGCGTGTCCAGTCTACGGCGCGGTGGGAGTCGAAGCTGCATCCCACCACAATTTCCAAGCTCGCACTCTATCGTCGAGCTGTGCAGGTGACTCCTCCTTCGCGGGGGTCCACTTCGCAAGGTCGACGTTAACGGGCTTAGCAGGGAAGTCGGCTGCGGCGACAGCGACAAGCGTTCGTTGAATCGCAAGTCGTACGTTGGGATTCTCAGTCCGCAAGTCCTCCACCAGTGCCGGGATCGTAAGCTGGTCGGCCACTGGCGAGTGAGCGCCGATGACTATGCGAGACATATCTTCAACTAGCGTAGGAGAGACATCCACGAACCGAAGGCGCGTAAGGAGAGAACCCATTAAATCCCTAGCTGCGGCAGGATTAGTGTCAGCTCTCCGATTGAGGGCTTGGTCTGGGCACTGATTGCGTCAACACGGCTTTGCAGAGCTGCCGCATCGGCGGCGTACTTTATCGCCGTGGCCTCCAAAACCTTCATTCTGGCACCATCTGATGTTACAAAGGTGCGAAGCGCTTCCTTGAGGTCGTCCCGCGCCTTTTTTTGCTGCGTCGCGATTGTATCTGCGACCCTCGAGACCCACTTCTCGAACGGTTGCCAGAGCTTCGGTGTCTGACCGGGCATCTTAATGCCCTGTACACCGCCCGCAAAAATCTGTTGATAGGCAATGGCGACAAACAAGGCAGCGAACAATGATGTATCGTGCAAGGCTCCTGTGAGATCCAAGAACCAAAAGACGAGCACCGGTACCGTCCAATGCGCCAGTAACAATACCCATGTGCTTATAAAACCCCACCTGTCGGGAAAGGTCGCCAACAAACTGCTTACTTGGAACCACGCTGACGCGAGACCAACGGCAAGTACCACCGCGTATGACGCCCACGCGGGAAAGTCCAACGAAGGTAGCTGGTCCATCACGTCACAAAGAATGCAGCGCGTCCCTGCGCGTCAGGCATCACCGCCGCATATACATCCCCGACCGCATGAGGCATAAGGTCTCCCTTGACCACTACGAGCTCGTGGCTCCGAAGCTCCGTTAACGCAGTGACCAGCTGGTCCGCGGTCAGCCCGGTTCTACTCATGAGAGTGTAGCCGTCACTGGCTTGCTCGGTGAGCACGCGCAACGCACGGACAGCATTATCGCTTAGCGAAACGGCAGACATGATGAAAGAACTTACCGACGCCAAGCACCGCCGTCAAGCCAAGTGAAGCCCAGCGAACGGCTCCCTCTACAGGCTTTTCGCGAGTTCGTGAATCGGTGGTCGGGCGCCAGCAGCTGGGTCCGACAATGCGACCCATTGGCCTCCTCTTTTCAGACATGAGGGGCGGTCATTGAAATCGTCCCAGAAGCGCTCATGGGCGTCCGGCCGCTCCGCAAGATTGCCCTTCTGTCACATCATAGTGTGGAATCCAACAAGAGTACGCGATGGCGTTATCGACAAACGTCTGTGCCTTTGGAACCCATCGCAGTATCCTGTTCGACACGCCAAGTCAGCCAACGCAGTGGCCACCTAGATCTTGCCGACGCGGGTGTGCCCGATAACCGCGAAGGGAGCCCGCACCTGGCAATGAGTGTTGTCACTGACCGCTCAGCGCGCGTGCGAGGTGCTCCGATCGATCTTCTTTCGAGTCCCCCGGCCGCTGGGGGACCTTGCATTGGCGCAAGCAACGGCGATGTTTACCAGGCACTTCCTGCGTACCCGCAAGCTGCGAAGACAATTGTCCTGCGAGCGCCGGCGGCGAACGCGAGTGTCAATCAACTGAAGACCAGTCCACCGGCTTCTTGCTCCAGTGCTTGAAGTCCACGGGCTGTGCGAGCCCTTCAACTGAAATATGCTGGTGCCTCTTATCTTAGGGTAAGAATCACAAAGCTGTGAGAGGAACCTTCCCATGCGAGAACTTCGAGTACTTTATCTTCGCGACATTTGCCCTGCTTTTCGCGGCTTGTGGGGAAAAAAACCGCCACGGCGGCAATCAGTCGGTGAACTTTGGGTCCAGACGGATCGCGGACGGTGAACCGATGGCACTGTGCTGGATTTGTTCTGTTGGATTCGGCATTGGAGTGACTTGAGCTCAACGGTTTCAGAATGCGAGACAGCTCATGGCAAAAGCTGAAGCCGACGTGCGCAGGAAGAATCATGGACACGCTGGGCGTTCTTTTAGCTCCTTGAACAGTTAAATAGCCAATCACCCTAGGTGCCGGTGTCGGACACCCGAAGTTCGGTTAATTCGAGCTTCGGGTGTTCCTTTTGCGGAGCCACCGACAGGCTTTCCGTGCCGTCATGACCCCAAAAAATCCAATTAGCCTCGGATGAAGCAGCGAGCCCCCATTGCTGGGGGTCTGAGTAATCACTATCGACTAAATGCATCGAATGCATCTTGAGTCAGTGATCGGAAACGCGGTGTGCCGCATTAGGCAAAGTCAAGGGCGCTTATTGCACGCCCGTATCAGACATTCCCGCGCCACCTGACGCCATTGCGAGCGTGTGAGTCAGGGGGGGCTTGCACTCACTGATGGAGTATTCACTGTGAAACTAACATCGACTCATCCGTCTTTGCTTTTCTCTGAGATCGTCACCGGTGCAATCGTTGCAACGCTGGTCAGCGTTGGTTGTTCCGGTTCGAGCGATAGTACTGGGCCCAGCGGAGCCGGCGGAGCGGACACCTTAGGGGGAACTGCCGCAGCCATGGGGGGAACGGCGGCATTGACGGGCGGCGCACCGGCAACCGGTGGCGTTAACTCGGCCGGTGGTGTTACTTCGACTGGCAACACAGCAGCAGCGGGAGCAACCCCGTTAACGGGTGGAACGAGCAGCACCGGGGGTGCCAAGACCACAGGCGGCGCGAGTAGCGCGGGCGGGTCCAACGCAACGGGCGGGACGAATAGCGCTGGCGGATCCAAGGCTACCGGCGGGATGTCAGCCATGGGCGGCACGACTAGCACGAACGGCACCGGAGGATCCAAAGCCACCGGTGGCATGACCAGCGCAGGCGCAACCACCAGCGCCGGTGGCGCACTTGCCACGGGCGGCTCACCGAGCACTGGCGGGTCCAAAGCCACGGGTGGATCGCCGAGCACCGGCGGATCCAAGGCCACGGGCGGCACTACAAGTACCGGTGGCGCCCCCGCCACCGGCGGATCGGGTGGATGCACGTCTGGACCCATCGGCACTTTCACGGGCGCACTAGCCACAGGCATTACCTTCATGGACACGGATGGCAACCCGGTCAACGCGCACGGTGGAGGCATCATCAAAGTGGGCAGCACGTACTACATGCACGGCGAGTACTTCCTTTCCACCACGACGGATAACAACTTCAACGGCTTTTCGATGTATTCGTCGCAGGACATGGCGACTTGGAAAAATGAGGGGATCATCCTGCCGCAGCAAGCAAGCGGCCAGCTCGGGCCCAACCGAAAGGGCGAGCGACCGCATATCATCAAGTGTCCCAGCACGGGTGAATTCGTGCTGTACGCTCATTCGGCTGACACCACTTATCAGGTAGATAAGGAAGTCGTTTATGCAACCTCGGCTACGGTCAACGGCCAATACTCGTTCCAGGGCTCGCTCACGGATGCGAGCGGCACGATTGCCGCTCACAGTGACATGAGTGCCCTTTCGGACGGTAACAACGCCTATGTCGTTACGGAAAGTGGCCACGTTTATACCCTCGCCGCTGATTGCCACAGCTGGCTTTCGGATAAGTCCTACGGCGCGGTCAATGGCGACTCCGGAGGCTCCGAGGCGCCCACCGTGTTTAAGGCGGGCAGCACTTACTATTGGATTGGGTCATATAAGACCGGTTGGCGAGCGAATAACAACTTTTACTCGACGGCGCCCGCCATGACCGGTCCCTGGACATACCAAGGATTTGTTGCACCGGTTACCGATACCAGCACGGTCACCGCCACTGGTGCCCCCAATCCGCCCGAGATGATATCCGATCAAAGAACGTGGTTGTCGCAAACCACCTGGGTAGAGCCCGTCGTCGGATGCCAAGGGACGGTGTACGTATTCTGGGGCGATCACTGGTATGACGACACGGACACCACTAACCCGGGCCAGCACAATTACGAGGCGACGTATGTGTTCCAACCTTTGGTCTTCAATGGAACGAGTATATCGATGCCGACTTACCTGTCCCCATGGAAGCTCGACGTCGGCCTAGGCACTTGGTCGCAATGAAAAATAACGGGACTCCTCGCAACCGGTTGCGCCCAACCTGCTAATCCAACCTGAAAAGTCGACAAGCCGTGCGTTAGATTTTCAGTCCTAACCCGCAGGTTCATTCCGACGTTTTGATGGTGTTGGTTGTCTGGGCCCCGGGTGCGCGCGCCGTGGCCATGCTCCACCAGGGCAACCGCGACGGCGTTGAACGACTTTGCGCCGTGGTTTGATCCAAACCGTCGTGGGAACACTCTCGCGCGCGTGAACGGGGGACAATGACCGTATTTTCATTCGCTTTTGTTCATTAGCGAGTTCATGCGTGATCACGGTTTCCTGAAATCGATTCACTATGTGTAATGAGTATCATTGGCAGCTTGGCTTTCGCTTATGTCAGAAAACAAAACATGAACAGACAATCGATGCACCAATGACCAACATCACTGGTTTGACGAATTCGTTGCTGGGACCTACGAATCGTGGGAATATTGATTGACGTTCGTTGATCGATAAACATTAGCTCTAATGTAGTTTTTCCTCGCACCGCCAGTTTGGCTCATCATCGTCGGAGCTGATCAATCGAAGGGTCGTGCTTTGGCGAGATATGACGTCACGTCCATATTTGAATTCGGGAGGCTTGCCATGTCACCGGGCTCCGTTGCGCAAAAGCTATTGCTTACACCGCTAGCAATTATCGCCATCTGTTGGTTCTCCGGCTGCTCCTCCTCGGTGCAAAATGGTATGCCCGGGGGCGGCGGCGTGGCCAATTCGGGGAGTGTCGGAGGCAATGCCGGCGCTGGAAACGTATACAACGCTTCCGCAGGTAAAACTTCATCATCGGTCGGCGGGTCCGGATCTTGTAAAGCCGACGGCGGCATATGTTACAAGATAGTTGATGCAGGGCCTTATTGCGGTGACGGCATTATCGAAGCCGGCATTGGGCGAACAATGCGACGATGGCAACCGCATAGGCGGTGATGGCTGCTCGGGAACCTGTCAGATTGAGCCCAATTGGACCTGCCCCACGCCGGGTCAACCCTGCGTTTCGCTCATCGTCTGCGGTGATGGCAAGCGTGAACCCGGAGAAGAATGTGACGACGGCAACACGAAAAACGGCGACGGCTGCTCGAGCACGTGCAAGGTCGAGTCCGGTTGGTACTGCGCTCCATCCGACCCGAACGACACGACCAGCGAATCCGTTTGCCAGCAAGACCCGCATTGTGGCGACGGACGGATCAATAGTGGCGAAACTTGCGATTTGGGTGCTCAGAATGGCGTAGCCGGCAGCGGCTGTGACGCTAACTGTCAAACGGTACCCGGCTGGGTGTGCCGTCCGCTCCCGGTTGGTTGCGTGCAACAGTCCGTATGTGGCAATGGCATCATCGAACCCGGCGAGCAATGCGATGACGGCAACACCGTCAGCGGAGACGGTTGCTCTAGTACCTGTCAAATCGAAGCGTCTTATTACGACTGCAGCGTGGCCGGGCAACCGTGTAAGGACAATGCGCGGTGCGGGGACGGCATCCTCGAACCGGGCGAGCAATGCGACGACGGCAACACCACCAGCAATGACGGTTGTTCAAGTACCTGCCAGGTTGAATCAGGCTGGCAGTGCCGAGTACCCGGCAAACCCTGTGTTCCCATATGCGGTGACGGTAAGATTGTCGGTGACGAGCAATGCGACACCGGCAACAACGCTCCAAACAAGGCGGATGACGGGTGCTCCAGCACCTGCCAGGTCGAACCTGGATATACCTGTACCGGCACGCCATCCGTTTGCACGAAGGCCAAATGCGGTAATGGTGTCGTGGAAACTGGTGAGGCCTGCGATTGCGGCAATGATCCGAAGAATCTGCCCGCCGGGTGCACTGGTCCAAACGGTCTGTTCAACGGGGACGGCAGCGGCTGCTCAAACACCTGTACGAAGGAGCCGATCTGCCGGGGAACCAACGGGACAGGTGCGACACACGCCTGCGCGGCTTCTTGCGGAAACGGCAATCTCGAGACTGGAGAGCAATGCGACGACGGCAACCAAGTCAATGGCGACGGTTGTTCCTCGACGTGTCAAATCGAGCCAGGGTTCACCTGTAACACCCAGATCGACCCCGACACTCAGCCCTGCACGCAGAGTATTTACAGTGGCAATTGTCTGGAACTGCCGGCCAAATACCGGGACTTCAAGAGCGAGCATGAGTCAGGGGGTCACACCGATTTCTTTTATTACGGAGCAACGGTACAAACCCCTGTGAGTATCAGCGGCGTGCAGGGTCAAACGAATCCGCTGAGCTTTAGCAAACGCTATTGCGTACCCAACACGTCTGGTCCCGCGCGACAGAACGACTCTACCTCACGCAGCTGGGGTATGGCCCAAGCAAATTTGGACTCCACTGGCCACCCGGCGTACGACACCACCCGCAATGGCGGTGGTGCGAATGCGTTCCTGACTGATTGCCAGTTCACTGATTGGAGCCACGACACGAACGGCGGTCATGTGCCAGGTTACAGCATGACAAACAGCCCACTCAACGGGCTCACGTACGTCTCTGGATCGAGCGGCCATCCTTTGTACAAAGGCCCAGCCCCGGTAGCAGCCAGCGCGACCAGCTTCGGGCAGTGGTGGATCGACAGCAGCTACACAAATAACACGCACGAGGTCGCAACGCTCGAGCTTGGGCCGGTGGCTGGCGCGACCAACCTGTTCCGGTTCTCCAGTGCACCCCATAGCGTTTACGGCGGTTTTTTCCCATTCGATCCTACCGCTAATAATTTTCCCATTTACACACTGACGGGCAGCACGGCAGGCCCGGGCACGGTCACGACGTCTACGTCTGGCAACAACGAGCCGCTGCTCTGCAACCTTTGGCCATACTGGTACAGTTCCGCTTCATTCGGCGCGGGAAATGGCTGCAAGGGTGACCAATATGTCTTCCCGCCCAGCTTTGCGCCTGGCGTCGATCCGGCAACGTGGTTCGGTCAGAACCCGAATGGCGCCTGGATCCCTGCTGCTCAGGGTTGGTTCCACGACTCCTGGTTCTCCGTCGAGGCTCGCTACCTATTCGCTTTCAATGGCAACCAATTCCAACTGCAGTTCTTCGGGGATGACGACACTTTCGTGTTCATCAACGGCGTGTTGGTTATCGATCTTGGTGGCGTGCATCAGCGCCTGCCGGCCAGCGTCACTGTCGGTACCGATGGCAACGCGACCATTCAAGAGGGCGGAAACATTTACATGGCGTGCACGAATCCGACCGGCCAAACCAACTGCCCGGTGATCCCGGCGGGTAAGGCTGTTGGCGATCTGGTTCCATGCGATGGAAGCGCGAATGCAAAAGATCCGATAACCAAAGTAGCGTTTAACTCGACTTGCCCGAGTGGAAACACTACTTGTGATTGTTGACAACGGACGGTCGCGCTCGGCCTGACCAACGGGAATACCTATGAAATTGCTATTTTCGAGCGCGATGGGCATCCAACGGAGTCGAATTTCCAGCTGACTTTGAGTGGGTTCACGACCAACAAATCAGTCTGCGACACCACTTGCGGCAATGGCGTTGTGACGGGTGGAAAGGAATGCGATTGCGGGAACGGAACGGTTCCCGTACCCGCAAGCTGCGTAGGTCCCAACAATGACACCACCTATGACGGCTGCACGACACAATGCACGTGGGGGCCGTATTGTGGCGATGGCATCGTGCAAAGTCCGCAAGAGCAATGCGACGACGGCAAGAACACGACCGTCGCGTATGACCCGAGCAACCCCAACGCTTGCGGCCCAGGGTGCAAATTGCCGCCGAGGTGTGGCGACGGCATCGTTCAGACGGGTGAACAATGCGACGATGGAGCAAGTAACGCGAACAATCAATGCGGCGGTTGCAGCACGACTTGCACACTAAACCCCTACTGTGGTGACGGCATCGTGCAGTCGCAGTGCGGAGAGCAATGCGACGACGGCGTCAACATTGGAGGTTACGGTTATTGCGCGCCCGGCTGCGTCTGGGGTCCACGCTGCGGCGACGGCATAATTCAGACCCAATATGGCGAAACCTGCGATCTTGGCGCTCAGAATGGCGTGGCCGGCAGCGGCTGTGACGCTAACTGCGGCCTTCCGGCTGTGTGCGGAGACGGCATTGTCCAGCCGCCGGAGCAGTGCGACTACGGCGCTGCTAATAACACCGGGGCTTACGGTGGCTGTAATCCTAACTGCACTTTAGCTCCCTATTGCGGCGACGGAGTCACCCAAAATCCCCCAGAGCAATGCGACTACGGCGCTGCCAACGCACCGCTCGATAACGCTCCTTATGGCAGTTGCCTGGTAACCTGCAAACTCGGGCCGCATTGCGGTGACGGTATTGTGCAAAATCCGCCCGAACAATGCGACGATGGCCCTAACAACGGCCCCAATGATCCCTGCAGCAGTACCTGCATTCTGCAAACTTCAGTGCAGTAGCGCCTGCGCAGCTGAGCCCCGAGTGAGAAACCCGTCAACGACCAGGACGCTCGGTTGTGCGATCTCCACGTTAGGCTGCGGAGATTGCTAATCAGCGTCAACGGAAGGCCGCGTCGGCCAGCGCTGGGCCCCGGCCCAGCCAACTGCATTGCCGAAAAGTTTAACTCAAGATGAATGAGTTCTGGGCCTTAAGGTCGACTAATTGTACACTTGCATCGAACGTGTTCAATTTCGCACGTGCAGATCGGCGCGCTTGGTGCGGATTACGCTCGGGAATCGGCCTTGTCGCCACGTAATCGAAACCTCCAGGACTGGCTTCACGACACCTGCAAATGCATAGACGCTCCACTGGCTATGCCGTGATCACCGCGTATTGGCTTGATCACGCAGGCCGGAATTCTTCAAGAATTCCGCTGGGGACGAGTTTATGCTAAGGGAAAGTCCGCATGATTGAAGTACTTCGACGTCATTTGTTGAAAGCCATAGCTACCATTTTGGCTGGCGCCGTTGTCTCCACAATTTGGGAAATCGCCGCAAAGCCCGCGCTCATTGTGCTCGGTGGGCTGCTAATGACAGTAGGAACGTTAGGTAACGCGACGCTAAGGGACAATGTATACGTCGAAGTTGCGAGGGGACTTCACGAAGACCCAAGTATAACGCTAGTTTCGATGGCGCTTGGCGTATTGGGGGTGACGCTGTTCTTTCTAATTCGGCGCGTCGCGACGCAAACCACCGATCATGCTGACTTCGAACCGGCCAGTGCAGAATTCCCAGGCAAGCACGTCGAACGGGTCTGGCAAAGAACGGCTTCCTCGAGTGCAAACCTCGGTGGTTGGCTAAGAAACGCAACAATTGCCAACATCGTGCTACTCGTCTTCTGCACTATACTTCTTGCTCGATTGTCTTACATTAATCGCGCGATTCTGCATTTTAGGCAGTGTTTTGACGCTGCAACTCCCTACCTCTCCGAGCAAGAGGAAGAAGAGATTCTCGGCCAGTTTAGCAGCATGCAAACCAGAGCTGAGTATGTTTCGGTAACGGCTCGTGTGGAGCACCTGGCGCGCAGCCACGGCAAGCATACCCCCGAATTCACAATCTGGTAAGTCCGCCGTGCGAATTACCGGACTGGTCCGAGTTCCCCGATGCTGCTCCTTCGTGCGATCAACACGTTCAATGCTCGAATAGACCCCTCCGCAATATCAAGCTGCTACTTTACACCTTGGATTAGGCGGCTGAGTCGAAGATGACGCCTTCAAGGTTCTGACCGCCCGACAGCTCCAATATACGGTGTCTTAGCTTGCGTAGGGCGCGCGCTTCAATCTGACGCGTTCGCTCCCGCGAAACACCCAGGTGTCGCGCAATTTCCGCTAAAGACATCTCGTCTTCGCTGTCACGCATTAGGTGGCGTTCGACGATGAGTTTTTCCCTCTTATCAAGCGTATCGAGTGCGGCGCGAACGATGTCCCTTATCTGGCGCTTGACTTGTGAGGCCGCCATCGCCTGCTCTTGGTTCCTGTCGGGCGCAGGTAACGTGTCGATGATGCTGACATTGCCGTCACTGAACACAGCGACGTCGAGTGACCAATCCCGGTTTTCCAGCCGCTGCATGAGTTCGACCATTCGTTCGCGCGGTACGCCAAACCGCTCCGCAAGTAACGTTTCGGCGCGCTCGCCCTCGCCCACCAGATTGTGCATACGCGTCCGCTCTCGGCGGAGCTTGAAGAACAGCTTGGATCGCAATGGCCCGGACCCTACACCAACCAAGCTCCAGCAACGAATGATGTAGCTCAGAACATAGGCGCGAATCCAATAAGCGGCGTACGTTACGAATCGGTTTCCGCGTTCAGGTTCAAATTTGTGAAGCGCATGAACGATACCGAAATTCCCCTCGGCGATAAGCTCTGCGAGCGGTAGCCCATAACGCTGATATTTTCGGGCAATGTTGACCGCATATCGTAAATTCGAGCGTACCAGGTCGTCCTTGGCCCGTTCGTCCAAGCCTTGGCGCCACCTTTGCCACAGTTCCAACTCTTCTTCACGCGATAACTTCGGAAAGGCGTGAACCACATTTATATAGCGCGACAGTGCCGAATCTCGCAGCGTTGCCATAATTCGATAATCTTCCCTGCAATGGCGGCGCGTCAGTGACGCACCCGAATCCTACTCAGGGGTTTATGAGCACGCGGCGTGCCAAGTCGGGATCCACGTCGGCCGACAGTAGCATTGGTACAAGTTGTGCTTTTACGCATTCAATGACATTTTCTGAATCAAGTCATGACACTCGTTTGACATCTGTGGCGGGCGAAGGGTCGCTTGAACGTGCCCAGGGGACATTTGTTTCCGGATTGGCATGCGGGCCCAGCGGGGGCCATCGGTCACGCTATTGCCCCGAAAAACTGGTGGATATCGATGACCCGTCGGGTGGGACCGAAAGAATTATTTTGGCTGAAGACGACCTATGTACGCGCAGGGCGACTGTGTTGATTTGCGGATTTGGGCTACACGGTCGATGCCTTCGCTAGCGGGGCCCAGTTACTGGCTGCCATGGCCCGTGATAATCGTCCATTTTCGCTACTGATGACGGACTTCGACATGCCCGGCATGACCGGCTACGAATTGGTTCAACAGCTACGAATCGTCCGATCGGGCGTCAGATTTCTGCTCGCCTCAGGGTTTCCCGAGGAGAACATTCGACCCAAGGGAAATCCGCCGGATTGGCCACCTTTTATTTCCAAGCCTTTCACGGCCACGGCCCTAGGTCGCAAAATTCGCGAGATTCTGGATCAGCCGGAACAACAAACACTAATTTCTGCCGCCGCTCGTTAGCGATCTTAGGGCCCAGAACTCATTCACTTTGAGCCAACTTTTCAGAATGCGATTGTCTGGGACGGGGCCCAGGGAGGATTCCGATTAGTCAAACGCTATCCGACCCAACAGTCGTATGCCCAACGGTCTGTGATGAACGTTGCATTTTGAGTCACGTGTAGCATTTTGCAACAGTCGAAGGCGCAGGGGTTCGGCCGACGCAATTTTAGCAACCCCAATCCCGAGCCGACCGATGAAGCGCCATGAAAGCCGCGAAGGCGTTGCGTCTACTCTCCCGCCTGGGTTCATTGACCGCCCTAGCAACAACGGTTCTCGGCTGCGCTCCGAACGTGCCTGAGCGTCCGGATGAGGTCTGTAAGAACGTGACGGCTGGTGATCTCGTTGTGACCGAATTCATGGCTGATCCCGCGGGAATCGATACCGGCAAGCAATATATTGAAATCTACAATACGACGGATCGCAACGATTGATCTCGCCGGGCTCTCGCTCTTTCAATCTTTAGCCGACGGGTCCCGCCTGAATGCAATCGTGCTGCACGGCGCGCAAATTCCGGCCCATGCTTTTTTCGTGTTAGCAGACACGGGAAATGACGCCAATGCGCGTCCAGCCTACGTAAATTACGGTTATGGAAGTGCCCTCGGCGCATTGCGCCATGAAAACGGCAGGCTCGGGCTGCGCTGCGCAGCGGCGGTCATAATCGACGTAAGGTACACACAAGTCACTTCGGGTCACTCGCGCGAGCTTGACGGCGCGATGGTCCCCAATGCAACATCTAGCCTTGCGGAATCGAATTGGTGTGACGCCACTGAACCGTTGAGTGGTCTTGTACCCGAAGGGGAAAACTACGGCAGTCCGGGATCTCCAAACCAGCCGTGCCGCATGCCGGAACAAAGCGATGCAGACTCCGGGGTCATTTCGGACCCAATCCCCACTTCTGGCGGGATTCCAGCCGACAACGTTGACTCCGGACTCATCCCTGGGCAATGCTTCGATGCGCTCACAGGTGCCCCGCGCGCCGTTATAAAGCTAGAGTGCGGTGATCTCTTGGTGTCCGAAATCATGCCAGCTCCGAGCGTTGGCAATAATGGTCCTGGTGAATGGTTCGAGGTGCTCGCTACGAACAACGTGGATCTTAACGGGCTCGAGCTTGCCAACGAAGGCACAGGCAGCACCCTGCTGATTAGCGACACGTGCTTGAGCGTTAATGCCGGCGACTGGTTGCTGTTTGCGCGCGGTGCGGACCCAACGCAAAACGGTGGGCTGCCCGCTGCTACAGCGACATTTGGCTTCACTTTGGCCGATTCGAGCTCCTCGACTTACGCCGAGCGCGCCTTGATCCTGCGACTCGACAGCATTGAGCTCGATCGAGCCACTTGGACCAGTAGCACCAAGGGCGTCTCGATGCAGCGGTCACTTTCCGCGCTGGGCTCAGCGGTCAGTGTGAGTTCCAGTAATTGGTGTGTCACTCCAGCGGCTTATACATTTGGCGTTGGCGACCGAGGCACGCCGGGCGCCGCGAACGCAATTTGCCCAAGTGACCTCGCAGATGCCGGTCTCAATAATTCGAGTGACGCAGCGGATGCCAGTCCCGACCATACGCCTGCAGTCGTGGACGCTTCCTTGAGCGATCAATGTCGCGACGAAAATGGCAGCCTGCGTGATTCGGTGCCACCGCAAGTTGGCGATCTTGAAATTACGGAAGTCATGCCCGCGCCAAGCCAAGGCAACAATGGCCCCGGTGAATGGTTCGAGGTCCGCGCTAATGCGGCTATTGATCTCAATGGGCTCGAATTCGCCAATGAAGGCACGGGTAGCACCTTGCTCGTCAACCAAAGTTGCTTAAAAGTTAGAACCGGTGACAGACTCGTGTTCGCTCGCAGCGCAGATCCCTCGGTCAATGGGGGCTTGCCAACGGTAACGGCCACATTTGATTTCACTTTGGCAGATTCCAGCTCAACCACATATGCCGAGCGCTCTGTCGTATTGCGCCATGAAGGGACTGAGCTCAATCGAACCAGCTGGACGAAGAGCACTCGGGGTGCGTCGTGGCAACTGTCAGCACCCGAACTCGACGCGATGGTTGGCAGACCCTTCACGGACGCGGGCGGCAACCTTGCCCAATGGTGTGTTACCCCAAGCAACATCACTTTCGGCTTGGGCGATCGCGGCACTCCTGGTACTGACAACATCGTTTGTCCGTGAAGCTACCTCTACGGTATCGTCGAGGGAGGGCTGCGGAATAGATCATCGGACCTCGACAGAAGCTCGGCGATCTTCGAGGTCAACTTGTCTACCTGCGCGATTGCTTTCAGCAGCGTGGGTGGTTTTAGTGTGTCTCCCTTTTCTAAGCGACCGAGCCCCACTTGAAGAGACAAACGCAAAGTGGTCAACGGAGTGCGAAGCTCATGAGCGGCTCGCTTCAACGCGTGATCCCTGTACAATGCCAACTTCATTTCGAGAGCCTGAAGCGATTGCGTAAGGAACTCGGCTGCCGCAGTGAACTCTTTCAACCCACTATTTTGCGCACAGGCGAGCAATGCGGCCGCGTGAATTGCCACAATTTCATACGACAAAATACCAAGCGACTGGGCAAGCGCCCCGAGCTCTCGCGCACGCTGAAGGGTAGCCTCGTCCGTTTGTGCCATGTACTGAGCAAGTGCCCGCTCATATTCGGATGAAAAGCGCGACTGATTTTCCTCTTGCATGGGTTTGTCCGGCATCATGCCAGAGCACTTAATGTGCCACTTGGTGAGCGCCGCGTCCACGCGCGGATCATTGCCGGTATCTTACCGCGGTCCTGAGTTGCAAGTGTCCAACTACCAAGTCCGACACATCAGATCGGTTGTGGCGAAAGGCTACGCTGTCCCGTTATGCAACAGGGTTTGTGTCTTCCCTAGGCCGAACGAGTGGCCATTTATTGTGGCTGTCACACAATATTCCTGTGCATTGCCCGCACTTGGCGAATCACGCAAGCCTCCTCGAGACTACGAGCCCGCCTGTTGGTATACGGACTCTCGGATCCAAATTGGCAGCGCGTGTACTCATCGTAGACGACGACGCGGAAATCGGCGAACTGCTGGTTGACGGTCTTAACCAGCGTGGATTTGAATGCGTTAGCGTCGCGGCTGCCCTTGAGGCTCGTGAGCTGATAGCTCGGCAGGACTTCGAAGCAATCGTCACCGACCTGAACATGCCAGAGATGGGCGGGCTGGAACTCTGCCAGAACATAGGTGAGAATCGTCCCGACATACCGGTCATCGTGATGACCGCGTACGGCAGTTTTGATGCCGCGGTGGGAGCGATTCGCTCGGGAGCTTATGATTTCGTTACCAAGCCATTCGATCTCGACGTTGTAGCATTGGCCATCGAGCGAGCGGTGCGCCATCGACGCTTGCGCGATGAGGTTCGAAGGTTACGCCTGGCTATTTCGGAATCTCAGCATTTTGAAGACGTGATTGGTTCAAGCCCGGCGATGCACGAAATCTACGCTCTGTTGTCGCGACTGTCGGAATCAGATGCGACCGTTCTTTTGTCTGGAGAAAGCGGCACAGGTAAGGAAATTATCGCGCGCGCGTTGCACAAGCGCAGCCGGCGTCAGCCAGGGCCGTTCATCGCCATCAATTGTGCCGCTGTTCCAGAAAATCTGCTCGAGAGTGAATTGTTCGGGCATGTTCGGGGTGCCTTCACTGACGCGAAAGCGGCAAGAAGTAGGCCTCTTGCCGCAGGCGGATGGGGGAATTCTATTCTTGGACGAAATCGGAGACATGCCGCTCGCTCTGCAGCCTGAAATTGCTTCGAGCTCTTGAGGAGCGAACGGTTCGACCCGTGGGGGGAAATCGGGACGTTCCATTTGACGTTCGAATCATGGCAGCCACTCATCGCGATCTCGAGGCGATCGTCGCGCAAGGCCGATTTCGCGAGGATTTATACTATCGTATCAATGTAGTGCACGTGGCGCTTCCGCCGTTGCGAGCCCGGGGCGGCGACGTATTGCAGCTGGCCCAGGTATTTCTCGAGCGCTGCGGCGCGCATGCCGGCAAGGAAGTCCACGGCATTGGCGCCAAAGCCGCGGAAAAACTGCTGTCCTATGCATGGCCAGGCAATGTGCGCGAACTGCGCAATGTAATTGAGCGCGCCGTCGCTTTGACTCGCTACGATACGCTCGCCGTCGAAGACTTGCCTGAGAAGATCCGCAATCATCAGGAGTCGGACGTCATAGTTGCGGGTCAGGATCCTTCCGAGCTGGTGACCTTGGACGAGGTCGAACACCGTTACATCCTGCGGGTAATGCAGGCGGCCGGCGGAAATAAGAGCCTCGCCGCTCAAATACTGGGTCTTGATCGGAAAACCTTGTATCGGAAATTGGATATTCGCAGCGCCAGCGATGCGCCCCCGGCGCGGACGCGCGAGCATGACGACTGAAATGCGTCACAGTCTCGCTTGCTACCGGCCGGTGATTCAAATTAAGTGCGCCCTAGTGTCTGAACGGATGTAGAGGAACCGAGGACACGTTGCAATGGCACAACGCGAAGTCCACAATCGGGTGCGGCGCGGGTTGACTTCATGACCGAACCGAATTGGGCGAAGGAGCGGATATTACAGCAGTACGCCGTCCTTCATAATATCAATCGCATTTTCCGGGCGGCTCTAAACTGTGACACGGAAGAGGAGCTGGTTCGCAGGTGCCTGGCAATCGCCGAAGACATGACTGAAAGCAAATTCGGCTTTCTCGGTGAGGTCGATGGTAACGGCCGACTTCATGATCTCGCCATTAGTGATCCGGGTTGGGAAGCCTGCCGGATGCAAAAGCCCACCGGTCACCGCAGCCCGCCCCGGGGCTTTGCCATCCACGGAATCTACGGTCGAGTGTTGTTGGACAGTAAGTCCCTGTACACCAACGATCCGTCTTCTCACCCAGACCACATCGGCACGCCACCCGGACACCCACCACTGAGCACATTCCTTGGCGTGCCTCTCGTACACGATGAGAGGACCATCGGCATGGTGGCGGTCGGTAATCGCGAAGGGGGCTATCGCGATGAGGACCAGCAAGCACTGGAGGCATTGGCGCCAGCGATTGTGCAGACGCTGATGCGAGGTCGGGCGGTCCGAGCATTGCGCGAGGCACGCAACCAAGTGGCCTCATTGGCACGATTTCCCGAGGAGAATCCTGATCCAGTCTTTCGTGTCTCTGCAGATGGCAATTTGCTGTATGCAAACGCCTCGGCCCACTCCGTATTCGGCGAATTGCTTTTTGACCACGACCAAAATCTGTCTATGGTTTTTGGTGAAGCCATCCGCCAAACTTTGGATTTGGGCCGCCAGACTCGGCATGAGATTACTTACGGCGAGCGAACCTATTTAATGACACTTAACCCGTCGAAGCTGGGCATCAACGTGTATGGGCAAGACATCTCCGAGCGTAAGCGAACCGAGGTACAGTTCGCGGTCCTCACCCGGCTCCATTCCGTATTGAGCCGGGTGAATGAAGCCATTATCCGAACTCGCGACGAGCGGTCATTGTACCAACAGGCATGCGAAATCATCGCGGAGCAGGGCGAGTACGCTTTGGTGTGGATAGGGCTGGTCCGCGATCGCGAGATATCGCCCGTCGCTCGAAGTGGCCCTGAATCGGACTATATACAAACTATCCGAGTGGAATTGGATGGCGAGCTGGGTAGAGGGCCCACCGGCACTTGCGTCCGCGAAGACCGAGCGGTGGTCAATGATAACTTCGAATGCAATCCATTGGTGGGTCCCTGGCGCGGAGCGGCCCTCGGCCACGGTTTCCGTTCGTCAGCGGCTTTCCCACTGCATCGTCAAGGCCAGGTCATTGGAGCGCTGACTCTTTATGCGACCCGGGTGGGCGCCTTTGACTCGGATCACACCCAGCTGCTGGGCGCGCTCTGCGCGGACATTTCCTACGCCTTGGATGCACTTGAACAAGAGCGCCTTCGCACCAACGCCGAACGAGCTCTCAAACAGAGCGAGCAGTCCCTTCGCGATGCAGATCGCCGCAAGAACCAATTCCTTGCCGTGCTCTCCCACGAACTGCGCAATCCTCTGGCGCCGCTACAGAACGGCACGTATATCTTGGAACACGCCGAGCCGGGAAGTGAGCCGGCAATTCGGGCCACCGCCATCATCAGTCGCCAAGTTCGACAGCTCGCAAGGCTAGTGGACGATCTGCTGGATGTGACCCGGATCACGCGCGGCAAGTTGCGCTTGCAGCGCATCCACTTCGATATCGCTCAGATGATATGCCGCGTGGTCGAGGATCACAAGGCGAGATTCGTGGACGACGGCGTCACGCTCGAGAGTCGCATTGGCTTTAGACCGCTGTGGATTGACGGCGATGAACAACGGTTGGCGCAAGTTGTCAACAACCTATTAGTCAACGCGGCTAAGTTCAGCAGCCGTGGCGGGAAGGTAACCTTGGAGCTGGATGCCGATGTAGCAGAAAGATTAGCAATTATTCGGGTCCGAGATACCGGCGTGGGCATTAGCGCCGAGATGCTTCCGCGGCTATTCGATGCATTTATCCAGGCGGATGAGACGATCGA
This sequence comes from uncultured delta proteobacterium, assembly GCA_963835565.1. Classification (GTDB taxonomy): domain Bacteria; phylum Myxococcota_A; class Polyangia; order Polyangiales; family Polyangiaceae; genus FEN-1139. Next base: position 19,593 of record CAWIGY010000101.1, read on the forward strand.
ACACAGCGACGGGGGCTTAGGCTTGGGGCTCGCGATTGTGAAGGGCGTTGTGGACATGCACGGTGGACGTGTCGAAGCCTGCAGCGCGGGACTCGGGATGGGCGCTGAATTCATCGTGCAATTGCCGGCTTCGCTACAAGAATTCGCACAGCAGGTTCGGACGCCATCGAATCGATCACCACCCCGTCGAGTGCTGGTAATTGAAGACAATCAGGACGCTGCCGATAGCCTCCGAGAAGCACTCGAGTTCAACGATCACAAAGTCGAAGTCGCTTACGATGGGCCCGAAGGACTCAAGAAAGCCCGGGAATTCAAGCCCGAAGTTGTGCTTTGCGATTTAGGGCTGCCTGGAATGAGCGGTTACGACGTTGCAAGGGCGCTGCGCAACGACGACGTGATGAATAGCACGTATCTGGTAGCGATTACCGGCTACGCTCTCCCTGAGGACCAGCAGCGGGCCAAAGAAGCGGGCTTTGATCGCCATCTCCCGAAGCCTCCCAGCATGGAGGATATTGAAGAGATGCTGGTGACGGTAGATTCGCTTACAGATACTGTTCATCATTCGTGATTGATTCCGTAACAGAGGCTTCACCGTGGTCGGGTCAATTATTGGGAGCCCCGGCATTGATCCACGCTGCAACATCATTAACTTCGGCTTGTTCGGCACAATTTGTGAATCGCTGTTGACACGCAATAACTGATCGAGCCTGCACGCTCCAACTATGGTAAAAGGCGTGCGTGGAAAACGTTAACCTGCTTCGTGAAATTCCGCTGTTCGAGGCTCTGGCAACCGACGATCTCGCGATCCTCGCCTCTCGCCTGGCGAAAAGAACCTACCGCGCCGGGCAGGTGATATTCAATCAGGGCGAATCCGGCGACGAGATGTACATCGTGGCCGATGGCCAGGTGAATATCTACTTGCCGGGCGACGCTTCTCGCCGCGTGTCACTCAAGGATCTAGCTCGCGGCGAGTACTTTGGAGAGCTAGGACTCTTTGACGACAAGCCGCGTTCGGCTAGTGCTCTGGCCACTACCGACGCGGTGTTGCTCGGCCTGACTCGCCCGATGTTGGCCGCCTACCTCGAGCATCGGCCGCAGGCTGCCATGCCCATCCTGCGAACCATGGCGGAGCGGCTGCGCGAGACCAACGCGCTACTTTCCCAGCGCGCCGCGAAGAACGCGGTGGAAGAGCTGGAAAGGAATCTGAGCTGGGGCGATCGACTCGCAGACAAAGTCGCCGTTCTGAACGGCAGCTGGACCTTCATCATCGGCCTTTTTCTGGTGATCGCGATGTGGATCGTGATCAACGCGCCAGGGGTTCTGGCCAAGCCCTTCGACATCTACCCCTATGTTTTCTTCAACCTCGTGCTGGCCATCGTGGTGGCCCTGCAGGGCCCGTTGATCGTGATGAGTCAAAACCGGCAAACACTCAAGGATCGGGCACAGGCCGAGACGGACTTCAACGTCAACTTGAAAAACGAGGTCAACATTGAGACAATCCTGCGCGAGCTGGGAGAATTCCGAGCCGAGACGGCCGAGAAGTTATCGATGCTCGATCGCCGATAGCGTCGCCCCCTGGCTCTCACCTACGAATTGCGATGAATATTTATTCAGAAGCCTGCAAAACTCACCAGATGTCCCTATGGTACGCAGGCATGTCCAGGATTCAGGCGCAATGGCTGAGCACAAATGTCCGTAATAAATCGTCATCGAACCAGAAACCTTGGCCGCTATTGGGTAAGGTCCTCGAAGTATCGATCGGAAACGGGCTATTCTGTCCAAAAGGACGGTCGAATTGCGTGCCACCAACCCTGATCCTATATTGAACGTTAGCAGGTCGTATGTTCCCTTTGGGTGATCGAGAATTGGGACCCCTGGCGTTCCCCAGTAGTTCGCGTCTTTTCCGTGTCGCGATGGCAAGCATTCTCCTCGATTTGAGCTTGTCGCCAGGCGCGGTCGCTCAGGAAACCATGAATGCTTCACCGGCTCAGCCACTTGATCTGAAAGAAGCTGTTCAAACGGTCAGAACTCGCGGACTGGACATTCTCCTGGCCGAAGCGGCTACCAGAAGTGCAGAAGCCGATGAGCGTTCCGCCGGCGCCATTCCCAATCCGGCGATTAGCGCTACGTACGGCCGAACCCTTTTTATCAACCAAAATCAGAGAATCTACGACCACAATCAATAACCCTGGGAGCTCTAACAATGCCTACACGATTGGCTTGACAGATCAGGCCGCCATCGAGGACTCACTGAGCGGCAAACGGAGCCTGCGAAAGGAAGTGGCGCGCGCCGCGGTTCAAGCCGCTAAAATGGGGAGACTGGATGCCGAGCGGATCATGGTGGCCGCTGTAAAGCTTCAATATTTTCAGCTGTCACTCTCCGAGCAATTGCTCGATTTTATGAAGGAAACCCAAAAATCTACCGAGGATACGCGGGACTTGGTAAAGACCCGGTTTCGCGTAGGTTCGGTGTCAGAAGCCGACGTCGCGCGCGCTGAGTCTGTCAAGCTAGAAGCCGATCAGGCGGTAGATGCGGCGTTGGGTGATTGGCAGACCCAGCAAGCCAATATGGCGTTCCTTCTGGGCGTGAGAGGCACGGTTCCGAATTATGACGTCGACTCGCACGTGCTCGACTACCGTGAACCTGCGATTTTGGCTCAATATGCTGCGTCCGGGTTGCTGCAAACAGCGCAGCGCAGTCGACCGGATTTGAAAGCGGCCGAGTACCAGGAGCAGCAGGCACGGGCATCGCTGGATTTGGCGCGACGACAACGCTTTCCAGATATTGCGCTCTCGATTGCGTACACACAAATGGGCGATGGGCAAAATGCCCCACAGCCTTCGTCAATTTCCGTTGGCCTTTCGGCGCCATTGCCGATTTTCTATCAAAACCAAGGCGAGATTGCCAAAGCGAACGCCAATATCCAAACGCAAATCATTCAGCGAACCAAGCTCAATACCCAAATATCCAGCGATGTGGCCGCGGGTTGGGTTGGTTTTACGACTGCCCGCAAGCGGGTACTTCGCATGCAGAATGAACTCTTGCAGCAGGTGGACAAGGCACTGAAATTGGTGACGGTTCAGTATGAAAAGGGCTCGGCTTCGCTGCTCGAACTATTGGACGCTCGGCGTACCTTCATCAGCGTGAATCTGGAATATCGCCAGGATTTGGCCGATTATTGGGCCTCGGCGATCCGCCTTGAACAAGCCATCGGTGTGGAGATGATTCAGTGACATACGCGGTAATCATTCGAATATTGGTTGGCGCAGGCGCGCTCTTGCTCTTGCCGAATTGCAGCCGCACCAGCGAGGCGAAAGTAACCGCCACGCCTAGTGGGCAAGTCTGGCTAACCAGCACCCAAGTGAGAGACGCCAAGCTGGAAATTGGCTCAGTCCAGATTCGTGACGTTAGCGATACCATTATTACCAGCGGGAAAGTCAGCTTCGATGACCTGCACGTAAGTCACGTGTTCTCACCGGTTACTGGCAGGGTAATTAAGATCTCGGCTCAACCGGGGCAACGCGTCAAGAAAGGTGACCCTCTGGCACAAATTGACTCCCCCGATGTCGGCGTGGCTTCGGCCGAACTCAACGAGTCGTTGGCTGACCTGCAAGCCGCCCAACATGAATTCGAACGCCAACGCGAATTATACACGGCCCATGCCGGATCGCTACGCGAATATGAAACGGCACAAGACGCCTTCGCGAAGGCCAAAGCGGAGGTCGAGCGCTCCCGGCAGAAAAGCCGCTTGCTCAGGGGGACGCCCAATGACTCCGTCAGTCAAGGTTACGTGCTGCGCGCACCCATTGACGGTGAGGTATTGACCAGAAATCTGACCCCCGGAATGGAGGTGCAGGGTCAATACGGTGGCGGCACGGCGGTGGAGTTATTCACAATTGGAGAGTTGGATCCGATCTGGATATTGTCAGAAGTGTATGAAGTGGACATGCCCAGGGTAAAGGCTCACACGAAAGTCGAGGCTGAGTTGGTCGCCTACGGAGATCGCAAGTTTGAAGGAACGGTGGACTGGATCTCTGAGACCCTGGACCCGGCGACGCGCACCGTCAGAATTCGAGCGATTGTGCCCAACCCGAAACGGGAGCTAAAGCCGGAAATGTTCGCAACCGTGACTATTCATGTTCCGGGGTCGAACACACTTGCGGTGCCGAGGGGCGCCGTGCTTCACTTTGGCGAAACGACCATGGTGTTCGTACAGTTGCCAATGGCACCAGATGGTAGGCTTCGCTTCGAGAGGCGTCCTGTGGTTGTAGACGAGGATATTGCGGGTGATTTCATGCCCGTACTTCGCGGGCTGCGCGATGGCGAACAAGTGGTAGTATCTGGGGCTATTTTACTCTCGGCAATGGCGTAAAGGATGATTCGCTCTCTCGTAGGGTTTGCTCTGCGCAACCCATGGCTGGTGTTACTGCTGGGGATTGGACTCATCGCGGCAGGACTTTTGTCCTTTCAGCGGCTCGACATCGAAGCCTACCCAAACCCAGCCCCGCCCATGGTGGAAGTCATTACGCAACCTAGCGGATCGAGTGCAGAAGAAGTTGAGCGGTACGTTACGATACCGTTGGAAGTGGGCCTGTCTGGAATGATTGGGCTTGACCATATTCGGTCGCAATCGTTATTTGGACTGAGTGACGTCAAATGCTACTTCAGTTGGGACACAGTTTACGCCGATGCGCGCCAGGAGGTCATCAATCGATTGCAGTTCATTCAGCTGCCGGGCGGCGCGCAAGCGTCACTTTCGCCCTGGAATGCGATTGGAGAACTCTACCGATATCGCGTTGAAGGCGAAGGCTACTCGAACCGCGACCTGAAGACTGCGGAAGACTGGATTTTAGAGCGTCAGTTCAAACAAGTCCCGGGTGTAATTGACGTTGTGAGTTTTGGCGGCGAAACCAAGCAATATCATATTGATGTCGATCCGTATCGGCTACGGGGGCAAGGCCTCAGTCTGCAGCATCTCATCGACGCCGTTGGCCAGTCCAACCGCAACGTTGGCGGGCAGCGCCTGACCATTGGTGAACAGGCCTACGCCGTGCGCGGTATTGGCCTTTTACGCAACGTGCACGACATTGACAACATCGTTCTTGACACGCGCAGTGGCACGCCGATCCGGGTGAGCAGCGTGGCCAATTCGATGGTATCCTTCGCGCCGCGCCTGGGCATCGTGGGCAAAGATCGAGAGCCTGACATCGTCGAAGGCATAGTCTTAATGCGCTACGGCGGCGAATCGACACCGACTTTGCGCGGGATTCACGACAAAGTAAAGGAGATCGAGAAGAATCATCTACTGCCTCCGGGCATGAAAATTAATCCGTATTTGGATCGGAGCGATCTCGTAAAAATTACCACGCACACGGTTTTCGAGAACTTGCTGGTCGGTATGGGATTGGTGACTGTGGTACTGCTGCTGTTTCTCGGTAATATGCGAGCAGCCCTCGTCACTGCCCTAAACATACCCCTATCATTGCTGATTGCGTTCATCGGAATGGTCGCTACGGGAACGCCAGCCAATCTAATTTCGCTGGGAGCCGTGGACTTTGGGATCGTGGTGGATTCAACCGTCATCATGATGGAAAACATTTTCCATCAGATGGGCCGAAAGGAAGGCGGTGGCGCCGTAGAACGCATCGGATCGAGCGCTCGCGAAGTGGGCGGGCCGATGTTCTTTTCGACGCTGATAATAGCTACCGCATTTCTCCCGCTGTTTACCATGACTGGGGTATCTGGAGTCATTTTTTCCCCGATGGCGCACACGTATGCCTTCGCCATCGGAGGCGCAATATTTCTCGCGCTAAGCTTGACGCCTGCTTTGGCATCGAAGATTCTTCCCGTGGGCACCGCGGAGAAGGAAAACCGGTTAATGCACTCGCTGCATCGCCTCTACGCACCCTTCTCGGCGATAGCGGTGCGCAATCCCTGGCGCGTAGTCGCCCTGAGCACTATTCCCGTCATTTTTGCGTTGGCCGTCTTGCCTTGGCTCGGCGGAGAATTCATGCCTAGGCTCGAGGAGGGCAATTTCTGGATTCGCGCCACTTTACCCACCTCGATTTCCCTGGAACAGTCCGCCAAGTACGTAGGAAGGATGCGTGACATCATTCGAGGCTGCCCCGCTGATGACAGCCAGCCCTGTACGCCTTCCAACCAGCGCCATCCCGAGGTACTGACCGTAATATCGCAACTCGGCCGCCCCGATGACGGTACCGACGTATCGGGATTCTACAATATTGAATTGCTTGCGCCACTGATGCCGTTCAAACAATGGAAGCACGGCCTGAACAAGGATAAACTCACCGAGCAGTTGTCACAAGAATTGCACAATGCCTTCCCAGGCGTTGTCTTCAACTTTTCTCAGGCCATCTCGGATAATGTTAACGAGGCGCTCTCAGGAATCAAAGGTGAGAACTCGGTGAAGGTGTTTGGGCCCGATATTCACGACAATGAGCACAAGGCCAGTCAAATTCTCAATGTGCTGGCGCGGGTGCGGGGCGTCGCGGATTTGGGATTGTTTAGCTCGTTGGGGCAGCCCAACCTGAAGATCACGATTGACCGCCAAGCCTGCTCTCGCTACGGGCTAAACACGGGGGATGTGGACGCGGTGATTCAAGCCGCCATCGGTGGACAAGCCGCCACTCAAGTGTATGAAGGCGAAAAGCAATTTGATCTAGTGATTCGCTGGCAAGAGCCGTTTCGAGATACGGTAGAGGCGATTCGACAAATTACCGTACCGACGCCCGACGGAAAACACATTCCGCTTTCGCAATTGGCAAAGATTGCCAAGGAAGAAGGACCTTCGGTCATCTACCGTGAGGATGTGAAGCGGTACTCACCCGTGAAATTCTCGGTACGCAACCGGGATCTTCAATCGACCGTGCAAGAGGCGCAACAGGCCATTGACACAAAGGTTAAGCTGCCTT
>CAWIGY010000102.1:0-15602 GCA_963835565.1 uncultured delta proteobacterium
GGCCGTTTTGCACCTGGATAAGGCTGTCTTTCTCTGATGCGATGATTCGAGCGAAAAATCTAACGGGAATTCTCCCAGCCGGTCAGGCCATGTTTGCCATTTCTATTTGAAATGCCGGCACGCCGTGCGTTTGGTTTTCATTGGTGACCCGCAAGTTCGTTCCGACGTTTTGATTATGTTGGTGTTCCGGGTCCCGACCCGGAACACGGCATCGGGAAAAGTTGACTCATTTGCATCAAGTCTCACGCCATAAGTACGCTAATCGGTCTCGATTCGGGACCACATCTGCCGTCGCATTCTTTGTGAACCCCCGTGTTTGTCGGTAATCAGCCGTGCTACGCTCGCGCCGGCTAGCAATTCGCCTTCTTGTCCAAGGGCAGGCAGGACAGTCTTGCCAGCGAGAAAAGTGCCCGCAATTGGACCGCGCAGAGGTTCCCCCGGCAAGCCCTAGAAAGCCGGCAGGTTGTGGCATCCAAATGGGCTCCATCGGCTCGCCGCCCGGTGAAGTTTCTTTGCAGTGAACACGGTCGATCTCGACGCGTGTTCCTGCCGAGTAATCCCATAGTGCAAGCCCATCGTAGACTGAGTCGATGGCGACAAGATGGTTATCGATGAATGGCAAGTGATCGCGCAATGTCGTCAGCACCGCTTCTCGGGCTTCATACAAGGTTAGGACGCCGCGACAGGGGTCTGGTTTGTTCAGCAACGAGCATCGCTTGCCCGGGTTCCATTGGAGCACCATCTTCGAATCGATTCAGATCAAATCGTTGCAGGTGAACGTCAGGACGTCGAGGATCAACGCGATTCGAACGAGCGGACACCAGAAACGATTCTTCCGGCAGCGGCTCCGGCAAGGCCATCCGATGCACTAACAGGGACATGGTAAACCGGCTTGCTGTTGGAACAAGCCGCGGCCATTGTTTTTGGGCGTTTGCCGTGATTCCCTGCCCGCCTGCAAGTTCAGCAATGGCTTCTCCCGTGAGGTCGGATATGACGTTGGTTGTTCCAGTAGGACGATCCTCACCCTCCTCAATTACGCCGGTAATTGCTAACCGTTCCACCACAAGGTTGGTGGCAGGCGGGTTCAAACGACAAAGGCCGCTGTGAGCCTCAATTCTTTTCGATCAGGAATTCCGTCAACTCGTCCTCACCGCGGTCTATTGCATAAAATCCCCGCGCCCAAGCTCCATGCAATCGTGCCAGAGCAAATAAAGCGCCTGCCCTGCTTGGCAAAGCCAAATGTGATGCAAATTCAGCGGGAAGTGTGACAAGCTCACCGAAATAGATGTCCGGTGGGGAACCGGGCCAGCACGTAGAGACCTTCTGGGCACCAACCAGGGGCAGTCCAGCTGCGGCATGTCCGGTTTGGAGCCGCTCCCAAAAGGTTCCGGGCGGCCACACCGCGTCGCGCTCGAAGACTTCATCGGCGGCCGCGTTGACGCTGCAGCAAACAACGCATAGAGCTCATCAACAATCTGTCGAACTTCGGGAAACTCGCGCTCAATCTCCTTATAGAAAAGTTCGAGGTCTGGCGGCAATTCCAAACGCTTTTGCGGAAGCACGGCGCAAAACATGGGGTCGAGGGGTATCAGATGCCGGCGAAAACGCGGACTTTGCGCGAGAGTTCCCGCAGTAGTCGCAACCAAGGGGGTGAAGCTCCCGCCAACCACGTGAATGCGCGGCGACGAAAGCGAAAGCGGTCGAAGCGATAGTCACAGGGTCGCCCGTCTTGACCCAAGACTAGCACGCGAAAGTCGCGACGAGCCAAAAGTGCCGCAGCAGCCAAAACGCCCAGCGAGCGGCCAAGAATAATTGCGTCATAGTAGCGTGTAGTCATGCTGGCAAATCGCGATCTTTTGGCTACGGTCTGCCTGTTGTCGCCACGTTTGCCTCAAACAAATTCAACAGTGGGCTCGCAATTGGGGAACGCCTGGCCTCGCCGAAATCGAAAACCGTTTCACCTGCGCCGACAAGTGCCGCTTTTGCTGCATCAGTCGAAACTCACGCAAGCGGAGCGACCAAACCCACCCAAAATTGAACGTACGGCGCATTTCCGAGAGTTCGACGGGGCCTCCCTCACTGATAAGACGAAACACTTCGGGAATCTGTGGCATGCACACGCGAGCCGTCATTCCAGCGGGCAACACGCCGGGGCAAGTTCCCTGGTATTCCCCCGCCCGTGATGTGCGCCATCGCGTGCAGATCAGTCCCAATTGCAGCATGCATCGCTTTGGCGGCACGGGCATATATCCTCGTTGGCGTCAGAAGTACTTCGCCCACTGACCCATCCAAAGTGTCCACGCGTGCATCCCAACCTAGTTTCAACTCTTCCTCAATCACACGACGAGCGAGACTGTATCCGTTAGAATGCAGTCCGCTGGAGGCAACTCCCAATAATTTATCACCCACTTTTACCCTTTCGAAACCAAGCATTGATCTTCGAGCCACGACACCGACAGCAAAACCAGCCAGGTCATACTCGCCGTCGGCGTACATTCCTGGCAATTCCGCAGTCTCCCCGCCGAGCAGAGCGCATTCGGCAAGAATGCAGCCATCGGCGATGCCCGAGACTACTTGTTCCGCGATTGCCCCGTCCAGGCGACTGCTCGCGAAGTAATCCAGGAAAAACAACGGGCTTGCTTCCGCAAATGATGATGTCATTGACGCACATCGCTACGAGGTCTTGCCCAATCGTAGTGTGGCATCCGGTGGCAAATGCGAATTTCAATTTGGTTCCGACACCATCCGTGCCACTAACTAGTAAGGGCTCGTCAATGTCGGCTGGAACGGCACACAGCCCCGCGAAACCCCCGATGTCGGAAACTACTTCAGGTATTCGCGTCCTTTTGGCAATTGGCTTAATTCGTTCGACCAATGCGTCGCCCGAGTCGATGTCAACGCCGGCTTCACGATACGTAATGGCCATATCGCGGCGGGTCATAGCACCTCGACGTCGTGGGCTCCTCCGGCTGCCCTCCGCGAATGTGTCTGCGCGAATCGAGTTCGAGCGCGCCGGACGCAAGGCGGCGGTCGTCGCCCAAAGGCTGAACCCAGCGAAACCGGCGAGAACAAACGCTAATGCAAGCACCCAACGAATTGCTTCGGGTGACTCACCGTCAATCAGTATCCAGGCGTCGTCCGGCAATTGGCCTTTTGGCCAGCCAGCATGTAGGACTGCCCCCGGAAGTGCAGAATACCTTACTCCCAACGAACTCACGGGAGTTAGGCGACCAACAAACGAAGTCGGCGGGACAAAGTGGTCGTCTTCAAAGCCAGCTGGAACGCGTATTTCAACCCAAATCCGATGATTTCCTTGCACTGGAACCAGTCGAAAAGTGTCGGACTCAAATGGACGTGCATAGCGAATACCTCCGTGATCTTCGAGATCAGCTTCCGCTTGCACCCAGTGATTGGAAATGGGGTGACCCGGCGACAGGACCGCCAATGCGCCGACCGATTGAGGCGGACCCGACCGAATCGCGTAGCCAAGTTCACTGCGCAGCTCCAATAAAGGGCCAAACTTACTCCGAAGCAAAGCAAGAGCGTGAGAATCGTCATCCGCCGCCAGGGGTGTCTGGGCGCAGGTAATTCTACTAGCTCGGGATCCGGACTTTCAGCCAAGCTCATATTATAGCGCTCGCATTCGCTCAACTCATCTTGCGGCATGGCAACAATGTATTCTGACAAGCGCCGCGCGGGCAGGTTCCTGGAAAATGTGACCGACGCCAAGTAACGAACGGGGAGTTCCCGTCCGTAGACCATCTTTGCTAGTCTAGGATGCTACCCCGAGGGAACCAATGGCACCAGCTAAGACCATCGTCTGCCCATCTTGTGGTTTTCGCAACACTTTGCCGCTTGTGAACGACCGTTGCGTTTCTTGCGGCGCTAAGATTGAGAACCTAGCCAAGCGCACGTTAAGTCGTCAGGAGGAAATTGACCGACGCTACCAGCAGGAAGGCTTCAGTCCTCTCTGGTTCGTGGTTTCACTCGGCATCATGGGCGTACTGACAGCAGCCATCGTATTTGGAGTCCCCATGGTATTGCCAGCGTTCGACTTCGAGGGTTCGGCAGGCATGGTGGTGGCGATACCCGTCTGGTGTGCTGGCGGCATATTGGTCGGATTGGTGTCACCGGGACGCACCTTTATTGAGCCCGTCGTGTCCGCGTTTCTCGTGGCACTGCCAACTGCGATATGGCTGGCTCGAACGCAAACCGTCAAGACGATGCCCTCATTTATGTATGTATTATTGGCTGCCGTGGGAGTGCTATTTACATTGGTGGGCTCATATCTTGGCGAGCGAATTCAATTGGGCCCGCCTCCACGGACGTTCGACTAACTTAAATCGAAATTGATTTTTTAGTTCTCGCCGGACACGGCGCTTCGTCCCAATTTGTGCGTAATTCGCTATCTTTGCTGTCCAATTTCGCGCGTTTCACTTAAGGCCGTCCCGTGCAAAAACGCCCAAGTCTCAGTGCCATTCTGGAAATACTTGTTCGTGCTAGCGCGCAGGGACCCGACCCTGCGCATCGTCTTTTGATGAGGGTTTCTCGAAACTTCGGAGGATCTCACGGCAAATTTGCAGACCGCGCGCGCGTTTCAGCGCGCTGGCAGTCATTTCGGCTATTCTCATTTTTGTGTCGTGCCGTCACTCCGATAACGCGGAGGCCCTCGGAACTACCGCACAGATCGCACGAGCCGTCGAAATGATACGTCTCTCTTCGAATCACGACAAGCGACTGTGGTTGGATCGATTGCGAGCGCTGCCTTGCAAAAGCGAAGACGTCTGCCAACTGCAAGCCGTCTGTGTTCACGCCTATGACGGGCATTTGAAAGCGATTGAACTGATCGATCTCGCGCGTCATACGGTGGCTATTGCACCGGAGGATGCCGCGATTTGGGATGCCTCTGCGGAGTCAATCCTTCAATCCGCAGCAATGGCTCAGAACGCCCAACGATTGCTGGGGAAGTCCCGTCGATTAACTCGAAATTGCGCTGAGAATGAAGCAATCATTCGGCAGCGCTATCGAATTCGATGACCGAAAAAGCCCGGTAAGACCAACTTAAACGCAGAAAATTGATCAAGCTGTCGGCGAAGAACTCCGAAGTCCAAGAAAGTACTCAGCGATTAGGACGCAGAGGGTAGGGACTTTTCAAATCGATCTTCCGCGGGGGGAATCCATCTTTGCGTTGGTATTTCGCTGTTGGCTTCGAGATCCAGCACTACAGCTTCGGGCACCACGGAGCATCCCGGGCTCTAAATGAATATCCAAAGGACCTTCGAAACCGGCCGCTTGATGAAGGCTCATCGCCAGGTCGTTGGCCCGTGAGAACCGGTCGTCGGGATTTCTTGCACAGGCTCGCTGAAACCAAGCGTCAAGCGCAGGTGGCAATTCTGGAACCAAGTTCGTCAAGCTGAGCAAGGGTTGAGTGAGTATCGCCGACAACAAGTCAGACCCGTTATCGGTCTCAAAAGCGAGCTTGCCCGTCAACAACGTAAAGACGAGCATCCCAATGGCATAAAGGTCCACGCGATGGTCAACTGCACGAAGTCCTTGCAATTGCTCAGGAGCGGTGGAAATCGGAGTGCCCACAACATTGGTGGGACGTGAAGCCACTGAGGCCGCGGAATCAACTGCGGTGTCCTGAATCTTTGCGACTCCAAAGTCGAGAATCTTGAGCGTAACTTCATCAGGGCTGGCCGAAGACTCACTATGCAGGAAAATCTTCGCCGGCCTAAGATTGCGATGAATGATTCCTCTCCGATGGGCATGTGCAATTCCTCGACTAATTTGCACCCCAAAACGGACAGCGTGGCGCATGGGCATGCGCCCCACCCTTCGCGCGTATGCCTCCAAAGCCAGCCCGTGCAAGAGCTCCATCACGAGAAACGGCACTCCTTCACTGGTTTCGCCGTAGTCGAACAGGCGGACTACGAACTTCGATCGAAGGCGAGTAGCTGTCTCCCCTTCACGCTGAAAGCGCTGGCGCGCTTCGGAATCACCGAGTAACGGGGTTGCCAGAAGCTTACCGCAACGCAATCGCCAACGCGCAGATCGCGCGCCACCCACACCGTGGCCATCGCGCCTCGTCCGACCATCCTTTCTAGACGGTAGCGCTGGCGAATAACTTGTTGGGGGTAACCTGAATTCTCGGTGTGGGCCACGCTCGGTTTCCAATACTAGACCTTCAAAGACGACGGTTAACTCAATAAACGGCACAGTGCCGTCGTTCATTTCGATCGGAATTCAAGATCCAAATAGGAACGTCAACTGACAAGAATGTATACCTTCTTATCATGGCTTTTCCCCCGTGCAAGCTGGCTGAATTTGCCACATACGTCATACAACGATTGCTTCGCAAGATTGTTCCGACATCGGGGACATGTCAGGGCGACGCCGAACCAGCATCCGGCGGTCTTGCTGTGTTTGCGATCGGCCCGGCCCATGTGACTTTGCCGATCGTGAAGCTTTGTGAAAATTGCCTTATCCCAAAATGGGCGACCAGGCCACACCCCCGTTGTTCCGCATGGCGTAGAAGTTCATCCGCCACTGATCACCCGGTCTCGGCGGAATTATCTTGGCCTTGTCGAAAGCGGACCATGGGATCTTAGCTTCTACCGTATAACCTTGATCCCGATCGTTTGAATTATTCAAAGTCCCGCGAACGACCACGGCACTCGTGAGATGCGCAGTCCACTCCTGATGCCCGAAGGGACCCGCGGGCAGAACGCGCGGCTGATTATAATCATCGAATTGCGAATCGAAAACCAAGTTCTGCGGGCCTATTTGTATTTCGTAGTAATCACGATTGTCCCCGTCACCATCCGGATCAATCATGATTTCCGCCGTATTCTCAGTCCAAAGGTGGGGATCGACCGCGTCTTTCTCAAAGTCCCCCTTGATATCGGCGTCGCGAACGTCAACAGCAATAAACAACGCTTCGCGGCTCCATAGTAGGTATGCACGACCCCCTACCCCAAGCCCTTCGTCGTGCGCGCCGGTTCCGACATTTACAAAATCACCGGTGTCTGCGGAAACCGCCCAACAGGGTTCGCTAAGATTTCCGTCGATTGTGACGTGCGTGCTTGATCCTATCTGCGGTACACTTTAATTCTGGAACTTGACCGGGTTTTGGCGGCGCGGTTCTTAGGGTAAATGGATGGCTTTAGGATTGGGCATTTGCTCATGGCGGGGCTCCTCTGCTTTTGAGCGACAGCCAATAGTGAGGAATATCCCAATGGCCATAACCACGCATGCACTCAGTGAATGGTTCGGCACGTTGGTAGTCCCCTCGCCTACTTCTTTCCCTTGCTCTTCTTTCGAGCATCTCTTTCACGTTTTCGCGAGTTCTTCCGCGCGTTACGTTCCGCCTTGGAGGCGGGCCGCATCCGGGAAATTTCCTCAGGAGCGCCCGCTCCATAAGCTGACATCGCTGGCATTCCCATGCCTGACATCCCCATACCGGGGAGTCCGATGGCGGGTAGACCCATCCCTGGCATCCCGGTGCCGGGCATGCCCGGAGGCCCCGACCCGGCTCCCCCTTTCATCGCCCGACGCAGATGTCGCGCGGTGGCCAAACCTTTCATACCGGGAATCTTTCCCAGCATTCCTAGATTCTGTCCGAAACCACCCATCATTTGCTGCAAAAATAGGAATTTTTGCACGAGCTCGGAGACTCCATTTTCCTCGGATCCGGAACCACGTGCAATACGTTTTACTCGTCCAGGTTCGCGAATTAGCAAATTTGGGTCATCGCGTTCCGATTGAGTCATCGATTGTATCATCGCCTCAATGCGAACGAGCTCCTTGTCGTCAATCGCCATTCCGGGCGGCATCATCGAGCCAAGGCCGGGGATTTTTTCCATGAGGTCTTTCAATGATCCCATTTGCTGAATCATCCGGACTTGATTCAAAAAATCCTGCAGAGTAAATTGGCCAGACATGAGGCGCATGGCATCTTGCTCGGCCTGTTTTTGATCCACGACCTGCTCAAAGTCCTGCATCAAGCCTATAACGTCCCCCATTCCGAGAACGCGGCTTGCCATACCTTCGGCGCGAAACACGTCTAGCTTATCGGTAGTTTCACCAACACCCACGAAAACTACGGGGGCCCCTGTTACCGCTTTGATGCTCAGCGCCGCGCCCCCGCGCGCGTCACCATCAAGTTTCGTCAGGACAACACCAGATATCGAAAGCCTTTCATTGAAGGCTCTCGCCGTACGCACGGCGTCCTGTCCGATCATAGCATCAACCACGAGCAAAATATTATCCGGCGACACGGCTGTTTTGATGTCGCCCAATTCCTGCATCAGTGGTTCGTCAACAGCAAGACGCCCCGCGGTGTCATACACGATGACATCGCATCCGGCCTTCTTGGCATATGCGGGTGCCGAACGACATACGTTAACCGGAGTCTCCCCAGGCAGTGAAAAGACGGGAACGTCTATCTGCTGGCCAAGCACCTGAAGTTGTTCAACGGCCGCCGGTCGCTGCAAATCGGCCGCCACAAGCAGTGGACTTTTGCCGTCGCGTTTGAGAAACCGTGCTAACTTGGCCGCGGTAGTTGTTTTGCCGGAACCTTGCAGACCCACCATCATTATTGAAGTCTTGCCTTCAGACCCGAAGCGCAGAGGGGCTCCGTCAAACTGCATCATGTTGATCAGTTCGTCGTGGCAAATCTTTACGAACTGCTCACCCGCCGTGACTCGATGCACGGCACCCTGATGCTTCACACGCGTCTGAACCGTTTGCCCGACAGCCTTGTCTTCAATGCGCGCTAGAAGCCGCTTTACAACTCCCAGCTCCACGTCGGCTTCGAGGAGTGATTGCCGCACTTCATGCAGCGCCGGCTGAACATTGTTGGCTGTTAACTCAGTAAGCCCAGCCAGTCGGTTCTGAGCTTCGCGAAAACCTTTTATGAGGGCGTCGAACAAGGCGCGCGAGTCTTAGCACAGGGGCCAGGGTGGGTGTAAGCGGCCCCGGCGAGTTATCGAAGCTTTTCACGGACGCAAAGACCTGTAGACTTGACCCATGATGCCTAAAGTTGCGGCAGAAGCCTGGGGTCGCTGGCAGCATCCGTTGGAAAATGGACGGCTGCTATGCACACTTTGCCCGCGAGCCTGCCAGCTATTGGACGAACAACGGGGCTTTTGCTTTGTTCGAAAACGCGTCGGCGAACACATTGAGCTCACCAGCTATGGCCAAGCGTCGGGGTTCTGCATCGACCCCGTGGAAAAGAAACCCCTTGTTCATTTTTTCCCAGGCTCGTCGGTTCTGAGTTTCGGAACCGCCGGATGTAACTTAGGTTGTCGATTTTGCCAGAATTGGGATATCTCCAAAGCCAAAGATATTGCTAGAATAAGCAGCCCCGGTTCGCCCGAGGACATTGCACAAACTGCCGCGGCTTGGGGATGTTCGGCCGTTGCTTTTACTTACAATGATCCCGTGATATTCGCCGAGTACGCGATTGACACCGCGCGCGCCTGTCACGCCGTGGGAATTCGCACTATTGCGGTCACCGCAGGCTACATATCTCAAGGGGCACAAGAGGAATTCTTCTCGGTAATGGATGCCGCCAACATCGACTTAAAGGCATTTTCCGAGGGATTCTACCGCAAACTGTGCGCCGCTGAGCTGACGCCGGTCCTCGAAACGCTGAAGTACGTGCGATATCAGACACAAACGTGGCTGGAATTGACAAACTTGCTGATACCTGGCCATAATGACAGTATAGAAGATATCTATCGATTGAGCAATTGGGTCTTGGAAGCGCTGGGTCCGGATGTCCCGCTGCACTTTACAGCATTTCACCCCGATTATCGATTCACGGATGTACCCACAACTTCTCCTGAATCTTGTCAGAGAGCTCGTGAACAGGCGCTATCGCGGGGATTACACTACGTGTATACGGGAAATATCTCGGACAAGGCGGGACAAACCACTTACTGTCCCCGTTGCGGTACTGCTGCCATTCGTCGCGACGGATATCGGTTATGCGGATGGAATATGTTGGAAAATCGCTGTGAGGCCTGTTCTGCCGAAATAGCTGGGCGCTTTGCAGCCTCGGGGCCCTCGCGCTTTGGGTCAAGACGATTGCCGGTGCAGGTACCGTCATATCCGGCCCGGCGGTGAGTCATGTGACCGTTGGAGCATTCGCTCAAAAGCGGTAACTTTTTGACACTAAGAGTACTAGCAGGAAATCTATGGCCGCTGACTTGTACCAAGAGCTTGGGGTTGGGAAAACAGCAAGCGAAGCTGAAATTAAAAAGGCGTACCGAAAGCTTGCGACAAAGTTGCACCCTGACAAAAACCCGGGAGACAAGCGCGCCGAAACACGGTTCAAGGCCGTGAATCGCGCATATCAGGCATTGAGCGATCCCAAGAAACGCGCACTCTATGATGAATTTGGGGAAACCGCGCTGCGCGAGGGTTTTGATGTGCAGGCCGCGCGCGCCTACCAGCGGGCATCGCAGGGCATTGGCTCTAATCGGTCTTCCGGCGGTAGTTTTCGCTTTGAAGATATATTTACCGGTGGCGGTGGCCTCGGCGATCTTTTCGGAGACATGTTTTCTGGCAAGGGCGGGGGTCGCGGTGGGGCTCAGGTGAGAGGAGCAGATGTCGCAAGCGAAATCACTATCGACTTCCCTCAAGCGGTACGTGGTACCGAGGTCGCTTTGACGCTTCAAAATGGGGGCGAGCCGGTCACGGTGCGAATTCCCCCTGGAGCGACCGACGGCGATCGGCTTCGCGTTCCGGGACGCGGTCAGCCGGGACCCTTTGGTGGGCCGGCGGGGGACTTGGTATTAGCCATCCGAGTGCGCCCTCACGCACATTTTGAGCGGCGAGATCTCGATTTGTACCTTGACTTGCCAATTACCGTCGGAGAGGCATATCGTGGCGCCAAAGTTCCAGTGCCCACTCCGGAAGGTTCCGTTACTTTAACGATTCCAAGACGCGCTCAAAGTGGACAAATCCTGCGTCTCAAAGGCAAGGGTGTCCACCGTGGGAAGAACGTGGGCGATCTCTACGTGCGGTTTCTGATAAAGCTCCCGGATTCGGACTCGCGCGATGTTGAACGTGCGGTGGACGAACTCGAGCGATTTATGCGCGGCAATGTGCGCAAGGGCCTGGAACTCTGATCGGGCAAGTCCGACAAGAGAAGCGTAGTTAGTTAGTTCCTGGCGAACGATGCGTTTATGCGGAAACTTTCGGGCATTTCGTTAACTTTTCTTGTTCTATTTCTCACGGTACCGTTGAGTTTAATCTCTTCCAAAATGAGCGATTCTCAATGCCTTTCCGGAAAAATTTGTTCGCGTTGGCACGCAGGGGCCCGACCCTGCGTGTGGCAGATTGCTAAGCACATTTCAAGACTTGCAAGTTTTTCGCCGGGAACTAGTTTAGGTCAACTTGGCCGAACTCCGTGCCCGTGGCGTCCCGGATTCTCCGTCGGGCGCAATTGGTTTCAATTTGCCATTATCGTCGTAACGGTCCATCTCAATAATTACCTTGCGTACTGCAGCCTGTCGCTCGTGAAATGGGCGGAAACTGGACTTAAAACCACCCAATACAATCGCTTTGATATCAGGAAAGGGAATACCCAGGCAAGAGTGAGCTAACCAGAGTTCTTTCGAGACCGTCGTGTCCGTAATGAGTCGATTGTCAGTATTGACGGTCACCCGCAGACCCAGGTCAAAATAGAGCTTGAGCGGGTGGAGCGATAAATCCCTCACAGCTCCGGTTTGTACGTTGCTCGATGGGCAGCATTCCAAGGGGATACGATGGTCGATCACATAGTGCAGCAAATCCCCGTCTTCACGCAGCCTTACACCGTGCCCTATTCGGTGTGCGCCGCAGACGTGAATTGCTTGCGCCACAGACTGGGGTCCGTAGGCCTCTCCCGCATGAATTGTGGTATTGATATTGTTGTCACGCACCAACTGAAATGCCGACCGGTGATGCTTAGGAGGGAAGTCCGCCTCGGCCCCCGCCAAATCGAAACCTACAACTCCACGATTCTTGTAGGCGACACAAAGTTCGGCCATTGCGTAGGAAGATTCCGCCGAAATATTGCGAATTCCACACAAGATAAGATTGCTCTTGATGCCGTAGGTTTCGCGCGCGCGTCCCAATCCATCGAGAACGGCTTCAACGACGGCGGTTAGCTTCAGACCTTCGCGGGTATGAAGTAAGGGTGCGTAGCGCACTTCCATGTAGCGAACATTTTCTTGATGCGCATCTTCCGCGAGTTCAAATGCTATGCGCTCTAGGGCAACCGCGCTCTGCATTACTTGCAAGGTAATCTCGAAGCCGCGCAAGTACTCGACCAGACTGCCGAAGATTTTGCCACATCCAACAGCGTCAAATAGCCCTTTTTCATCCGTGGCAGGCAGCCGCAATCCTTGAGTTTCAGCAATCTCGAGAATTGTGTGAATTCTAAGGGATCCGTCTAGATGTACGTGCAGATCCGTCTTCGGAAGGGCCTGAAAAACCTCGAGGGGAACAACGTTTGCTACTCGATTCGAAACGTGGGGCTTCGCTGATTCACGATGTTCTTGAGTGGGTCGTCTGATTCGAGGGGCATCCGTATCAGGTTATCATCAGAGCGATTTCGGGAAAGTCGGGAGAGCGGCCCATTCCAACATTGCCGGAACCCGGCAATCGACAGGGGGGCAAGCGTGCCAGTTTCCACTCAAGAGTGGCATTGGGACTGCCGTTCGAAGGGCTGGATGAAACTCGGGCAACGGATTGTTGCCGTAAAAATCACCGGGGTGCGCTACGAGTTGCCCATGCCAAGACCACTTCCCCCGCGGGGCCGAATCCTAGCCTGTCTTGCCGGCGCGTCGCGTCCGCTTCACGCTCGTGAGATTGCGGAACAGCTCGACGTTACAGAGAGCCAGTACTCACGGCTGCTCGATTTGCTTGGTTTGTTATGTGTAGAAGGAGCAGCCATTCGACGGTCAGGGCAACGATTCACTTTGAAAACTCGTCCAGACCCACAACGCGAACGTTGGACTGGTGTTTTGGTTGCAAACCCTCGGCGCTTTGGTTTCGTTGTGGCGGCGGGTCGCCCGGATGTATACGTAGCACCCGATGGGATCGGAGCGGCCCTGCACGGAGACACGGTCAACGTAGTCGTTGTCAATCAGACCGCACGCGGAGTAGAAGGTCAAATTGAGTCCATTCAAATCCGGCGCAATCCACGGGTAGCCGGGACGCTGCATCGCCGCAGAAACAGCCAATGGCTTGAGCCGGACGATGCCCGCCTACGCGGACCGATTGTGCTTCAGCCGTTGACGATCCAAGCACAAGACGGCGTCGCAGCCGTAGCGGAAATTACTCGTTTTCCCGATTCGGCCGCAGAGAATCCCGAGGGAGCGCTGCTGACCGTACTCGGTCCGACAGGTGACCCCAAGGTTGAAGTCGCCAAGATCCTTACTCGGAACAAATAGAGGAGGATCATCCGGCTGCCGCGATTCAAGAGGCTGAAAGCGCCGCAGCGCGTTTGCAGCGATTGTCGTTACGGGGACGTCGCGATCTGCGCAGTGTTCCTCTTCCCACCATTGATCCCGAGGAAGCGCGAGACCATGACGACGCGTTGTGGGTCGAGCGCATCGACAAGGGCTACCGTGCATACATAGCAATTGCGGACGTAGCTGAATACGTGCAGCCCGACACGGCTCTCGACGCCGAAGCTAGCGCCCGAGGCTGCACTCTGTATTTGCCCGATCGGGCCATCCCCATGTTACCGGGCGCACTTGCGGCAGATTTGTGCTCGCTTTTGCCTGAAAAGGAACGACTTTGCCTGTGTGTGATAGCCGACCTGAATCAAAAAGGGGAATTGCTTACGTTTGAGGTCGTTGAAGGCGTCATGCGTTCAGCCGCCATGCTCACCTATGGTGGGGTGCACTCGCCCTGGGTTTTACTGCTGAAGGAGCGCACAGCGTGCAGGCCGAAGCGTTGCGCCCGGGATTGCGTATCCTTGACGAATTAGCCAGAAAGCTGAAGAAGTCTCGTTTGCGACGGATGCATTAGACTGGACTTGCCCGAAGCTCAAGTGCTATTGGACGAAAGCACTGGCGCGCCTGTAGACGTCGTAAGACGCGCGCGCGACCCGGGCGTGAAGCGCGCCTACCAATTGGTCGAGGAGCTGATGCTGCTCGGCAACGAGCTGGTGGCCCAATGGCTAAGCACAAGGCGGTCGCTCGGTGTTTATCGCGTGCACGCCGCACCCGATCCAGAAAAACTGGAGCGACTGGGCCTGGTTGCTCAAAAGCTTGGCGTAAGTGTCAACTTGGAGCAGTTGCAAGATCCACTGGGACTATCACGCTGGTTGGCCAGCATTGCGGATCACCCGAGAAGAACAGTGCTCGAGTCAATCGCGTTGCGTTCGCTCAAGCAAGCCTTCTATGACATCGTAAATATTGGACATTTTGGGCTCGCATCCGACGCCTATTTGCACTTTACCTCCCCGATTCGGCGTTATCCCGACCTCATCGTCCATCGCTTGGTGAAGAACTTGATACGGGGCGTAAAAGTCGACAACAGCCCCGCCGCCGTTGAATCCCTGCGTGGAATTGCAACTCATGCGAGCGTGCGTGAGCGCGCGGCCATGGAAGTGGAACGTGAAGTCGTCGATCTTTATCGCGCCGTCTTAATGCGCGATAAATCGGTGATGAATTCGAGGGGACTGTAACAGGCATTGTGGGCTCCGGCGTTTTTGTCGCGCTCGATACACCGTACGTCAACGTTCTGGTACGCCTCGAGTCGCTCGGGCCCGATCGGTATGAACTATCCGATAATGAATTGAGTGTCGTCGGTTTGCGATCAGGGGACTCGATTTCGCTGGGCGATCGTGTCCGCGTGGTAATCGAGGATGTCTCCGTGGTGCGTCGGCAAATCTCAGTTCGCCGGCTGGTCACGTCGCTGCCGCGTGCCAAGCGCGGCCATGGGGAAAAACGGGGATTTCGCGGGGCGCATCGAATGTCAAAATGGGTTCGCGACGGCAACCGAAGCCACGTGCCGCAAAGACATCATCAAGAAAGGCAAGCCGTGGCTGACCTCGACCGATCTGGCGATTAGTGATTCGCCTTCTGCCGGAATGCCGAAAAGACTTCCACAATAATGGCGTGGCGGCACGCAAGAGACACCTGCCGCTATTTGCGGGAGGCTCACGAATCGTGCCTATTCAGTGGTAATTAAGTCTGCCCCCATGAAAGGTCGCAAAACCTCCGGAATAACAATTGAACCATCAGCTTGTTGATATTGTTCGACAATCGCGACCCAAGTTCTACCAATCGCCAGGCCTGATCCGTTCAGGGTGTGCACTAACCTGGGCTTGGCCTTGGCCTGCGGACGGTAACGAATTGAGCGCGCCGGGCTTGGTAATCCATGAACCACGAACAGCTGGATATTTCTCGATAAGCCTGTTGGGAGGGTGACCACACTTCGAGGTCATAAGTCTTGGTCGCGCTGGCGCCCAGATAGCCCGCGCATAAGTCAACCACGCGGTAGTCCAAACCGAGCCGTTCCAACACAGTTTCTGCATGAATGGTGAGCAATTCCAGTTGCGCTTCAGCCTGTTCCGGCGTAACGAACCGCACCAG
>CAWIGY010000103.1:0-16134 GCA_963835565.1 uncultured delta proteobacterium
GGGTCAGCCGCTGACGTTCAGCTGGTTGGCAAGCGGCGGTACGCTCGGCACGCCGAACACGAGCGCGAACTCGAGCCAGGTTGTCTGGACGCCGCCGGCAAGCGCCACCGCGAGCTGGCTCGTCACCGCAATGGTCACCGACAGTTCAGGTGCCGCAGCAACACAAACATTCAGCATCAAGCCCTCGAGCTGCTTCGGCGTTGCCCCGGCAGCCCCGACCGCTTGGGCTTACGGCGTCATGGCCGACACGCAGTGGATCGCGACGGATGACGGATACAACCCGAATTCAGCCGCAGTTGCCATTATCAGTCAGCTCAACACGCAGTTCATCGCCAAGGGCGTAAAGTTCGTCGTTCACGTGGGTGACCTGCAGGACAACGGCAGCACCGCCGGCCTTGACGCGCGCGCGGAATTCACGCAGGCCCTTTACAACGCCGGCATTGGCCTGTTCCCGCTGCGCGGCAACCACGAGCCCTCGGTCGCTAACGCCACCGAGTTCAAGCGCTTGTATCCGCAAACCTTGAACGGGTTGCAGAACTCGACCCCAGTGGACGTTTTCGCCACCAACCCCGACGACGTGAACACCCACCCGATCGCTCTCACGGGCTCACCGTTTACCCTGGGCGTGAACTTCAGCAAGCCTTCCTCAGTGCTCACTGGCACGGGCAACACCGCCTGGGACGGCCTTTCGTATTCGTTCGACTACAACAACGCTCGTTTCGTCCTGCTCGATCAATTCATGACGGCAGCCGGCACCTCGGCCAGTGGCAACTACCAGATCACACCCCAGGAGCCCTGGATTAGCGCCACGCTCGCCGGCAAGCCTGCCGGTGGTCATGCCTTCGTGTTCGGCCACAAGGGGCTCATTACGGAGAACCACGTGGACACGCTGTTCGGAAGCGACCCGAGCAAAGACCCGACGGGCCAAGATACCTTCATCACAAGCCTGCAGACCAACGGCGTTCACTACTACATGGGCGGCCACGACCACATGCATAACCGCGCCATCGTGACCACGACGGACGGAGTCACCGCCAAAGTGCAGAACATTATCTGCTCGTCGGACAGCTCCAAGTTCTACACCCCGGCTCCCACATCCAACGACGTTACCTACGACGTGCCCGCCTTCGGTCACACACGCGAGACACCGATTGCCCAGGAGCTCTACACGGCTGGCTATTACATCGTCACGGTGGACGGCGTGAAGGCGAACGTCAACTTCTATTCGGCGGAAATGGATCCAACGTACTCGAGCTCAACCGAGTGGATTATCACCACAACGCCACCCATGAACTTCACCAAGCGTGAGTCGTACGGCTACGGCCTGAACGGCAAGGAGTTCGTGGTGCCTCAGGGTTCGAGCTACACCACGGTGCAGGACAGCTTCGCGGCCACGACCGCGAAGATTCTCAGTGGCACCAACGGTAACACCAACGTCGAAGGTGGCGGCCGCAACCCCGTCAAGACCGTGGACACCGGTTGGAACGCCGGTACCTGCGCAACCTTGAGCGACATCCTGAGCCTGTGGGTGACCGTGAGCACGCTCGGCAGCGACCAGACGGACACTTACGTGTTGTCGCTCAACTTCACCAGCGTGGGCCTCAGCCCGGGCAGTTTTGGCCTTGCCACCAAAGACGCCAACGGTAACTGGATCAACGCCGTGGACAAGGACTTCGGTAGCGTAACCAAGACCTTCGTTTCAGGTCCGTGGACTTCGGCCTACGTTACACCCGGTACCTGGGGCGTCGATCCAGTGAACAACATAGCTTGGGCCGTTATCAATTACAGCAACAGCGACTTCGCGGTCGCATCGTTCAATAACTGACGGAACCCCTCCCAACCAACCTGTTACGTTAGCCGTGCCAATCCATCCAGAAGCGTTGACGAACCGTGCCTTAGATCTTCCTTTCTTACCCGCTCGTTCGTTCCGACGTTTTGATTGGTTTGGTTTTCGGGGCCCCGGCCCCGAAAACAGCACTCCGAAAACACAATTCAAACGGAACGTCGCCTGCCTAGCCCAAGTGGGCGGGCGGCGTTCACCCTCCTGAAACGCGAGTCTCAATCCAGAAAGCACATCGGCAATGAATCACCTGCCATTTGAAGCTTCCCTCATTGGATTCACGAAGGCATTGGCTGCGGCACTGGTGGGCGCATTGGTGGTTTTCCTCACTTCCGGCTGCGGCGGGCCCGCAAGCGACGCCTCCGATCGTCCCACGGGCTCGGCTTCCGTAGTTATTTCCGCCCTCGGCGCGGGAGATGTGACATCGGCAACCGTTTCAATTACGGCCACGGACATTTCAGTTCCAATTACTGCAACACTGGGCTCGTCCAATGGATGGCAGGCGACGATTGGCGACATCCCTGCCGGCACGGGTCGGACGTTCACGCTGTCGGCCACTGACTCCAGTGGAAACGAGCTCTATCACGGCGAGACGGACAACGTGACGATCACAACCAATCAAACCCAGTCGGTTGTCATCGTGGCGCAACAAGATTCACGTGCGGCGGGCTTTACCGACGCAGTCCCGATCATCGACTTGGCCCAAGCCTCCGCGAACACGGTTGCTCCGGGGGCGGTAGTAAACCTGAACGTGGCCGCCCATGATCCGGACCCCGGCGATACACTCACATTTAAGTGGACCGCTTCCGCTGGAGTTTTCGCAAGCCCGAGTGCGCCGTCAACCAATTGGACTGCGCCAACCGCACTTGGAACGTATCCCATCACCATTTCCGTTACCGACTCGAAACAAGAGACCACCACTGCAACCTTGCAGTTGACGGTGGCCACGCCTCCGCAGGTACCAATTCCGCGCAGCGTGGTTTGGCTGCTCGCCGGGCTGCTAGCGGCACTCGGCAGTAGCGCATTGTCTCGCCGGCAGCGCCAACCAGCGTTCGTCCGGCGCTAACCCCGCGGCCACGCATCATTCGAAGCTTGGGACGGCGCACGCACTAGGCTCGCCGTCCCCAGCGTTGTCAGGTATGGGCTAGCGCATGTCGAACCGATTTGGATTTTTTGTCGCGGCGGCACTGGGGCTGTGCATTGCAACCGGGACATCGTATTGCAATCGTCGAGCCGCGCCGAGTTCCCCGGTAACCAACCGGTTCGGGATGACATTCGTCGAGATCCCCGCTGGAAGCTACGTGATGGGCAATCCCGAGAACAAGGATGAGCGACCCACGCACCCAGTGACATTCGCGTCCTCGTTCTGGATGCAGACGACCGAGCTAACCCAGGCGCAGTGGAAAACGGTAATGGGGACTCACCCCTGGTCCGGCGCGGCGAACGTGCGCGAAGGTGACAATTATCCCGCTTCGCAAATGACGTGGCCCCAGGCGCAGCAATTTATAAAAAAGCTGAACGAACTCGATCCGGGTCACGGATACCGGCTCCCGTCCGAGGCAGAGTGGGAGTACGCGTGCCGGGCCGGTTCCACCGGGAAGTATGGCTTCGGACATGACCGAAACAAACTGAAAGACTTCGCCTGGTTCGATGAGAATGCGAGCCGAGTCGGTGAAAGTTACGCCCATCTGGTCGGGCAAAAAAAGCCGAACACTTGGGGCCTGTACGACATGCACGGCAATGTTTGGGAGTGGTGCCAAGATTCGTATCAGGACAGCTACCAAGGCGCCCCCACCAACGGCGCCGCGATGGTGATACCGGACAAAGATTCGCACGTCTATCGAGGTGGCAGTTTCCGCAACGCCGAACGGTTCACACACACCTCAGCCCGCGCCGGTCTCGACGAAGGAGATTACAATGACAACATTGGCCTTCGGGTCGTGATGCCCACGGTTGGCAAACGATAAATCTGACGAGAATTCTCCCAGCCGGTACCGTTAAGCTCACCCTTCCAGATGGAAACGTCAATGGGGATATCAATACCCATAATGCTGGCGTTACGTTGGAAGCTTCCCAGTTGGGGTGGTTTATGTAGTTCTTCTAACTTATTGGCCGACCGTCTAAACTTGACTGGGGTCACAAGTCCGCCATAAATCGCATTGATTCGTCACAATCACGGAGGTAGAGTCCGGGTTCCAACGAGCCGCGAGGCAGTCTCGGACATTCGTTTAGCAACTGGGCGTTTTGGATTGGCAAGACGACACATCTCGCAAGAAGAGCGTGACCGTTACGACGAGCAACGGCTCAATTGGTTCCTGCGCGAGCAGGATCGGGCGCTCAACTGGCAAGAGCTAGCGACACTCACCGGTATGCCGACAAACCGCGTTCTTAGTGCCCTAGACCGGCTAACTGACGACGGGATCATTCAGAGTGACGGTTCCAATCGATGGCGGATATCCCGACATAACGACAATGAAGCTATTGAGCGCTAGCCGCGCCCTTGCGGCTCGACCAACACTTCGCTGACTCAATTATCGCTAGGAGCGACCCGCCGCTCTACACCCTACGGAATTGAATACATCATAGACGCCGGCTTTGGTGTCGATTGCTAGATATGAGAAGCGCCCCTCGGTACAGCTGCCGCTGTTGAGGTACAACCGCGAGTGCTGGTCGCAGCGCATGGCGTGATGCGTATGACCGGTTATGACAACGTCGGCATTTCGATGTTTCGCTAAGTCAATAGCCCAATTCTTGAAGCTATCCCGAAGCGGGTGAACGCAGGGGCGACTCATAGCTAAATCGACAAAATTACCCAATTGATACACAACAGAAAGACCGACACGTCGCATCCATGCGCCCAACCACACACACCATTCTGAGAGCCAGCGTGCTCGGCGAATTATCCAATCATGACGGTGCCCATGCGTGAATAAGAGCCGAACGCCATCCGTGTCGATCAACATCTCCTCAGGGGCGCCTTCGGCTACGCCCGCTAAGATGTCGTGATTTCCGTGGATATAATGATACTTGGGGAGCTCGAAGCGACTCGCCAATTCGGGGTGGGCTTGCCGGGCACGCCGTAGCCCCTCCTGATGTGCATAAGGCCACATTGAGGTCAAGGTCTCCCAAATGTCACCCAGCAGGACAATCCGCTCAAAGTCAGCCTCCAATCTCCTGAGAAACCGCAGAAAATCTGAATCACTGTGCCCGAAGCAGTCGGACACGTCACCTGGACCCAAGTGGAGATCGGAGATTACAGCAATATTCATGGGCGATATTCCTGAATGTGCTGTCGTGAAAGGGTCGTCTATCTTTGTGACGGTCTCATGTCACTTAGGTTAGACTTCGGAAAACATACGGCCCGAATTGCGTTCGGGTGTATGTTCGATGTGCACCACACTGGTCGCCTCGTTAACACAGTCGTTTCGAAACTGGCACAGCAGTGGCACTAACGGTTGCCAGGTTATTGTCCCATGCATGCGCGCCAATCGGGACGAATGCCATGGGCCCTGCGCTGGATGGGGACCGCAATAGGGTTGGCCGTCGCACTGTGGGCGTTTCGTAACGTGAATCTCCATGGAACTGTGGCCCTTCTGGGCACAATTCACGCTGGCGTTTGGCTGATTCCGTTGCCATTTGTGCTGGCCCAGCTGACAGAAACCTGGGCTTGGAGAACGGCTTTTGGAGAGCTCAAGTGCTCGGTGCCCTACCTGGCGTTGCTGCGAGTTCGCCTGGCTTGTGAGGGCATTACCCAAACCTGCCCCGGTGGAATGGTGGTTGCCGAGTCCCTCAAGCCTGGACTGCTCATGAGTCAGTGTCGGCTTACTGCTTCGGATGCCGTGTGTGGGACGGCTTCGCGAAAGTTGCTGCTGCTGGTGGCCCATTGCGGGTATTTTGCCCTGGCGGCTCTGCTCGGATTGCCGGCGCTGCTTACCATCGCCCGCACTTCGACTGCTGGGCGCCTGCTGTCAACCGCGGTGGCCGCCGCCTGGCTCCTGCTGTTGATCAGTGCTGTCGGACTCGGATTGTTACTGAGCCAGGGTGATATATGCAGGCGAGTACATGCAACGCTGAAACGACTGCCAATTAAAGCCCTGCGTTCCGCTTTATCGTTGCATAAGGCAGGATTTCTCCAAACGGACCTGCGAATTTCCGAATTCTGTTCGTTGGGTCCACGGCGTCTAGCCAAGACAACATTGATCTTTCTGATGGCCTGGTGCTGGGAAGCTGCGGAAACCGTGCTCCTATTCTCATTGTTGGGCGTGCGCTTGGACTTTGGCACTCTATGCTTGATTGAAGTTTGTGCGTCCATGATCCGAAAATTGCTTTTTGTGTCCCGCAGGACTGGGCGCACAAGATCTCGGTTACGCGGCTCTGCTGCAGTTATTCGGTGTGCCCGAACCCCTAGGCGTCGCAGCCGCGTTCCTATTGCTCAAACGCAGCAAGGAATTAATGTGGTCCTTAGTGGGATACTTGCTACTGATGGCAATGAACAAACCCCGCCGGATCGCCGACAATGCAGCTCGACCGGACTTGGCGAGACGCATCGATCTGCGCAAAGGCATGGGGTGGACTTAACAAGGCGTCACTCGATAGCCACGGTTGTTACAAAATCCGCATATTTCACACCGGGCTGCCGGGGTCGTTCGCTAACGCGTCAGCAGGTTCTTGCCTTCAGCGTGCGGCAAAGACAGCGAAATAAGAGCCGCCAAAGTTGGAGCAATATCGCGCATATCGATGCGCCCCAGCGATTCAGACTTAGTCACCCCTGCCCCAGCCATGAAAAAGGCCGCGTCCATTCCGGGTTCATCCGGGAGGTAGCCATGCGTACCTCCTGCTTGGTGCACCAAGATAGGGCCGAGCAGATTGCGTCCCCATTTGAAACCGGGTCGCAGCGCGATTACGAAATCGACCCCGCTAAACCCTTGCAATTCATCAATCTCATGGCCTCGGAAGACTTTCTTTACGCCGTATTTGGGATCGTCGCGCATCTCGCCAATGAGACTTTCGATCGAGGCTCGAACCTCGGAATCGGCCGAAGCATGAATCAGGATGGCCCCGGTTCCGCCCGCAACCCAAGCCGCTGCTTTCCAAGAAACCACTTGATTGTCGCTCCCAATTTCAATGAAATGTCGCTCGCGAAGCAGCGACCCCAATTCAATTTCCGTGTGGTACTCGATAAACCCATGATCGGAGACGACCGCAATAATATGCCGTTCGTGAGCCACTAGTTCGAGCGTGTTGCGAAGTTGTCCAACCAGGGAGTCTATTGTCTCAAGTACTGAAAGGGCTTGCGGACTGTTAGGCCCAACCCGATGCTCCACTGTGTCCAACGATCCCAAGTAGACGGTCATGAATGAGGGGCGCTTCGTCGCAAGCACGTACTGTGCGAATTTTACCCGCATCTCGTCGGCTTCCGGGCTAAAGTCGGCTCCGTACGGAATAGGTCCGACCTGTGCCGCCAGCTCATTGAGCAGCTGAGGAGTGGATAGCTCTCTGTAAAGTTTTTCATCGTCAGGGAGCGTCGCGCGCCAGTACTGCACGAAGTTGTAATCGATCGGCGCGCCGACGGTAACGGGCCAACAAATGTTTGCCGTTTTCAGCCCCGCAGCTTGCGCAGCATCCCAGAGTGTTGCAGAACGAATATCTTTCGCGTACCAGTACCAGCCCTCCTGATTGCGGCCCATTGGATCAAAGGCGATATTCGATAATATACCGTGAACCGCCGGGCTTGTTCCCGTCAAAATCGTGGTGTGCGCCGGGTAGGTTAGGCTGGGAACCACCGTGCGCACACCGGTTGCGTAAGAGCCTTCCCTCGCCAACCGTTGAAGGTTGGGGACGGAAGCGCCGAGTGAATCCGCCAAAAGCACCTGGCTTGGCATGAGGCCGTCGATCGATACCAGCAAAAGCGTGGGGGCCGATTGGCGTAGAGGCTCACGTAGATTGGTCTTGGCTGTAACCGTTACGGGCGCCGGTGCGCAGGCAACCAGCGTGACGAACCCCAACAATCCGGTAATCGCTAGAACGGAACGAAGCGGCACCAACTATTTATAGCGGCTCTGGTGCCGAGTCAATGGCCGATTGTTCTGGGTTATGTACTAGAAATTTGCGAAGCGAATTTGGGTTCGGGCGAATGCCCAAGAAAATGAGGATTAGCCTCCCCAGTCCTAGGCAGATATTTCGATGCGTTTCGGACCAGCAGCTCGCCTAGACTTGCGAAAACATACTGGCGCATTTGTGCTCGCTTCAAGTCCGTCATTCATCACACTTGTCGTTATATGGACATATCCGTTTCGAATCTGGCACACGAGCGGTACTATCGGCAACCTGCTTGCAGCGCCAGAGTTCATTGAATGTCTTGATCGGGGAAATATGTACCAGGCACGCCGCTGCGCACCTCCCACATCCTACACACCCTACCATACCCGTGGCATCAAATTGGTATTTAGCTTTGCGCATGAAACGGTGACGCTGCCTTGCGCCTTGCTTCTCACGAAAATTATGACCGCCTGCAATCAAGGCGAACTGGTTACTTTGGCACGAGTCCCAGGATCGATAGCGGCTGCCTTGCTGCAGCCGGAGATCAACACGATCTTCAATATTGAAGCAATAACAGGTAGGACACACCACAGTGCACATCCCGCAGGCTAGGCACAGATTGCCCAATTCCTCCCAATGGCTGCTTCCGGACGCTTTACCGACCAGATCCGGCAGGTCTGTGACGTCGCAATCCAATCGATAGGGGAAACTACCCCGCTTATCGCGCAAGACTTCATTGCGACGCTGTAGATCGGCGTAGCTCGCCGGAAGAGTGCCGCGAAAATCGGCAACCAACTCGCGTCCGCGATCCGAGCCGATTTCGAAACAGTACTCTTCGCCCAAATCGACTAGGTGCAGATCGAAGACCTCAGTTGCCGGACTGGAGGTTCCCATGCTGTGACAGAAGGACTGCTCGCCGCAAGGTCGCAAGCACTCGAGTCCCACAATCAGCGTGCTTTCACGTCGCGACTGGTAGTGCTGGTCGGTATATCCTTGAGTAAATACCCTGTCCAATAGGCGAATCGCATGCTGATCGCAGGTGCGTACGCCCAATATCACGGTCGGCACTGATTCGATGACGGCTTGGACGCACTCGCCGTTCGTTTCGTACGTGCAGAGCAACTCCTGTGGTGGCAAGATGCATTTCTTAAGCGAGAGCGGCGCTTGTTCAAAATTGAGCACCAGGTCCTCTGCGGTTTGGATGACACCGAAGGAATATTGACGGCCTGATGACTTCGGGCCGAAGACTTGATAGCGTTGCGTGAGACAGCTAACCCAGTCGCCGAATTGTGTCTTTGATAAGACGTTGAACGACGACGTACTCGCGGCCGTTCTGAGAGGCCTGATTGTCGAGCGCGGCAACCGCTGTACCTGATCCGTTTGCTCGGTGGTCGCCAGACTGGCGGCCGCTGAGCCGTAAATCGGCAACGAAATCCTTGAACGCGAAATCTTTGCGCGATTTTTCGCCATCGCGGCGAGCTAGCAACGCTAAGCAGCGCGAATATGGCCTCATGGTGACGACGTTGTGAAACCGCCTCGAGAATATTTTGAGTGTAGATAACCGAACAGAGCCCTTTGATTCAAGTGCGAATCTATCATTATCGACCGGCTCGATGTCGTAACTAACATCGTCGAGCGATTAGCCTTTTCGTTCGGAAGCGGGCCCACCTAGCCTTCGAACTAGCCGACGGGGTAGCGCGAGCGAAAGCGGCACACGTCGAACCTCACCGGTGGTGAAGTACCATTCGCCAAATCTGTAGTTCTCGGGGTCTTACGGCACGAAAGCAATCAAAATTACGCATAGCGCATCCGACAAGCTGATGTTCAACCCAGCGCATGTCGGACATCGTCCCCAAGCTTTGCAACGGTTCGATGGCGCGCTCGTGATATTTGCCGCCTCCAACCCAGTTTCGGTGCGTTATTCGAAGCTCGCCGACCCTCGTGGCCACGTGCCGCTATAACCCCAAAACCGTGACTCACTTCCTGGGAGGCACAACCGGGGGCATAGTCCGGATATGGATGGGATCGTTATTTTGCTGGGGGTCATGACAGCACGTGGCCACGAGGTACGCCAAGGTGAGAAGACTAGGACATCCGTTTGATTCATCGGTGAGCAGCTGTGGGCGTAGACTAGCTAGTCGAGCCACCCGTCGATGGTTTACTTGCCACCACCGGTTGCGCTGGTGCTGCCACCCGTGCGCGGGTGGCTTGCCACCGGTCCCGAGGGTGCCACCCGTCCCGGGTTGCTTGCCGCCCGTCGCATTCGTATCGCCACCCGTCCCGGGTTGCTTGCCGCCCGTCGCATTCGTATCGCCACCCGTCCCGGGTTGCTTGCCGCCCGTCGCAGGAGTTCCACCCGTGGGGGCTCCACCGGTTGCAGGTGTGCCACCCGTCGCTGCGCCGCCTGTTGCCGGAGTTCCACCCGTGGGTGCCCCACCGGTTGCAGGTGTGCCACCCGTTGCTGCGCCGCCCGTCGCAGGACTTCCACCGGTTGCAGGAGCACCACCGGTAGCCATCTACGCTTGGGTTGGTGCAATTGATGATTCGTCTTTAGCGTTGACGGGCTGCACGTAGCACCAGCGGCACCCACGAATGGGTCCGTGACGCTCAGAATAATCGGGAATTTACCCGTCGTAGTGCAAGTGAATGTCACGCTCGGTCCAGTTCCAGTTACGATGCCGCTCCAGCTCAACGGAGAGGTGCCATCCGTGGACGCACCAGTCAGCGTCGTGGAATAACCCACGTTCAATTCGAGGCCAGCAGACGAAGTCAGGGACGCAATACCCGCACAGATGTGATTCCCGCTTGTCGTCGTAGTAACGGTGGTCTGTGAGTTAATCGATGCCAGTTGGCCCGGCTGATTCGGGTTACCGAGATCCGTGCAAGTCATGCCAATCAACGACTGAGATCCGGACGAGACATTGTCCAGAATGCCCGTGCAGTTCGGGGGCTTGGACGTATCGGCCTCACTGTCGTATGCGCTGAGTTGGAGCGTGCAGAAATCCGCCAGTGGAATTCCACTAATTGCACCCAAGAATGTATTGCTGTGGCTTACGTCCCAATTACCGGTCTGATGGTGACGGTCCAGGAGTTGGCACGGGGCTTGTCGGACCGCAGTCCAAAACCCACGCGACTGTGCTGATGGTTGTGCCCGACGGGAGCGTGACGTCCACTTTCACCTCTCCGGTGCCATCCGACTGGCCCTTATCGCCACTGATTCCGCAACCCGAAGCCGCAGCCAACGCCAGTCCAAGCACCGTTGATTTGCTAAACCGTCTCATGACACGCTTCCCTGCTTTCGTGAACCTTACGTTCGTTCGGTTACGGACCGGAATCACACGCTTCGCTGTAAGCAACAAGCCTACCAACACCCGGTGAAAAGCGGGCACTCTCAATTCATCCCAAGATCACCGTAATTTGACGCATTCGAAACTCCACTCGGCTGCCCTGCAACTGGTCGCGAATTTCGAAATCAAAATGAATCCCCGAATACCGGAATTGGTGAGCTGCCACGCGACTGTCTATGCGCGGACCTCGGTCTCCGCCGCGATTTCCCAGTGTGACATTGTCGTAACATTTCCACTCGAGCTGCGCATCTGCTGGGTTTACATCGGCAATCTGCTCGCCTCGGCATAGACTGCGAATCAGTCTTGTGCTGGCGGCTCAACTCCAAGTGGAGACCGAGGTGGTTGGTGCCGGATTTCGATTTCGTGGGGCGATTGTGCCGATAGCGGGTTTTGACGAACGGCGGCTGGTCATAGGCGAGGCGGCGATAGCAGGCCTGCTGCTCGTGGCGTTTTTACTAGTACGCGATTTGCCGATGGTCGATCTGCCGCAACACGCCGCTCAATTGGCACTCTGGCTCAACTTCGGGAATCCTGAGTACCACACCGACCAATTCGTTCTGAACCTTCGCACGCCTTATCTGATGGCGCCCCTCGTTGCACGGCTGCTCGCGACTGCATTCGGTGTGATGATTGCGCTAAAGCTCGTTGTCTGGTTGGCGGTTGTTGGTCAAGTGCTTGGGCTACACTTCCTCTGCAAGCGCCTAGGTCACGATCCCTGGCTAGCCTTATTGGGACTACCTCTCGCACTCGGCTACACTTTTCTATTCGGATTCGTCAGCTATGTCGTGGCCTTGCCCT
Source organism: uncultured delta proteobacterium (assembly GCA_963835565.1). Classification (GTDB taxonomy): domain Bacteria; phylum Myxococcota_A; class Polyangia; order Polyangiales; family Polyangiaceae; genus FEN-1139. The sequence goes on from CAWIGY010000103.1 coordinate 12,025, forward strand.
TGATCTTTCTATGCATCGGGCTCGCGATGGGGTACGCCGCGTGTCCGTCGCTGGGTCGAGGTACAATGCTGATTGCCACTTTGATGGCTGTGCTAGTTTCACATGGTTTTGCCTTCGCTCAAACCCTGTTGTTCGTTGGCCCATTGCTCATCTTTGGCAAGGGTACAATTGGATGGAGAGCTCTGCCGCTGCTGGTTCCAATCTCCGCGGCAGCAGCTTGGCTGATGCCGAACTCGGCGGCAAGACGACTTGGAGTCGATTTGTGGGAGCTAACTTTTAGCCGGCTAATATCATTGCCAGCAATGCTGGTTGGTTCCGGTGCACAGGACATTATTGCCGTTGTGTATGGTTCGCTGCTGTTGTTGCTGCTCGGGCTTGCTGTTGGGCCGCCGGTGCGCACGTTGGGTCGGCTGTTGCCCGGCGCCTTTGTAGTCCTCGGTTTTTGCACTTTTCCAGAGATGTATCGCGGGTATCCGCTGCTCTGGCCGCGATTTGCCATGCTTGTGGTTCCCGCCACGCTCCTGGCGTTTCGGCCGAGAACCGATGTCAGCCGTTTCGTGACGTTCCGACGACGAACAACGCTGCTGGCGGCCGCGGCAGTTTGGACCGGTCTGTTTGCTTTCCGCTTGTCAGAGTTCAATCGTGAGACATCGCACTTTCACAACTTGATCGACGCGTTACCCAGGGGGCTTCGAGTGCGACCCATCGTCTTTGACACCGACAGCCATGCGTTGCCAGGCCTGCCCGCATTCACGCATCTGCCAGCCTACTACCTGGTGGAAAAAGGCGGAATCCAGGGTTACTCGTTTGCGATGTATCCGCAGTCAGTAGTCCGATATCGTGATGGGATCATTCCAAAGATGCATAGCGGTGAAGAATGGAGACCAGAAGAGTTTCGCATCGACGAGGAACTGAGTGACTACGATTGTTTCATCGTGCATTCGAAGCAAAATCGATTTCAAGAGTTGTTTGGAGCTTTGCACGATGCCGTTGAACTCCGTGCACACGCTGGTGATTGGTGGAGTTATTGCAGCCCTGAGAAATCCCCCATTTCTTGGCACTACTTTCGCAAAAAGCAGTCAGCGGGACGGGACCCGCTGACCCATGTAATCAAAACGTCGGATTCACTTCACTTGCGCTAGGTTTGTCCAAAACAGCCCGGCCACCGGCGAATCCAGTTGAATCGTGCTTTGGGCATATCGCTTGCTTTTCGGGGAAGAATGAGGGGATGCATTAGAGGCTCGCTCCTATATGCCGTAGTCGTGTGCCGGCCGCCTTGTTCTAGTTCTAACGGGTTTGCGCGCAACGCTGGGGGCCGCAGCTGACGATTCGCCCGTTGGCTTGGATCCCTGTATGGCAGTCATGGTGGGGTTCCAGACCAAGGCCCTGGTAACGTGGCTGTTGCGCTAGCATTGGGCACAGCTGTCGTGTCGGTGCCACCAGTAGTCGCGCTCCCGGCAGGAAGCGGTTTCTTCGCATCCGTCAATTTGCTATCACTAGTCATATCGGGAACGCGCTCGATCACTGAGACCACAGGCATCGGCGTCGCGCCCGAAATGGTGCTGGTTTCGGAAGCGTGCGGGTTGACGATTGAACGGGACCAGAAAGAAACAGACGACAAACGAGGCCCCCGCTGCGAAAACAAACAAAGCGACCAGGATGGATCGAAAAACAATTCGATGGCGCCTGGTCAGTTCCTGTAAAGTGGCGTCGGTGCGCGAGACTTCCATCGAAATAGCGTTTTCGCTGGTAGTCGGTGTTGCACTCATGCTGGTGGGCGCCTGTGTAGTCTCTGGCAGAGAGTTATCTCGGGCCAACATCAGCTCGTGGACTACGCGACGCTGCTGCACAATCTCATTGGGAAACAGCTCACGAATCAGGGTCGCCAGCGCTGCGTCGTGGGGACTTTCGTGGGCCGAACTGAGGTAGAGCTGCAGTTCGTATTTCATTTCGGAGGCATTTCGATATCGCAAATGGGGGTGGCGCTGCAATGCCCGCAAAAGAATTCTATCCAACTCCAAAGGCACCTCCGAGCGGAGCCTGGACACTGGCGGGATTTCTGCCCGCAGCGTAGCGTGCAGGGTTGCAGCTTCGCTGTTCGCTCTGAATAGTCGCCTACCGGAAAGCATCTCCCATAACACAACGCCCACGCTCCACAGGTCTGCTCGACGATCGACCTTCTGAGCGTAGGCTTGTTCGGGAGCAAGGTAAGCAAACTTACCTTTGATGAGACCCGCAGCGGTGGGGCCTTCATGACTTTTGGCTTTAGCGATTCCGAAATCAAGTACCTTCACTTGGCCGTTATTCGTAACCAGGATGTTGTGCGGTGATATGTCACGATGCACTATGTCGAGGGGACGGCCCTGATGATCTGTGGCGTCATGGGCGTACTCGAGTGCCTCGAGAACTCGAATAGTGATGTGTACCGCAAATTCGATGGGAAGCCCGCCCGAGCTCCAAGTCCGGCGCATCAGGCGCTGGAGTGGTTGCCCTGCCAGGTACTCCATCGCGATGCAGCACTGCCCACCAATGACACCCACCTCAAGAGTTTTTACGATGTTCTCGTGCTCCAAGCAACAAACCAGCCGGGCCTCGTCCATAAACATTTGCAAGATGGCCGGGTCGTCGCCAAAGTGTGGGTAAAGTCGCTTGATTACTACTGGACGTCGCACCCGCGGAGCAATCTCGCAGGCCGCCAGAAACACTTCGGCCATTCCCCCCCTGCCCAAGGGCGCCACCAGCGTGTAACGATCGAGCAGTTCGAGCGGCGCAGTGCCGGACTCGAAAGCGTTTGCCCTGGTACCGCGCCGCAAAATGCCGGAGCCTGCTGCATCCGATTCTTGAGTCTGGGCGGGTGAGGTCGGCACTTTGACGGTGTGAGCCTGGACTCAATTCGTCACCGAACAAGCAACAGCTCATGACATCCTTGAAACGATTTAGCGATAGCCCGCTACACCCGAACAGCCGATATTTCAAGCTGGCCAGCCGTATATATTGCCCCGGTAACACTGGATAAGGCGCAAACCTCTGCAACCCGGGTAGTATCTCGAGCATGGCAAAAGATGAAATGTCAAAGAAGCAAGTGGCAGAGATTGCCTTACGAGTTGTCCGGAAGTTCTTAGAAAAACAAAGACCAACCGCAATTCTGGTCACCTTCGACCTTGAAACCCACGATGGCAGCGATGCTCAGTTCAGGGACGCTCTAGTCAAGTATCTCGAGGAAGATCTGGATGGAGTGATGGTGGCGAAATCGTCTTACGCCGTACCTAGCAATATTCCCGCAGGTCAGATCCTAGCTAAGATCGACAAGATCACTGAAGGTACTAGCATAGCCTATGCCTTCCCATTCAGAACCTGGCAAGGCTCCGGAAATCCCAAGGCCAATGATTGGCTAGACGAGTATGTGCCGAAGGTAAATTGAGAACGCCATCTTGTCGCGAGGCACACACTGCGGGTAGAGCACCTGGGGCATATGCCTTCAGTCTAACGGGAATCCTCCCAGCCGGCTGTGCCATGTTTGCCGTTCCTATTTGAAATGCCGGCACGCCGTGCGTTTGGTTTCGTTGGTGACCCGCAGGTTCACTACGCCCTTCGGGCGTTCCTCGCTGCGCGAGGACCGTCTACCTCCGTGAAAATGTACAGCGTGCTGTACTTTTTCACTCCGGTTCGTTGCGACGTTTTTATTGTGTTGGTGTTCCGGGTCCCGACCCGGAACACGGCATCCGAAAAGTTGACTCAAGGACAACGAGTTTCGCGCGTTAAGGTCTAATGGGCTACGTTCGAGCTTGAAAGTGGGCCATGCCCCACAAGCGACCTCGAGTTTCACGAGAGTGTCACACTCGTGATTCCCGAAAGATCGTAGGGTCTGCCTTGAGGAGGGGGCTAGCGACTCCGAGAAACATGGCAGATATATCTTCTACGACGCAAACAGCTCCCATTGCGGTCATCGAATCGCGACTCGAATCTAAGCTCGGTAAAGGCCCGGGCATGGTCGGCACGGTGGGTTTCTCAATCGTGCTGGTCGCGGGCGTCGCCTATGCTGCGGCGCAATTAGTAGGCGATCTGTCACTGGTGCGCACTGCTTCTATTTTCCCGTTCGTTTTCCTAGCC
>CAWIGY010000104.1:0-18390 GCA_963835565.1 uncultured delta proteobacterium
CTGCGGATCGGTGGCGTTGACCGTCAAGCTGACCGTATCGGTTGCGCCCACGAGCTGCAACGACTGCACAGTTCTTCCAATAGTCGGTGCAACGGCGGCCGTAGGCTGCCCAACCGGTAGCGTGAGCGTGCCGGTGCCCGTGCCGCCGCGGTTATCCGCAACATTGACGGTGAACGTGCAGGAGGTGTTCGTTGCGCTGCTGCTCAGCGTAAAGCTCGGTGTGGGCACCTGCGCGTTGGTGAACGTACCCGCGCAGCTGCTCGTCCAAGCGTATGTAATGGGGTCGTTGTCAGCGTCCGTCGCAATGGCGGTTAGCTGCGTTTGCACGCCTTTGACTGCGTAGTTCGGTGTGCCCGTAATGGTATTGACGACCGGCCAGGTATTGAGACTCACCGTCACATCAGCGGCGCCAGTTCCATTGTTGGCGTTGACGGAAATGTTAACCTGTGCGGTCGCGGACGTGTTGTTCGACGTGTCCGTGACGGTCAGCGTGATGGGGTAGGTGCCAGCCGTATTTGGCGCGGTCCAGTTGGTAACGTTGCTGTTCGCCGCTGAGAATGTGCCCGCGCCCGCTGTCCACGTATAGCTGAGCGTGTCGCTCGGGTTGGCGTCATGCGCCGTTGCGGCCAAAGCGACCGATGCGCCGAGCGCCACGTTGGTCAACGAAATGAGAATTGAGTCGATGACCGGAGGTGTGACCGACGTGACGGCGGCCGCTGCAGTTTGCTGACCATTAATAACGACTTCGACAATCTGGTTCTGCGTTACCGAGACGGCGGTGGCGGCGCCCGTGTAAATTGGGTTACCGCTGCTATCAGTGGCCGACATCGTGAACGTGTAGCCCGTGCCGGCTGCAATGCCGGATACCAGACCTGTCCAAGATCCGTTAGCTTGTTTGGTCAAGTTGACAGTGGAGGTTCCCGAGCCAGTGGGCCCACCTGAAACCGTGATGGTTACCGCCGCGACGTTTGCTTGCGACAAGGCACCCACGACTATTTGAGCTTGACCTTCATTAGTGTTCTTCGCGGCTCCGTTCGGCTGGCTGCTGCAACCGACGAGTGCCGTTGTGGATACGATGGCGGCGGCGCCGCACAGGGCCATGACGCACGCCAACGGCGCGCGCAGCGTTCTACGATGGTTCATGATGTACTTCCTTTTGCTCTGTATATGTGCAGAAAAAGGCATAAGGTAGGCCACACCGGTCCCTGGGGCAGACAGTGCGCGCGGACGGACCATTGCCTATTCGAAGTCATCCCATGAACCGCTCATGAGATGAGCAATCGATTGGGGCGACCCTAGCACTGCTCGAACAATCGTTGATTGACGAGTGCGTAACGTTCACGCGACTCATGCGAGCATTGCGTGACGCTCTTCACATTCTAATGCAACATTTGTTTTAATTCTGAATTCGGGTTCTGAAAAGCAGAATCGATAAGCATCACTTTGTGCGCGTCGGAACAACACGCTTCGGGACGACCAGGCTCCTTCTTTCGTGCCGCTGCTATTTTCGCTTGGCCGCGATTAGGCGACTGGCATCAAATCCCGCGGATGAAGATTCACAAACAGCGTTGCATTACCCGGCGCGGCAATCATCGACCCAGCCGCCCCATCACGCACGGCTCGACCCAACCGATTCAATGCTCCCGGACGTTCAGCGCTGGGCATCTCGTTGCCGTTGCCCGAGAAACAGCAAATACCGCCATATCCCTCCGTAGGCCGACCGAACTTCGTCGTGCAGTGGGTCAAATCGCTCCTGCAGAAGCGGGCGCACCTGGCCGTTCACGCGGACGTTATTGAACTCTACCCAGCGTTCGAACCATGACCAGTTCGAGTCGTGAAAATCTACCACAGCTACCCGCCCACCCGGCGCGAGATCCCGCGAAGCGGCTTCGATCGCCGTTTCGAACCCGGGATTGAACATCGTCAAAGAATAGGAAAATAGGACCAAGTTGTAGGTGGGCGACGGGTGCAAGGGTTTATCGTAACGCTGGCGTACCAGCTCCACGCGTTTACCGAACGGAGCGACCCTTTTCCTTGCGAGCTTGAGCATGGACGACGACACGTCTAGCCCGGTAATGCGGGCCTGCGGAAATAATCTGCCGAGTTCGGCAAGGTTACGACCCGTACCGCAGCCGACCTCGAGGATACGTTCCGCCGAACCTTGTTCCGCGACCCGGTGCAGGATATCGCTGCGCCCAAACAAGAACGTCCAACGAGTGAGGTCATACACGGGTGCATGCAGGCGGTAGTATCGCTCCACCGTGGTCTCGTTGCCGCAGCCGAGCTGTACCAATGCTTGTCTACCTATCCAATCTCCGTCACTAGTACGTCGATTCTATTGAATCGATGTACTAGAAATTCGGCGTAGAATTTGGCTTTGGGCGAATGCCCAAGAAAATGAGGCTAGTGGCGCGATGGCCGCGAAGCGGCCGTCCGAAGGACCCATCATCTCAATGGAATCGCGCTACGAGGCAGCGTGGTCCTGCAAAGGAACGAACGTGCGACATTCGCGTGAAGAAGCAAAGAGCGGCAATTGTATCGCCATCGGTCCGGTTTCCCAACTACACCAATTGTCGACGATCATCGGATTCCTCTTCCTGACGAATCTTCCCGTTCGGTTCAGATTCGGGCGCCGCCAATTGCCCGTATTCTTTGGGCTGGGCGGCACGTGGCCACGTGCTTGCATGCGTAAGCGATTCCGAAAAGCGGTCATCACTTGGGCGAGTTGCACGCGCCAAGGGCTCATGAAATATTTGCGTTCGTGAGGTGGTCACGATTGTGTCATGAATACGGAAGGTTATTCACGGACAAATCAGGGGTAGTGTGACATCTCGATGACGGCGAATTGGCTGGAGCCGTTGATATCGCGATGCTAGATATGTCTGTCAGTTGGGTGTGTAAGACCATGGCCCGGGAAGACGATTTAGAGTTCGAGCCAACGCTGAGCGCCGATGCGGCCGAAACGCCTGAAAATCACGTTGATTCTGAAGAAGATGGAGAACACGTTCGTGACGAAGAGCTGATGACGGGAGAGGAAGACTTTGTCTCGCACGATCCTTTTGCTGCGATTCGTGAAAGTCACCCAGCACCTTCGGGTACTACATCCCGCTATTACCAGAATCCTATTAATAGTGTCGATGAGGCGCCGAGGCGCAGTGTTCCCCCACCGCTCGTGCCCCCGCCACTTTCAAGAAAACCTACGGAATTCCGTTCGGTTTCCCCACCGCAGTCACCGCTTCCAGCTTTCGGAGGCCGTCCTCAGGAGCCCCCGATTTTCGGAGATCGACTGGTAGAGCCGGTAACCAGTATACACCGGTTGCCCAATTCATCGCGGCCGACGCAGGAACCGACTTCCCGCCGCAGTGCAGAGCCCACAGAATATGCGAGGCCGGGCGGTTCAGACCGACCAATGCTTGAACGGCGTAGGCTTCAGCGCAAGGAGATTATTCGCGAGGGTGACCTGTTGCTCGGCAAGCTGCGGATCGAGCGCGTCGCCACCGAAGGGCTGCTGGTCACTGCGGAAGCGGTTCATTTGGGCCTTGGCACGCGGGCGCAAGTTGTTCTTCTTTCGCCCCACGGACGCGGCTTTGCGGACGCGCAGGAGCATTTCGTGCGTACGGCTCGAATGGTTGCCCAAATGCAGAGCGAGCATATTGCCAGAGTGACGGAAGTAGGAACCTTAGAATCCGGTGCGCCATTTCTGGTCGCCGAAATGCTTGGCTATTCGGATTTGGGTGAAGTGCTCCGCGTTCGCGGGCCGCTCGCCGTGTCAGATGCCGTCGATTATGCGATTCAAATTGCGGAAGCGTTTGCCGAAGCTCACTCATTCGGCACAATCCACGGCAATCTTCGACCTTCGAGTCTTCGCATGTCTGAGGGCATAGATGGTTGGCCCCTTATCAAGGTGCTCGGCTTTGGGGCGATGGCGCAATGGTCCTTGAGTTCAGTTTCCGTTCGCACCCCGAGCCACCGCCCAGGTGCAGCGGCTAGCAGCGCGCTGCCCTATCTTTCGCCGGAACAAATTCGCTCCCCGGGGGATCTTGACACGCGCACTGATCTTTGGTCGCTGGGGGCAATCTTGCACGAAATGCTGGTCGGTTGCCCACTATATCAAGCCGACAATACGGCTGCATTGTTGGCAATGATCGCTGCCGACCCGCCGCCGCCCATCACCGCTCTACGTGCTGATGTGCCGCGCCAGCTGGAGTCGGTCATTTTACGCTGCCTGCAAAAGGACCGCCGCAATCGTTTTGCTACTGTTGCTGAACTGGCGCGTGCACTTCAGCCCTATGCACCCGCCGAATGCCAGGCAACCGTGGACCGAATTGTCCGAGTCATGGCTCGCGGATCCACTGTTCCCTCCTCGTATAGCCGTCCTCAACATGCGATGGTTCATGTTCGATCGCACCATGCTACATCGAGGCCCTTCGAGATCAAAGCCCCGCCCCGACCGGCTCTGACGGCGCGGTTTGGATTCATCATTGGGGCGGTAGTGCTGGCGGGAGCGGCCGCTGGCGTGACCGGCGCGGTATTCGCCTCGCAAATGTTGCGATCGCCAGCTTCATTGAGTAAAGCTCCGGATTTCGAAAGGCCGCCGGCCAGTGAAATTCGGGAAGCTCCGGTGTCAGCTCCGGTCGCAATCAAGAACATCGCGCCGAGTACTGCGGCGTCACCGGTCAGTTCAGTCGCGGGCCCTGCGCCGGCCAATCCTGGGACTTCCGCCGTGGTGAATCCCGGTCTTTTGCGCGAAGTGCCGCGCCCGGCAATAGCAGTACAGCGGCGTGCATCGGCATTGGTATCGACGCCGTCGGCTCCTCGCAAAGAAGCTCGAGCGGACAAGGCTGAGAGTGCTTCGGCAACGAAAGCTGCCGAACTTTTTGACGACATCAAGTGAGTCAAAGTTCATGTCACGTCGATTTAGGCGGGCCTTATTAGCGACCTTAAGGCGGAAAAGTAATGGTACCTGAGCCAAGTTTTCAGAATGCCGTTTTTGGGGGTGGGGCCCCGAAAACCAGCACGATCAAAACGTCGGAACGAACCTGCGGGTTAGCCGTGAAACACTACTGTTCGGGTTGCCGACATATCAGAAAAGAATTGAGAGGTGCACGGTGCCGGCTAGGAGGGTTTCCGTTAATTAAGCATGGAATCATCTTACTAACCCTGTTTTCCGAATCACTGGCATTGGCCAGTGAGGATACGGATAGCGCGCGGGCGTTGTTCAAGGAAGCACGTTGACTGGCTTCTGAAGGTCAGTATGAACAGGCCTGCCCGCAATTCGAAAGGAGTCTGAAACTCGAATCGGGAATTGGAACGCAATTCAATCTCGCGGACTGCTGGGAGCACATCGGTCGAACCGCGAGTGCCTATGAACTGTTCCAGGCTGTTGCGAGCGCTTCCAAGGAGAAAGGACAGCCCGAGCGGGAACGTGTAGCAGCAGAGCGCGCCGAAGCATTGGTGCCCAAGCTTTCACGATTGCAAATTAAGTGCGACTCTCCGGCCACTAGTCTTCACGTTTCACGCGACGGCAAAGTTCTTGCGAATCACTCCTGGCGCGAGCCGACGCCCGTTCGACCCGGGTTCATACACGGTAGCCTCCGTGTTGGACGACAGCGAACAGTGGAAAACGCAAGTGATGGTGCCGCCGCAGGCGCTTACCGTGCTAGTCACGGTGCCCCCGCCAATTGGAACTGCGAATATTACCAAGCCGGTCACCGTCGAGCCTATACCCACGCCGAAGACTTTGGTCTCGTCGGATACGGGGAGCAAAGAATTTGAACCGCAATCAGCAACTCAGGGAAAAACGGCGCATGACTCATCGGGAATTTGGCCAACCACAGCGCTTCTAGTTGGGGCCGCTGGTGTTGTTACCGGAACCATGTTTGCGCTGCTATTCGAGTCCAAGAATGGTCAGGCACGGGATATTTGTCCATCCAGCGTGGGCTGCTCGGACTCGGACATTCAAACGCACGGTAGCTTAGTCAGCGATGCCAAAGCCGCGCGCACGGGGGCATTTATTGCGTTTGGTTTAGGTGCGGCAAGCCTTAGTGCTGCCGCCATTTATTACCTATCCAAACCCGAAAATCGTGAGAAACCGCCAACGACGGCTTGGGGTTTGGGTCCAATGCTGGGCGGTGGTAACGGTGGCTCTTGGGGTGCCGCTGCTCAAGGGAGCTGGTAATGCGCGGGCACCGGGCAAGCCTTTTGACACGACAATGGGTGATAGTCGGTGTGAGCATTGCATCGACTGCCTGCGCAGTCGATGATCGCCAGCTGGTTAGCGCGCGCTTGACCGCCAACCTAGGCGGGGCTGGCGGCGCCGGCGGCGCCGGCGGATGCAGCAATGGAGCCAGTCAAGATTGCAGTTCTTTCGATGGTGACGATTCGGGGACTACGGGAGACGCTTCTGTTATTGCGGCGACTTGTGGATCGGGGATATGTCCCGACCTGAATAATAACAACTTACCAGACAACACGGAAACCTTGGCGTCAAACTCGACGTTTGATAGTGATAGCGATGGTTGGGACGCGGAACCTGGAGTCGGGCTTGGCTGGAACGTCACTGATGCTTGTGACCGCTGTGAATCAGGTTCTGTATCCGTCACCAATGAATTTGCAGGTACTTCGGGCCCTTATTCCGTGGATGGGGCCAGGCAGTGCATCAATGCAAAACCAGGTCAGCATTACGTAATTGTGGGGGCCGCCGATCCTTCGGCTGACAGCTTGGGTGGAGTGGGCTTGGCATTCTACGCATCTGCTGATTGCTCAGGCGATGCAATCACGAGTGGCAATTCATCATTGGCTATCCCCGAATGGGCTTGGCAAAAGGTGACCACTCATTTAGCCGCTCCAGATTCCGCCCAATCCGTCGCCCTTCGCTTAGTCGTGGCTGCTCCCACTCTGCCACCGGCTGGCATTTATGCCAACGTCCTTATTCGATAATATTTTGGTTTTAACGCAGTAGCTATCCCAGACTTCTCGGTTGGCCAATTATGGTGTCAAATAAGTGACAATTATGACTAAATGATTACAATTATGACTAAGTAATCCGCGTGCCTGTCACAACAGCATGGCTGGACGCTGTGTTGGTCACCACAATGGCCATCTTGTCACCTGATCTTCACAGAGCCGACGAACACTTGCCTTTTGGTTCCGGAAGATTCCGCTTGCGCCTCGACCGGTGATGCTGGTGCTGGGGCAGCAGGAAGGAACGTTAGGAATGAGGATTAGAATGCGCTTTCCCGGTTCCCGGGTGCTGCCAACAATTGCGGGGGCTGTCTGTGCGCTTTGCACGGCCGTGCCTGCACTTGCGCAGAGTACGCCCGATTGTTCGACTCTTTCAAATCCCGTGTATATCGCGGGTTCATCAGCGGTTAAACCCTTTGCGAAGGCAATCGCCACCAATCTCGCGGCTGCGACTCCGCCCATTACTGTAGTTTATTCGGGGCCAGGTTCCTGCGTGGGCGTCGGGTACATGACTTCTTCCCCGGCAGGTACGCTCTCGGGTACCGCTACTTATTGGGATACTACCGGATCGACGGACCTCACCTGCAACCTAACCGCGATTACTGGCAACGTAGTGGACATCGGCGTGTCCGATGTATTTCCCACCACTTGCGGATCTGCGTACACGTTGGCCAACGGGGTACAAGACTTTCATGGACCGGTTCAAAGCATGACCTTTGCGGTTCCAGTAACGTCCACTCAACAGTCTATTAGTGTAGAAGCCGCTTATATGGTGTTCGGCTTTGGTGGTGACACAACCGCTGACCAGGTAGCGCCTTGGACCGATCCCACGGCGATGGAAGTGCGCAGCGCCACCTCGGGGACGCAGCAGATGATTTCCGCTGCGCTTGCTCAGGTGGGTAGCGGCTTTTCCGCCGCCAAGGTTAAGGGCGTACCCAATAGCCGGTAGCGGGAGACGTACTGACCGGGTTGACGGGCTTGGCGACCGCCGGAAACGCTGAAAAGGCCATCGGATTTCTGGCCATGGACGTGGTCGACGCCAATCGATCAAGCGTGAGGCCTCTGGCTTTTCAATTCTTGGGCCAACCCTGCGGCTACATGCCAGATTCGAGCCTGACCGCGTTCGACAAGCAGAACACACGCGATGGCCATTACGCCATTTGGGGGCCACTTCATTTATTGACTCCGGTCGGCTCAGACGGCAAAACACCGGTCAACCCCAACGCCGCGACGATAATTAGCTACCTCACTGGCGCCGTGGCTCCGGCTTTCGATCTGATTACGGTCGAAGCGACCGGTGGTGTGGTGCCCGATTGCGCGATGCGCGTGTCGCGCACCTCCGATGTGGGACCGATGGCAAGCTACATGCCGGCTCATTCCTGCGAGTGTAAGTTCTTATTTGCAGCGACCGGCAGTAGCAATTGTCAGACCTGCCCGGATCCAACTGGCACGGTTTCAACTGCGTGTACCGCCGATCCCACTAAGAAAGTCTGCAACTACGGCTATTGTGAGGTGCAGTAACATGAAAACTACACATATTCGCTTTTCGGTTTTAGCCTCGAGCCTGGCTGGCGCAGTTATCCTGCTAGCGGTTGCCTGCTCGTCGAGCAACAGCAACCCGAATCCCACGCCCAGCAGTGGTGCTTCCACTTCAACGGGTGGTAACTCGAGTACAGCTGGGTCTAGCAACACGACGACGGGTGGCTCCACCAGTGCCGGAACAACAGGCGGAAGCAGTAGCGCGGGTGGAAATACCGCCAGCGGGACCGGCGGCTCTGGTGGCGTCTGCGTGCAAGACACCACCAAGACCTGCTACTCCTGTCCGCCAACCACCACTGATCAGTTCCTGACCGAGTGCAGTAACGCTACTTGCGTCGCCTTTGACAATACCGCGAAGAATGTTCCGAATCCATTACCTGCGATTCCTTGAATTTGCGTCTACTCGCACAGTTGAGTCACATCCAAAAAAACAGCAGCAATCGCGCGCCGTTCTGCTTCGAACGGCGCGCGGTTGTAAGTGCTCTTGGTTTGAAACAAACCCGTGACTAATAAGACAATTTGTTCTAGGTTTTTACAACAGTGTGGCATCCTGCTGGCCGTTTCGCTGATCGCTGTGTCGGCCATTGCGGCTGAGGACAACGCCCAATCGGATGTGGAAATTAGCGCCGCCGCCTCGGATGCACCAGCAGCCCCAGGCACCAGCGCAGCACCCACTGCTGCTTCCGTGCAGCCGCCGTCTAGCCCGGCCCCCTCGCCGTCCAACGTGCCGTTGGGTCCAGCACCCAATTCGGCAAATGCATCGAGTCATCCGACAACGGCAGACGCATCGGCATTCATGCACAATGATAATGCAGTGCCGCAGCCAGCTCCGCCCCCCACGCCGATGCCGGTTAATGTACCGCCTCCCCCTTCTGACACCCATGCGCAGGCGTCGAGTGGTGAATCAAACCTGCTGCAATCACTGACTGAAGGCTATAAAGTTTCCGGTTATTTTCAGGCACAATACGAATCCCACCAGGATTCTGAAGATCAACTGAATCAAGACGGTGTAACGCTTAATCAGAATCGGTTTGTGCTTCGCCGAGGTCGCATCCGGGTTGCCCGCGACTGGGATTATGCAGCGCTCTTGGTCGAGGTCGACGGAAACACGGTGCACGGCCCAAGCTTTGGTTGGCAAAAGGCTGAAGTGTCGCTGCTCTACGGACGCTCGCCGGAAAAGGATGGTGCCCCGTTGGTTCAATTCACCATGGGCATATTCGATCTGCCTTTTGGATATGAACTCACGGAATCACCCAAAACACGTCCATTCATGGAGCGTTCAACGGGTGGACGCGCGTTTTGGCCGTCCGAGCCCGACGTGGGAGCCAGGCTTTCAGGACAGCTTAAGTTTTTCCGCTACGCCCTGGCTCTGACTAATGGCGAGCCCCTCGGCGAAAAGTCGGGCTTCGGGTTACAAGATCCAAATAACAACAAGGACGTTACGGTTAGGCTTGGTGCCATCACCAAGCCCACGCCCAAAATTACGGTCTCTGGTGACGTGACGTACAACGCCGGCAAGGGGTTTCATGCGGGAACCCCAGCGACGAAATCTATCATCACCTGGCAGGACTTGAATCACGACGGTGTGGTTCAGCCGAACGAACTTATTGGCAGCCCAGCTACGGCGGCAACTCCCTCAGAGAACTTCTCACGCTGGGCCATTGGCGCGGATGCCCAAGTATCTTTAGAGACGAAAATCGGCAAGTCAATGCTCTACGGAGAGATTGTCATTGCACAGAATCTGGATCGCGGCCTATTCATTGCGGATCCGGTCGCCATCGGTGGCCAGAACATTCGTGAATTGAGCTACTATGTCGCCTTCATTCAGGAAATTACACCGTACGGATTGGCAGGCTTTCGCACAGATTACTACAACCCCAACGCAGACTTTCTCGAACAACACGCAGGCCAACTCATTCCCACGTCTCAGGTGATTCGCGACTACTCGCCCCTCGTCGGACTGACATTGCCCGATCGCGCTAAGCTGCTCTTCGAATGGGACATCCAGAGCAATCTGTTAGGCCGCAACAGCAGCGGGGTGCCCGCGCATTACCCGAATAACATTTGGACACTTCGCCTGCAGGTGAACCTATGAAATCGCCACTACTATTGCCGGTGATGGTCTTATTGGCGGTTGCTTGCTCGGGCAACAGTGCTTCGAAGACCGGAACCGGCGAGCCACTGGTGATAAAGGTCAAGTCGTCAACTCAAGGCAATGTCTTGGCCCAATTCATTGCCGGCACTTTGCCTGGGACCCCGCCGACCGACGCAGGTTTAGGTACGGGTGGAAGTGCCGGACTGGATGCTGGCGCAGGCGCACCCTTGGCATGGCAAGTCTCATTTCAATATTCCGAGCGCTTCGTTTACCAGGGGCAGGCTAATATATCCATTGGGGGGCTGACTTCAATCGACGTTTCAGCCGTGGCCTTGGCTTGGGCGGATGGAGGCACAGGATATTGGGTAGTCCCGGTCGGACCACTCGATGGAGCGACACAACAACCGACCTGGGCCGCGACTGCGGATTTTAGTCCGAACATTACGCCCGGTTTTCACAATCTAAACTACGTTGCGATCAATGGACAGGGCCAAGCTGGCGTGATTCAATCACAAAAGATTTGCATCGCAAGTCGCGTTCCAAACGGTTTTCAGGGATGTGTTCCCAATCCTAACCCACCCAAGGCGGTAATCTCCTTGAGTTGGGACACGAACGTTGATTTGGATCTTCAGGTACAAGCACCCGACGGAACCTTCATCGATTCAAAGAATCCCGCTACGGTGGGCTTGGACGCGGGTGTCACCACGCTTCCGGCAAATGCAGGGCGGATCGACCGAGATTCCAACGGCTACTGTGTCATTGATGGTATTCGCTACGAGAATTTGATTTGGCAAAATGTAGCACCGACGGGTCGCTACGGAATCTATGCCAACCTCTTTGACGCTTGTAGGCTTCCGGTAGTGCATTTCAACGTGTCTGTGTACACGGCCGTAACCGGTGACGGAGGAACCCAAGAGTTGCATTCTTGGTACTCCACTTACGGCGAACTCTTGGATTTTCAGGCTAACGGTGGATCGAACGTCGGCTTGTTCGTGTCTGAATTTGTGTTCCAGTAAACAGGTAGGCGACTATGTTGATAGAAAAACTGTTGAAGGTTGCATTGCTTGGCTCAAGCTGGGTCATGTATTTGCTCCTGGTGTTGTCGGTACTCTCCTTTGGGGCAATGCTTGAGCGCTGGTGGTACTTCTTCCGGCGTCGCGGCGACATTGACGATCTCAGCGAGAAATTGCTCGGCGCATTGGAGCAAGGTGAAGACAGCGAGGCCCAGGAGTTGCTCAAGAAGAGCCGTATGGTGGAAGCCTCGATTCTGCAGCCCGCGATGCGAATGCTGCCGGGTGGGCCCGAAGCGTTACAAGATGCCATTGACAGCGAGATGGTCAAGGTCCGTCAAGATATGGAACGGGGCTGTACGCTATTAGGAACCCTGGGCAACAATGCCCCATTTATCGGTCTTTTCGGCACGGTGATTGGCGTTATTATTTCATTTCAACAGCTGAGCGTAAACCAGGCCAGCACGGCGATGGGCAGCGTTATGGCCGGTATTGCCGAAGCCCTGGTAGCGACCGGTGTGGGGCTATTCGTGGCGATCCCGGCCGTGGTTGCCTACAACTTGATCCAAAAAGCCATTGGCGACATTGAGGGCAACGTAACTTCGCTAACCAAACAGATCACCGCGGTCCTCAAGGCTGAAGCCAACGGCATGCACTTTGGACGCGGTGGATCACATCACAAACAACTGGCGCTCGCCGCGGGCGCGGAACGTCACTCGAAGTAAGGAATAGCCATGGCAGCCGTAATGGACGCAAAAAAGGGCAGAAGCGGACCGATTGTGGGCATCAACGTGACCCCCATGGTCGATGTAGTGCTGGTGCTTCTCGTTATCATGATGGTGTCGGCAGTCTATATCGTCTCACAAAGCTTGAAGGTTGAATTACCCAAGACGGCGACTTCGGATCAACCCGCTAGCTCACCGCTTGCTGTGACGATCACCAAAGAAGGTCGATACTTGTTCGAGAAGAAGCCTATCGATCAGGCAGGTCTGGTGGCGGCCATGAAGAAAGCCAAAGCCAAGAACGTGGACGCCAGCCTCGTCATTACCGCGGATCGCCTAGCCTATCACGGTGAGGTGGTGCACGTGATCGATCTCGCGAAGATAAATGGCATTACGAAATTCGCCATCAACGTGGAACGCTCCCAATAGAGGCTCACGTGGCACGTCGGAAGAAGGGTCGCTCTACCATATACATAGTAAGCATCGGGTTTCATTTGATGCTGGCTTTGGCGATCGCATTCATTCCACAAAAGCGCTTGCGCGAAGTCGTTGCCATTGCGCTTGCTGAAACCGCTAAGCATGATGACAAGGCGAAGCCGCCACCGCCGCCGCCGCATTCTGACAATCGCCCTGCTCGATCGCCGATAGCGCATGCTGCTGCGGAAGCACCTGCGGCTGAAAATCTGGCCGCCCAATCAAATACGGCATTTGCCGACATCGGCATCTCATTAGATTCTTCGTCGGCGGACGGCATACCTATTCACATGGGCCCCGCAGTTCAAGCCAGCGCCGCACCGAAACCAGATCTCGCACTTTCCAAGCCGAAATTGCTGGTCGCGAAAAGCAATGAAGTGCCTTGCACGGAAGAGCTAGTCAAAGCGGTTCCACTGTCTAGGCCTTCGCCTAAGTACACGCCTGAAGCCGAAAACGCGGGGATTGAAGGAAAAGTGAGATTGGATCTCAAGGTCAATGAACGCGGCGAAGTCGAAACCGCCAAGGTATTACAAGGGCTAGGTTATGGGTTGGATGAATCGGCAATACAAACCGTGAAGCGGTGGCAATTTCGACCTGCAACCCTCTGCGGAAAACCAGTTGCCGCGTCGTTCGTCGTGTCCGTGGTGTTTTCGGGATCATGAGCATCAAACAATCCCTTGCCGCTTTCTTATGTGCGGCCCTGGCGACTGAAATCGTCAGTGGCCAAGTGCCAGCTTCCGCCGATAAGAAGACACCCGAGAGAGCTCAGATTGCTCCGGCAGAGTCTGCGAAAAAGCCTCCTGGAAAGGTGACCAAGGTACCTAAGCTGGTTCATTTCGAGCGCGCCACTCTGCCAGCCGGGACCGAGAGCTTGGCAGCCGCTGCGGCGGTGGTTTTGGAGCTAGCCATTGACGCCCAAGGCAAAGTGGAATCAGCCAATGTCGTCGAATCTGCGGGGGAACAGTTGGACAAAGCGGCCGTCAGACGCGGTGCTCAGGTTCGAGTTCGAGCCGGCAGAAATCGACAATCAACCTGCGGCGGTACGCATCAAATATCGATATGTATTTAGTGTCTTCGCTGAAGCCACCGAGGAAGTACCGGCCGATGTGGAGTTTTCAGGTATCGTGCGAGACAAGAAAAGTGGCAAGCCGCTCGCTGACGTGCGCATCGAGCTAGACGGCAGCCCACCGCAAAAAACGGATGTTTCGGGACAGTTCAAATTCGAACATGTTGCGCCCGGCACTCACAGCGTTACCCTCATCGGTCCCAACTTCACACCAATTGGAACCGAAGAAACGCTGGCACCCAAGACGACGCATAGCGTCACCTACGACGTTGAAATGCAAGTCGAACGATTGCCGCCTGAGCTGCGCTCCGATCTCGAAATTGTCGTCATTTCGACTCACCTTCAGAAGAGTGTGGCTGTCACATCGGTGAGCGCTGAACAGGGCTCCCGTGTCGCGGGTACTGGCGGCGATGTCATTAGAGTGGTCGAGAATCTCCCGGGTGTGGCCCGCGCCAGCGTAGGCTCGGGGCAACTAGTCGTATGGGGCGCGGGCTCCGGCGACACGCGAGTTTATGTGGACGGCGTGCACATACCATCGCTTTATCACGAAGGGGGTTATCGTTCGGTCATTCACTCAGACCTTGTCAGGAATGTCGAGCTACAGCCGGGTGGATATGGCTCAACTTACGGACGCGGGCTGGGAGGCGTAGTGACGGTCGGTCTAAAGAGACTGCCTGCCGACGGTTACCACGGCAGTGTTGAATTAGATGCCATTGACGCTTCTGCCAGCCTGCGGGGCAATTTGGGTAAGGATTGGCGATTCATGGCTGCCGGGCGACGCAGTCATCTCGATACGGTACTGAGCAAGGTAACCTCCGAAGACGTTGGCCAGTATGTGCCAATTCCGCGCTTCTGGGACGGACAGGTTCGCTTAGGCTACGTTCCGTCGGAGAATGAGTCCTTTGAAGTGGGCCTGATGCTGTCTTCGGATTCGATCAATCGCACGTTGGTCCAGGCCGATCCACAGGCGACCGAAATGGATTCGAAACAGACGGGATTTCAGCGCGTCTATTGGTCGTATCAGCGAACCTTGGCTGACGGCGGCACCGTCAGCGTGGTTCCCTATTACGGGACGGATCGCTCGGACCGAACCAGCGTATTTGGGAACATCCCCGCCGAACTATCCAATCGCTCGACGATTTTTGGCTTTCGAGCAAGTCACACTGCCAATGTCAATGAGAACTTGGCAACCACCGTTGGCCTCGATTCCGAGTTCGTGTGGAGTCGCCTTAACCGGCATGGTTCGGACACCACACCGCCCCGCGAGGGGGACTTTTACGTGTTTGGACAAATGCCGAGCGACCAGGTGAACGCCGATCAATGGAACACCATGATCGGTGGATTGGCGCCTTATGGGGAACTCGACGCGGGGCTATTCGGTGGGAAATTCCACGTCATTCCTGGAGTTCGGTTCGAGCCAACGCTGGTTTCCGGCAGTCGCAATCAGCCATTCAAATCAGGTCAACCGCCGGTTGGCTACACCAATGAGTCAGCCCCCGTCGAGCCCAGATTAGCCGTGCGCTGGACGGCAACTCCGAGAATCGGGTTGCGCGCGGCGGTCGGCATCTATCATCAACCACCGCTGCCCGATGACTTGAGCACAGTTTTTGGTAACCCACAGTTGGGCCTGTCGAGAGCCTGGCATGCGGTCCTGGGCTCGAGTTTTCGACTCAGTAAGCCGGTATCCGTTGAAATTACCGGGTTTCTGGTGGAGCAAGGCGATCTGGCGACGCGCAGCCCACTGCCGAGCCCACTAGTGTCACAGGCCTTGATCCAAGATGGCCTCGGCCGCGCCTATGGGACGCAATTCTTGGTCCGTCACGATATGTCCAATCATTTATTCGGTTGGCTCAGCTACACAGTCATGCGCAGCGAGCGCACGGATGGCGGCAGTCGCGACTGGCGCCTGTTTGACTTCGATCAAACGCACGTGTTTACGGTTTTGGCCTCGTATGATCTAGGTCGCGGCTTCGAAGCGGGCAGCCGCTTTCGCTACGCGACTGGTTAT
Organism: uncultured delta proteobacterium; assembly: GCA_963835565.1. Taxonomy (GTDB): domain Bacteria; phylum Myxococcota_A; class Polyangia; order Polyangiales; family Polyangiaceae; genus FEN-1139. The sequence goes on from CAWIGY010000104.1 coordinate 15,878, forward strand.
CCGAGAACACCGGTGGTGGGTGCGACCTTTGATACGCGCGTCAATGCTTATCAACCGCAGTTCGGTGCTCACAATACGATTCGGATTCCGGCATTTGTCCAGTTGGATGTGCGCTTCGCCAAGCGGTTCGACTTGGGGCAAGCGACCCACGCCGAGATCTACTTAGATGTTCAGAATGTGACGTATCGGAAGAATCCCGAAGAGATTGTGTACAATTATAACTACACACAGAAGACCTACATTACTGGGTTGCCGATTTTGCCCGTGTTGGGAGGGAAGCTGTCATGGTAATTCGAAGCTGGATAACCGAAGCCCGGTCGGTTGGGCCCTGGACAGTGGTCGTCCTAGGACTCGCCGGCTGCAAGCCTGACCTGATTGGCAGACCTTCACTGATTAACTCAGCACAAGTAATCGCGATTCGCTCGACACCCGCCGAAGCCAAGGCCGGCGATGACGTGACGTATGACGTGCTGGTGGCTCAGCCCGTGGACGACCCGACCACACCCGCGTTCGACTGGGCACTTTGCCTGGCGAGCAAACCCTTGGCAACACCAGGTCCGATTGCAGATTCCTGCTTGATGCCCTCCGGGCCAGAATTGCAAGACTTGGGAACATTGTCCAGCGCAGACACTTCTTTGCCCAAGGATGATTGCCAACTCTTTGGTCCCACTCCCCCATCGCAAAAAGCGGGCGAGCCCGCGGTTAGACCGGTCGATCCTGATACGACCGGTGGTTATTACCAACCGGTCCGTCTGCTAACGCAATACAGTCCCAATGATTCCCAATATGACGTAGGCGTCACCAGAATTAGCTGCGGCATTGCGAGCGGAGCGACTCAAGCACAGACCGTCGAGTTTACCCAAAACTATAAACCCAACCAAAACCCAATGGATTTTACAACATCACATTCACACAGGGTGATGGTTCTGCCATGGTTATTGATCCCACTGCTTCGGCGGGGATCCTCACTGTGAATAGCGGCGCCAACTTGAATTTCGAGGTAACCTGGCCCAGTTGCCCCACCACACCGATCTGTGGGCGACAATATCTGCAGCCCGGGCGAGGATCTCACCAATTGTCCCAGTGACTGCCAAAACCCCCAAGGCTGTGAAGGCGCTGAACCCTACCTAAGCTACGATCCGGCGTCACAATCCTTGACCAATCGACGCGAATCGATTCGCTTGTCCTGGTATGCCACAGACGGAAACTTCGTTTACGACACGACTGGCAGAACAGAGGCTGAGGCGGACCAAGCCAATACGTCTAATGTTTGGACGGCACCGGACCAGGCATCGACGGTCCGATTCTGGCTAGTAATTCGTGACGACCGTCGTGGCGTCAACTGGACGCAATTCGACCTGCAAGTGACGAAATAGTCATTAGTGAAGAGAGGATCGACTGGAACAGACCCACTCGAGATGTCAACGAATTGAATGGTTAATCGGCGTCGTCCGAACGAAATGTTCGTCCATGGATCTCCGCAAAGAACCTTGTAAGTCTTGATAAATGCTCAACAAAAAGCCGCGCGCAGGGTCGGGCCCCTGCGCGCCAACAGAACAAAAATTTCCGGAAGTGGCTGGCATGTTTCTGCAAACTACGCACGCAACAGACTCGCCAAAAATAGGATCCGCATATTCTTGCGACTAGCCCCGAAATTCTCGGCACAGACGCATCAGAAAATTTAACAAGACAATTTACAACTCTGTCACGAGATCTTCACTATCCGCAGCTAAGAAGGCACGGCAATGGCGCGTGTATTGGTCATAGAAGACGAGCCAGATGTCGCGGAACTTCTTGAGTATAACCTCCAGTCGGCCGGCTTTGAAACCTACGCTTGCGGCACGGGGCAAGACGGACTTCGGTTAGCACAAGAAGTGCACCCAGATATTGTGCTTCTGGACCTGATGCTGCCCGACATGCCTGGCATGCAAGTCTGTCGGACATTGAAATCCTTGCCAGCGACCAAAGACATCCCTGTCGTCATCGTGTCTGCTCGCAGCGAAGAAATCGACCGAGTAGTGGGCTTCGAAGTCGGAGCCGACGACTACGTGGTAAAGCCGTATAGCGTGCGAGAATTGCTACTGCGGCTGCGACGATCCCTGGAGCGCCACGGCGAAAACCGCAGTAACGAAGGAGTTCTGCGAGTCGGAATCATTCGCTTGGACCTCAATTCGCATCGCGCGTGGGTGGCGAATGACGAAGTTGAACTGCGGGTCACAGAGTATAAGCTATTGGTGGCCCTCTGCGAGAACCCGACCCGTGTGATGTCGCGTGAACGACTCCTGGAGCTAGTCTGGGGAACCGGCTCCTGCGTTGCGCTCAGGACCGTCGATGCGCACGTAAAGCGGTTGCGTGACCGCTTGGGCGCCGGAGGCGTGCAAATCGAGACGGTACGTGGGGTAGGCTACCGTTTGACCGACGAACGAACCTTACGCCGGGTGGAACCACTGCGACCGCCCGTCGCCGCTGGCAGCGACGTAAGCAAACACCAACTGAACCAATAGATGTACACA
>CAWIGY010000105.1:0-21288 GCA_963835565.1 uncultured delta proteobacterium
CGCGCAGCGAGGAACGCCCGAAGGGCTGCGGGTGACCAATGAAAACCCAACGCACGGCGTGCCGGCATTTCAAATAGAAATAGCGAGCATGGCTTCACTGGCTGGGAGGAGTCCCGTTAAGCCTTGCGGCGCAGCTCAAGCAAGCGCTCGCCGGCTGCGTGTAAGGTTGACTCGCGTTTTGCAAAATGAAAACGCAATTGGTCATAGCGCGGTTCGGGGAAAAAACTCGAACCGGGTACACCGGCGACGCCCACGGTTCGGCACAACCACTCAGCACATTGCTGATCGTGCGCAAACCCGAGCTCGGAGATGTCAATCAGCACGTAATAGGCACCTTCGGGCTCAGAATAGTGCAGCCCGGCGCGGCTGAGATAGTCCAGAAACAAGGTTCGTTTGGCCGTGTACGAGTTGAGCAATTCGACGTAGTAGCTGTCGGGCAATTGCAGTGCGGTTACGGCGGCCTGTTGCAGTGGGGCCGGCGCACCCACGGTCAGAAAATCATGGACCTTGCGCACGCCGTCAATCACATCGGGCCGCGCAAATACCCAGCCCAATCGCCAACCGGTGATTGAATAGGTTTTCGACAACGACCCGCACATGAGCACCCGGGCCATGGCACCCGGAAGCGCGGATAGGTAGGCATGGCGATGGGGCGCATACACAATGTGTTCGTATACTTCATCGGTGATTATGAAAGCGTCGTACTGCTCGGCCAGCTCCAAAATGAACGCTAACTCGGCTCGCGTAAATACGCGCCCGGTTGGGTTGGAGGGATTGCAGACGACAATGGCTTTGACTCCCTGGGCGAAAGCCTGCCGCAGCTCGTCGCGATCGAATTGCCAATTGGGCGGCTGCAAATGCACAAATAGGGGACTTGCGCCTGAGAGTATCGCGTCGGCTCCATAATTCTCGTAAAACGGGGAAAATACAATGACTTTGTCCCCGGGGTTGCACACACTAAGCATGCTAGCGAGCATGGCTTCGGTGCTTCCGCAGGTGACAACTAAGTGTCTATCGGGGTCACATTCCAGATGGGTGCTTCGCGAAATTTTATTGGCCAGCGCTTCGCGGAAATTCTTCGCGCCCCAGGTAATCGCATATTGATGATAGTCACCGTCTAGGGCACGATGGGCAGCGGCAATTAGCTCCGCGGGTGGGTCAAAGTCAGGAAATCCCTGCGCTAAATTGACGGCGTTGGTCTGTTGGGCAATGCGCGTCATCATTCGAATGACGGACTCAGTGAACCCGGATAAGTGCCTGGCAACCTGTGGCATCGGCCCAGTGGTACGATGATTTTAGCATCGGCGCACGCCGTTTTGCGGTTGTGTCGCCAGCGGCCAAGGACCCCCGACGTGCAGGACTCCGTGCATCCGGGCACTCAACGACTGAAATTCGGACTGGGCGGCACCCTTGATCTATAGTTGATGCAGACATGGACCACGCGTTCGGTTCCCACCGGCCATTACGGGACTATGAATCAATATTGCGGGCCGCGCCGGTGTGGAGCAAGGGTGACGCGAGTGTATGGATCTCTTTGTCAGAGGTATCCACCCGTCCTGTGTCGGACGAATCTGCCGCGGAGGCGCCAATTCGATGGCTTAACCTGCATCCATTGCGGTCATAAGATTGCGCGTACTTCCGACCAACTCGAGGTTAACGACAAACACGAACACACGTTCGATCAATCCCGCGGGTGTCATCTACCGAATCGGCTGCTTTACCGCGGCACCGGGCGCTGCCGAAGTGGGAGAAGCGTGCGCCGAATTTGCTTGGTTTCGCGGCCATATCTGGCGTTGCCTCTGCTGCCGCGGATGCGAATTGCATTTGGGCTGGTCATTCAAATCCGATGGTTCTAGCTTCTGCGGATTGATATTGAATCAGCTACGTGAAGCGAACGAGGGTCGTTCCGACATTTTGATGGCTGTGGCATTCGGGGCCCCGGCCCCGAATGCAGCGTCATGATACCTTTAGGTAAGATTGATCGGATTGGAAATAGTGAAGAACTAGCAATCAGCCAATAGCATGAAAATTACCGGGATTAAGCCGCATTTTCCGGTTTATGCGGGCGCGGCGCCGGGGTTCTTTGCAGCGTTACGTGCAGTACTTGCTCGCCGCGCAAGACTGTGAGTTTAACCGGATCGCCGACGTCTCCCGAGAGAATATTGTGCAGGCCTTTCTCATCGAAGGAGCGTACGTCGCGGCCGTTGATCAGAGTAATTTCGTCGCCGGGTTTTAGCCCCGCCCGGGCGGCGGCTAACCCCGAGGGTGCTTCCCGAATGAACAGGTGACCGTCGTCTCTTTGACCGAGCTGCGCGCCAATGGTGCCCCGATCTGTGGCACAGCCGGCAAGGGTGGCCAGCGTGACGGCAATACAAAAGAAATGAATTCGGACCAAGACTAACGGAACTCCTCCCGGCCGGTGCCGTTGAACTCGCCCATCCCGATAGAAACGTTCACGGTCCATACGTTAGAGTTTCGCTTCCAACCCGCACGTTCGTTCCGATGTTTTGATGGTGTTGGTTGTCTGGGTTCCGACCCAGACAACTGCGTTCTGAAAAGTTGACTCAAAGGCCATGACTTTTTCGCCTCAAAGTCGCCAACGTACATTCCTTGCTGTCCAGACGAAGTGATGAACAGTGACTTAGATTTTCGTTGGTGTCAATGAAGCTCATTCGGAAGCTTGAGCTTGCTTGACTGCCGTTTCACGATCGATAGTCGGCGTTGAGGTTCACGTATTCGTGGGTCAGATCGCACATGAAATAGCGGGCTTTACCGGGGCCCTGCCCGAGTTCGAGCTCGACCACGTAGCGCGGCTTTTTCATGAATGCCTGGGCTTCACTCTCAGCCAATTCGCCGACGGCGATGCCATCTTTTGCGACGGAAATACCTCCAATGCGAACCTGTGCCAGGCTGGGATCGAAAGGCACTCCTGCTCTACCCGCGGCGGCCAACCAGCGACCCCAATTGGGATCCTGACCACACATGGCAGTCTTCACGAGCAGAGAATTAGCCACCGCGCGGGCAATCTTACGTGCGCCTTCATCGTTCGCAAGGCCGCGCACCCACAATTCAGCCACGTGCGAAGTGCCTTCCCCATCTCGCACCATAGCTTCGGCGAGCTCTTCGCAGACGCTGATGAAGCCTTGCGTAAGTTCGGCAAGCGACACCGATTGGCCGCTGGCACCCGAGGCCAGGGCAATCACTGTATCGTTGGTGCTGGTGTCGCCATCGACCGATAGCGCATTGAAACTGGTGGCAATGGCCGAATCGAGGGCAGCATCAAGGACGCTATGCTCGGCAATAATATCCGTAAATAAGAATACCAGCATGGTTGCATGCGGCGAGCCTTCTGGCGAAAAAGTCAGCTGTCCCACATCGGGCTCTAGCATGCCCGCGCCCTTGGCGATTCCGAGCACGGATCCCGCCGAGCCCAATTTCGCCCGCGCCATTTTGATGTATTTGTCCGTGGTGCAAATAGCTTGGGCAAAATCAGCACTTCCCTCTACTCGCAACCCAGCTACCAGCCCGGGCGCAGCCTCCACAATCTTCTCGGTCGGCAGCAGCTTACCGATCACACCCGTCGAAGCGGGCAGCACCAGCTTGGCTGAAATTCCTAATTCCTTGGCGACCGCGGCCGTTGACACTTGCGCCGCGGCAAGGCCCGCGTCACCCGTGCATGCATTGGCGCAACCGGAATTCACCAACACAGCCTGCGCGGCTTTGCCCGCGGTTCGATTGGCGCAGAGGGTAACCGGCGCCGCGCGCACGAAATTGCGCGTGTAGCGCGCGGCAGCCGGGCAGGGGCGATCCGCCGCGGCTAGGGCCACATCAATGCGCCCATCTTTTCGAATCCCCGCAGACACGGCGGAGAATCTAAAACCGGCAACCGTCAGGTCCTGGGTCATGGCTGGGGCGTACGATAGCAAAGTCGAGCGCTTGTGCAGCTGATGTTTTGGGCGGCACGGAACCAAGATTTGCGACAAATTCCCCACCTGTACTCCCATCTGCGCACCAATCCTTGACGGCGGCAACCCCCTCAGTATCCTTCCGGCCCCTGCCAACTTAGCTCAGCGGTAGAGCAGCGGTTTCGTAAACCGCAGGTCCTCGGTTCAAGTCCGAGAGTTGGCTCCAGAATAATGCTTGGTTGTGAATCCGGTGCTTCGAGTTTCGCCCAAGTTTGAGGCAATACTCGAGTCGTCAAATCAGGCAGTGCAGCGTCCGGAATGGTCAACGTGTCGCGGGTGGTTCGAAGGTACCGCTCATGCGCGGCCAGATCGGAGTGGCCTGCCAGCTTCTGTGCTTGCTGGGCGTTCATACCCATGTCCGCTAAAGCCTGGACGAACTTGCGGCGCCATGAATGAAAGTCCACGGGGCGAGTAAACTCGGTTTCTTCGAATAGCTCAAGCCAACGAGCTGACCCCACTGCGGGCACGAACGTGTCGAGAATCTCCGCGGGCAGCGTTGCGTTAGCTTCGCGGTGGGCAACGAATGCCGCTTGCAGGTCGCGCCGCATCGCATGCGCGTGGCTGACCATTTTCTTCTCGTGCGTGGCGCCCGTGGTCTCATCCTTCATGGCCCTCTTGCCACGGAGTGGAGGGAATACGTGCCCGGTCGTTGGCTTGCCCGAACGTGCCCACCAATCCTTTAGAATCGGACGCAGCCCTTTGGAACGGTTATACGTTGGGGTCGCGCAGTCTTCCGACGCAGCGCCATGCCCCAACTAAACGCGCCTCGTCGAACCGTGTCGAAGTGAGTCCACTGTAGGGCATGAATGTCGCCGGTTCGAAGGCCTCCGAACATGCGAGCCAGTGCGGACATGACTTGACGTTCAAGGACCGCGAGGCGAAGGCGTTCGTCCGGATGCTCCCACGCTCAGGTAGATTCGCAAGTTCGGTATCTGTCAGCACTGCGCGTTCCCGACGGTCAACTTTGGCCTTGGAATGCGGCCCGATCGACTGGGCTGCCGCCGATGATCTCTTCTTCGATGGCTGTATTGAAACGGCTTTGCAGTACCGTGCGAAGATTGCGCAGCAAGTGACAGGAGCGTCCCTTGGCGCGCGCGTTCTCGTAGATGCCCGCAATGTGCTCAGGGCGAACCGCTCCGATCACTAGATGCCCAATTTCGGGAGTGACCCAAACGGATTCCCTCGACTCCTCGGTTCTGCAATCGGCGAGGCCTTCAAGCCGACGGCTAGCGCCAACACGCTTGGAGAGCTCCGCATACGTTTCTTCATGGGCGGCGAGTACGGCGACCGCTTCAATGCTGGTGGGGTGCTGCTGGGCAACGACTCGAGCCAACTTGCGCCGTCGCTACCGCCCGGTTGTCCGTTTCCAAATCGAACCACTTTCGGATCGACTCGCCGTCAACGGTAACGGTCAGGCGACCGTGCCAACTGCCGGAGCGGAATTCGAGTGACCCTTTGCGGGGTCGTCCACCTGCGTGCTTTTCTGGTTTGCTGTTGCTATGTTGTTTCATGTCGATCACCTGTTCTGATTGACCGGGGTACGGACGTTCGCAGCGTCGCGTACCCGCCTATTTCTACGCGACCTTGTCTTGTTTTGGCTCAACGCCTAGTGTTTTCGCATAGGCGCGAATCGCGCGACGGATTGTGTCGGAAAGGCTCAATTTCTCAGCATTCGAGCAAGCCAGTAGAATCTGCTCATCCTCAAGATCGAATCGCACCGCCTTGGGTCTGCCTTCGCCATGTTGTCGTTTCATGATGCCTTTACTGCCTCGACCCCTGCCGGCTTGCGCCAGTGAGGGGTCTTGGTTGCGACCGATTCGCCGTCGTCGCTAGCTGCGCAGCCGCGCCTGCCTGACCTTGCACCGGTTCGCCGTGCTTGCTCTCGCTAGGTGATTCATTGCGACCATCCGAGGTCGGTCTCTTCTACTGGCGACGACCAGTGAGATATGTATAACACAGTTTCCGAAAGTTGGGACGAAAAAACGACGCAACTACTAAAGAACGGTCAACAATTCAATACGGTGAACCGAACGGTATAGCATGAGCGCCAAACGCACAATCCAAAGGTCTCACATCAGAATCGCCTTGAAAACTAGGCGAATAATGAACCTTTGCGTCGCAGTTTTGTCCCGAGTTTTGGCCAAGATGTTTCAAGTGAAAGTTGTACGTGCAACATCGCTCAGCTTATGTGAGCGGACATGTACAGAAGACCTCGTGGTCTACCGCCTGAACCCATCAAGTGCAGGTGCTGCGGAAACCCAACAATGAAGCCACGCCTTGGCGCTTGCTACGCGTGCTACCTCCGAGCGTGGCGGTCTGGTTCGCCTCTTACCGAACGGCGCTCAGGAAGCCAGCCAGCGCTTGCCGCTGCCTTGGGGTGAGCTGGGGCGTGCCGGCGGGCCTCAAATAGCCAAGTTGAAAAACTCAAGGACTGCGCTTGGGCATGTACACAGATCATCTGTGCACACGACACAACCGGCAGAAAACAAGATGCTTTCTGCATCGACCTGAAGTCCTTGCCAATGTCGGGGCACTCCACTTATGCAGTGGGCGTGTACAACGATGATCGTTGCGCACGACACAACCGGCAGAAAACAAGAGGCTTTCTGCATCGACCTGAAGTCCTTGCCAATGTGGCTGGCTTAGCGTTGCTCTGACTCCTTGGCCAAGTTGAAAAGCTCAAGGACTGCGCTTGGGCATGTGGGGTGATAATCACCTCACGTGATTCTATAGGTCGAAACCAGGACATTTATTGCATCGACCTCCCGTCCCTGCCGATGTGGCTGGCTTAGCGTTGCTCTGACTCCTTGGCCATGCTGTCGGCGCGCAGGATAAGCCCCAGCCCGTGTCGAGGAGCTGATGTCATCCTCGGACGGGCCCGGTCGGGGCACTCTGCCTGTTCGGCAGGTCGCGGCCACTTGCACCTTTAGGGCTTGAGAATAGCACATCGTCCAGGCGTCGCTAGTACCGATGTCTCGAAGAATTGCGGCATTTGACCATCATTGGGCCTACCGCGCGGGAGTAGGGTGATTGCGATCCGGTTGCGGCACGGCAGCAGGCGCAGGAGCCGCGGACCCGAGACGACCACCACCGCAGTCTAGGTGCACCACGTGTCCACTTTCTTGGGCAATGTCCGGTGCGTGTCCTAGGGGTGCGGCATTGCGACGAAGGCCAGTCTGGCCGGAGCGTGTTTGGCTGACGGGAGCGCCAGGACGCTGTGCGGGCCACGACTCTTGGTCCTTTTGCGTCGCGCGATTTGCAGAATGATCGACAATTCGAAGGTCGTTGGAAGAAACACTATTCTTGATTGGGTTCTTGTTCATTGGGGGTGGTGTCCTTTCATTAGCCTGTGGCGCCAGTCGCGCCGGTGTTGCCGGTGCTACCCGTGTGTCCCGTTGCACCAGTCGCGCCGGTGTTTCCAGTTGCGCCCGTGCCGCCGGTCGCGCCGTTTGCGCCGCCAGCCACTGCAGTGATACCGACGCTGCCAAGTGCCACGAACTGACCAGACGCGCCTGCAAGCGCACCGGTCCAAAACGTCGAAGCGCCTGCGGGAAATGGCTCGTCCACAACTTCGATGCCGGGAACGGCGGACGGGCTAGGGCCGAACAATGCGGCAACGACCGTTGGCTTATCTGCGTTGATCGGAACACTCTGGCCAGCTCCCACAATACCAGCCAAAGGCGCGGGCAAAGCCAACGGGTTCAGTGTCGTATTTTTGATGCTTGTCATGAAGCTACTCCTCTTGATTGAGTGTACCATTTCGAAGCATTTCCCCAAGACTCAAGTGCTCGCCAGCAGGCAGTTTTGGCAGCGGTGACGTCACGATTTCGCCGAAGCGCCTGAGCAGCGTTTCCTCGAGCCGTAGCCATTCGAGTTCAGCCGACTTGCACGTCGCGCAAAAGAATCCGTGAAGCGTCCCGCGAGACATTGGTGATCTCGAATTCCGCACGGGCGCCACAGTTGCATTTGAGCTCGGGGCGAAAGGGTAACGGTGGCCATCAGAGCCGACCTCGATCGAAACCAACATGCGTCGAAAGTAGGCGCCCCCGCCACTGTCGGTCCAGCGGGGGGCTGGGGAATAGGGGAGGGTGGCCGCGCAGTGTGTTGCAATTCGGGTGCAGCGACCACCCTCGAAGATTGATGCTCGACGTGACTAGATGCTGCTTGCCAAGCCTCGTCAGTATTCATGCCGTCACGGAAGTAACGGACGGCTAGGGCTCGTATCAGGTCAGTCATTGGCTTGGCCAGGCCCCGCACGGCCTCTCCAGCGACGCGATCAGCGCCGCGAATTGCGTTGCGCCAATCTGATTCAAGAGTGCGATTCCGGTGCCGAAGTAGAATTTCGGGAACCACGCGATGGGATTGTTCGGATCGGCGGCGCATCAGGGGCCATGAGCGGCACGCGACGCGGGTCCCACGTCGCCCTAATTGTGACGGTATCGACGGGTCTACTATCTTGTACAGCGTGCCGCCAAATTTGTCGGTTACTGCGACGGTTTGGATCATAAGACCTCGATTAGTCTTGGGGTTGCAGGGTGAAAACCATGTGCGGTTGAGTTTGCGGCTCTCGAATGATCTCGATGTTAGCGACATTCAGATCTAGCGCGCGCGCATGCTCTCTAAGGGCAGAGCTCTCCGCACACGACCGCTTGGGCCCCGTCCACGACGACACGCTGCAGCCGTTGCGCAAATCTACCATATCGCGCACGAAACATAAGACACGAGCCATCGCGAGCCAACGTATCGGCGCGTGGCGAGCTCGAACGTGAGACGTGCCGCTTGCTCGCCGCCATCGTACCGGAGTGAATACCACATCTCTAATGCGCCCGGTGCAAGTCGCGACGATCATCGGTGTTTCCTGTCCCCAGTTGGCCAATTGCGATGGCGAGACATAGCCCAGCCCGAGCCGTTGCCTCATTGCCAGATATTCAGCGGTCGGCGTCGTCCGGCGCGGCCTCTCGCGCGGCCGGGAACAGGGCGCGGTGCTGCTCAAAAACCGGTAACTGATTCTCACGTCGAACTCAGCGTATTGCTCGGGTGGCGTCGAATTCATTCGCTTGAGCTGCGCAGCCTGAGCGGTTTTGGGGTCAGTGATTTTGACGGGCGGCAGGTCGCGATAGTGAGGGTGGATTCTTAGCTGCTCTCCGACTGCTCGCGGATGGATGATTTAAACTCTGCAGGTCTCACACCCTGTGCAATGCAAGGACGCACGATGGCCGAGCGGTACAAAGGCGAGCTGATGTTTTCCTGGTCGCGAATCGCCTCGGCGCAATTCGTGACCAGCTCGTCGCGTTCGGCTTGTCGTCGCATTCGGCGGTTTTCTTGTGGGGTTGCCCTGGCTGGCGGGGGAACCGGGCGAACGACAATGGAACGAACCCCGGGGCAAGGAGAGCACCACCAGGACCATAAAGTTGCTGGTCTTGTTGGTGCAGTATTTCAAGCGTTCGGCGATTGAGAATTCGACATAAAGTATTCCTCAGTTGGTTCAGGGATGGGCCGTTTGCCCATCACGATTTCTGCGAATTCTTCGGAGGTAAGGTCTGGCTCGGGTTGAGCTTCGGGCGTGGGGGCTGCAGGTTCGGCAACGGGTTCGGGTGTCGGTGCGAGCGCTTGCTGTCGTTCTTGTTGCTCGCGTTGCCGTCGTGCCAAATCCTCATTGAAGTTCCACTCCCTCTGCAGATTCTCACCGAACCTTTTCGCCTGTTCGAACGCAGCGTTTTCGGCGAACTGCTTGCGATGCTCATATTCATCGACGATGGCTTGTTGTTCCGCCGCGTACAGTCGCTTCGCTTCCTCTAGTGTCACAAAGCGCATTCGCATCTGATTGTCGCGATACCAACCGCGCGGTATGATCGGGCGCATGTTTCGGAGCGCTTGACCCAAGATTATGAGACTCATGACATCCGCTCCAATGGGTTGACCCGACTCAAAACGCGCCAGTCCTTCCAACGCCGCGGTCACTTCCGGCCGAACTTGCTCACCTTTTGACGGTATTATCCAACGCCTTTGCTCAATCTCATTCTGGAGCAGAGCGGCGGAGGCTGCGAGTGCTTCGTTCGAAAATTCGTTCCACGACTGGGCGCATTCTTCGAACCCCGAGATCGTGAAAGAATTCCAAGGCCGCCGGGTGACTTCCCCACCAGCTCACCTTGCCCGCACAGCTCAATATTCCCGCGTCGTGCGCCGCCTGCTCGACGAGCTCGCTGGGCGTGAATCGACTGGATACGCGACAAGCCGCACAAGTATCGACGCTCGGGCTCGCATGCCAGCCCGTACCGGAAACCAACAGCAACCGCCGATTGCCGTATGGCATGCCCGGGATGATCGGACCATAACACAGTGCGACGAAGCGGTGATCGGAGTATCTCGCCGTCAACGGAATGTGAATCGCCGCTGGAAACTCATCTCTTCACCGTCTGCGATGCAGTCATCGACGCCAACGAGTGGTTCTAGTGCGGGGTTCTTCGGTGCTTGCTTTTTTCCAAATCCAAACATGCTTATCTCCTCAATGTGCCCACGGTGGTCTCCAATCGGTGGAGGGTTTGTATCCGCCCGGTGGTGGTGCAGGGTTGACCTCGCCCGCCCTGACACAGTCACGCACGGCCTCGGTGAGAGCGCACCTTCCCCGTCGGCGCCAAGATTGTAATAGCTGCAATCGAGAGCCAGGACCATGCTCGATGCTGTGTCGCAGTGTCGTCCGTCCGGGGTCCGTGGTAGCGATATCGAGACACCATTGGCCGTAACGATTCGACGAATGCGAACCAAGTCATCCCTCAATTGACTCATGGGCGCCAATTCCAACCGGCCCGACTCAAGCAACGTCTTGGCGTTCTCGAACATCTCCGTGCGCCTCTGATTGGTGATGTTACGCAACACCAACTCAATGCCCATCCTGCGTCCTGCCGAACTAACGGGTCAAATGCCCATTGGTCGCACACACAACTTTCAAGCCCATAGCGCTTGCAGATGATAGCGACTTCCCGAGCACAACGTCCGAGTCCAGCGGTCGTAACTTCAGCCCGTCCACTGGCGCACCACTGCAACACGATAGCGCACAGCCTCATTGAATTGCATGGCTCGCGGTCGGCCAATGATAGTCAACGTCCAACTGTTCCCCCTTGTCGCCGGGTCAGCCGCCGCGCTGTAAATATACCCAGGGTCATAGGGTAGATCGAGAGGTGATTCGCGTGTCTGCCTCTCAATAACCAGTGCGGAAAACAGTGACGTCTCAGCGTCGGAGAATTCTGCCTCAACATCCGTGACGTATGCCGCTGGATTGCGCTTCTCAAGGTCAGTGCATCGTTTCGGCGTCCACCATGCTGGGTTCAGTTGCGGACCTCGGCCGTGCAACACGACAATGTGCTCGCTCGGATGCTGCCAGTGCTGCGAACACAAGCTGTAAATCGTGCCCTGGGGTGCCCACGGTGAGCCAGGCTCGAGTATTTGTGCACCCGGCAACAAACGACCATGAACAGCTGCCCTTGAATCGTCCCAATTCACCACCATGCCGTCGGCAGAAGTCTGCATACGGGGGGCTTCGTCACCTGCAACGCCAAAGGACCATCGCGACACCAGCGAGCCACCTGCGCGTGCCCCAGCCACAACGGCAATTTCCATCGCTCGGCCGGTGGGGTGCCGGATCATCAGGCTGTCGGCGAGCGGCTGACCAATGAGCAGCGGACGCAGTGCAGGCTTTTGCATTACACCGACGAGCATATTGAATGCCGCCTGTGCGCTATCGACTCGCAAACTCATGATGGTGAAGCGTGGAATCTCACCCGGTACCAGCCCGGATACATCCACGGTCTGCGATGCCCGGATGGCCGTGCACAAGCACGTGAGGGTCTTCCCGCTCGAATGCCTGCCAAAATAATTACCTCGAAAGGCATCGCCGTTGGAAGTGACGCGATGGCTGCTCGACCACCGACCATCTCGATCACGTCGGGGTCACTCGCGAGTGTCACCAAGGGGCAGACCGTCAATGATGCGACAAATCGCACGCTGGCATGGGGAGGCTGGCACTCCAAATGCGTGCCGAGCGATGTGAGCAAGTACTCAGTCGTGATCATGGCTTACCCTCGGATTTGTTGAACCGAGCCCAGACTTGCGCGTTGACATCGCCCGGCTGCTTCTGGTCGGGCGCTCCTTCATTCTTGCCCAGCAGGCAGCCTTGATTTCGAGCTGCGAGTGCTTCGCGGCCAGGCCAGCACGAAGCTCGCATGCAATGCGGGGTCGCCTGTCTGGAACGCCAGGGCGTAGCAACCTAGCGATGGCTTGCGAGTGTCATGGCTGCGCAACCCAGGATACGGCACAGCAGCCAGCCGTGGCGCAGCCGTCACTGCCGCGAGCCTCGCGGACCCTGCGTTGACGGTAAGCGTTGGCCTTGCGCGGGTCTCGACGGGCGAGCTCAGGAATGCCCGCTGCGCCGCAATGCTCGAGCACCCTCAAGCTCAAGCTCGACGCCTACGCGTGCCCTTCGAGAACGGCTGCCCGTTGCGCTCCGGGGGATTGGCGGACGTTTGCGTCGGCGTCGCCGGCCTTTGGTAATCCTTCACGTGAAGATCTCGACGTCGGACCATCCGCGACCCGAGCCGTGGCCAGTTACGAATTGGGTTCAAATGGCGCCTCCGATCGCCCGTCGATTGCTCGCCGAAATGCGGGGTTTTTGGGGTCTGGGCAAAACTACTGGCCAAAACTCAGCGCTGCAATTCGCCGAATCGGCTGGAAATATGGCTCAAGTGCGCAAGTGAACTTCGGTTACTGGAACCAACGCTCAATGCACATGAACGATTGGCGGACCCGCGAGGCCGAATCGAGCCAATTGGTTTCCGGGTGCAAGCCAGCGGGCTCGCTCGTTCCCAATTCTCCCCCCTTGGAATCTATCGGCCTTTTGACCGTGACCGGTGTGACCGACCGTGACCGAAGTGTGACCGGTCGCGCAATCCCTAAGGCGGTCACGGAACCCACCTATGGTGGTGTGACCGATAGGGGGTACTAGGGGGAAATCGGTCACGGTCACGGTCTGCCGTTCGGTCTTATTCCGTGTCATAGGCGCCTTTTTCGAGAGTCACGGTGTAGGTAGTGGCCGTCGATGTTTCGTTCTCGACGAGTCGATAGATGGTCTGGTTTGAGCGCAGCACGGCCAGTGCCTTGTCGAGCCTGCCAGTTCCCCACCCAAGGCTTTGGGCTGCACTGACAGCGGTGCGAAGCTTGCGTGCGCTCAGGCCGGGATTGCTCACAATGAACTGTCCAAGCTGGTTTGCGTCGGCCAGGTTCTTTCGGTTCTTCGTGTCGAGTTTGCGGCTTTCCTTGGCCTGAACGAATTCGGGGTTTTGATTCGGGTCCCCGACCTCTTGCAGGTCGTGGCTTTCGTGAAGTAATTTCAGCCAGAACTTGCCTTTTTTCGTCCGGATGCCGCGATTCTTGGCGACAGTGCATTCCACAATACCGTCGAGGTCCTTGGGTGTTCTGACCGCCAAGTGTGTCTGCGCCCAGAATTCCGCTGCTCGGGTTTCTGCCGTTGAGGCTGCTATATTTGCGTCGGCGGCCTGCTTTTCGCTGGCGTAGTTCTGCCGGTTCATTTCACCGGTCGTGATGACCGTCATTCGGTGGACAAGGTGGGCGCGCTTCAGGACCTTGAAGTTGCAGTCAATGCTCTCGCGAAGGGTGCGCGCTTGGACGCCAGCAACGGACCACGCCACATGAATCGAATCAACGAACAGTGAGGACCGGCAACCTTTGTTTTTGGCGGCCGCAGCAAGATCTTCGACGGCCGCGTCAAGACTCCACTCACTGTCATAGAAACGCACGGGCGCGTCCGCGAATTCCGTCTCGACTTGCGCCAAGGTTTCTTCGGTTCGCTCCTCCAATTGCCCCGGCGTGAAACCTCGCATTTGCGCGAACCGCACCAGCAAGTCGGTGTCATCCTCATCAATCGCGACTATTCCAATCAAGAAACCAAACGCGGCCAAGCGAGTTAGGAACTGCTCTGCAATCCACACCAGCTCGTAGGTCTTGCCAGCGCTGGGCGCTCCGGTAATGAGCACCCGGCGCGGAATCGGAAGACCACCGCCGCACAACTGGTCGAGCGTTGCAATGCCCAAGTCGAGCCGCTCGCATTGACCTTCGTCGCGCCAGTCCGCAACGATATCACCCACAGTCCGCGGTACCCTGGTTGATGGCTCCTCGGCATCTTGCTTGATTCGCTCGAAGGTCTCCTTTATGGCTGCGCCGACGTCGTCAACTGAGCCGGTCTCGAACTTTGCAGCAAGAGCGCGAATTTCGATTAGTGCCGCGCGCTTTTTCCAAAGCCCCTTCAAGATGCGCGCCCATGACAATGCATCGTCAAGGCTGGCAGCCGGTAGATTTGAGAGCTCAATCAGATAGGCGCTGCCACCGACTTGCTGCAGTCGTTCGGTTTGCTTGAGATTCTCGTGGACTGTTGACCTGTTGACGACCAGTCCCGGCGTTGACGCGACTATTTCAATCGCTCGGGCAATTCGCTGGTGCGCGTCGATTCCAAATTCCTCGGGTCGTATGACCTTGAATACCGGCGCGACATAGGTCGGCTCTTCGAGCAATGCACAGAGCAACGATTGCTCGACGTCGTTACTGATGAGTCGTACCTCTCGATTCGAGTGCACTGGCCTCGGTGACTCGGGCTTTCGGGGCGCGGTGGTCATCGAATTTTCGGCACTTCCGGTGGGTTTTTTGGCAAGCCAGCGGGCCCGGTGCATGATTGGGGTGTGCATGCCCTTGCCGAGTCCTGGCCAATCATCGTGTCGGTAGCTGCCGCTACTGCGTTCCTTGTGTCGCGACTAACGCGACTTGAGACGCGCATGGACGAACGTATGGCCACGAAGGACGACGTGCACAAAATCGAAGTCCGACTCGCGCATATCGAAGGTCGGCTTGGCGTGCCCTGTAGTGATCCATCACCAGCTGAGTAATTCACTTTGCCCTCGCTGCGAGCCACTCGCGCACCTGCGCCGGGTCATAACGGTAACAGCTGTCACCGATCAGCACGTGCGGCATACCCTCGTCACGGAGCCTTCGCACCGTCTGCGAGGTCGTCCCTAACATCTGACTGACCTCTGATGTGTCGAGGTACCGTGGCAGCGGTCGCGCCGACACAATCTCGGCCAGCTCGTCTCGGAGCCGATCGATCTCACTGGCGACGGCGGCACGGATGGTCGCTGTGAGTGGATCTACCGGCGTCGCTTGCGCGGTGGGTTGGGTTGAGTTACTTTTCATTGGAGACCGTTTGCCGTGAGCGCCGCTTTTCGTCGGGGGGCGCTTTCGGCGCATTTAGGGGTTAGGGGGTTTCTCGGGTTCGGGAGAAGGTGGCGTGACTCCCATTGGCAAGAAGCGCTTGGTCGAATGCGCGTATCCACGTCACCCTTGGCGCGACGACCAGCGAGGACCTTTCTGTACTGTGCGTAGGTCAGCGCCGGCATGCGCGACGACCAGATACTCGATGCGCCTGGGATCTGAGGGTCTGAGCGTTCACCCGTCTTAGGATGACGCATGATGCGGCAACGTCTAAGGGGGTGACACTTAGGCTTTTTGGGCTGATTCCCGCTTGCGTCGCTTCGTGCGGGCGTTCTGGCAGGTGTCGTCGCAGACCGTGGGATAGATGGGAGTTCCGTCTTTCTTCTGCGTGCGACGACGCAGCACGGGCAAGCCACACATCTCGCATAGCGTCGGCAGAAGCTGACGATTTCGCGCGATTCAAGCGTCGTGTTCCACAGCGTGACGATGGCTCGCTGTAGGTCGTTATGTTTGCGCGCCCGGCGGCAATCGAGCATTGTCCGTGCGTTCTCCAAAAGTACTGCGACGACGTCCGCCACCGCTTCCACTTCGCGCGAGTGTCGCTCAGTTGAGTCGGCGTCTTGCGGGCAAACCATTCAGCCAGAGTTTCTTCAGGCGCGATTGACTCGCCTCGAACTTCGCGTCGGGTAAGTGCGGCAGCTTCGGCAGCTGAGTTGTGCGTGCGCGGTCCAGATCAAAAGCCTGCAGAAATTCTGACAGCAGCCCGACCGGATCAACCCAGCCCTTTGGCTTGGGTCGCCCGTTAGATGTTGCCGCCGCCGCTCTTGCTTCCTTTGCCATTGCGCGCTCCGGGCGGTCAACGGCCACCGCTTTTCTTGCCACGGCTAGCACGCGCTTTCTCCAGTACGCTCTTCCGAGCCGGTGGTTTGCGCATCTTGGCTGTGGACGGCTTGAAGCAATCTGCACAGCGAACACGAAGGCTTGGCACATTTTCCAGTACCCACCATCCCGTTGGCGGTTGCACCCATTGACCCATGGGTGGTTTTTGGATGGTCTTGGCGCGACAGGCTTCCCCAGTTTTGCCGCACGTATCGCAAGTCAGGGTGTGTTCGTACGACTGATTTCCTTGCCCAACCGGTATTGTCGCGGTCATTGCGCGATCCTATCGCCGGCCCGCTCGACTCGCGAGAGGAAAGCAATTTCAGGCCGATTGCGGCGCAAATCATGACCTGGCACTCCGTTCAGTAACGGGCGCGGGTGCCCAGGCATCGACGTTCATCGCCTGCGGGTCTGCGGCATCTTTGAGCGCGTTGCCCGCGCGGACTTCGGCGTACGTCTCGAGCGCGTTTTTCAACTTGACGCCAGGCTCCCACGTGCCCGCAAAGCGCCAGCTGCGCGAGCAGGTTATTTCCGCATGCGATTGGCGAGTAAATCGGCCTGCAGAGTCACCAGCGATCGTCGCCGGCTGGAGTACTACGATGTTCGCAGCGTGTCAACGTGTCGATCGTCCATGATTCCATCAGTTTCGCATCCTTCTGGGCATGACGTGCCCCCAGCCGACCCCGACCGAGTCGAGAGCGGGGAGGGTCGTCTATGCTGCGAGTGAATCGACCAGACTTTTCAGGTATGCTGCTAGCGCGGCGTCGGCGGCTTTTGCCACGACTTCCGCGGGCAAGTTATGGCCGTGAGTTTTGCCCCAGACCTCGCGAATTGCCGGGATATCGCCCGGTGTGTCTGAGGGTTCACAATTCAGCAAACAGCATGAATCATGCTGGATTTGCTCTGCGTCCAGGTTTCGTAAACCGCAGGTCCTCGGTTCAAGTCCGAGAGTTGGCTCCGCAGAAATCCCGCGAGATTAACGCAAACTGCGGTTTCCGCGTGGACCAGCCGTGGACCAGCGGCAATCAACGTTGCGACATTGTTCCGGTTGCTTCCGTCGGCCATGCGTGGACACCTGAGAAGCTACGGGAGTTGGCCGAAATCTATTTGCGGGCAGTTGCCGTGGGTGCGCCTGCGAATGAATTAGCCGTCGCGCTTGCCGACGCTGTGCTTGGAAGCGAGCTTGTCCAATTGGCGCAGGCGGTGCTTTCCGATGAGCAATATCGGTATGCGCGGGCAACGGAACTTGCCGGAAAAATACTCGATTCAATGACGTCAAATGTCGCAATCGACGTAGGTGAGCGACGTCATGTTTGACCCAAGTGACCTGGTCTATTCGTTCAGGGAGGTTTTGCGCTGGCGCCCGTGCCCACAAGCCACACGCCATAAATAAACGCACGCAGTTTTCCGCGCTCAAGGGGCTCCATACGATGGCGCCCCACCGGAATGACCAAAGACCGGCAGGGCGCAAGCGAGAGAAATATGATTATTGCACCACCTGGGCTGCTGGGCAACGCCCGTGTTCTGCCCCGAGTCCCCAATCACCATCATTTGGAGTGGAGTATCGGTCTGCGGTCGTCGTACCTGGAATCTGGCGACACGGTTGCTTCGACATACGACGGCGGCACCGGAGCTGATTCATGAGCGCGGCCATTCTAGGGGTAGCGGCTCCTGACGCGAGGAAATTTACTTCTAGCCCCCCGACCCTGCGTTTTTGTTGGGACAACTGCCGCCCGCGACTACATGCGCACGCGCAAGCGGTGACTGGCGCGCAAGATCGTCGCGTTTCACGACGCTCCCACGGGCGTGCAGGCTGCGAACAATCTCTGCGATACTCACGGTATTCAAAACGAGCACCAGGTCCGAGAGCACGTTGAAAGCGCTCGCCTTGTTCATGATCTGCATATCGCTTAGAGTAAATTTCCGCGCGACAGGGCCGCTCCGCCAAGGTCAGCTAGCGTGCCGCCCAGCTCTTTTTTCGCGGAGGCCTTGCCATGAAGTGGTCAGGCGGGCCCGCAAAACGCTGCGGCAGAAGTGTGCCCGGCAGTTCGCGCCCCAGGGTCCGCGGAAGCCTAATCAAGACAAGGCCGATTTTCGCTGAGCTCAGTCCGAGCAATTACGAACCGAAGGGGGACAGTCGATGAAACGCCCCTCTTGGTTATCGTGGCCCGCTGCCTGTGTTGGCAGATGTGTTGAACTTGCCCAACAGAAGGGGTTCAAACTAACCAAACTGGCAATACTCCTCGTGCAAGAGATCGCACGTGCTGGGAAGCGTTGCTTTTTGCATCTCGAGACGCTTGCCGCACGCATTTTGCGCGACAACGGCAAACACCCGCATCCAGGTTCCATCCAGCGTCTGCTTCGCGAACTGCGAGCCATCGACGTTACGCTTCTGCTCGGAAAGCGCTTATTTCCAGGACAACAAGCGCACTTCAAAGTAAACGGCGAAACGATGAATGTGAAAGCGGGTCAAGGCCTTTTGCTGGTCTGGTTCAATCCGGATCTCGGCTTCCCCGATTACGAAGATTGCGGAACCGCCGCAGAGCAACGTGTTGTCAAAACGCCCCAAGTTGATCGTGTGCAACACGCTGCAGCTAACGAGCTAGAGCACATTGCGAAGGTCATTCAAGTTGATCGTGTGCAACACGCTGCAGTCGGCGCCATGGTACCTTCGCAAGTGTCTCTGCCAGTGTCTGAAGAAGTGGCATCTTATCGGGCCGAATACGAGGCCATGGCAGCGCCCGCCATCGCGATCAAAGGTCAGCGTCAGCTGGAACGTGCGCGGCGTGAAGACGCTGCAATGTACGAGAGCATCAAGCGCGGGCGCGGCTCATAGGCGCAAGACTCGCCGAATGACAGCCGGTTCGCTCTCCTACGAAAGTGCGAACCTCTATCATTGGTTAGGTGTTCGCATGGGCGCAAGTGTGCGCAGGGGTAGGCAGCGCACCAAAAATCGACCGCTGACCGTCGGGCCCCTTCGATTTCGACCCCATCGGAGGCCGTCGGCACCCTTCAAAATGTTGTGACGACGACAACAATTTTGCGGGCGCCTCCATTTCCCATTTTAAACTTAACATTCCGCTTCGCTCATGCGGAGCTCCCGTTGGTCGCCTGGGGCGCTACGCGCCCTTCTAGCGGCTCAAGCGGCGCCGGCCTAGCCACGCTACGCGTGGCAGTACGGTGTTCGCTTCGCTCACCAGGCCCCCTCACGGGGGCAAAATGCGCCTACGCGGCGGGCTATGGTTCACTGCCACACTGAAATACAAGAACCAAGATCCACAAGTCAAAATCCAAGAGAGGCTTAATAATGTGGTGGTCAGGTTTGCGTTGGGACCAGTCTGCTACGTTGCGGCCATGCTTGCCGCTGCCTACGTCCGGGTATCAAGTCGAGGGCAAAATCTAGCCACACAACGCAGCGCCATCGAGAGGGCAGCCCGAGCTCGGCGAGATCGGATCGGTCGCTGGTATTCTGAAAAACTCAGCACTGCAACACAACGGCGGCCACAGCTTGATCGTCTCAGGAATGACGTGCGGGCGGGCCGCGTCACTCGGGTTTATGTGTATCGTCTCGATCGACTTTCCCGGGGCGGAATCCGTGAAACGCTAAGCCTCGTCAATGAGCTGCAGCATGGCGGCTGCGAATTGGAAACTATTGCCGATGGGTTTTCACTCGGGGGACCCGGCGGTGAAATTGTGCTTGCAGTATTCGCATGGGCAGCACAAATGGAGCGTGCTGCAATTGGCGAACGCGTTGCTGCAGCACGCGTGCGCGTTGAGGCCTCGGGAGGTCACTGGGGCCGGCCGCGGCGCGTTGACGATGCATTGGCGATCAAGGTTCGCAAGCTTAAAGCACAAGGTCGGTCAGAACGAAGCATCGCCATGGCGCTCAAAATTCCACGCTCAACGGTGCATCGGGTGCTGGTCCAAAAAGGTACCTACAAACGGAAGCTTGCGACCCCTACAAAAACAGCTGTGAAATCACGGGCAGCTAGGGTGGTCCAGTAGTATACTTGAACGGACATGCTCGCTAAGGTAAAAATCAGCCGATGCCGTTCGAGCTGTGCAGCGGAATCATCGTCGGGCAGTGGTTACGTGCAAATTACATCGTGGGATTTCCCACTGTTGCGCAAAAACTGCGCTCGCGGAATAGGTCGAATCATTAGAAACGATTAAACTTCACGTTGCTCAATGGCATGTGCAGCGGAAGGTTCGCCCAACAATAGCGAAACATCTCAAGCTTTGGGAGTCGATGACTGCTGAGTCACAAAACCGACACCGTATTTCCTTTTCCGTAGTGAACCAAGCCTGTTGACAGGCGCATCCTGGGCACGTACTTGTAGATAAACAAATCGAGCAACGGAGGGGTTCGCATGATCCAGTCGTCATTATTCATTGGTGCCGTTAGTGCTTTGGGGAAATCCTGAAAGGAGATCATCACAGGTGAAGTTGTGGTGGTCGGCTCGCGAAATACTGTTTGATCTCAATCGGAGAACGGTTCTGGTTGATGAGCATGAGGTCCAGTTGACTTCGCGCGAATTCCTGCTGCTCCTATATCTACGGTCGAGACCCGGAGTGTGGGTTACGGCGGCGGAACTGCTCATAAGGGCCTGTGATTGCCCTGCACAGAAGGATAGTACTTTGGTGCGAGTACACATGTCCTCAATACGAAAGAAGCTGGGAACGGCCAAGAATTTGCTCGAGAGCCGTCGCACGTACGGATACCGTTGGGTGGACCTCGCAACCAATTAACGAGCTCCGCCTTTACGCAACTTTAACGAACCAAAGTCGTACCAGCGGTTATGATGGCGTTCGCAACTGGAAGTTATTTAGCGGTTGCTGGTTTTGAACCTAGCAGCAAAGCAACAACAATTTAAGGAGAGGGTGTATGGGACACATTCATATTCGTAAAAGTCGCTATTTATCATTGAATTCCCGCTTGCTCATCCTGAGTGTTCCCATCGTTGCGCTCATTGTCACGTCGTCAGGGACCGCAGCCAGCTCTGCGGTGAGCTCCCCCGTGAAGCAGTTCACTGTGCCTCCGGACGTGGCCTCGGTGATCTGGTTCGACGCTCCCGCAAGCACGAAGTGCACGGTAGCTGGCGCCCAGGGCAACGCCGTCTATTACGCCAACGATCAGGATCGCGTCGAGATCCAACTCACGCCGCATGCTGTC
>CAWIGY010000106.1:0-39401 GCA_963835565.1 uncultured delta proteobacterium
ACTTGGCGGCTTGTCCGGCGCGTGCAATGCTTAGGTTATGACGCAGCGGTTGATGCTACCGGCTATCTTCGCCTGGCTTCTTATTCCAATCGGATGCGCGCCCACTCAGACACTAGCGCCCGCGTCGGCAAAGCCACCCAGCTCAACAATGCCGAAGGGCTGATGCTGCGGCGCCTTCTCATAACATCGCCAGCCGGGCCCCGCGAGCGCCCAGAATTTCGCGAACATTTTCAGGCAGAGCAAGTGTCTGGCACCATTGCGCTTTACGACAGCGCAGATAAAAGCCTATCTTGCGGCGACGTCGCACTTTGCACAAAAGCAACTATTCCAGCGTCAACATTCAAGATTGCGAATAGCATCATCGCACTCGAGACTGGCGTGGTCGAGGACGCAGAGACGGTACTTCCTTGGGACGGGAAAACGTACCCGGTGGGCAGAATGGAATCACGATAATACCTTGCGCACGGCGATTCGAGTGTCCTGCGTGCCGTGTTATCAAGCGATTGCCCGAAAAATCGGTCCTGAGCGTATGCAGGATTGGATAACGAAACTTGATTACGGCAATCACGATATCTCAGGATCCATCGATCATTTCTGGCTGAGCGGAGGTCTTCGCATATCGCCGCTTCAACAAATCGACTTTCTGCGGCGATTCGACGCCGGTAAACTCCCAATATCATCGCGCAGCGCGGAAACGGTGCGCGATATCATTACCCTTGATGTCGGCCAAAGCCACATTCTTCGTGGCAAGACGGGTCTAGCCCAGCCACCGGAATTTCCTGAGCTTGCCGCCTGGTTCGTAGGCTGGCTCGAGCTGGGTGAGCGACGCGTCTTTTTCGCGACAATCATCAACGCCTGCGCCAAAGATGTGGACGTTAAGCCGGCACGCCGTCGGGTTACAGAACGCGTGCTCCGCTCGCTTCAGCTGCTGCCCGCAGATGCCACGCGCGCAATTGGTGATTAAGGAAAAATCCACGTTTCACTTATATCGCAACACTCAACGCACGTGATGTAAAACGTTGAATCTGCACGTTGCACACTGAACTCAGAAGAAGGCTGTGGTTCCCGTGCCGTCAATACAAAATTCACGCCATAAAATTCCGAAGTCACCATCGCGATGAATCGGGTTGCATTGGGGGTATAACCACCCGAATATTGCGCCGGCCCTGCGTTGCATTGACCGCCTCCGAGAGTGAATTCTTCAGAGGCCGTCTTGGACCCCAAAGGCGATGTGACGTAGGCCGCTTTGCCGCAAAGAAATCAGACTTTTTCAGTCGGTGCAGTGTTGAGCCTCGGGGCGCGTTACCTTGACTTGGATTGCTCCCAAGGCGAAGATTGCGCGCTGCGCAAATGTGGGTTTCTCCCCCAATCCGCGGCTCTTCAGGAGGATTTGCGTTGATGGATTCCACAGCCGGCCCGGGACTAATAGGCGCGAAGCCGGAACCAGATGCCACTTCGCACATCGAGGAGTTCACTTACGACGATGCGACGCCGCGTGCGTTTGCAGTGATGACTGTAGTCTGGGGCATCGTCGGCATGCTGGTGGGGCTCTTGGCTGCTCTCGAGTTGGCCGCTCCCGCCATGAGCTTCGGGCTGCCGTTTCTCAGTTTCGGGCGCTTGCGACCACTTCACACGAATGCGGTGATATTCGCCTTTGCAGGCAATTCGATCTTTGCTGCGATCTACTACTCGACGCAGCGTCTGTGCAAAGCCCGGATGTTCAGCGGCTTTCTCAGTAAACTGCACTTTTGGGGCTGGCAGGCGATTATCGTCGGTGCAGCGATTACTCTCCCGCTTGGGTTTACCCAAGGCAAGGAATACGCGGAACTCGAGTGGCCGATCGACATCGCGATTGCGCTAATCTGGGTGGCGTTTGCGATCAATTTCTTCGGCACGCTCGCGCGCCGTCGCGAGCGCCACATGTACGTGGCCCTATGGTTTTACACGGCCACGATCGTTGCGATTGCAGTTCTGCACATCTTCAATAGCCTGGCCGTTCCCGCAGGGCCGCTCAAGAGCTACAGCCTTTACGCGGGCGTGCAAGATGCATTGATGCAGTGGTGGTACGGTCACAACGCGGTCGCGTTCTTTCTGACCACGCCGTTTCTCGGCCTAATGTATTACTTTTTGCCGAAGGCAGCAGATAAGCCGATATTTTCATATCGTCTGAGTATTATCCACTTCTGGAGCCTGGTCTTCATTTACATCTGGGCTGGCCCGCACCATTTGCATTATACGGCGCTGCCGGAATGGGCTTCTACCCTCGGAATGTTGTTCTCCGTCATGCTGTGGATGCCCAGTTGGGGCGGCATGATCAATGGACTTCTGACACTGCGTGGCGCCTGGAATCGCGTCGCTGCGGATCCCGTTTTGAAATTCTTTGTTGTGGGCATCACTTTTTACGGCATGTCCACGTTCGAGGGGCCGCTGCTCTCTGTAAAGTCGGTCAATGCCCTGTCCCATTACACGGACTGGACGATTGCTCACGTGCACGGCGGCGCGCTCGGCTGGGTGGGCTTCATGACGTTCGGAATGCTGTATTGGCTCCTGCCACGGCTGTTCCAAGCACCGCTCTGGTCGAAGCGCTTGGCCACAACTCACTTCTGGCTCGGCACCATTGGATTGGTCCTCTACATTGTGCCCATTTACGTGGCGGGTTTGACCCAGGGCCTGATGTGGCGCGCGATCGATGCCACAGGAAAACTGTCTTATCCGGATTTCGTCGAAACGCTCTCCGCGATTGTCCCGATGTATTGGATTCGATCCCTAGGCGGGCTCTTGTACCTCTCGGGCGCCATCATGGCGCTCGTCAATTTGGTTGGAACTTGGCGCAGGTCGTCCCGCCAAGTATGAGGAGCCAGTCGTTCGCGCGGCGCGTCTGGCGCCGAATTACCAGGATCCTCCGCTGCCCGAATCGCGGCTCAAGGGGCTTCCTGTCGTCGATTTCGCGCATAAACTCGATGTGTGGCTACAAGGCGCCTGGCACCGTCGTTGGGAGCGATTGCCATTTAGATTTACGGTCTACGTAACCATTGCGGTGCTAGTCGCCTCGGCCTTCGAGATCGTGCCGACATTCCTGATTCGCAGTAACGTGCCCACCATCAAGACCGTAAAACCCTACACCGCTCTCGAAGTGGCGGGCCGCGACATTTACATCGCGGAGGGTTGCTACAATCGTCACTCGCAGATGATTCGTCCCATCATATCCGAGACCAAGCGTTACGGCGAGTTCTCCAAGCCGGGCGAATTCGTCTATGATCATCCCTTCCAATGGGGTTCCCGGCGGATCGGGCCGGACCTAGCACGCGAGGGCGGCAAGCAGTCGAGCTTCTGGCACGTGCTACACCTGGAAAATCCCCGGCAAATCAACGATCGGTCCATTATGCCGGCCTATGCTTGGCTACTCTCGAAATCGATTGACTTCGATGGGATCCCCTCGCATCTAAGGGCGCTAAACAAAGTGGGCGTGCCTTACGAGGAGGCCACAATTACCGCAGCCTCGGAAAGCGCGCGCCAGCAAGCGAGCGATCGCGCAGCAAATCGTCGATCAAAAGGGCCCAGGGGGCCTTGAAACGAAACAGGTCGTCGCCCTGGTGGCGTATTTGCAGCGGCTCGGTACCGACCTATATGCCGTTCCCGATGAAGCCGACGAACTTCCCTGCCGCCATGGCCGTAGCACTCCCGGCGAATGCGACGCTTCCCGTCAAACAAGGGACGGCGCCATGAACCTCGGCGACGTTGTCAGCAGTGCGGGTCAAGCGGGTTCGCTCAGGTAGGCTTCGTGATAAGCTTCGTAGTGTTCACGCTGATCGTGGTCTGGGCGCTGCTGCGGCCCAAAGCAGTCATGCAGGCGGAGGCTCGTTCAGTACTCGACGATGGCCCGAAGCACGACACTCTCAGCATTGGGAAGGAGCCTGGCGATGGCCGGCAATGACAAGGATGTAGTACGGGACCACGAGTACGACGGAATCAAAGAATACGACAACCCGACGCCAGGCTGGTGGAGTTTCATCTTCTTTGCGACCTTCGTGTTTAGCATCTGGTACTTCCTCTATTATCACGCGAGCACCATTTCCACCTCGGTCGCCCAAGGGTTCGAGAATGACGTCACGGAAGATTTGCGAAAGCGATTCTCGACGATTGGCGACTTGAAGCCGGATGAACCCACATTGCTCAGGTACATGGCCAACGCCGAGTGGAAAGCCGTCGGGGCGTCCGTTTTCAAGACCAATTGTGTGTCCTGCCACGGCCCCGATGCGGCCGGCCAAGTGGGTCCCAATCTTACGGATGACCACTGGAAGAACGTGGTAAAGCTTGCGGATATCCCGCAAGTCATCATGAATGGGGCCGGCGCGGGCGCCATGCCAGCTTGGAAAACCCGCCTGCATCCGAACGAAGTGGTGCTTGTAGCAGCCTACGTAGCCTCGCTGCGGGGCAAGAATCTCCCAGGGCCGCGCGGCCCCGAAGGCCAGGTGATTGCACCTTGGCCGCTCAATCTGTCCGCTGCCAAACCGTAAGCATTCAGCTTACGGCAACTGCAGCCGCCCGGCAACCATGACCCTCGAACCCACCATCCCCAGTCCTTCGGATCGCGTCCTGTTAACGCTAATTCCGACGGATCACGCCGCTGGCTCAGACCGCGCCTATCGCCGGGGCGGTTCTTGCAAGCGCGACGGATCCTCGCCTGGGCACTCATTGCCATCTTCACGCTGCTCCCATTTTGCGGGTGGTGGTGCCCCAGTGATATTGCTCGATATTACAAGGCGCCAGTTTACGCTCTTCGGTAAGACGTTCTTGCCCACGGATACGGTTCTGCTTGCAGTATTGCTACTGGGGATCGTGGTATTAGTATTCCTCGTTACTGCAGTGCTCGGGCGTGTATGGTGCGGTTGGGCCTGTCCACAGACGGTGTACCTGGAATTCGTCTATCGACCCATTGAGCGCTTCTTCGAGGGCCCGCCGGGACGCGGTGGCACAAAGGGACGCAAAGCCTCCGTCGCTCGGACTGCGGCCAAGCTTCTCGTATATCTCATTATTTCGATGGGCCTTGCGCACACGTTTCTGAGCTACTTCGTGGGCGTCGAAAACCTGCGTCTTTGGATGGCAGAGTCCCCTGTCGATCATCCGACGTCGTTTGCCATCATGGTCGTGACAACTGGGCTGATGTTCCTTGATTTTGCCTGGTTTCGCGAGCAAACCTGCATTTTAGCCTGCCCCTACGGGCGGCTCCAAGCCGTTCTAATCGACCGTGATTCGCTGATTGTGAGCTATGACCCCAAGCGCGGCGAGCCACGCGGTCATGGACGCGGCGCGCATGTGAAACCGATGGTTGAAAATGTGCTTTTGGCGAGCAACCTTGCACCGCGAGCATCAAAAGGCGACTGCATCGACTGTGCACTCTGTGTCGAGACCTGCCCGACCGGCATCGACATTCGTGAAGGCCTGCGCATGGAATGCATTGGTTGTGCGCAATGCATCGACGCTTGTGACGCTGTCATGGCAAGAATAAAACGACCGTTGGGACTGATTCGCTACAGCTCGCAGCTTCGCATTGCCGGCGAGCGCGGTCGCGTCGCGAGGCCTCGCCTGTTTGTCTACGCGGCGGTGCTGGTTGCTATCGCAGGCGTCTTTTCCGCGCTCGTGTCCCAGGCCAAGGACACGGATATCACCTTGCTCCGCGGAATGGGTGTTCCCTTTACGGAGCTAGCCAATGGTGAGATTGCCAACCCGGCGCGCCTGAAGATCACCAATCGGGGACACCAGGCCCGCTCGTATCGAATTGAAGTTTCGGGCGGTGCACCCGCGCGCATCGTACTTGACGACCAACCCGTGACTGTTCAACCCACAGCGTCGGTCACGCGCGGCTTGCTCATCGTGGTGCCTGCCACTTCATTCGTACTTGGAAAGCATGAAGTGCGCTTGCGTATCTTCGACGAGCAACCATCTTCGACCGAGGTCGCCTACCAATTGCTGGGTCCTTATTTTGCAGCGCCCAGCGCGACTTCAAAGGAGAAAACCGGTGCTAGCCCCTAGCGCTGCGCCGCCCGTAGTCCGTCGCCATTGGGTTTGGCCGACTGCCATTATCGCCGTATTGTCGCTCCACGCGCTGGGGCTGATTGTCGTCGTATTCATAGCCACGCGCGACCCTTCCTTTGCCGTTGAGCCCAATCATTATCAAAAGGCTCTTGCTTGGGATGGCGCTGCGGCACGCCTAAGGGCAAGTCAGCAACTGGGTTGGTCCGTGTCGATTCAAACGGACACAACTGCCGACGAATTGGGCCGACGACGCCTGTCATGCCGCATCGTCAACAAAGATGGCGTAGCCGTGGTCGGCGCCACCGTGCAGCTACTCATGTTTCATCATGCCCGCGCCGCCGACCGGCTAGAGGTGAGTCTAAACCCAGAAAAAGACGGAACCTACGCCGCTTTAGTCCCCATGAAACGAAAAGGACTCTGGGAATGCCGCATCGCGGCGCGCCGCGGTGATTCACTGTACAATGCGGTCTTGATGCAAGAGGTTGGAGGCAATTCTTGACGGCGCTATTGGTCGCCGTGTTTTTGGCGAGCCTGCTCGGGAGCCTACACTGTGCAGGCATGTGTGGGCCTTTCGTTGCCTTCGCGACGTTGCGGGTCAAGGGTGCGTCGCCGCGAGCGCAGAGCGGCGGCTTGACGCTGCAATTCGCGTATCACACCGGGCGACTGCTGGCTTATGCGGTCCTCGGCATTTTTGCCGGTGCGCTCGGTGCGACGCTCAACCTGGGCGGTTCCTGGGTGGGCATGGGGCGGCTCGCGGGGCTCAGCGCGGGCGTCCTTTTGGTTCTGGTGGGCGCTTCGCGCATTCTGAGCTTGCTTGGCCTGAGAATACCGGTCTTGCCGGGCTCCTCGCTGCTGAGCCGTGCGATAGCCTTGGGTCAAGTCACGGCGTCACGTTACCCACCCGTTTACCGCGCTGGGGCGATTGGAATTCTCACGGCAGTTTTGCCCTGTGGGTGGCTTTACGCTTTCGTGGCTGTCGCAGCCGGCACGGGAAATGCGTTTTGGGGCCTCGCCACATTGATTGTTTTCTGGACTGGCACCGTGCCGATTCTCGCCGGCATCGGTGCCGGCTTCGGCCAGCTTCTGATGCGCGCCGGGCGATCATTTCAACTGGCGATAGCCGTGCTCGTGATTGGGCTGGGCCTGAGTTCAATCATGGAAAGGTGGACCATCCCGGCGACGCATCGGGCCTTACCGGCACCGTCTCTCGCGGGAGCGGTTCAACGCGTCGCCGCCATCATGGGGCAGGGTTTGCACCATTGTCACTGACCAACGCCGGTAAAGTCGAAAGTGAAGTGTCGCAACCGCGCTCGACTCAGCCGACAGTTTGCACGCACTGTGGGCTCACCGTCCCCTCGGGTCTCGTCGTAGCCGGTGCCGAGCATCAGTTTTGCTGTACCGGTTGCCGCACCGTCTTCGAGGCGATTCGCGGATACGGCCTTCAGCGCTTTTACCGCTTGCAAGAAGGCGATCCCGGAAAACCCAGTCCAGCGCGCCCCACGGGTCGCGCCTACGCTGAGCTCGACGAGCGCGAGTTTCTCGACGCGCATGCGCCAATAGTCGCGCCGGGCCTGCGCTGCACAGACATGTACCTCGAGGGCATTCATTGTTCCGCTTGTGTATGGTTGGTCGAGAAGCTGCCTAGGGTCGCCTCCGGCGTCGTCGAGTCACGCCTAGACATGCGTCGAGCGCTCCTCAGGGTCGTGTGGGAAGACAGCAAGGTAAGC
Source organism: uncultured delta proteobacterium (assembly GCA_963835565.1). Lineage (GTDB taxonomy): Bacteria > Myxococcota_A > Polyangia > Polyangiales > Polyangiaceae > FEN-1139. Next base: position 7,764 of record CAWIGY010000106.1, read on the forward strand.
CTGTCCCACATCGCACGCACGCTGGACTCGCTCGGCTACACACCGCATGCAGGCCGCGACTCCGTAGGCCGCGAATTGCGTCGCCGTGAGGACCGCAATCTGCTTGTGCGTGTCGCCATTGCCGGAGCGGGTGCTGGCAATGTGATGCTGCTCGCCTTTGCCCTCTACGGTGGGTCATTTTACGGAATGGAGCACGAGTATAGCTCGCTCTTTCGATGGATGAGCATGGGCATCGGCCTCATTGTGCTCCTCTGGCCCGGCAGTTTATTCTTCCGCGGCGCCTGGGCGGCGCTGCGCACACGCACGGCCCACCTTGATTTACCGATTGCCATCGCCCTCGGCGCGGGAACGATTGCCGGCACCGTGAACACCCTGCTTGACCGCGGGGAGATTTACTTTGATTCCCTCACGAGTTTGGTATTCCTCTTGCTCGTCGGGCGTTACATTCAACGCCGGTTCGAACGGCGCGCCGCGGACGCCGTCGAACTATTGTTTTCACTGACACCCAGTTTTGCCCGCTTGCGCGAGGGGTCCGGCACGCGCGAAGTCCCCATCGAGGCGCTAAAACTCGAGCAAATCGTCGAGGTGCGACCGGGAGAATCATTCCCCGCCGATGGTGAAGTCTTCGAGGGACAGTCCTCGGTGGACATGGCTCTACTGACCGGAGAATCACGACCCGTGCCCGTGTGCGCGACCGACAAAATCTTCGCGGGCGCCATCAACATTGAGCGACCCCTGCTCGCAAAAGTCACGGCGCTTGGCAGACAGACTCGCGTCGGCAAGTTGCTCACGCTGATGGAGGAATGCGCTCGCCGTAAGGCCCCCATCGTAAGACTTGCGGATCGGATGGCAGGCTATTTTACCGTCGGAGCCATCGCACTATTTGTGGTGACACTGGTTGGATGGCAGTTCATTGATGCCAGACGCGCCGTAGATAACGCCTTATCGTTGCTGATCGTCACTTGCCCTTGTGGACTCGGTCTGGCTACTCCGTTTGCAGTTGCCGTCGCGCTCGGTCGCGCCGCACGCTCTTCGATTCTAGTCAAAGGCGGCGACGTGCTGGAAAAGCTTGTGCCATCGAGTTCTGCCCGCGGCACAGTATTTCTCGACAAGACCGGCACACTCACAGAACCGGGCCTGGCGGTTGTCCAGTGGCACGGTGATGAATCGATTCGGCAAGCAGTGGCAAGGCTCGAAGCCCAGGTGTCGCATCCCGTGGCGCGCGCCATCGCGAATTGTGCCGACCCGACGCAGAGCGACGAACGATCCGTCAATTCGCAGATTCTCGAATTTCAATCGACGCCTCAGGGCGTCCAGGGTCAAATCGACGGCAAGCAATTCACAATTGGGTCCGAATCATTCGTCTGTCAGTCGAGAATCGTCGATTCATCGACGTCAATCCCCGATCTTGCCGGGGACGAGGCATGCCTCGTCCCCGCTTGTCCTGTCGCGAATCGAGAGGAATCTGCGCTGTCCTCTTCGCTCGTAGAGGCTCGGCTGTTCCCTCAAGCCATTGCGCCCGATTGGGCGATCGCTGCTCGACGAGACATCACCTCAAAATGCCTGACACCGGTTTGGGTTTCGGTTGATGGCGTGGTGTCTGCAGTGATTAGCGTCGGGAGCCGTTTGCGTGACGATGCAACAAAAACAATCCAAGGTTTACGCCAGCTGGGACTAAAGGTGGTGATTCTTTCCGGCGATGATCCGGATACGGTTGCTAGCCTAGGCAATCAATTGGGAATATTACCGGAAGATTGCTGCGGAGGGCTTTCGCCCGAAGACAAACTGCGCATTGTCGAAGTCGCCGCGGCGCAAGGACCCGCCTTCATGGTCGGTGACGGCGTCAACGACGCGGCCGCGCTGTCCGCCGCCAGCGTCGGGATTGCCGTGCACGGCGGAGCCGAAGCGAGCCTCGCTGCAGCCGACGTCTACTTGGGGCGACCCGGTGTCGGCGTGCTCACCGAGTTGCTCGAGGGTTCCCGGCGTACGCTGAGCGTCATCCGTCGCTGCCTGCGCGTCTCGCTGGGTTACAATTTGGTCGCAGCGGCACTCGCTACGACCGGTATAATCAATCCGCTGATCGCGGCGATTCTGATGCCGCTCGCGTCATTCACAGTGCTTGGGATTGCATTCGGTTCCCGGACGTTTGAGTGATGAAAGGGAACGCCTAATGTCCGTCATTTACGTCTTACTCCCGCTCGCCGTCCTGCTGGCCTCGATTGCTCTCTGGGCCTTTATCCGTGCCGTCAAAGCCGGACAATTTGACGACCTCGATACGCCGGCACATCGGATTTTGCATGATGACGATGTGGAGGACGAGACGGGCACGCCGCGGAATGAAGACAAAAGATAGACTTACATCGGACACCCATCCCCGCCAGGGCACCCAAGGCAACTGCCTAAATCGGAGACGAGCTCAATTGCCGACATCCGCCAATCGGGGTATGCTTGTTTATCCTAGTCAAAGGGAAGGGTGATGCTTCGCTTAAACAATTTCCAAACGGGCGCTGTTCTTTTGCTGACCGCTTGTGGCGGAAATGTGGCCAATGACGGGGCCCAAACGCCGGGCAGCAGCGCTACGGGAGGCCAGGGTGCAACCGGCGCCTCCGGCGGGGCTGCGACTTCTGCAACTGGTGGTAACGGCAGCTGGCCTATCCGGCGGACTTGCGCCCATTACGCCGGCGCAGTGGGACCGAAATTAACTCAGCTGCGTGCGCGGGCATGAGCCTGGAACTCGAGGCTCTGGAAGACCTATTCGAATTCGTAGTTGATACCAGCGTAGCATGGCTGACGTCACACCAAACTCGAGCCCCAAGTCAAAGTGGGAAGTCACGCGTGACGCATTGTCGGCCGCTATTGATTCGTTTCCTAACAACACTGCGGTGGGTCTGCTCTTATATCCGAACCAGCCCACGGTTCCCAATGCCAGCACCACGCCGCTCCCCACCGACAATTGTGTGAACGTTGCTGCGGCCGTGTCCCCGCAAGCGCTAGGCGCGGCCGGTTCGGCGCAGCGCGTAGCGATTGCCAATAGCCTCGCCATGGCAACGAATCAGGGGGGAAGACCCACCGAAGATGCCTATGCCTACGCTGTGAATGCCGAGGTGATACCGGCGATGAATAACCTCGGCTATTATCACGCCGATCATCGTACTAGTCACGGATGGCTCACCCACAATTGCAGGCGGTTGCGAAGGCGCCGGACAAAGCGCGCAACCCGTCGATCCTCAACCCATTATCCAGGACATCTCCGACGCCTGGACGAATCACTCAATAAAGACTTGGTAATAGGATTACCTAGCAGCTAATATTCTTCGGACGCCGGCTCCGATCCCCGCATTTGGATGTCCCAGGCAGCCAGCAGCTGGCCAAACGATCGGCTAGAGTGCACTGCAGCGACTCAGGAATTCCAAATTTCTGCCATGCCGATTTGACGGACGTCACTAATCTGCAGTCGAGCATCACAGTCTGCAATCAATGATTGTGACATCGGCGGCAGTTCTCCTCTGCTCATTTCAGATCCCGCCGCCTACCAATGGTGAAATACCCGACCCGACCAAAATCAATGTTGTCTATAATCAGAACGTGGTAAACGGTGTGCCGACGGCTCAGTTTCTAATCGGTCAGTCCAATCCCGACTGCTCACAAGGAGACGGTTGGTACGTGGACGAAGCCACCGGTGCTATCGATCTTTGCGCCAAGACCTGCGCGACCATTCGGCAGGACCCCAATGCCAGCATCGACTTGCGCCAGGGCTGCGCTATTTTCGGCCTGCGTTGATTGATTGCCGGACTTGCGCAAATGATGACGTCGGCAATCGCGGGTCCCGGTGTTTGAGGAGAAGCATCCGGTGCTCCCAGCACTGGACGCGGCCGAGTCGGGAGGGACCCAATCCGCGAGCACGGACTGTCTACTCGCGACGTGCTTCGCGTTTCCGTGCCGTCATGCCAGAAACAGAAATCACCGGTAATCGAAGCTGAGTGCCGATAGCGCGATGCATTGAGCCATTGACTCGAGCTGGGGCTTCGAGCTGTTATTCCCGGGTATGACGACTGCCCACCGGCTCGAGACCCAAGCCCGGCCGCCACCGGCGACACGGCAAGGGGCCGGCGCCGTTGCCCTCGCCGCGGCAGGTGGTCGCGCAAGCGCTCGCGGTTCCGCAAGCGGCGCCCGACCGTCGAGGAGCCGCTCACGGCGCATGAAATTGCGCGACTGAAAGTGCATTTTCGATTCTTGCGCGAGCATCGCAATTTACTCAAGCTGCGCGTCAACGCGGCCGAAGATCTGCTGCTCAATGGTGTCAGAGAGCCGTCGCACCGCGGGCTCTGCAAGCACTTGCTCGCCAAGGTCGAGCGCAGCCGGGTGCTGACCGTTTCACAGACGATGCCGCCTGGCGGAAGCGGCGCGTCTGCTCGGGGGAGTCATCCGTTTCGCGCCGGAAATCGGCTACATCCTTCGCTACCTCGAATGCGTCAAGCAGACGTCGTCTCAAGCGCAAGCGGGGGCGGCTGTGACCGAAGCGCTCAAGCAGATCGATTTCTCGGAGCTATCCGCCGCTCAGATGCGGCAACTGGTCGCGCTCATCGTCGATGTATTTGCCGAGCGCGATCTGCCGATATTCCTATTTTCGTTGCTTTACGACGAGCCCTTTAGAACCGCGCTCGATCGTTCTTTGGACGGCTTTCCCGAAGTGCTCGGTCGTATGCTGCGACCCCTGCGCGCCGTCCACGAAGTCATTGCTCGCTCTTCTCAGCGAACCGATAATGATCGCGAACGTCGTCGAGACAACGACGGTGATTTGCAGGACTTGAAAGCCGGGGTTGCTTTGCTGCTCGAGGTCAATCCGCTGAGCCTGGTTGAATTGTCCGAATCCACGCGACGGCGATTGTTTCATCTCGGCTGTGAAACGCTGCGCTCGCAGCCTGACACTCGCAGCGACACCCTTGAGCAGCTTTTAGGCAGCTTGTCGTTCTCGCAGCCTTCCGAACAGATGTCGGCGACGGTAACACTCCTGGGGGCGATGCTTGCCGCCGGCCGGGAACAGACTGCAAAAAAGCTACTCGATCGCATGCGCAAACCCGACGACACGGGTTCCATTCTAGCCCGCTGGCGCGCCACGCTCGAGGCTCCGCGCGTTGGAACGGTAGCTCTCGACTCGCCCCGCTCGAATCGCGAACTGCCTCAGTGTGGGCGCTGGTACCGAGGCTGGCATGTGCCGACTCAATCCGCCGTACTGGTTCGCTACGGCGAACCCGCGGAGCAGCCAGCCTACGCCGAGCTAATCGCACTGTGGCGTCGCTTGCTCATTCCCGGGATATCTCGAATTGTGGCAGCGAGTGTCGAGCCCAATCGCCGTCCTTATCTTGCGATCGAATTGGCGGGAGTCCCACTGAATCGCGAAGCTCAAAAAGGAAGTCGTGTCGAGGAACGCCTGCGCCTGCGCTGGGCCGTCGAAGTTTGCGCACTACTCGCCGCGTTGGCACAAGGTGGCGCCGTTTTGCCAGATGCAGAGCTGGTCCGTTTCAACGCGGATCAAGAGGGCCGACTGTGGTTGGTCGATCTTTGGGGACTAGAGGGTGCTGCCCCCGACAATGCCCTCGTGGCGCATTGCGATCAAGCTCGTAAAAGCTGCCGGCAGCTGCTCAAGATGGCACCTTGTTATTCAGTTTCAGCCGATGCGCTTGAACGTCTCGAGAGCGTGGCTGACTTGGTGCAAATGGCTCGAATCTTCGAGCCTTGAGCCAAGCGTCGCCCTGACACGTTCTTTTTTCTTGTCACAGCGGCACGCCGAAAGTCCCGTTGCCCGCCGCACGGCTTTCGCGGATGTAAATTCCCTACACGTCACACCTAGCTTCGACACCCTGCCATGGCAGCGCAGAGGATGCGGTTGCAGCCGTAGGCAATTCTGAAGCTTGCGATTCGTCGAAAGCCAGCGTGCCACAGCGTCAATGTGGAATAGCTTAGTGTGTCTCAAATTGCGGCACCTTAGGGAAATCCACATGATGCTCGGTGCCGGCCGCCGGCGATCTTGTGGAATCTTCTGGCTTTTGTGTGGCCAATGTTTACCATTGAATCCATGCGGGGCCAGAGCACAGACGAGGAAACCAGGGGCAGCGAAGCCTCGAAGGCCTGGCGCGCCCAACTGGCCACGCGAATGGCGCGACCGCTGACGTATTTGTATCTGTCTGGGACAATTATTATTGCGACGACCATGCACGGCCATTGGGAAGGCAGGGTCATGACTGCTGCAGGGTGCATGTGCCTCGCGTTAGCTAGTATTCCCGCCCTAACCGGGCACCCCAAGGGCAAGCCGCTCGCATGGCTTATTGTAAGCCCATTGGTAGTCGTATCGCTCATTGGTTATGCGTTGGTAGGCTTTCTTTCGGGACCCTCCGTAGTAATGACTCTAACGCTAGTACTTGCGGGCTTGCTGCTGGGAAAGCGAATCATGCTCGTGCTCTCAGCATTTATTGCTGCGGCACTTAGCGTGATTGCCTGGGCGATGATCCATGCTTACATACCCGAACCCAACGCTCAAGACATATCCATGACACACGCAGGCTCCTGGGTGAGAACCATTGCCTTGTCGTTTCTGGCCATCGGACTGTTGGGCAGCTTAATGATTGAACTAGTGGAGCGTTTGGAGCATTCCTTGGCGCAGGCGCGCTCGGAAACGCGCCTGCGTGAGCAAGCTGAAAGGGATAAAGCGCAGGCCGAAGTCACCTCCCTGCAGGCTAAACAGCTCGAGACCATTGGACGGCTTGCCGCTGGTGTTGCACACGATTTTAACAATAACCTGACAGCGATTATTGGCTGCGCGGAATTGCTGAAGGATGAATGTTCGAACCGCGGTTTTACGACGGAACTGGTCGATGACATCCTCAGCTCTTCCAGACGGGCTGCGGAATTGACCCGCCAACTGCTAGCCTATTCAAGAAAAGCGCAAATGGAGCTGGCGCCAACCGATCTTCATCAATTGCTTAAGGATGCTGTAACCCTTCTTCGCCGTTCAATAGATCCGCGTGTAAAGATCGAGACCCAGCTGCAAGCTGATAATTCTACACTATTGGCGGACGCGACTCTGCTCGAGAACGCCCTACTAAACCTGCTCGTCAATGCCAGCGATGCGATGCCCGATGGCGGAAAGTTAACCGTCGCTACCACCACTTACGATGTCGTCGAAGAATCAGCCGATTGTCTGCGAGGTCTGAGCCCGGGAATGCATATTCTGATTGAAGTGCTCGATACGGGTCTGGGCATTGAACCCGAGAACCTACCCAAGATTTTTGATCCCTTCTTTACGACTAAACCGGTAGGCAAAGGTACCGGTCTGGGTTTGGCCGCGGTATTCGGGACGATCCAATCACACAATGGCTCGATCGAGGTAGAAAGTGAACCTCAATTCGGAACCGCATTTCGAATCATGTTGCCATGCGTCACATCCGAGCATATCAACTTCAGGCGAGAGTCCACGTTGGTAGTCAAGGGTTCAGGGAAGATTCTGCTAGTCGACGATGACCTTGCGGTCAGCAGAGTGGCCGTTGCGACATTGCAAAGACTCGGCTATGAAGTCACGACGGCTGCTGACGGCATTTATGCGCTCGAAGTGGTCGAAGCATCACCGCAGCGCTTTGACTTAGTGTTGCTAGATTTGCGCATGCCCAAGATGAGCGGAGAAGCGACTTTTGATGCATTACGCAACATCGCTCCAACGCTTCCCATTCTAATTTGGTCGGGGTACGGGGCCGAGCCGGAGCTTGCCGCAATGCTCCAGAGGGGTGCCGTCGGTTTTGTGCAAAAACCGTATCGAATCGCGGATTTGAGCCGCATCATCGACCAGGCGATTCAAACCGGTTCAAATCGGAAATTAATTGGAAACATTACCTGACACACCTATCGCCAGCGTCGCTATATCAGCGGTGCGGCCACCCTGATCGAAATGTCGCGTCAGCGTGGATAATTGGCGGCTCGGCTTGCAAATCGCGGCGCAATGTCGCCCTTGCGTCAAGGGGTTGGCGCTGCGGGCGGTTAGCAGTCTCGATGCTCGGTGGCTAAGATTCGGCTGAGGCGACTTGCCAATTTCAAGGGTTTGGACCACGAATTAATCAGGATCTTCGTAGTATGAATCCTGGTAATGCTCGCAAAGGCTGTTGGTGTGAATCGCGTTAACGGCACGCTCAATGCAGGGAGGAAACCTAAGCCCGCGGGCAAGCCAAGGTAGAAAGGAGCGCTCGCATGGACTCTAAGACTCACTCGAACGGTACCCCCATTGACATTTGTGGGGACTTGAATCAGTTCTTTCGAGAAGTAGTCGGATCTGTGCGACAGCGGCGGGCTTACGTCACCACGAGTACTGCGGAGTCCTACATTGCGGGGTTGCTGGCGGACCACGCCCATCCTAGTGAAGATGATAGGGCATTCGACAAGCCGCTTACGATTCAACTCGCCCAAGCCTTGAGCGCGGTTGGCACTGAGCGCTTTCAGCGGCTGCGACGGGTAGGCGATGGTGTTCTTTACACCACCGGGTTTTTCGGCGAGTACCTCGAAAGCCGAGGCATCGACCAATCATACTTCGAGGAGCTTGGCGCAAGAGCTTACGCAACGGCGGGACGCATGCTGGTGCTGGATCGAGCCGAACAAAACGGCTTGTTCGTGGAGCTGGCTGAGCGATTTCACATGTTCGTGGCGCTGGTTCACGATGTGGCAGAGTCATTGAGAGTCGTGGCCGCCCGCACGGAACGCGCCTTGGTTCAACTGTACGAGCGTTGGCTGAACAGCGGCAGCGAGGCGCTAGCCGCCGCCCTAGCTACCCAGGGATTGGTCCCACTGCGAGGTACTCGCACGTTGCAGTAACAGCGACTGGCGCCGGGCACGCCGTTCTCAAGCCGATATCCCGCTCTTCGCGGTAAGCTGTGACGGGCAGGTAACTTGCTTATAGATCAGTTGGGGATTATCCGCCGAGCTGAACCAACCCGTAAACCAATTGCAGCCGGCCAAGAGACTTGGAAAACTGCCGAATACGCTTTGGCATTTGTTCGCCATGCAGGTTGGGTCGTCGTTGCATTCAGTAAGTAAACCTCCATTGGTCGCGCCAAGGTCAACCGAAGAGCCCCACTGAGCCGGGCAACCGGCAGTCATGGCACCCACACCGCCGCCCGGAATCAACAGATCGAACTGACCGGCGGCAATATTGCCGATGTTGATGACTTGCACGATCATTTGTTTGCCCTTGATGGCCGTCGCCCCGGCATTAGTCCCAGAATTTGCCTGGCCGGTGAATTGCAATTCGTAACAGGCTCCGCAAGTAGCAGCGTTATAGGCAGCAAAGCCGTAGGCCATGTTGGTACTGGAGTCATACCAAGGCGAGAAATCGTAGCACTCGAAGGCAGTGCCACCAGTGCAGCCGTTTTCTGTGCTGCTGGTGGTACCAGTATGTTGGGTGGTTCCATCCTTATCGCAGTAAGGTAGCGAAGTCTTCCACGAGCAGGATGGCATGCAGCAATCCCAGTAGCGCGTTGCAAAGCCGTTACTGCCAGTAATCGTGGGATTTGTGGTGGTCGAAGACGCGGTGGTGCCGCCCGTTGCAGGGGAGCCGCCTGTGCCCGGCACTCCGCCAGTTACCGCCCGACTGCCACCGGTTGCCGGATTACCACCCGTACCTGGCCTGCCGCCAGTCGCGACTGCACCGCCCGTTATACTGTTGGCACCGCCAGTGCGGCTCTGGTTGCCACCCGTTGCGTTCAGAGTGCCACCCGACGCAGTCGTAACACCGCCTGTGGCTCGATTGCCTCCGGTCGAGATCACGCCGCCGGCGCCTTGCCGAGTCCCGCCCGTGGAAATCGCGCCGCCCGCTCCTGGCGGGGCTCCGCCCGTCGAGCTCACGCCGCCCGCGCCGACATAGCCGCCTGTCGAGGGTGCTCCGCCATTCGCGTTGGCTCCGCCTACAGCAATATTGCCACCCGTATCTGAGTTGCCACCAACCGATGTGACCGCAGCCCCACCTTGGCCAACCGCAAGCGAAGAAGTATCGGCGCCCGAACAGGCACTTACGCCAAGGGCCGCAATGATTGTAATAGACGATATGCTGCTAAGTCGCATTGGGAGACTCCTAAACAACATAATCGTGAATTGACAAGCATGAGTCGTCCAGCACAAATGCGCCCCAGACACTAACATTGCTTGACTCAATATTTAGGGAAGCGTTTCCCATTTTATACTGCATTTTATTGAACCGATAGTTTCGTTACTGGCAACGCGGCAATGAGCGCAACGATTGAATTCAATTGCTAAGTGGACTTACTCCCGATTTTGATGAACAACTGTGGCGTAGCGAGAAAAATGGTCTGATCATTTACATCGCATCTAAACTGCTACGACTTTACTGTAGGATTGCCGTGCCCTGCGCGCTTTGCTTACATTGACGTCTTTGCCCGAAAATACGGAGTCCGAAGCCAATTGTATTGGCAATTGGAGAGACTGGAATGCTTTTTATGCGCGATGTGAGGCTCAAATATCCATGTAAAGCGGTGGTCGCTCGCGACAAAACTGGTCAATGGCGCAAAGTGCAGCCTCGGACAAATCCGAGAAAGCCACACCCATTCCCGGGCGCGCGCCACTTAACGGGTTCTCACGCAGCCATCTAACTTGACCGCTCGCCTTTACGTGGGTGCCATTCGGCAGTTCGAACTCAAGTTCCAGACGGCTTCCCACGGGGAGTAAGTTATACGTCGCAATGAATACTCCCCCTTGTGAGATGTCCTGCGTTAGGCCCGCATAAAAGTGAGTATCCTCGGTGAATTCGAGCTCAATCTCGCAGCATCGTCGCGGTGTTCGACGTTGCGATGGTAAATTGGGCGGGGCCAGACTGCCCGATGCGTACGTCACTGCGACGCGCTGCAACATCGGGTAAGCTGTCGCAGGCTCACTGGGACCTAACATCGGAGCTTGCGGAACCGGGTTACCTTCGAGTGCGGCGAGGCGTTCCTTCAGCGCAGCGATTTCACGCTCTCTTGCGGCTAGCGTTGCTTTTACCTGCGCCAACTCGACTTTTAGTGCATCGGAGCGAGATTCGAAAGTGGAGTCGCGCTCAAAAGTGCCTGGGGCGTGCTCGATTTCGGCAGGAACCACCAGCGAATGCGGGCCACTGGCCTCGTTCACTGGTGGTTCCTGCCTGTGACGGGACAAGGGATCTCTGCGCGTGCCCGCTGTCTTTTGCATGTGCTTGCCTGAAATCGAATATCTGGAACGTACCATGATGGCAGGTTCCTTGGCGCACGTCACTCAAAGCTGTACCTTTTTTGCGTCGGACTTTGTGGGTCGGGGGTTGGCGGGGTGTGTGCCTTTACTCCGTTTGAGTAGGTTTCCCGAGATGTCGTTGCCGATCGGAATTGCACCCACCTCGGCAAGCCAAAGTTTTCATGAGATGCGACATCGAGGTCTAGCCCACGCTGATAACTGTGCATTGCGGCGAGCAACCGACTTGGCCGTCGCATTGTTCAGTGCCATTGACGCGGCCGTCCCCGCAATACGGAGCAATCGTGCAAAGGTTGGTGCACTGTCCTGGACCGTACGCGTTAGCACTATTTTCGGAACCTAAGTCACACTGCTCCGGCCCGTTCTTGATGCCGTCGCCGCAGTAGCCCGCGAGCGTACAGTTGGAATTGCAAGTCCCATAGCTGCCATTGTTGATGCCGTCATCACACTGCTCGCCATTGTCCTTGTAGCCATTGCCACATTTGAAGTGGCAGCGGGCATCGCATTGGCTGTTTGCACTACCATTGTTGGACCCGTCATCGCATTGTTCACCGGAATCAATCTTGCCATTACCGCAAGTCGGAGGAGGCGGGTTGCTACTGGTACAATTCGTCTTGCAAGCGCCAGCTACCGTATCACTGTTGCCGGTTCCGTCGTCGCATACCTCTCCAAAGCTGCTGTTGACCGCATGGTCACCACAATAGGGCGCGATGCGGCAAGCTGTCGTGCAAAGGCCGGGTCCGTACGGATTTACTTGGTTTTGCGCAGCCATATCACATTGTTCGCCTGAATTTGCATCTAAAATGCCGTCGCCACAATGGGGAGCGAGTTGGCAGTTGGGCATGCACGTTCCGTAACTTCCATCGTTCTTGCCGTCATCGCAGGCTTCGCCATAGGCCGTGTCCTTGATCCCGTCACCGCAATAGGGGGCAAGATGGCAATTCGACCGGCAACCACCGTAGGCGCCAGTGTTGTTGCTTGAGCCCAGATCACACTGCTCTCCCGCGTCAAGTTGACCGTTGCCACACTTGATATGACAAGTGGCATCACAGGAGCTACTGGGGCCACCATTGTTTTGGCCGTCGTCACACTGCTCCCTCGGGTCGAGGAATCCATCGCCGCAGAAGGGCGCGGTTTGGCACTTGTCCGTACATCCCGTCACGCCATAGGCAGAGGCAGAATTCGCCGCTCCGAGATCGCAAGTTTCGCCGTAAGCGGCGTCCAATTTGCCATCGCCGCAATACGGAGCAATCACACAGCCGCGAGCGCAACCGCTTTGAACTCCATACGGTGTGGAGTTGGATCCGTCATCGCATTGTTCGCCATATTGTGATTGCACTATTCCATCGCCGCAGAACGGGGCCAGTTGGCAGTCAGAGGTGCAACCGCCATACGCTCCCGTGTTCAAGCTGACTCCATTCGCATCTTTGCCGAGGTCGCAAGCTTCGTTGCCCGTCAATATACCGTCGCCACAAGTCGGCGTGCAGGTGCTCTTGCCAGCCAAGAAATTGGCCAAGGTTAGCATGTAGTTAGAACCGCAGCACCAACGTTCAGCTTGGAAGACTACTGCCTCGTACACGCTACCGATCGTCAAACCGAAATTGATAGAAGTCCAAGTTGACGGCGCATCGCCATATCCAATTTGGCCCGTGCCATTAGTGGTGTCCAGTATGACGCTCGCCACGGCCCTGTTGTGCACGCCGCCCAAATCAACGGCGAGCGTACCGTTGATGAACACCCAAACATCGTCATCCCCGGTAAACTTGAGATTCTCTCCGCCTTGATATTCGAACCAGTATCTAAGTTCGCTGGTGAAACCAAAGTTGTGATTCAACTACTCGTCGCCGTAACCTACACTATTGTAGGCAGTGCAAGTTCGGCCGGGGAAGGCTGAATCCGTGTACGTGGAAACTAGCCCCGTATTCGGGTCGATTTTGGGGGTCGTATCCAGCGGAAAAAAACCGCACATGGGGTACCAAGGTTGGTCGGTGTCGCTGTTCATCGCGTAAACGCTAGTGGTCCCAGTTTGAAGCAATGTCAGGTTCTTATCGAACGTATAGTTGACGCCTGGCACGTCCCGATACCATTGATCAAACGCAGTCTTGCCCGTAGTCATTGGGATGGGCGCGGCATCCGTTCCGGAATAAACAGGCTTGCGATTCGGATCGAGCAAGTTTGTAACAATTCCCTTTTGTTCGTTACAACAATAGTGCTCAAAATCTGGATGTCCGCCCGTGCCGTAACCCTGAAAATCTCTCACGACATAAGGAATGCTAAGACTGGGCGGTGGGTTATCGTATGCCGATACACAGGTGTACCCTGCCTCTTGCTTACAGTCGTGGGAACAACCGTCTCCGTCGGTAGTGTTCCCATCATCGCATTGCTCACCGGCACCCCGAATTAGAATGCCATCTCCGCAGACCGACTTACACGCGCCGACCGCACTCGTCGGAGTTCCAGACGCATTGTATGTTCCGCAGCGGGGCTCGGTCTGGCAAGTGGGCGAACAACCATCATAGGGAATAGTATTTCCGTCATCGCAACTTTCACCCGGTTCCACTACATTGTTTCCGCATACCGTGGGCCTGCACGGCGGCGGGTTGCAAATCCAACCGGGTTCGGCTTGGCAGGTCGCCGAGCAACCGTCGCCGGATGTAGTATTACCGTCGTCGCACTGCTCGGGAGCGATGATTACGCCATCTCCGCATTTGGGTTTGCACTTTGCGCCCACGATGGGACAAGTGTAACCGGCCTCGAACTGGCAGGTGGTTGAACAGCCGTCGCCGGAAAGTGTGTTTCCGTCATCGCAAGTCTCTGGACCCGTAATCCGTTTGTCACCACATTTGACGTCGTAAATGCAGGGCGAACCGGCGTAGGGCAGGCCCAGTACTGTTCGATTTTGCAAGTGGACGAGCAACCGTCACCGGAGATGGTATTGCCGTCATCGCAGGTTTCGCCGTACACGTAGTCGACCGTGCCGTCGCCGCAATAGGCCTTGAGCTTGCACTTTTGTCCAGGTGTCGGACAAACATACCCATTTTCAATTTTGCAGTTAGCCGAACAGCCATTGCCTGACTGAGTGTCACCGTCATCGCATTCCTCGCCGGGATCAATTTTGCCATTGCCGCAAGGATTGACGGCGATGCTGCAAGCCCCTCCGTTAGCCGGGCAGGTGTAGCCGGGCTCAATGTTGCAATTTTGGTCGCAGCCATCCCCACTCGTTTTGTTGCCATCGTCGCAGGCCTCGTTGCCTTCGACAACACCATCGCCGCAGGCAATCGTTGATTGGCACACTTGATGAGGCGGTGACAGAGGCGGAACCGGCGACACGCATACACAATTAGGCTCGAGCTTGCACGTAGCGTCGCAGCAATCGCCAGGAATTGTGTTGCCGTCGTCGCATTGCTCGGATTGATCCAATACGCCGTTGCCGCACATTACCTGGGGTTGACACGGTGAACCCGGTTGCGGGCATACCCAACCTGTTTCCGTGATGCACGTCGCAGAGCAACCATCATTGCTCTGGGTATTACCATCGTCGCACGTTTCTCCGGCTTCGACCGCGCCATTGCCACACACGGGTTTGGCAGACGTCTTTGTGCAAGGCTGCCCAAATTGCGAGCAGGAGTAACCCGCTTCCACCGTGCAACTGGCGGAACAGCCATCGCCGTTCACATTGTTGCCGTCGTCGCAGGCTTCGTTCGGGCCCGGCAGGCCATCGCCGCAAAACAAAGTGCTGATACAAGGTTTTCCTGGCGTCGTGCAACTGTAACCCAGTTCAACTTGGCAAGTGCCGCTGCACCCATCCCCGCTCACTGAATTGCCGTCGTCGCAATTCTCGCCCGCGTTCACGACTGAATTCCCGCAAAGGATTCCGCCCGCGTCGCGCGGTGCCCGCTGCTCCGGCAGTGCCACCCCGCTCACCGGTCGAAATGTTGAAACCGTTTCCGCCATTGGCCACCATGCTGGAACTCGAGGGGGCGGAGCGTGCTCACGGCAGGTGAACTGCACGCAGTAGCAATTAAGACATCGCAGATCGCCAGCCCAGCAATGAACCAGCCGAAAATTGAACGCATTGTAGGCCTCCCGATCACGGCACGTCGATGGCACACAAGGTGGTCGATTTGAACTTTCCGATGCCTACCCAGGGCTGTCAATCGGTAAAGAATCGATTTCTGGAATTGTTACTCACGGAAGAAGTAGGCACGAAACCTACAAAGAACCGCGGGGTAGCCCAGCGATTAGGTTGGAGTTGGGACACGAAACCCGGAATCGATTACGGTTGCAGCTGGATTTGCGCTATTGCTGTCGGCAGCGGGCCATGAGGTCCGGATACGCTCGCCAGGTCTGGCGTGCTGGCATGCGCCGGGAGTCAGCGCCGGCGCTATGGCTCGCCGATGATTATCGGCGCGCGATCAGAACTGCCACCCGCGCACCAATGCCGCCAGGTCATGCGATAGGCTGATTCTCAAGACGCGGGCAAACCGCCGCCCGTTCATCAGAGGCGAGGACTGCATTCGCGCACGAAGTTCGCTTCGCAATTCGTGCAATCGATTTAAGTCGGTTGCAAGATTCCTGGCTGTGCTCGCGTAGTCGGCGGGCGTGTACGTCGACAAGTTGCTCAAGCTGGAGATTCTTTGCAATCGTAATCGAGGCACGTCCCACCAATAGAGGACCTACCAGTGATATCACAGGGATCCCCATCCAAATCGCGTCCATGCTAGTTGTGTGTCCACCGTAAGGGTAACTATCGAGACAGATATCGATTTGTTGATACAGCCGCAAATACTCAGGACGCGGCCGACGTTGGGTAAACATAACGCGCTTTGTATCAATGCCTTGTCGTTCAAACAGTTGCTGGATATGCGGCCTGCGACTGGCCTTCTGGAGCGAGCAGAAGTAGACGCGACGCGTCAACGGCACTTAGAACCGTTGCCCACAATTGCAGCAATTCGTCGTTGATTTTGCGGAAATGGTTGAGACAGCCAAATGTGATGATCCCGTTCGACAACGCTGGCAGCGGACCACATTCCGGGTCGCTCGTCAGCGGATCATAGCACCAGAAGGTATCGGGCAATACGACGGAACGCTCCGAATACGGGCCATCACCCCGTTCCGGTGGGTCCAAATATCGATCGGTAATGCGATAGTCAATCGCAGAGAGGCCGGTAGTTCCCGGGTATGCCAACCAACAGAATTGTACGGGCGCCGGCTTTTCGGCAAATACCTTCAATTTGCCATTACCCATGTGCATGGCTAAGTCAACCAGAATGTCGATGCCGTCTTTGCGAACAGATTCGGCTAATTGCGTTTCGTCCATTCGGCAAACGTCACGCCAGACATCAACATTTTTTCAGCCTTAGCGTGGCTTCGTCCGGGTTATCGACGCTGGAGTAACCGTAAATCTCAAATTGGTCGTGATCATGGTTCTCGAACAGCGGCGTTGTGAAAAAGGCTTGGCAATGGTTGTAGAAATGAGCAGAGACGTAACCAATCCTCAAGCGTCGGTCGGGACTGCGGTCGTTGCCATGCGGCGAAATCTTAGCCTGCTGTTGCTCGGCGAAGGCGCGGCTCCACGCGCGCGTCTCCTCTAAAACCGAAAGGCTATTAACCCCTGGTACAAATGGCATCAAGAAGATAATATTGCTGTGCGCGTTGTGCAAAGTCGCGTCAAGCGACAGCGTAAGTCGGAAGCTCTCAATAGCTTCATCGAGACGCCCGACGGTTTCAAGGGCGTATCCAAGGCTACAACGCGCCTCGGCTGACGTAGGATCGAGCTCGGTAGCCCGGGTTAGTATTCGAATGGCTTCATCGGGCAAGTCGCTGAGGATCAGCGCCAAGCCCAGTTCATTATTGGCGGCGGCTGAGTCGGGGGCTAGTTCGACGGCGCGCTTTGCCACATCGAGAGTATCGGCTGCCCTTTGAAGGCCCCGCAGCACCATCGCCAATTCGACGAGACATTCGAGCGACTTCGGCTCAAGCCCAATCGCACGCCGGTACGGTTCGATTGAACGAGCAGCCTGCCCCCTGAGCCTGAGCATTCGGGCAAATTGGAGTTGAATCTCGAAGTTATTAGGCTTCAAATTCGCGGCTTTTTCAACCGCAATAAATGCCTGCTCGTCGTCGCCAAGGTCCATAAAACAGCGCGCGAGGTTAAAGTGTGCCTCAGCCAAATTGGGCTTGAGGGAAATTGCCAGTCGTAGCGCGTCAACGGCTTCGCGAGTTTTCCCGAAGCGATGTAGTCCCGTGGCAAGATTCACATAATAACCAGACTTTTCTGGTGCAATATCCAGGGCTCGCATGAACAGTCGCATCGCGAGTTCTTCGCGCTTGACCTCGAGCGCCATGACACCCAAAAGTTCCCAAGCCGCGTCGTTTCGGGGTGACTCGGCAATCACTTTACGACAAATGAATTCGGCTTGAGAATTTCTTCCCGCCCGATAGTGCTCTCGTGCTTCAGCAACTGGGTCTTTGGATTTTTTGGGCCGTGCCATCACGCTGAGCAATCGTTTATACCGCGAACCTGAAATTCACTATGTCACCGTCTTTCATGACATACTCCTTGCCTTCGACGCGCAGCTTGCCCATATCGCGCATTTTGGCTTCATTCGCCACGGGAATGAATTCGTCATAGGCCATCACTTCAGCTCGGATAAACCCGCGTTCAATGTCCGAGTGCACCCGTCCCGCGGCTTTGGGAGCTTTACTTCCGCGGTACACCGTCCAAGCGCGCACTTCGTCTTCCCCGACGGTGAAGAACGAGATGTAGTCGAGTAGTGCGTAAGTTGCGCGAATTAGTAGAGCCGAGGCAGGCTCGGCTATCCCAAGACCAGCCAGGAATTCGGCCTGTTCCTCGGGCGCCAATGCCGCAATTTCAGCCTCCAGGGAGGCGCAAACACGGACCACTTCAAGCTGCCGCTCCCGACAGGCTGCCACCAGCTCCGGGGGCACCGGCTTTATAACATCCGCTTCAGTCGTATTTAGAACCGCCAGCAGTGGTTTGCGTGACAGAAATGCAAAGGATGAGATCTCCCGTTCGTCTTCCACAGGCAGTTCGAGATGTCGCAGTGGCTGCTCGGTATTTAGGTGGTCGAGACAGTGAGTCAAGACGGTCTTCTGTCGATCGTTGCTGTGTTCCTTCGCGAGGCGTTCGATCCGTCGTTCTACGACCGCCAGATCGTTGAGAATGAGTTCGGCTTCGAAATCTGCAAGCTCACGAATGGGCTGGGCGGGGGCGCCGTCGAGAGCCGGAAATCCACGCAGCACTACGGCCAGCGCGTCCATTTCTTGGAGGGCCTGAATCGTGACTCCATCGATACCGCTGCCTTTGGATCGCGGTCCCGGCACGTCAACGAATAGAACCTCGGCCGGAACCGTGCGGCGCGGTCGGTAAATGGCAGTGAGCCGGTTGAGCCGCTCGTCAGGAACCTTGATCACGCCCAGATTGGATTTGGCCTTGCTCGCCCCTCCGGTCTGAACATTCTGTCCCGTAAGCGCATTGAACAACGTGGTTTTTCCGGTCTGCGCGTAACCGACGAGCCCTGCCTTCATGAGTTTTGCTTCCTTCCAATGCCGCAGGCCTAGCACAAGCGCCACGGGTCGGTTCTAAGTTATGACCGAAGGTCATTGCCAATCGACACCGCGCTTGCCAGTGTCGCGGCAACAAAAATACCGGATTTGGGGCATAGCGGCCCGTGGCCACGAGGCACGAAATCTTCGAAAACTACAGCGGGGTGGCGCACCAAGCGCGGTCATCGCAGAACGGCTCAATCGGAGCATCCGAGGCTGGCAGGCCTTCGCAAGTAGTCGCAGTGACGGTTCCCAAGTAATAAACCAGCTGTCCGTCGCGCATGTCGTCGATCGAGGTAAAGTTGCTATCGGCGCTGTTGAGCGACATGTCAAAGCGCACGGTGGCGCCGGCAGCGGGCGTGTATATTGCCCGGCCAAGGCAAATCCAGTTCTATCGCGTAGCCAGTGGACGTGATTTTTGAGCGTACAGGCTAGTGGACAAGGCGGTTTGCGTTCCCTGACTCGCCCCGCTCGATGTTGGACGTCTTGACTGAAACCGCGGGACCTGAAGCCGGAACGATGACGTGCAGAGTATTGGTGTCCGTTCCGGTTAACCCAGTTACGGTGTTGCTCGACGATATCTCCAGTTCAATGGAGTCGCCCTGGTAAACTTGGCTGATCGCTTGTGTTTGATCGGCTGTGGGCTGTGTTTGCAAGTACGCGTACACGGTCTGAACACTGGCATCTTGCACATCGACGAATGCGTGGATCCCAGTTGACGACCAGGCGACGCGCACCGTCGCGACTTCCGACAGCACGGCATTCGCGTTATAGATAATTTGCTTGGCTGCAGTTTGGGCGTCGAATTGCAGCCGCGGGAATATTGCAGAAATCGTTGTCCAGGCCGTCTAGGGTTTGCGTCCCTGTAAACAGTGGTATCTGCTGGCAAGGGTTACCCCCTACAGCACAATTATCGCCGGTGCCGCCATCCGCTGAACCGTTGTTGTAACAAGCCACAGCTCCGGCTACTGCCTGGCACGTCGAATTGGCGGGGCAAGGCGCGGGGGACCCGTATCCACTGCCATCTGACAGGCACGTGGCGATGCCGCCGCTACTTGAACAAATCTGGTCGCCGGCGTTACACACGGGCGGCCCACAGAGCGCCCGTGGGATCACAAACAAGCCCCGCCGCACAGGTCAACCCTGGCGGCGCTGCATTCCGCGCAACCGCATTGCACGCAAACGCCCAAGGTTGTGTTGCAGAGCATGCCAGAGGGGGCGCAAGTATTGTCGGCAACGCAACCCATTCGACAAGTCTGCGACACACATTTTTGTCCCGTTGCGCAATCTGTGTCGACGGTGCAATCGACGCAGCGACCTGTTGTCGTATCGCAGGCTTCCATTGGGGCAGTCCGTGGAGGTCGTGCAAGGAGCGTAACTGACGCATTGCTTTGAAATGCAATCGTTATTGGCACCAAAATCCGCAACACAATCTGCTGCGGTCACACATTGTACGCAAGTTCCGGTACTTGAGTCGCAGGTAGTCTGTTTATTGGGCGCGCTCACGCAATTAAGCGCGGTTGTGCACGAGGTGCCCGGGCTTCCTCCCGTCGCCATGCCGCCGGTATTGTTAGCGCCTCCAGTGGCAGTGTTGGCGCCGCCAGTATTGTTTGTGGTGGTCTGACCACCCGTAGCCGGATTGCCGCCGTCGCCCGCGCCGCCAGTAATGGCTTGACCGCCAGTGCTCAGATTGCCCCCATTGGCTTGAGCCGCCAGCATTGCTGTTCGTCCCACCTTGACCGATTCCTCCGGTTGCCCCAAGGGCGCTATTGCCCGCGTTGCCTCCACCTTGACTCGATTGCCCACCCACACCGCCCGCATTGGCAGCGCCACTTTGACTGGAGTTATTTCCACCAGTAGCGGTTGTTTCAGCAGTTTCCTGCTTCGAGTTCCCGTTAGCGCAGCCCTGGTTACACGTCAGGACAAGACTGCTGATTCCAACAGTAACCAAGAATTTAACTCCGATGTGATCGTAAAGGTGCATGGTTTACTCCGCTTGGACTGACCTGAAGCAATGAAATGATACTTCCCGAGGTGCAGTGTTGTCGAACCACAACTGACGCAGTAGGATTAGAGCCCCGGCCCAGACAACTGCATTATGAAAAATTGACTCAGGATGAATGAGTTCTGGGCTTTAAGCTCGCTAAGCTGGCAACGATTGCTCACTGCACTCGGCATTTTCTGAGCTTGCTGGAACTTCGCTGCGGTGCTGCTCTCGCCTGAATTCACGTTTGCATACGATTTCATTGGGTCCCGCGCCGAAGTCGCAATTTCAGGCAGGTAAGTCGCTGACGTCAAAATGCCAAGGGTTTGCCATCTCTGAAGAAGCCGCCCGTCGGGCCATCCGACGGCAAAGTGGCCGCCCAAAGAATGCCCGCCACGCCTGCTTCGATGGTTCGAGTCGCGTGCGGCCCACCCATGTCGGTGCGCACCCAACCGGGGCACACCGAGTTAACTCGGATGGACGTGTCAGACAATTCATTCGCCAAAATTCGCGTGAGCGCGTTCAGCGCAGCTTTTGAGAATCGATAGGCCGGGTATTTGCCATTCATTTCGGTAATTCCGCCCATGCCACTGGATACATTCACGATGCAGCCGCAGGATCGTTTTCGCATCAGCGGCACAAAAGCCCTGGCAGCAGCGAGCGCACCTAAAGTATTGACGCGAAAGGCTTGTTCAATGAGTTCAAAGGGCGTGTCGAACACGCTGGCGTTTTGATCGTCTTCCGGCATTATTCCGGCATTGTTGACCAGTGAGTCTAAACGACCATATTGGCCACCAATGTGCTCCGCAACCGAGAGTAGCGTTTCTGGTAGGCTAACGTCCGCCACAAGCGCCTGAACGTCCAGCGCTTCGGAGGCCAAGCGCGCACAGCTGGCCTGCGCTTTTTGCGCGTCGCGCGCGACGAGCACTACGCGGTATCCGCGCCTAGCCAAACCCTCAACGGTAGCGAGTCCAAGGCCTCTGTTGGCCCCAGTAACCACAGCCACCGGTTTCGAATTGTTATTTGCGCCCATTGAAAATCCTCCGATCGAAAGCGGTTCTTACACAGCCATTATCGTTCAAGTGATCGGCGCGCATCGCCTGATTGACTCTTGGCACAAGTACCTGAAAAATCCGCCAAATTCTTGGCAACCATGTAGGCGAATGCCGTCGATCTTGAGTCAAGTTTTCCGGACGCCGTGTTCCGGGTCGGGCCCCGGAACGCCCTCATGATAAAAACGTCGGAACGGACGAGCGGGTCACCAACGAAACCAGGCGCACGGCGTGCCGGCATTTCAAATAGAAATAGCAAACATGGCGTCAGCGGCCGGGAGGAGTCCGTTAGTCCGTTCGGAATGGGGACGATTTACGCTAAGTACCCAATATCAGGTGATAGGGGTCACCAACAACCCAGAGTGGGTTGCAATTGACCCCAGAATCCGTGAAAGTCCAGCGAGATTGGGCTCGGGTCGGGTGCTGATACCATTGAACTAAATCATTGGCCGGAGTCCCCAACGAAACCTGTCATTGGCCCACGTCTTGCATCGGACTGCGACCGCTTGTGCAGCTGATAGCGGTGCCGGTGCCGTACGCCATTTGTTTATCCACGCAGTACATTTCGGCGCCGCCGGCGCGACCCATCCTGCGTCGTATATTCATGGGGCGGCGGCACTTTCTGCTGCCTGCACAGCACTCGGGCCGACGTTGGCTTCATTGTTCCGCGCCGCCGCCAACGTTGGGCGGCGAGTGCGTAACGAAACTTCCCTTGACGATTCAAATGTCAGCGCAGCACTGCGCGAGGTGGAATCTCTCGCGGCCGAGCGCATCGTCGAAGAAGAACTCGCCACCTGGCAAGCTCAAGAAGCCGAGATAAAGCGGGCTACTGGAGAACTACCCGTCGTCGCTAAGCCACGTACTTTACCGTTTGAAAAGACCGAGCCAGTCAGTGAAGTGCGGTTGCGGATTGGGACATCCATTGCTCCCCACATATCCTACTTGCTAGAGTCGAAGCAGGTTTTATCATAGCGAACCAGTTCTCGGTTAAAAATGCGTTTCGCCGTGAATTGTCGGGGTTTCCGCTGATTTGTTGTTGTTCTATTTCTCACGGTACCTTCGAGTTACTCACTCGAAATTGCACAAACTCGCGTGAACGCAAGATTGCGAAACTAATTGGAAATTACCGAAAGGACTGGATCTTGTGTCATTGCAACATCACGGGTCATCACGCGATATCACATCTTCTGAGATCGTTAAGTCAACGTCAGGTCAACGGGACACCCTGCCCGTCCACACGAATTGGGGAGCGTCATCGAGCTACCAGAGTGGGCAGGCTCCGCCATCGATACGTGCGGCAAGCAGCATGATTTATGTGCAGATGGGGTTATTGGTAACCACAGGTAGAGCAAAGTCATGAAATTGCTCAAAATCCTGTCACCGTAACAGGCACGGAGCTGTTCGTCGTGGTGCTATTGCCAAGCTCGCCCCACGACTGGTTCTCTCCCCAGCACTGAACCGTACCGCCGCTGAGCAAAGCGCAAGTGTGTCCGTCGCCGGCTGCAACGGCAATGGCGTTGGTGACGCCTGCGACACGCACAGGTATAATACCACCCCCCGTGTTGCCGAGTTGACCCGAATCGTTCTCGCCCCAGCATTGAATCGTGCCGCCGCTGAGCAAAGCGCAGGTGTGTTCGTTGCCGGCGGTGATTGCTGTCGCGACGAGCTTTGTGTTGGTGGAGCCACCTGTGGACAACGTGCCTCCAGTAGCGGGAATACCGCCTGCCGCGTTAGTTGCGCCCGTGCTCGTGGTACCAGTTATACTCGGTACTCCTCCGGGCCCTCCGGTGGCCGACATGCCACCGGTTGCTTTTGCACCACCGTTCGTCACCGACGAGGCACCACCAGCCACTGGCGCGGCACCGCCGGCGATTAAGGCAGTAGATCCACCAGTGATTGCCGCGGATGCTCCGCCGGTGCTCATTGTGCCCCCCGAGGCAGGCGTTCCGCTGCATGCGGTCAGATCGAGGATAAAGCCCAGTGCAAAATATCCGAATCTTACATAATTCATAGTGACGATCTCCCAAGTCATTGATCTTCTCTGCACGTGTAATAAAATGGCAGCCAATCAAATCTAACATATTGCGAGCACCGCGATGACACGTACCGATTCGGCTCAGGGTAGTGACGCGGGTGGTAGAGCGAGTTCATGAAATTGCTCAAAATCCTGTCACCGTTACGGGTAAGGAGCTGTCCGTCGTAGTGCCGTTGCCGAGCTGTCCGTTTGAATTTAAGCCCCAACACTGAACCGTGCCAGAGCGGAGGCCCGCGCAGGCGTGGTAGTAGCCAACAGCAATAGTGACTGCGTTGGTGATATCTGTCACCATAACGGGCACAGAGCTGTCTGTCGTGGAGCCGTTGCCAAGCTGTCCGTAGCTATTTAAGCCCCAGCACTGAACTGCGCCGCCGTTCAGAATCGCGCAGGTATCCCCGTAGCCAGCAGCAACGGCTATGGCGTCGGTAATGCCCGAGACTGTGATGGGTAATGAGTTGGCTGTCGAGCTACCACTGGTGCCGTTACCGAGCTCGCCGTAGAGGTTGTCGCCCCAGCACTGAACCATGCCAGGGCGGAGCACCGCGCAGGTATGCACTTTGCCGGCGGCAATCGCGACAGCGCTGGTGACGCCAGCGACTGACACGGGTACGGAACTGTCCGTAGTGGTGCCGTTGCCCAGCTCGCCCTCGCCGTTCCGTCCCCAGCACTGAACCGTACCGTCGCCCATTGCAGCGCAGGAATGCGCCTCGCCAGCGGCAACGGCGACGGCATTGGTGATGCTGGAAACCGCGACAGACATGGGGCTGTCCGTAGTGGTGCCGTTGCCCAGCTCACCGTTGCTATTACGGCCCCAACACTGAACCGTGCCACCGCCCAGTATCGCGCAGGTGTGATAATCACCGGCAGTAACAGCGATGGCATTGGTGATGCCGGAAACCGTAACGGGTATGGAATTGGCCGTTGTTGTGCCGTTGCCGAGCGCGCCGTAACTGTTGTCTCCCCAGCACTGAATCGTGCCAGTTGTTAGCGCCGTGCATCCAAAGTAGGCGCCTGCGTCAATAGCAGACGCGTTGGTGATACCAGTTACAGGGACGGGTACGGAACTGGCGGTTGTTGTGGCGTTGCCGAGATCACCAACGCCATTGGCACCCCAGCACCGAACGGTGCCGTCGCTCAGCACCGCACAGGTGTGATAATCACCGGCAGCAACTGATGTCGCGACCAGTTTGCTGCCGGAAGAGCCTCCGGTAGATGGGGATCCTCCCGTCGCCGACATACCGCCGGTCGCCGTACCGGACATACACGATTCACCGGCAGTCGGGTTCACGCACGCACCGCCCGTTGCACTGGAGCCTCCCGCATTGGTGCCGCCGCTGCTATTGGCTCCCCCGGCATTTATGGGGGACGAGCCGCCACTGCTTGCGGCGGATGTGCCGCCGGTTCCTACCCCAGTCGCGGCGCTGCCACCTGTATTCACGGAAATGCTTACGCTACCGCCTGAATTCCCATCAGCCACCACGTGCGAAACGTCACGGCAACCGATAGGAACCCCAATGATTAGTCCGATTGCAAGGTCACTCAACTTTATCATAGCGGACTTTGCCTCTGGGCAATGAACGGCCCCATTACCAGGCCGAGGTGGCGTCTCGATCGCTCTAGTGGCTCCACTCTCTCAAATGGATCGATCGCGACTGCTGAAAGGACGATTATTGCCACGAGGCCTCAATAGCGGCGCCGGGTTGCACGAGCCAAGGCGTGAATTCCCTCTGCCGTTGGTTTCCCAACATAACGTCATAATGCACCTTGAAAAGTGATGCCGTGATCCCGGTAACAAGCGTCAGTCGCCAATTTCCGCGATTCGTTGAACAGGTTAGCGCCACCAGCGTTACTGGCCTCCAGTCATTCCCAGAACCTCGCGCCGAAAGGCCGGCACCGGGTTTAACGCTTGGTGTAAATGTCACGTAATCGACGCCGCCACCCAGTTCAACTCCGAATTGATACCGCGAACGTTCCAACAACTCGGTCGCGAGAGTAAGTCTCAACATGGCAGCTTTAGTCGCAATTACTACATGCTTCCCCGATTCATCGCCCACGCGCAAATACTGACCTTTGACGGTCAATGCGTATGTCGAGTTTGGGGAGGTACGTCGCACCCTCGAAAGTGCGCACCACTTCAGTGACGCTGGAACTTACACGATGCGCGGCAAATGCTTCGGCTGAAGCCACCAAGATCTGAACCAACTGTTCGCGACCGAACTCATCTAAACCGTCACGTAAAGGGACATTACGTACCAAGAATCGCTTGGCGGCGGGGTCGGAAAAGTAGGCACGCGCTTGTCGATCGTTGGCCATCGTCACCCACACGCGAACTGCGTATCCCTCCGAAGCGGATGCCAGCACTTCATCCGGTAAGAGTGATGCTTGGCGCCTTGTTTCAACGCGCAGGCCATCTTGTCCAAACCATTCCGGGATCAGTGGTTCGAGCTGGTCAAACTGTGCGACATTTCCAATCAAATTAACCTCGATTCGGCGTTGCTCTTGCGATTCGGGCCCTGAATTCTGAATACTTTCCTGGGATTGCCCAAAAGCAAATTCGGGGGCCGACAGCAAAATGGCGAGCGCGAATCCATATCGTTTCAGTGGCAACAACAAGCGTCGTTTAGGGACCCTCACTCAGGTGCTCCCGGGCCGTATCAGCGTATGCGGACTGCGGAAACCTCCGCAACAACTCGCTCCAAACCTTGCGCTCTTCGTCCTTGATTCCCAGCAAATGCAAGGCTCGCGCTTTACCTTGCAGCGCCTCTTGTGCCAGCGCACCATTGGGCGCGCTTTCCAAGTAGCGTTCGCACTCAAGCAAGGCTGGACCGGCGTTACCACGGCTAAGCTCCAATCGCCCAAGCAGCATGTGCGTAAGCCGTGCCTCGTCTGATTGCGGGTATTTGGTCTCCAACTCACGATAAAGTCCAATTGCCCTTACGAGATCACCGGCGTGGCGCGCGGCATTGGCGGCAGAGAATACGTCTGCTGGCCCGCTCATCTCCCTCGCTTCGCTCGAAGAAGATGCAAATCTAGAATTGTTCGCACGCCCGGCGGACTCCGCAGGTGCCGACAGCGGCATGTCCCTGTTGGCTGAATTGTCGCTGCGACTATCTGGCGAAATCAAAGGTGCGTTGGACAAATCGCCCGGGGCCCGGATCGGCTCATGGTGCAGCTGTTCCGAATGGGTCGGGCTGGCCGCGCCACGTTGCGTCTTCAATTGCGTCGAATGATGAGCGCCTATTCCGATGAAGGGCGAAAATCGGGGCCAGAGCGACGCGCCTGCGCCTAGGGCTCCGAGCAATAACGATGCAGCACAGAGCCAAGCTACCTTGCGACGCAGCGCTGTGCCAAACCAAACGTGTCCCGGCTTTCCCTCGAAGCGAGCTACCGCAATGGCCGCCATCCTCTGCAAAATTGCGCGATCTTGCGGCAAGCTGTCGGGTACCTCGTCGAATTGATGGCCAAGCTCGTGCATTGCACGCAGTGTTTCCGAAGAAGCGAGGCACAGCTCGAGGCGGCGTCGTGAGGATTCATCCAATTGCCCTCGGCGTTCGAGTATACTGAGATTCTCGGCACACTCGCTAGCACGCAGATTCGGTTTGTGTTTCTGTCTCATGATGCCCCTCGCAGAAGGTCACTGAGCTCTGAATTCTCGGTTAGGATCTTGCGCAATGCGCTTTTGGCTGTCACCAGACGCCCTCGCACCGTATTGATGGGTACACCCGTGGCAGCCGCGGTCTCCTCTACCGTGCATCCGAGCACACAATGCATCGCCAATGCTTCGGCTTGTTCAGGGGGCAGTTCGTCCAGCAACTGACGCAAGGCTTCCCGTTGTTCCAAAACTCGCGGGACAATCTCGGCCAACTGGTCGTCGGCTTGCGGATTGGGCCCTGCGCGAGACATTGGAGGTTCGAGCTTTCTCGCCGTCGCTAGTAACTTGTCATCCGGAAACGGATCGGTCGAAAAAAATCATCGGAGCTTCGATCTGTTTTTTCGAGAGTCTGCCACTTTGGAAGCGAACCCTAAATCTTGTGGGCCATCAGTCAAAGTCGTCCGCCAGGCCGACGGGCAATGACGAAAGCGTGCGACAATCCGGCGCCATGAGTTTCTGGACCCTACGTGGTGATGGCACCACGACGGACAGCACCGTACCCGTAACGGTGAGTGATTCTGAGTTTTTATATGGAGTCGCTGCGTCACCCGAGGTTCTTACCGAATCAGGCGACGACATTTTTGCAGTCGCACCTTCGCGGGCATAGCAGCAAGATTCTCCCGACTCGTCGAAACATTGTAAGACTCGTCGCTGGCAGCGTTCCTGGCTCCGGCATTACTAATGCCGTTGGGTTGTTGCTGGGCTTCAGCACACCTGTGCGGTACTGAGCGGCGGCACGGTTCAGTGCTGAGGTGACAACACGTACGGCCAGCTCGGAAGCGGTGCCGCAACGAACAGCTGCGTACCCATCACAGTAACCGATTAGATGAGTCGGGCCGCGAAGCTGTCGCCATCATACCGACTATCACCAAGAGCAGAGCAAAGGTGAAGCCTCAGAGCACGGCGCCCGTCGGGACGTTCACTGGACCCGAGACGCAAGCGCCGTGATGGGAGAAAATCTCGTGAATCCAGAAATATGCTCAGCTATTTACTGCATGCAGGGTCGGGCCCCTGCGTGCCATAGATTCTCGACACCTGCGCAATGTTCGCTGAGAACCCGCTAGAACGCTTTGTCGTTCGCCGGGCCGATTTCGTCTATGCGGGTTTGTTCATATTTTTTCAGTGATAAATTGTGGCCCCGAGTGCACTCTTGGCACTCGTGAAAAATGGCCCCAGGAATGCAACCGATGTCAATCCAGAAATTCGCCTATTTGTTTTCGCTATTGTTGATTTCCTGCGGGCGCACCGCCGCAGCGCCGGGGAATAGCCCAACAGTTTCCGCAGCCCCGGTTGCTACAGAATCGGTCGATTCCAAGCTGACTACGGCGCTTGCGGGCGCGCAACGAACCGAGCCGGAGCGTGCACGAATATCGACTGTCATCCGCGTGAGACGCTGGAATTCCTGGGTATTGCGGCCAACATGACGGTTGTCGAACTGAACGCCGGGCAGGGCTGGTACACGGCAATTCTCGGTCCATTGCTGGCCGGCCAAGGCAAGCTCACCGCGACGGGGGCCGATCCAAACGGACCGCCTGATTCCGAAGGTACGAAGAACGCGAAGAAATTCGCCGAGCGTTTGAGTTCGATCCTGCGAATTTCGGCAAAGTGTCGACGCTGGTTGTTGATTGGAAAAAGGCCGAAGCTTCGCTGGGGCCCGATGGCTCGGCGGACATGGTCGTCACGTTTCGCAATATGCATGGATGGATTCGCGACAGCGTATTCGACAATATCCTTAGCGCCTGTTTTCGCGTCCTGAAATCGGGTGGGACGCTGGGCGTCGAAGAACACCGCGCGAAAGCCGATGCTTCCACGGACCCCAAGGTGATTGGCGAGACGGGATACGTGCCGGAAGATTATGCAATTCAATTGATTGAGAGAGCCGGGTTCAAGCTTGCCGGAAAATCTGAAATCAACGCCAATCCGAAGGACACTAAAGACCACCCGAAGGGCGTATGGACGCTGCCTCCCACACTTAGGCTTGGTGATGTTGATCGCGACAAGTACCTAGCGATAGGCGAAAGCGACCGTATGACACTTAAGTTCACGAAACCGTAACTGCCAACAACCTGGCAAACGCAGCCGCCGGGGCCGGGCCCCCGGCGGCCAATGCGACCCATAAAATTCCGGTCTTGCCTCGACACTTGTGTGCGGCACTGCAGGTCGGAGGTTACGAGTGCGGCCGCAGGCAATTTTGAAGCTCGCAATGTAGTGAAAGTCAGGATGTTGTGGCGTCAATCTGGAGCCGTTAATCCAGTTCAATGCCATAGCGTGTAGTACACTGCCAATAACAATATCAGGCAAGAGACCAGCAAAACCCAAACCGCATTGCGTGAGCGCCAATTGGACTGGCGCATTTCCATGTTCGAGGGTGGCGCACTATTAGACGGTAGAATACTGATCCGTTTTGTCGTGACCAATGGTAGCACGGGCGTGACGTCCGCGGGCGCGTCCGACATCGCGAACAGAGCGTCCGAGGCGAACGGGTTCGAACTTATTGGGATGTCGGGACCCGCATTCCAATTTTCCACATGAGTAATCATTCGTGCACGATCAGAAAGAGCGGTGGCCGCCAGATCGGTAACCCACTGTGCCACTCGCCGAGGTGAAGCGCGCGTCGATGCCTGTTCCAATGCATCCGCAAACTCTCGCGAATTAGCAAAACGCGCCCCGGGGTTGACGGCCAGGGCTTTCATGGTCAAAAGCTCGAGCTTGCGCGGCAGGCCGAGTCGGTACTTACCAAGCCGCGGGTAGTTACCACCTACGATATGTTTCATGCGCTCGGATTCGTTGCTTGACGCAAATAGCCGTCGAGTCGCCAATAGTTCCCACAAAATGACGCCAGCCGCGAATACATCTGAGCGCTGTGTGACGCCTTCACCCCGAATTTGCTCGGGCGCCATATATCCGATCTTGCCTTTGAGGCGATTGGGCATCGATTCTTCGATATGTTCTAACGCCTTGGCGATACCGAAATCGAGCAAGCGTGAATACCCGTCTGCCCCGACTATGACATTGGGAGGCGATATGTCCCGGTGCACAAGCCCGAGCAATCGACCCTTTTCGTCGGTCGCTTCGTGCACAGCGCAGAGGCCAGAAAGCACGTCGTGCATTACCGCAACTGCGATGTCCACTGGAACGTGATCCTTGCGCTGTTTGGCTTGAGTACGGCAAAGTGCACCGAGTGATTCGCCATGCACGTATTCGAGTACCAACAGCACGTCACCTTGCGACGCAACAACATCTAAGGTTGGCACTACATTGGGGTGACGCACCCGGGCTGCCAGTCGTGCTTCCTTGAGCAGCATCTCGGTGAATTCCTCGTTCTTGACCAAGTGCGCTAGTAGTCGCTTGATGGCAACGACTCGAGAGAACCCTCCCGCGCCATCGATTGGCCGAAATGTACGGTAGCAATGCCGCCCTCGGCGAATTGGTCAAATAGCGCATAGCGACCAATTCGGGCGCTCGGCAAACGTACCGGAATCGGGCCGTCCACGTGACTAAAGCGATCAGAATCATCCTCTTTTAGGGTGGTATCCCACGACTCGTCTATTGCAAACGCATCGTGCGCGGGCTCGTCATGGGCGGCCGTATCAAGCGCCGGCTCTTGGCGGACCGTAGTCTCAATCGCCGGCTGCTCGCGGTTGGCAGTCTTGACTATAGACTTCTCGCTGGCGGCCTGGGCTTGCGTCGGCTTGCTGACGGCCGCGTTCTCTGGCGTCGGCACTTTGCTGGCAGTCTTGCTTGGTGCAAACGCATAGTTGGCGGCCTTTTCATTGCGGTGGTTCGCTGCTGACGGCCTTGCCCACGGTTGGCTTGTCGCTTGCGGTCCGATCGTCTGTTGGCCTGACTGGCTGCGCTCCGTAGTCCGCTATTGTCGTTCGCCTTATCGCCTTCAGGGCCAGCGTCTTTCACAGGCGAAGTCGTCTCCGTGGGCGGAGGAGGCAACTGTGCCGTCAATGCCCATCGGGGCCCCGCAGCCTTTGCATTTCACCGTGACCACTCGTCCACGGATCTTGGCTGCAAACAGGTCTTGCGGAACCGTGAGGGGTCTTCCACACGCCTGACACACGTAATGAAGGCCCATCTCGGGTAG
>CAWIGY010000107.1:0-57289 GCA_963835565.1 uncultured delta proteobacterium
CTCCGAGCAATAACGATGCAGCACGAAGCCGACTACCTTGCGACGCAGCGCTGTGCCAAACCAAACGTGTGCCGGTTTTCCCTCGAAGCGAGCTACCGCAATGGCTGCCATCCTCTCGCAAATTCCGCGATCTCGGCAAGTTGTCGGGTACTTCGTCGAATTTATGGCCGAGCCGTACAATGCCCGCAGTGTTTCCGAAGAAGCAAGGCATAGTTCGAGGCGGCGTCGTGAGGATTCATCCAATTGCCCTCGGCGTTCGAGTATACTCAGATTCTCGGCACACTCGCTAGCGCGCAGATTGGGTTTGTGTTCCTGTCTCATGATGCCCCTCGCAGAAGGTCACTGAGCTCTGAATTCTCGGCTAAGATCTTGCGCAATGCGCTTTTGGCTGTCACCAGACGCCCTCGCACCGTATTGATGGGTACACCCGTGGCAGCCGCGGTCTCCTCTACCGTGCATCCGAGCACACAATGCATCGCCAATGCTTCGGCTTGTTCAGGGGGCAGTTCGTCCAGCAACTGACGCAAGGCTTCCCGTTGTTCCAAAACTCGCGGGACAATCTCGGCCAACTGGTCGTCGGCTTGCGGATTGGGCCCTGCGCGAGACATTGGAGGTTCGAGCTTTCTCGCCGTCGCTAGTAACTTGTCATCCGGAAACGGATCGGTCAAAAAAATCATCGGAGCTTCAATCTGTTTTTTCGAGAGTCTGCCACTTTGGAAGCGAACCCTAAATCTGTGGGCCATCAGTCAAAGTCGTCCGCCAGGCCGACGGGCAATGACGAAAGCGTGCGACAATCCGGCGCCATGAGTTTCTGGACCCTACGTGGTGATGGCGCCACGACGGACAGCACCGTACCCGTAACGGTGAGTGATTCTGAGTTTTTATATGGAGTCGCTGCGTCACCCGAGGTTCTTACCGAATCAGGCGACGACATTTTTGCAGTCGCACCTTCGCGGGCATAGCAGCAAGATTCTCCCGACTCGTCGAAACATTGTAAGACTCGTCGCTGGCAGCGTTCCTGGCTCCGGCATTACTAATGCCGTTGGGTTGTTGCTGGGCTTCAGCACACCTGTGCGGTACTGAGCGGCGGCACGGTTCAGTGCTGAGGTGACAACACGTACGGCCAGCTCGGAAGCGGTGCCGCAACGAACAGCTGCGTACCCATCACAGTAACCGATTAGATGAGTCGGGCCGCGAAGCTGTCGCCATCATACCGACTATCACCAAGAGCAGAGCAAAGGTGAAGCCTCAGAGCACGGCGCCCGTCGGGACGTTCACTGGACCCGAGACGCAAGCGCCGTGATGGGAGAAAATGTCGTAAATCCAGAAATATGCTCAGCTATTTACTGCATGCAGGGTCGGGCCCCTGCGTGCCATAGATTCTCGACACCTGCGCAATGTTCGCTGAGAACCCGCTAGAACGCTTTGTCGTTCGCCGGGCCGATTTCGTTGATGCGGGTTTGTTCATATTTTTTCAGTGATAAATTGTGGCCCCGAGTGCACTCTTGGCACTCATGAAAATGGCCCCAGGAATGCAACCGATGTCAATCCAGAAATTCGCCTATTTGTTTTCGCTATTGTTGATTTCCTGCGGGCGCACCGCCGCAGCGCCGGGGAATAGCCCAACAGTTTCCGCAGCCCCGGTTGCTACAGAATCGGTCGATTCCAAGCTGACTACGGTGCTTGCGGGCGCGCAACGAACCGAGCCGGAGCGTGCACGGGATATCTACCGTCATCCGCGTGAGACGCTGGAATTCCTGGGTATTGCGGCCAACATGACGGTTGTCGAACTGAACGCCGGGCAGGGCTGGTACACGGCAATTCTCGGTCCATTGCTGGCCGGCCAAGGCAAGCTCACCGCGACGGGGGCCGATCCAAACGGACCGCCTGATTCCGAAGGTACGAAGAACGCGAAGAAATTCGCCGAGCGTTTGAGTTCTGATCCTACGAATTTCGGCAAAGTGTCGACGCTGGTTGTTGATTGGAAAAAGGCCGAAGCTTCGCTGGGGCCCGATGGCTCGGCGGACATGGTCGTCACGTTTCGCAATATGCATGGATCGATTCGCGACAACGTATTCGACAATATCCTGAGCGCCTGTTATCGCGTCCTGAAATCGGGTGGGACGCTGGGCGTCGAGGAACATCGCGCGAAAGCGGATGCTTCCACAGACCCCAAGGTCATTGGCGAGACGGGATACGTGCCAGAAGAGTATGCCATTCAATTGATCGAGAGAGCCGGTTTCAAGCTTGCCGGAAAATCCGAAATCAATGCCAATCCGAAGGACACTAAAGACCACCCGAAGGGCGTTTGGACGCTGCCTCCCACACTTAGGCTGGGTGATGTTGATCGCGACAAGTACCTAGCGATAGGCGAAAGCGACCGTATGACTCTTAAATTTACGAAGCCGTAACTGCCAACAACCTGACAAACGCAGCCGCCGGGGCCGGGCCCCCGGCGGCCAATGCGACCCTTAAAATTCCGGTCTTGCCTCGACACTTGTGTGCGGCACGGCAGGTCGGAGGTTACGAGTGCGGCCGCAGGCAATTTTGAAGCTCGCAATGTAGTGAAAGTCAGCATGTTGTGGCGTCAATCTGGAGCTGTTAATGCAGTTCAATGCCACAGCGTGTAGTACGCTGCCAATAACAATATCAGGCAAGAGACCAGCAAAACCCAAACCGCATGGCGTGAGCGCGAATTGGACTGGCGCAATTCCATGTTCGAGGTTGGTGCACTATTAGACGGTACAATACTGACCCGTTTTTGCGTGACCAAGGGTAGCACGGGCGTGACGTCCGCGGGTGCGCCCGATATCTCGAACTGAGTGTCCGAGGCAAACGGGGTCGAACTTATTGGGATGTCGGGACCCGCATTCCAATTCTCTACTTGAGCGATCATGCGTGCACGATCAGAAAGAGCGGTTGCTGCCAGATCGGTCACCCACTGTGCCACTCGCCGAGGTGAAGCGCGCGTAGATGCCTGTTCCAATGCATCGGCAAACTCTCGTGAATTGGCAAAACGCGCCCCGGGTCGGCGGCCAGGGCTTTCATCGTCAAAAGCTCGAGCCTGCGTGGCAGGCCGGGTCGGTACGTGCCGAGCCGCGGGTAGTTACCGCCTACTATTTGTTTCATGCGCTCCGATTCGTTGCTTGAAGCAAATAGCCGTCGAGTCGCCAAGAGTTCCCACAAAATGACGCCAGCCGCGAACACATCAGACCGCTGTGTGACGCCTTCACCCCGAATTTGCTCAGGCGCCATATATCCGATCTTGCCTTTAAGGCGATTGGGCATCGATTCTTCGATATGTTCTAACGCTTTGGCAATGCCGAAATCGAGCAAGCGTGAATACCCGTCTGCTCCGACTATGACATTGGGAGGCGATATGTCCCGGTGCACAAGCCCGAGCAATCGACCCTTTTCGTCGGTTGCTTCGTGTACCGCACAGAGGCCAGCAAGCACATCGTGCATTACCGCAACCGCGATGTCCACCGGAACGTGATCCTTGCGCTGTTTGGCTTGAGTACGGCAAAGTGCACCGAGCGATTCGCCATGCACGTATTCGAGTACCAACAGCACGTCACCTTGCGACGCGACGACATCTAACGTTGGCACTACATTGGGGTGACGCACCCGGGCTGCCAGCCGTGCTTCCTTGAGCAGCATCTCGGTGAATTCCTCGTTCTTAACCAAGTGCGCTAGCAGTCGCTTGATGGCAACGACTCGAGAGAACCCCCCCACGCCATCGATTCGGCCGAAATGCACGGTAGCAATGCCGCCCTCGGCGAATTGGTCAAACAGCGCGTAGCGACCAATTCGGGCGCTCGGCAAACGTACCGGAATCGGGCCGTCCACGTGACTAAAGCGATCAGGATCATCCTCTTTTAGCGTGGGTTCCCACGAATCATCCGTCGCAAACGCATCCTGCGCGGGCTCGTCGTAGGCGGCCATTTCGGGCGCCGGCTCTTGGCGGACCGTTGTCTCAATCGCCGGCTGCTCGCGGTTGGTAGTCTTGACCGCAGCCTTCTCGCTGGCGGCCTTGGCTTGCGTCAGCTTGCTGATGGCGGCGTTCTCTAGCATCGGGACTTTGCCGGAAGCCTTGCCTTGCGCAAACTTATGGCGGGCGGCTTTCCATGGCGGTGGTTCGCTGCTGACGGCCTTGTCCACGGCCGGCTTATCGCTTGCGGTCCGATCGTTTGTCGGCCTGACTGGCTGCGCGCCTGGTCCATTATTGTCATTCGCCTTATCACTTTCAGGGCCAGCGTCTTTTGCAGGCGAAGTCGTTTCGGTGGGCGGAGGAGGCAACGTGCCGTCAATGCCAACCGGTGCCCCGCAGCCTTTGCACTTCACCGTGACCATTCGGCCCCGGATCTTGCTTGCAAAGAGGTCCTCCGGAACCGTGAGGCGTCTTCCACACGCCTGGCACACGTAATGAAGGCCCATCTCGGGTAGTTAGCCTAGTGCCATTCTCCCCAATGCGCGAGGTTTCGTTGTCGCACTGCGTCAATGAACGTTCCGGCCGGGCCAATTCACGGCTCGAACGAGCCAGTCACCGGCGCGCTTGGGAGCGATAATAGGCCGGGCCTAGCAGACCCTACGCAAGTCAAAAAGCTGCGCGGGTGTCGAAAAACGCGATCCCTTTGAACAGGTCGATCGACTTCGCGGCTATCCCGCCGCGATAGCCAAACTTATGCGTGCCGCCACTACAATAGATCCGCGCGACCGCCCGTCGCCCCTCGAATTCGGCTGGGAGTTTGCGGCAGCGCTGTGAGATGCGCCGATGGACAATTATCCCGCAGCCGGGCTCTCAAAGGCCGACAATGCGCGCTCCACCAGTCAACCCAGCAGTGCAACCTCGCCGCCCACCGGAGCGGCACGTAGCTTTTCCCGCGCGGAGTCCTGATACTTGCGAGCATCGAGCAAGTTATCTGAAGCCCCAAGTTTCGTCGCATGAGCAATATCCGTGAGCGCAGTGACAAGCGAACTCCATGCAGGAGGGCCACCCCAGGCCGAGCTTCGGTTTCCCTCCTCTAGGCATCGTACGGCGCGCTCAGGATCTCCGGCACGCGCCGCCAGAAATGCTCGAAGAGCCGCCAGCATGCGCGCCATGTCGGGTCGCGACGCGTGAGGCCGTTTTTCGAGCGCATCTAGCCGCGCTTCAGAAACGGCATCGTGCAGAAAGTCCAAGAGTAGCACGTGCACTTCGCAGCAGTACGAGCGTCCCGGGTAGACTCTGCTCATACCTGCGCCTTCCTGCCAACATTGGCGAGCCAGATCATCTCGATGCCGGGCGCAATTGACGGACCCGACCCGATCTAGCACGCCAGGTAGCCCCGCTGGGTCCCCAATGGCCTCTGCATAACTCCTCGCTGCTTCCACGGGTTGCTCAGCTTCCTCGAGCTGATTGAACCTGACGTCCAAGGCGTCAGATTCGTCCGACTTACGCCCTTGGGCGCGCCACACTCGGCGGAATTCTTCGAGCGCCCGGTCCGCTGCTGACAGGTTTCCCAGCCTCGATTCCAATGATGCCAGCCAACAATACGCCTCGGCGTGCCGAACTGGCACGGACGGAGCTAGACGCACCATCTCGTCCACGTATATTCGTGCCTCGTCAGGAGGTTTTTGTTCGCGACCCCCTGCCAAGACAGCCAGATTCGCAACGCTCCAAAATCGCTCGCTCGCGTTTTGCCCCACACTTGCTGCCACGCCACGCTCGGCGTAGCCCCAAGCCTCCTCGTAGGCGCAGCGACGTTCAGCGAGGATGCTCTTGAATCCGAGCACTTTGTATTCCAGCTGGCCCAGCTCTTCCATTCGTGCGAGGTCCCGGGCCGCTACTTCAGGGTCGAAGCAATCGCGACGAAGTGTGAAACGCTCGCACAGCGCGCGACGCTCGAGCTCCGGCGAGCGGCATGCGGAATTCCATAATCGCTCACGCACGGATATGTCCGTAGTGAAACCTTTGGGAATAGAAGCGCGACCATAGTCGCCGGTGCGCAGAATGATGTCCCAGATGCGCAAACCGGCGTCGGGATCGTTGTCGGCCGCGGCATCGAGCGCCGCATTGTAGTTCTCGAGATCAACACCAGCTGCTTGGCGATTCGCGCGGAAGGAGTTGCGTTCCATTGTGCAACGAGTGATTCCCCCCGAGCCACCGCCCAAGCCACTAATCGTGGGCCCACTTCGGAGGGTTGCTCGAGGGCAAAGATTCTTACGCTCTCATACAGCCGCAGCCGCGTTTCGTCTGCCGATTCACGCGAGTCGCTAGCCCAAAGCAGTGATTTTTCTAGTAGGGACTGAATAACGTCGAGCTTCGAGGGCGCTTCCTCGAAGCCACTGAGATCGAGCACGGCCTCGGCCGTTGCCACATCGAAACTACCCGGCAAGCGCGCCAGATCCACGACTGCGGTTTGTTCGTTAGGCTTGAGCAGCGAGAATGACCATTCGATCGTGGCACGCAACGTCGCGTGTCGGGCCGGGGTATCGCTGGGTCCCGAGCTGAGCAGCGCAAAGCGGACTGCCAGACGATCTCGGATCTCCGCCAGACTCAGGACCTTCATTCGCGCTGCGGCGAGCTCGATGGCTAGTGGTAGTTTCTCGAGACGTTCAACGATCTCGATCACCAGAGCCACACCCTCCGAGCTCACTGCAAGCAAGGGACACACCTGGCGGGCTCGCTCGATGAACAATTGCACGCCGTCCGTTGGCGTGAGCCCCGCCACCGGACATAACTGTTCACCTGCGATTCCGAGTTGATGTTGCGAGGTGACGACAATTCGAAGATCCGGCGCTGCTTCGAGCCAGCGACCCACAGCGCCAGCCAAGAGCGTCACCAAGTGTTCAACATTGTCTAAGATGACTAAGATTGTCCCCCGTGCCGCCAAGGCATTTCCGATTCGATCCACGCGCGCTTCGATATCCGGCGCGCTACCGAGTTCAAGTGACAGCACCTCTGCTACACACTCGACCGCTGACTCGAGGCTTTTTGCCGGTGCCAGTTCCACCAGCCACACGCCGCCAGAGAATTCGCCGCTCAGTGCTGCGCCGACGGCACGCCCGAGGCGGGTCTTGCCAGCGCCACCGGGACCCACCAGCGTGACCAGACGCTGGTCCGCTCTGAGCCAGCCGGAGATCCGCTCAATCTCCTCGGTGCGCCCCACCAGCGAAGTGCGCGCAGGCACCAGGTTGGTGCGCTTGCCACCGTCGCACAAAGGCGGCGGAAAGCTCCGCCTGGGTTTCGTTGGAGGGTGCACCTGGATTAAACCCAAAGGAAGCGTCATTCCGCGCAACCTGACCTCTCCCAAATCCTCTGCTTCGGCAGAGATTTGACCTTCCGCGAGCGTCCACGCACCTCGGCTTACCAACACTTGGCCACCGTGTGCAGCTTGCACCAAGCGAGCGGCACAATTGACGACCCGTCCGAAATAATCGGTGCGACCGGTAACCGGATCAATCTCGGCTTCCACATCGCCGCCATGAACCCCCATTCTGACCCGCAGCCCGCGGAATATCAGGGCACCATCAGGATCTCGGATCTCCGCCGCTTCGGGATGACGCGATAGCTCCGCGGGCCAATCAGCTTTCAGTAACTCGTCTTGCAGCGCCAGACAGAATTCGATGGCCGTTACTGGACTCCGAAAGGCGATCATGAACGCGTCGCCCTCGGTCTTAACCTCGTAGCCGCCGTGTCGCTCGATGAGGCGCCGGAAGACCGTGTTGTGAACGATCATGGCTCGTCGCATCATCATTGGGTCGCGCTCCCACAGCGGCGTCGCTCCCTGAATGTCGCTGAACACCAGCGTCACATTGCCCGTTGGCGCTTTGGAATTGGCGCGCAGCTCCTCTGATCGAGCGGTGCTCGGATTTTCTTCGTCGGACTCGCCCTGCAATTCGCCAACCGAAACATCCAAGGCGGACGAAATCGCCAGAATGGTCTCCATGCTGATCCCTCTTCCCTCTTCGGCGCGCTGAATGGTGCGAACGTTCACTCCCGACGCGCCTGCCAAATGTTCCTGACTCCAGCAGCGTCGCTTTCGACGCTCTCGGATGTTTGCCCCGATGATTTCCCGTAGCTCCATGGCCGACTCCGGTCCGAGCTTGCACCTCTGACGGCAGTTTGACCACGACAGCTACCCGACAGAACCACGACGAATGCGGACCAGGACTGGCCGAACAGCCAAAGAAAGAATGAAGCGCTCCGCGTCCTCTTCTGGGACCCGACCCAGACATCAAGCAACACAATCAAAACATCGAAACGAATTACTTAGCAAACATACACAAGCCGTCTGTCTTCTTGTGGTGGCGGAGCAACCATCTCCTGAGCGCGGCTTGACGGACATTTCGTAGATCCTCGAATGGCCACGCGGGGGGGATATTGCCGCTGTAACCGTTAATTGTTGGAATTTTTGTATCAATCGAAGCCCACATGGCATCTAGCTGGGTTTTCCAGCTTTCATCTGTGCCGGTTACAAAGAAGGTCGAGCAACGCTTGGCTGCAAGTTGGGATTTGAGTTGGTTTACCCGGGTAATCTGGTCGCGCACCGAGAAATGGTAATTGGCCACGCCGGAGTTTTCGAGAACAACTAACCCGGCGAACAGTGCTGCAACAAGAATTCCCGCGCGTCTTTCGATCCAAGTGGCAGCCCAGGCAGCCGCTGCCCCCAGCGGAATCAATTGCAACAATGTGATCCGAGAAACTGCCCGAATGGCGCCGCCACCGGGAATCACTTTATGCAAGGTGTTCCACAGCGAGCCATCCACCCACAGAGTGATGACAATCGTGATCATCCAGATCGAAAGCAGTGCCAGTTTCCACCAACGAGTTGCAAACTCCCGCGGCCTTCTAAACAGGCTTGCCAGCATCAATAGGGTGCAAATCAGCACCAGGAAACCGGCGAACATGACGTGCTCATGGGCCACCGGAATCCCCTGCTTCAACTTCAACATGGGAGCGTACAAAAATGTGTAATCTGAGGGCAAGAAGTACGAAGATACCCGCGGCAACATGTTACGGATCTCGTCGTAGATTCTGGGCCCTACCTCAGCTTGGGCTCGAGAGTAATGAATGCCCAGTGGAATCAAAGCAAGGCTTGCCAGCGCCGCAGCCGCAATCGCAGAAAGCCAAAGTTGTTTCAGACCTACTCGGATTGTATCGCGACACTCAGCGGAAAATAGGCTCAGCACCAGCGTCACCAGCAAGCAGACGCCC
Organism: uncultured delta proteobacterium; assembly: GCA_963835565.1. Lineage (GTDB taxonomy): Bacteria > Myxococcota_A > Polyangia > Polyangiales > Polyangiaceae > FEN-1139. The sequence continues at coordinate 9,200 of CAWIGY010000107.1, forward strand.
AAAGCTAGGGCCAAAAACCAGCCCAGGTAAACCGCCGCGTAGAGCTGCAATACGGCACAAACAACTGCGCCCCATACGGTCCACGGGCGAAGTGTGTGCAATTGGGTAACACACATGAGACACAGCGGGGTGAAGAATTGTGGAAAGAGCTGCAGGTGGTTCAGTTGTTCGCCTCGAGGCATCGCGAATGCAAACACAAATCCGCCCAATGCGGCGCCCAGCCGTGATAGCTGAATACCGCGCAAGAACAGGAGCATCGCGAAGAAGTTGGCCACTGCAATGACCACCAGCCATGCATTGAATGCTGCGAATTCGCGCAGACCAAACGCGCGTGCCAAACTGTAGATAGGCAAGGTTCCGAGCAAGTTGTCCGAATACGCCAGTATGTTCTTATGCGGATAGAAAGCCCAACTCGGACTCCAAAATGCTTGGTGCCAGTCGTCGCCGCGCAAGTGGCGAAACCCATGTTCCAGTAGAATCGCGTTAAATCGGCTGTCACCGAGATCGCCGGGCACGGCGTCGAACCGAGTCAGCACGAGCTGACCGAAAAAGAACCACAGCCCGGCGAGGAAAATCAATGCAATTGTCGCGGTCTCAACCCGGCGGGTCCAAAGACTATTCACACTGCCCCAGTAACCTTTCCACGCAGCTGGCGTCAAGTGCCGCTCGGCCTCCACAACTCACGGGTGGGCCTACCTTGGCCTCGCTCGTCGAGCCAGGCTAAAAGCCAGGCTAGTGGCGCATTCCAGTTGATCGCGACTTCGTTGACACTCCAAGCATCGACGTCATCCGTATAACATCGCTGCGGGGCGCAGCCAGATAGTCGCCGTTGGCTCTTGGGATCAACCAGCTTCGAATTGGGACCTCCTGCGAGAGCGCCCGGGGGTGGCGGCGGGCATCGAGCGCCCTTTGAGTGTGCCCAAAATCGGTGATGTGGGTTTTGTAAATAGCGCGCGCCGTAACCCGAAACGTAAGAAAAGCCGAGGGGATTGACGCCAAGCAGATAATCCATGGCCTCAACGGCGCCCTGCGCGTACTCTGGCTTTTTGGAGATATCGGCGGCGAGCGCCAAAACGATGGCATTATTGGCAACGAACGAGTTTGATCCCCAGGGGTATTGAGCGTCAGCCCCAGCCTGCATTGGTACGCGATAGCCGCGCCGCTCGGCCAAACGCAGGTAGTCGTCCGCCGCCTTCACAATGCCAGCACGAATCGCAGTCAGCTCAGGTTCCGGAAGACTGCTCGGAACGATCGCCAATGATATCGCACCCAGGGCCTGCGTCGATTGCCAGGTCATAGAAGTGTGTTGAGAGACTCGCTCCTGGCCGATTTGTGATGGAAATTTTCCATGATACGGACTGCGCTGCAAATAGCGGAGCAGCTTGGGGTCGCCGAGGGTGATGAAGAGCTCGGCGGCCGCCCAATAGAACTCGTCGGTCACGTTGGCGTCGTCGTAAGGACCTCCGCCGTTGCCGCTGAGCGGCGACGCATAGATGTGAGGAAATTCGTGGGCAGCATTCCAACCCCGAATGGCTGCCACCCGACAGCGATTCGGAAAATGCCGGATCAAAGGAGCGCCAGATTCTCGCGCATTGCGCGGCCGTAGCCACCAGGTTCAGCGTGGCCGCTGTGCTCGGCGGATACAGAAATCGAGTCCTCGATTGCTTTGGGGGCATCTGCCCAAGCGGTGTCCAATAGTTGTCGTGAATTTTATGAAAAACCATCCCGGATTTCGGGCGACCCTGAGGCACTTGCATCTTGAGCAAGAACTCCATTTCATAGCGCGCTTCATCGAGAATATCCGGCACGTGATTATTGTTTTCGGGAATGCTGAGCCGACCATCACCAAAGTCTTCCAGCGTAGTTCCGATGGCCTGCTGTCGCTCGTACAAGTTCAACAGCGTCCACAGCGCAATCCCGCCGTTTACGACGTATTTCCCAAAGTCGCCAGCGTCGTACCAGCCGCCTTGTACGTCGAGTTCATAGTTGCAGATGTGAGCTATGCAAGGGACTTCAGCGTCGCTCAAATGTCCGGCTGGGCGAGCCCACTTGGCGTCTTTCGCCCAAGGCATCTCGATGGGCATCCCGCTACGATTGTAGTAAAAGTAGGCTAGAGCATCGTATTTGAGTTGATGATACAGGTCCGATCGAATCGAAAATACCGAGCTAACGTCCGAGCCAACCCGCAGCGACAGGCCCTCAGCCGGGCTGGTTAGCGCGCCAAGTTTGGCCCAATGCAACGATTCGCCCGCTTCGGGATCAAGACCGCGAACCTCGGTGACTCCGCGCGCTACCACCTGGCCCGACGCTTCCAGAATTTCCCAATTCTCCGGTGTTGTCGAGGAGCTTTCGACCACGGCCACCTTTTCGCTCTGCGGCAGATACCCCAACTGATTGACGTGAACGCGAGAAGTCGATGTCAGGCCGCAGCCCGGCGCAAGCGTGAGTAGCAAGAACCAAGATCGGCAGATTTTGGATGGTAGACGTGTGGATGCAATCACCGTCTAGCCGTGCCTCAGTTGCGTTCTGATTTCAAGTTCTCGTACAGGAAACTACACCTCGCTGGTCCTTCCGCGCTCGGTGCGACGCTAGCCGGCGTCAAGTTTTATTGGCCGACCTCCCGTTAATGTGAGGGCCATCTTTGAGTTTTCGCAGCCAAATTTGGCCAGGAGCGACTCTGGCAGCGGTGAAGATTAGAGCCGCTGGGATGCCGCCACATCCGCGTGCTATCCTTTCGCGCATGGCTTCATCGCATCGTTGGTTGTTGTTGGCGGCACTGCCCAGTGGTGTTTCGGGATGCGGCGGCCGAACGCCTCTGGATGGCGAGTTGTCCTATCTGGATTACGCCGGAGGTTCGTTTGCAACCGGAGGCTCACCTTCCACCGGCGGATACTCGGGCTCTGGATTCGGCGGGGCCAAGGCAACGGGAGGCAAAGCAGGTACAAGCACCGGAGGCTATCATGCTACCGGGGGAGCCATTGGCGCCGTCGGTGGAGCTAAGGTCATACCGACAGGAGGAACCAAGAGCACCGGAGGCGCCACCAGTCACGTCGCGACGGGCGGGACCAAGTCTACAGGGGGCAGTAAGGCAACACTTGGCGGTTCGAATGCGCTGGGTGGGACAGTTGCTACGGGTGGGGTTCGTGCCACCGGTGGCAGCATAACTGCTGGCGGAATTCAGGGAACGGGTGGCACCCAGGCTGCTGGTGGAACGACAGCGGGCAGCGGAGGCTTTGGCACGGGCGGCACGTCTTCTGTGGGCGGTTCGCCAGTTACCGGAGGCAGCCCGAGCACGGGGGGCTCAAGCGCCTGTCCTTCGTATTTGCTCCCCAATGAAGAGCTCATCGACGACATGGATGATGGTACTGCGGCGATTCCCCAGGTGAACGGGCGACGCGGCGCCTGGTCGGATTATCTAAACGATACCTCTGGCGCATTCATGGTTCCAGATCCTTCCGTGGCCTTCTACGTGACGGATACTGGGGATATTTGCCGCAAGTATGCCGTTTACGTATACGGGCAGACTTCGACCGATCCGGGAGCTGGCGCCCAGGTTGGCTTCTCGCTCGGCAGCCCGTACAATGCCTCGGCCTATACGGGCCTAAGCTTCTGGGCAAAAATTGACGCCAACACCGGTACGCCGCTTCGCGTGACATTCCCCGATGGAGACACTGATCCGCGTGGCGCTGTGTGCCAAACGAATACCACCGACCCCACCCTCACTTGTTGGGATGACTGGGGACTTCGGCTGTCGCTAACCGCCACTTGGACCAAGTACACGGTTCCGTTCAGTAGTCTGACCCAAGACACTTGGGGGTATCAGGCTCAACAGTTTGATCCGAAAACTCTATACTCAGTCCAGTTCGAGATTGGCGATACGGATACCTTCGGGATTTGGATTGATAGCGTAGCTTTCACGCTTTAGGCTAACTAGCGCGCAGGCATGCTCCCCCAATTTAGAATTCTCCCTGCCATCATCTTGTTACAAGTCGGTTGCGGGCGGACGAACGCTCCGACAATGGCTCCGCCGGCCGTGCTTGCGCCCGCGCCCGTGCCAGTTATGCCGCCTGCTGCGCCAGCGGCTTCGCAAGTGCCCGCTCCGGTTCTGCAACTGCCCGCGAACTGGCCTTATCAGGTGCCGGTGGTCGTCAAGAGCACTCAGGGAATGGTTGTTACCGATAATGCCATCGCGTCGCAGGTGGGACGTGACCTGCTCGTGGCTGGGGGTAACGCTGTGGACGCGGCTGTGGCTACCGCCTTCGCACTCGCCGTAGCTTATCCCACGGCAGGTAACATTGGAGGAGGAGGCTTCGCGGTCACCCTGGTGAACGGCGAAGCGCGAGCACTCGACTTTCGAGAAACCGCACCCGCTAAGGCCAGGCACGATATGTACGTTGACTCGAGCGGCAAGCTGACGAATGACGCGCGCCAAGGCATTAAAGCCTCGGGGGTTCCCGGCAGTGTCGCGGGCCTTTGGGAGCTCTTTCGCACGCTCGGATCCAAGAAGAAGACTTGGGCTGAATTACTCGAGCCCGCAATTCATCTGGCCGAGCAAGGCTTCGTCGTCAACGAAGCATTCCAACAAGCGATCACCGAACACGCTGAGCGCTTGAAGAAGTTCCCTGGCTCGACGGCACTTTTTTACCCTCATGGCGCGCCGCCCGAGAAGGGATCCACTTGGAAAAATCCCGAGCTCGCAGCCGTGCTCAGGCGCATTGCAGCAAAAGGGCCCGAGGGATTTTATCAAGGCGAGACCGCCCAGGCACTGATAGCCCAAATGAAGCACGACCACGGCTTGATTACCGAGCAGGATCTCAAAGCGTACCAGGCGAAATGGCGCCAGCCCCTCGAGTTTACGTACCGTGGCGTCAAGATCACCGCCATGCCCCCGCCTTCCTCGGGCGGAGTGACGCTGGCGATGATTTGCCATATACTCGAGGGCTTCGAACTGAAGAAGCTCGGCTTTCAATCACCGGAGGAACTGCACACCATTTTCGAAGCCATGCGAAGGTCGTTCGCCGCGCGAAACGCCAAGCTCGGCGATCCTGATTTCGTAAAAATGCCTTTGGATGAGCTCTTGGGCGCAGCCTGGGCGAGCGAGCAGCGCGCGACGATTCAGCCCGATCGCGCCACACCGTCAACGGACATTGCGAGCGCTGGAGATCCGAGCGGCAACGGGCCGCACACCACTCACTTCTCAATCGTCAACGCGGAAGGCAACGCAGTTGCGCTCACAACCACGCTCAATTGGTGGTACGGATCGGGAGTCACCGTGAAAGGCGCGGGCTTCATTCTCAACAATGAAATGGACGATTTTGCCTCGGTGCCAGGAACTGCCAACGGCTACGGCCTGGTACAAGGCGAAGCCAACGCTATCGCGCCAGGCAAGCGTATGCTCTCATCCATGTCGCCCACTATCGTTACCGGCGCCGACGGCAAGGTCATGCTCGTTACGGGAGCTGCCGGCGGCCCCACCATTATCACTTCCGTCTTCGAAGAGCTCTCGGCCACTATTGACTTCGGGCTTGATGCAGGCACCGCCGTCAGCGTGCCGCGATTTCACATGCAGCATCTGCCCGATCTCGTCACTATTGAAAAGAACGGCATCACCGAGGAAACGCAAAATCGTCTCGAAACCATGGGTTACGCCTTCAAAGAACGCGGTCACGTCGCGGACGCGCCAATGATTGCGCGAGCCGGCACCGAGTGGGTTGGAGTTGCCGAGCCGCGCCGCTTAGGCGCGCTCGCCGCCGCCCCTTGAGTCTCAGTGTCGTAACGACCCAATAAATGCGAGCCGAAGTTTCTTCTTGTTGTCACAGCGGCACGGAAACGCGGGTTGCGAAAACTGGGCTGATGCGACTCAATGTGGCACCAACCTTCGCGCAATTGCGTACGCAATTCGAAGATTGAATTCACTGTGGACAGATCCACTGAAGTCCCGCCCCAAAGTCCGTGCAATTACAGTCCTGAGACCGCCGTCCGAAGGTATCACGTGGGTCTTGAGTGGTTGTGACAAGAGGGCATCCCTCCGGGTAATAGAGGGTCTGACCCGGCACACCAGCATCGGAATCAGAAGGCAGCCAACCTAGGGCAGCACAACCTGCAGTGTCCCCAACCGACAGCGGGTAACACCCGATGTCGTCAAGGTTGCCGGAGCTCTAGCTCGCGCAGCCGTCGCTCGACGTCCGCCATACGCGAAGCGTCCTCCGTGCGTGCGCGAAGCGACTGATCGATCAATCGATCCACTCGCTGCACCAGCAGCTCGAGCCGCTGATCGTGCGCCTCGAGAACGGTCACGATTTTGCCTAAAGCCGACTCCAATGAATCGAAGCGGGAACCCATTTCGTCAAAACGCTCCGACGTCTCGTCAAAGCGCTTCTCTATGAGCTTCTCGAGCCGGTGCAGGCGCTCGAGTGTGAGATCGATCGGCGTTTCGGCCATGACTTCCGAAACTCTAGCACGCCGTCAGGATGGCGCCGTTTCTTCGCTATTATTCCGTCCGATCGTCGGGTGCGATATCTTTCTTTTGCCCGATTTCCTTGCCAATGTCTCAGGCCGAGCCTAATCGAGCTCCGAGGCCGTAGTAGCACCGTCGGGCGACGGCAAACTTATCCACATCGCGACCACTTGCGATTCCAACGTAGTCAGCCAGCGCTACTTGCGCGCTTTACGGAATATTCACGGTGCAAGCCCTGCGTGCCACAATGGACGCGTGACTATACGTCGCACTTGGTTCTTACACGGGCGGCTCGGCCGAGCCAGCCCGGTAGTCCCTAAGTCACTAAAATCTGCAAATCACGGAAAGATTCAAACTCGGTAAACGACCGCTTGCGCTTTGTCCAAAGTCCGGCGATGCTAACCACCGGTCGGCAATTTGAAACACCGGAGTTAAGCCATGGGCGACAAATCACCAAAGTCGAAGGAAAAGAACAAAAAACAGAAGGATTCTGTCAAGGAGCAATCCAAGAAGTCCCGAGACGCGCAGACTGCCGCCAAGGCGAAAAAGCAAGCCTAGTTGAAGTCGCCCCGGGGCGATAGCACCCCTGCGTGCGGCATCGTTAGCGACCTTAACGCGCGAAACTCGTTGTCCTTGAGTCAACTTTTCGGATGCCGTTTTCCGGGTCGGGAACCCGGTAGCAAACATGGCGTCACCGGCTCGGAGAAGTCCCGTTAGTCAGTACCGACGCCCGCTGTAGGATTACAGCCTTGGAAAGCGCATCGGGAAGGCGACCGGGTTTAGGGTTTTGCCTCTCCCACTAAGGTAACGTTAATCTCGGGCTTCTCCCCATCGACGGAGATGCGCTTGGCACCGGAGTTGGTGAAACCGACCTCGAAGATTCGGTGCTCACCGCGGCCAATCTGAATCGTCAATGGCGTGCGGCCAATCTCCTTGCCCCGGCGATAGACGCGCGCGCCGGTAGGTTTAGACTTGACGAGCACACTGACGCGATCAGTCGAATCGGTTTCGACAGCTATGGGCACGGAGGAAGCTGGGCTCGCCGCAGATTGCGACGCCGCAGCGGTCGGCGTCGGTGCGGCTGCCGGCTCCGTCGCCGCCGCGATCGCCGGGGCTGCTGGCTCAGCTGGTTTAGGTTCAGCAATGGGCGGCGCTTCGACCGGCATTTGCGGCGCGACCGGTTCTTCTACGCGAGGCGCGGGCACGGCCGCCCTCTCGCGATGCTCGAGCGTCGGCTTGGCTTCGCCCAAGGTTACGGCTTGCTTCGACGTTCGCATCAAGAACCATACGGCAAGAGCAGGAATTATGGCCGTCACGGCCCAAAATACGACAAGCTTTAGACTCGAGCGCGTTCTCGTGGCAAAAATGGGAAAGGCCGGCGCGGGGACAGACAGTGTCAACGGGGGAACGGGCTGCGCCACCGCTGAAACGAAGGTCGCGGACGTTGCGGCAACGGCATCGATCTTCGCAGCGGATGCGGTGAGATCGGGGACGGAGCTCGCGATGGCGGCAGGTAATTCGATGGCATTGGCAAAAATTGCAGGTGACGGCGGTGGGACGTCAGCGGGCGCCACCTGCTTGCGGGCAGAGGACGTCGATAGCAGCGTGGCGGGCGTGCTGGGACGCGTTGCTGGAATTCCACTTTCCGGCGTCAAGGCTCGCGGGGCCGGGCTCGGCCGCACGGGGACGTCGCCCTTCTCAGCGGCATTGCTTGGACGCGAGGCGGTACTCGGGCGCGCGGGTTGTGAAGCACTACTCGGGTGCTCCTCTGGAGCCTGACTCGCACGAACCGCGGGCATACCCGAAGCGGGTGTCAAGGATCGGTTGGGAGGCGTGCTCGGACGCCCTGACGGCGGGGTAGTGGCTCGCGGGGTCGCGCTCGGTCGTGACGACACTTCGCTCTTCTCTGGAGCCCCGCTTGAACGCGAGATTGTGCTCGTGCGCGTGGGTTGTGGGGAGCTACTTGGGCGCCCCTCTGGAGCCTGACTCGCACGAACCGCGGGCATACCCGAAGTGGGTGTCAAGGATCGGTTGGGAGGCGTGCTCGGACGCGCCACCAGCATGCCCGAAGCGGGCGTCATCGATCGGTTGGGAGGCGTGCTGGGACGCGCCGCCGGCGTGCCCGAAGCGGGCGTCATCAATCGGTTGGGAGGCGTGCTGGGACTCGCTGCCGGCGTGCCCGAAGCGGGCGTCATCGATCGGTTGGGAGGCGTGCTGGGACGCGCTGCCAGCGTGCCCGAAGCGGGCGTCATCGATCGGTTGGGAGGCGTGCTGGGACGCGCTGCCGGTATGCCCGAAGCGGGCGTCATCGATCGGTTGGGAGGCGTGCTGGGACGCGCTGCCGGCAGTCCACCTGCCGGAGTCATAGCTCGTGGGGGTGCGCTGGGTCGCGACGGCACGTCGCTCGCGGCAAAAGGCCGATTGCCGACAGGTGTGTGTATTCTCGAAGAGGGTGGAGGCGGACGCGTCGAAGGAGTGCCGCCTGCTGGCGACAGCGTTCGCGACGCGCTGCCGGATCGCGACGGCTCTTCACCGGCCGCGATGGGAGTGCCACGGGCAGGCGTCAGCTTGCGAGAGGGTGGAATACTCGGCCGCGTCACGGCTGGTGGCAAGGGGCTTGATTGGACCGCGGCGATACCCCCCGCTGGCGTGATTGACCGAGATCTATCGCGTGCGATCGGTGCCGGTGTAGCGTCGATTGTTCTTGGGACCGCGGGTTGCTCGGGTTTGGATTTCGCGGGCTCTGGGATGACTGCCTTGGTAGGTTCGGCACTTGCAGTGAGAACCGGACCGGGACTCTCGTCGTCGTCGCTACCGGAACTGCCCCAGTCAGAGTCGATGTCATCCGTAGGCGGGATTAAGGACTGAAGCGAAGCTGCAGCCGGCGCTGATTCTGGAACTCCGGTGGTTCGCGCAGGTTCTTGCGAAACGGCAGGCGGTACGCTGGATCCACGAGTAGCCTTCGCTTTTTCCGCTGAATTGGAGCGCCGGTGCGCCCTAGGCCGGTTAAGTTTTTTGCTCATCGCGTTGGGCTTGCCATCCTAGCCCGATTGGGGGTGAAATGACCACGCAAGAGAGCCATTCTTCAAAATCTAAGCCCTCGCAAGCACGGCTCAAATGCAAAATTAGAGCCGGTGGATGTGGGCGATGAGCCATTCTTGGCCCCAACGACACTGTACCTTCCCTCGCCGAGGGAGCGCAGGTTCGGCCGCGTGACCCTGCATCCCGCTTGGGCCGGATCGCTTCTGTACTGGTTAGTGCCTCACAGGGCCCAGACGACCAACACAATAAAACGTCGCAACCAACCTGCGGGTCACCCATGAAAACCCAACGCACGGCGTGCCGGCAATTCAAATAGGAACGGCAAACAGGACCTCACCGGCTGGGAGGAGTCCCGTTAGTTTTGTGGTGCAGCGAAAGCAAAGCGCCAACCAGCGCCTAGTCAAACATACCTAAGAAATCATGGTCTGGCTTCGAGCACCGCACGCGCGACAGTAGCGAAAAGGTTGCGATTGCATCCGCAAGCACTTCAGAAGCCTGCGATTCGTCGAATGCTGCTGACGTTCCGAAGCATGCTCAACAAATCGCCGCGCGCAGGGTCGGGTCCGCAGCCACGCCAATGGCAGAGCATTTGCGATACACCCTGAGGAAACGTGACCGCAAGTGAGCACGCTAAAGCACTGCCAGTTACCAAGGAACTTTCCGGCGATATCGAACAATCACGCGCGATCAATTGAATATTGACACTGCGAGTGTAGTTGAGCCTTCGCGGCAACACAATAACACTGCACTTGATCGCATCATTGGGGTCATACGAAGAATTGCCGGTCCATCTTGACGAGGTGGAAAATAAGGTGTGAGATGCACTGCAAAATTGCCCTACCGGGGTGTTTCGCAAATCAATCAAAGGTGAGGTAATGCGACTGATAAAAACTGCTCTAGCGACCGCGTGTTGGCTGGCATTGCTGGCTCCACAGTTGGTGCGTGCCGCCGCGCCCAAGTCGAGCGCCGCCTCGACTAAGTCGGCTGCCGCTCCTTCGGCCTCGGCCAGCGCTCAAACCGCTGAGCCAAGTGCACCAACCCCGCAACCAACCGCGCAAGAGGCACCAGCCGCGCCACCGCAGCCTGCCGTTCAAGCCACTGGAACTGCTCAAGTGGGCGACTCTAGCTCTTCGAGTATGTCCGCCTCGGCTTCATCTGATTCATCGGTGGGTTTCTTCGACAACTATTCGATCAGGCTGGGGGCGGAGGCGGCGGGTCCCTTGCATTTCCGCGACACGCCGGATGGCAGAGTGGAGCAAACATCAGTGTTCGAAATTGGTCCAAGGGTTGCGTTTTTGTTCGGCCATGAACTGAAGGACATTCACCGGGCTGGGCTTGGTTTCGCTTACCTATCGGTGGCAAAGTCAGACTCGCGACACCTCAACTTCATTCCAATCTTTTTCATGTACGAGATAGGCCATCCGTTGGTTCTTCAAGCGACAGTGGGGGCGAACATCGCTTCGGGGTCGAGTGGTTTCACTAAAGAGTACGGCGGCGTGCATACAGGCATGGTCCTGCGGTATTCTTTCCAGTCGGCCGCCAAGTGGTCTCCAATTACCGTTTCGCCCGGCATTGCCGCCAGGGCCAACATCTCTGCCGAGAGCATGCAATACTCAAGCGTGTTCCTGGGTGCCCAACTCGAAATTAGCTACAACTCCAACAACTAGCGGTGAGACGATGATCCCTAAAACCCATTTATTGTCTCGTTGGGCACTGTCCCTCATAACTGTTTTTGCCTTGGGGGCCTGCACGGCGACTGAAGCCGACGCCCCAATTCCGCCGGATGTGGTATTCCCCACCTGGTCCGCTGAGTACACTCAAACGCAAAACGTTAAAGTGACCCCCGCCCCAGGCTGGACCATCGCTCGTGTGGAATATTCGACGGATGGTATCAACTGGCTGCAGGCCACGCCAGGCACTGACGACAATTACTCCGTGGTATTGACCAATTTGGACATTGGCACCAGCGAACTCACGTTGCGTGTCACGTCAACTTACCTCGACCAAACTGAAGTCAACCTATTTTACAGTGAGATCAAGAACGTCGCTGCGGTATTTGACTGCACAGCTCCCACGACATCCATGCTGCCCTCATCCACGATGATCCTTCAGGATGGAACTGAAGTCCGCACGTTGGTCGGCTATTTTGGTGATCCGCTGCGGGGCCACGCGGTCGTGGCCTACATCGACTTTACCGACGAACCCGCCGGCGGCGGTGCCGGCAGTGCCTATCAGATCGAAGGGGTCATCGACACCTACGCGCGCACCGAGATTACCGCCAGTTTCCAGGTGAGTCATGCAACCTGCATTCGCCCCGTGCCAGCACCACCGGGAGGAGGAGAGTGCACCGGACCTTGTAGTGTGAACTATGGCCTTACCGTGTTGGTTGACGGCGTGCAGATCTGCACCAGCGCAGACTTCGGGGTTATTACGAACCTCTGTCCGGGCTGACCTGACCCTGCCGACACCTTCCTGACCGCGCGCAGGGTCGGGGCCCTGCGCGCCTAGCTTTGCCCCATGACCAAAGCCACTGCGCAAATCCTGGGCGGCATTGCGGGTGCTGTCGTGGCCGTGGGTTGGCTGCTTTGGTCGCGAATGGCTCCGCCTGCTTGCACCGGGGGCGTGTTCATGGAGTTTCGACCACCGCTACTGCAGCCCGGTCCCTATCGATTCACGCTGGCGCTGGACGATGCTCCACCGCATTGCGACTTCGAGGTGACTTTGCCCACCACCAAACCGATAAATACCTCACGCTGTGGCATGCGCCTGGAACTGCAGACGCGCGGGGCGGCGATTGACTCGAGCATTGTCGGCTTGACCGTGGGTGCAAGCCCAAAAAAGCTACGCTTGATGGTTCGGCAAGGCTCGGATATCATTTACGATAGTCGATTAGAGCCGCTCTACGCGTCGCAGCCCACTTCACGTGCCGAGAGCCAGCGATTTTGTGGTCGCCGCGCTCACGTCGCGCCGGAGTGTATTCGCGGAACCTCTCAATGCGCGCCGTTTGCAGCGTTTTGCAAGGGGCCGCAGGATTGTCCCGAGGGAAAGATCTGCTGCGTCAGCCCTGAATCGGGGCAGGAGTATGGTCAAAAAGTGGCGAGCCAATGCGCATCCAGAGCCTATTGCATGGGGCGACTTGCGCATATCGCGTGCCAGGTCGATGGCGATTGCCCCAAAGACATGGCTTGTATGGACAATTCCTTCGAGACCGAATTCAAGCCGGCTCTGCGCGGATGTCGCAGCGTTAAGAAGTAATGGCGCCTTCAATCGACAGTATGCGGAGCTTGGTTGCGACACCGCCGCTGGCCGAAAAGCCGCAAAGCTTACCTGACGCTGCGATCACTCGGTGACAAGGCACCACGATGGCAAAAGGGTTTTTTCCGAGCGCTTGTCCCACGGCACGCGCCGCGCCTGGCGCACCGAGTCGAGTGGCAATCTGTCCGTAGGAAAGCGTTTTGCCGGGTGAAATCTGTCGCGTTGCTTCGTAAACGCGGCGATGAAACGGTGGCACATCCTGCATGTCGAGCACAATGGCTTCAAGCCCGCGCGACTTGCCGCGCAGCACGGCTGCGATCCCATCAATGGCGCGTTTTACCCGCGCGGGCGGCGCAGCTTCGAGCACGCCCGAATAGCGTTGTACAATTCGCGCCCGGGTCTCACGTACCGTGGCTTCGGGCAACTGCACACATAGAATTCCTCGCTCGCTCCAAACAATTGCGCAGCGACCCAGCGCCGTATCAAATAGAGCAAATCCTTGAGCCGTCATTATAGGGTTATTCTAGCACGCTCCATGGCTGTCGCCGGAAATGGCGTCACGTGGGACTCAAATCGATGGGCGAACACCTCACTCTCACCTATCCGAACTCGGATGCACGGTGTTGTTCCGCGACCGAAGGCACACACAGGTTAGTCCAAGTCAAGATTGCCGATTCAACCTCGGAGCGTCTACGGAAAAATCGAGTGCAAATCTCCGGGTTCGTCGATTAGCTTTGACTTGATATTCGGATTCTTCTTGCGCAGCGCGGGCAATTCGGTTCTTGTGGCATCGATGGCTCCGAAGCGCGGTTGCAACGGAGGCTGCCCATCGCGAGCGGCCTTTTATCCCCAGATTCGTGCGTGCCGCACCGCAGTTTTGACTGGGCTGCTTGGCTTAGCTGGGTCTCGATATGCGTCGGCGCAGACTCAGAGTGTTTGGATCGAGGTTATGAAGGATTCCGAATCCGCGCAATGTCCGGATGCTCTGACGATTCTGAGCACGGCGCGGGCTCTTTTTCCGCAGAAGGATTTGCCTTCCGCCGTTGACCCCCAGCGAGCCGGCTTAAGCGTGCAAGTCACGATTCGTCGCACCAGTGAAGGGCATGAGGGTTGGCTTATCGCTGGGGGAGCCCATCAGGGACAGCGCCGAATTGTAGATCCAGACGAGGATTGTCGCGGTCTCGCTCATGCGCTGGCCGTAGCTTTGGTGCTTCTCATCGAACCGAGTACTGAGCCGCCCGCGCCGCGCCCGGTCCCAACACCGCAGCCGCTTTGGCCCGCTCCAAACCGAATGGCAACAGGTCAAAATCGGCGCAGATTTCCTTGGAAGCAGGGGCGCTCGCCGCCGTGGGACTCCTGGGTGGCGCGCCGGGTAATCCGAGCTCGTTTGGGGGGTATGTCGGCACGGAATACTCGCAATGGCCTCTGCCAGCTTTGCGCCTCCGTGGGATAGGTCTTCAGTCATTACCTCAACCATACGGAACGGGTAAGGTGCGTGTCGATCTGATGGCAGCCATGATTGCCTCGTGCTGGCGGCTGGGTCGCAAGGACAAGTGGTCTCTTGAGCCCTGTTGGGACCTGGGATTGGGTCGCCAACAGGGTACAGGAGAGGGTTATGTTGGGTCCAACACACAATCGCGCTGGTGGCTGACAACAGGGCCGAGCTTGACTTTCTCACACAAGCTAGCAGGAGGCTTGAGAGCGACCATTACGGCTGGCATGGCCGCCCGGCTGTACAAGCAGCCATTCTCGATCGTCGATATGGGGAGCCCGTCAGCCGTTGCCGTGCAGATGCAAGAGCCGGTGGGCGAATACCTGGGGCTCGGGCTAACTGCAACCTGGCCAACCGCCGCAGAAACATCGGGATGGTGATCGAAACCATAGGCTAATTACACTCAGCGAGAGCGACATGCATTTCGAAAACGTCTACCGCGCTCATTTTGCGCCCGTTTGGCGCGCGGTCAGGCGGTTTGGCATGGCGGAAAAGGACGCTCTGGACGCCACCCAGGAGGTGTTCATGATCGCTTTCCGTCGCCAGCATGATTTCGAGGCACGCTCGAAAATCAAGACCTGGCTCATAGGTATAGCCTATCGCGTGGTAGCGAACCGTTTGCGCAGTGCGGCAGCGCGTCGGGAGGTTTTTGGCAGCGACGCTATCCAGCGAGAGTCGTCCCACACGGACACGCATGCCGAAGTCGAGCAGCGAGTATTGATCGGGCTACTCGAAGCGGCTCTCGAGCATTTACCCCTTGAGCAACGGGCGGTGTTTACCATGTTCGAATTGGAGGAGCTCAGCGGCGATGAAATCGCAGTCGCTCTGGGCATTCCCGTCGGTACGGTTCGGTCGCGACTACGCTTGGCCCGGCAAGCGTTTCGTCGAGCAGCGAAACATATGTCTAAGGACGCATCGGCGATTGAATTGTTGGAAGGTGGCTTATGAATGATCCTAGGCGTTGGCTGGATAAGCCGAACGAAGTAATTTCTTGGGAGCAGAGTCTCTTGAGATCGGGCAAGGATCTTAGGTTACCGGTTGGGACAGAAGATCGAGCTTGGAATGAGTTCCGCGCGCTAGTCGGTCCTTTGCCCGGCGGCGGCCCCAATCATTCGGGACCTGCGCATTCAGGAGGATCCGCCAGTTCTGGGACGGGTACCCAAAGCGCGCTGACGCAAACGACGTCCCTCGGGAAGCTTGGGCTCGCCCATCTCGCGGGCGCGGCGACCCAAGCGGGCATCACTAAAATGACCTTGACGGTAGCGGCCGTGATCGCGGGCGGTTCGATGGCAGCACTTGGCATTCACCTGGCCTCGCGAGTTGATGCCCATCCGGCAGTTTCGACCGCGAGTTCTCAGTCAACAAATGGACAGCTCGCTCAGCCTGCATTAGCTGCTCGGCAGAACCTGCCTGCAACGTCCATTTCAGCGGCAACTCCGCCGCACTCGCCCGGAGACTTGCCGCGAACGGCACATTTGGACCCGGCCCCGCTGCAGGTTCAAACGCCACCACAGCAGGCACAACAGTCCACCGATCCTGTGCGAGACATCGGCGTCGCCGAACCGGTGGGTACCGCCGTCATGCCCAATCTGGAAGACAAAACCGCGTCTTTGGGGAGGTTTCCCTCCGCGGAAAACCCCCGGCTCAGCGAATTGAGACAGGAGGCTACTTTAGTCGCCGCCGCGAAAAACCTAATGACCAGCGGCCAATTCCCAGCGGCGTTATCGCTACTCACGCAAATTTCGCAGCGTTTTCCAGCGGGAGTATTGGCGCCTGAGCGCGAAGCCTTGACGATTGAAGCCTTGGCGGGTGCGGGCGCCGCTGAGTCAGCACAGCAGCGGGCGGCGCTATTCCTCGCCCATTATCCACAAAGCCCGCTTGCGGATAAAATTCGTAAATTCATGAGGCCCCAGTGATCGGGCAAGCCGGCTATGAGCACTCAAGTTGAGTCACCCCCTCGTATTGGTCTTAGCCGTTGGCTGGGCCAGGACCCAGCCAACCAACGCAATCAAAACAACGGAACTTGCGTGAATCTCATGAGACACACACACCCAGTATCCATTATTCTTGTTGGTCTTATCGGCACTCTCAGCGGTGGTTGCATCGGTCCCGATGCCATCTTGGGAACCAATGAAAGCGGTGGTTCCGGCGCGACAACGAATAGCGGCGGGGCAGGAGGCTCACTCGCTGTTACGGGTGGAACAAATGGCGACACGCTGGGCGGTACGGGTGCAACCCTATCGACCGGCGGCAGCTCCGGCGTTGTAGGATCGTCATCCAGCTGTGGAGGCTCGGTTGGTGCAGGCTGTACGCTCGCGCAACCCGATGTTGGTACCGTGAATATGCTGCTGGTGATCGATGAATCCGGCAGCATGACCCAGACGCTTCCGGCTGATACCGTTTCTAAATGGACAACATTGAGGAATGCCTTGTCGGCGGCGCTGTCGCCGACACAGGTGCGCTCAGCCATCAATTTTGGCCTCGAATTGTTTCCAAGCAGCGGTGACCTGAATAACCCCATAACCGTCAACAGCGATCCCATTACCGCATGCGAGGTTCCCACGGGTGCTGCAGCCATTGAAGTTCCCATCATCGCCGGCACAGACCAGCTTAATCCCATACTTGCAGCGATCAATAATGCTACACCGGCGGGCGGCACGCCGACATACGCAGCTCTACAACAAGCCTATGAGTACTTTACCCAAGGGAACGGCTCGAAGCTCAACGGCAGTAAATGGATTCTGCTGGTGACCGACGGGGGGCCCAACTGCAACTCTAACCTAATTTGTACCGCCGCCACTTGTACCCAGAATATGGATAATCAATGCGGCACGGGCGCGGGAACCACCCTCAATTGTTGTGACGGTAATAGCTACATTTGTCTGGACGACACAGCTACAGTTTCCATGATCAATGATCTAGCGGTTGCGGGTATCAATACCTTCGTCGTCGGACTTCCGGGTTCAGAAGCCTATGCGGCTACGCTTAATGCGCTTGCCATGGCCGGTAGAGTGCCTAATCCCAACGGCGTGGCTGGGCAATCGTATTATGGCGTAACCGCAACTAACTCCCTCGCGGAACTGCAGGCGGCGTTTTCGACGATTACGTTACGACCTGTCGTGTCCTGCGACATACCACTCTCAGCGTCTCCTCCGGACGTGTCCAGGGTCAAAGTGTTCATGAATTGCGCTGCCGTTCCGATGGTGCAAAGTGGCACCCCGTCCGACGCTGGCGCTAACGGATGGATGATTGACACCACTTATACTCCGGCCCATCTAATCTTTACCGGAACGCCGTGCGCCGGCATCCAAAACGGTACCGTTCAGCACATTGACGTGTTTGAGGATTGCTCGGGTAGTTAGTTCTCGGCGAAAAATGCGAAAGTCTCGGAAATTACACGACAACTTGCGGTGCGCAGGGTCGGGCCCCTGCGCACCAACGTGACCAGCGTTTCCCGGAAATCGCGAGCAGCTTTGGCGTTTTGCTGTGCCGTGGTCGCGGCAGAACCGGAAAAATGAGACGCAAAAAGTGAGTGCAAGACCCAAAAATCAAGCCGATAACGCTTTGTTCGCTGAGAACTAGTTAGTGCCGCAAAAACCATTGCATCAGAATCATTGCGGGACGGCTGGTTGCCTTTGATGGTGCCTCCTCGAAGAAAATGTCCGGGGCCGATACGGCCAAGAAACCGCTTTTCGCCGGGTGCTAGCCAGTGAAAGACGGCCTGCGGGCCAAGCATGCTTTGGGCTATGAACTGTCCCGAGGCAGCTTTCCAGGCAGCTCACCTCAACAAATGTTGAGGTTGTAACGACGAGCGGGGTCGAGTATTCGAGTAGATCTATGAAATCTCGATTGCCCGCGAGCATTGTGGTTTTTGGATTTTTGGGGTTTGCCGTCGCGTGCAGCCAAAAGAACGAGGAAAACTGCACGCGAGCGCAAGCGGTGGTTCGTCAGGCGCTGTCCGCCAAGAACTTCGCGGGCGTGACACAATGGCGCGACTACGCGTATAAGCAATGCGCTGACAAGACGGTGCTCTCTCAGCTAGATCAAGAAATTGTGACACAGCAAGCGCAAGACGAGGCGAAAAAGCAGCAAGTAATACAAGCGGAACAACAGAAACAACAGTTGTTGAGGCTATTTCAACAATGGGTGGCCAGCGGCCGCAGCGCTCCCGAGCGATCAATTCAAGGCCCCGTTTGCGAAGGTGATGAGAAGTCGGAAGCCGCCAATAAAAAGCAGCGGTTCTGCAACGGCAATCGTGCCCTGTCCGGGTTGCCCGGGGCATCTTTTTTGGTCCGCTATTGGGAGAAGGAGCCTGCCGAGGCGGCGCGCTACAGCGTGCGCTTGGCAACACCCACCAAATGCGACGCGCTCGGACCCAATCGGATCCTAAAGGTTATTGCGGCTCCCGCAACCAACGGCTCGACTGTTAATCGATATTACTGTGAGTTCATGGGAGGTGCCCTGAACGGACTGCAAGGTCTGGCCTCGGAAGCCAACAACGCTGACTTGTATGTCTTTGCGCCGAAGTACCTCGAGCACGATCCGGCATTTGCCGCCGTACTCAAGTGAGTGCCGGCGCGCCGCGCCGTTACCGATCTATCACCCCCATTTTCAGCGAAATGTCGAGGCCGGGCCTCACAGTCATTCCCAAGTGGACCGGGGTCTCGATCTTGAAGCTCTTCATGTTTATGTGCAGTGAGCCCTCGATAGTTGCATGCTGGCAAGTGCCCTGAGCTTGATAGCCAATCGTTACCGCGCGCGTTACGCCGTGAAGCGTGAGTTTGCCACTGACCTTTGCATTGATAGGAGCCGCCTCGGGCCAATGTAATTGAGACCTTTCGACTTCAAGCGTCGCGCACGGATACTTTGCGGTTTCGAGGTAGCGCTCCCACATGTGGTTGTCTCGGAATGAGATGCCCGTCCTTAGACTGTCAAGTCGAAGCGAGAATACGACTAGCCCGCTTTGCTCCGTCAGTAATATCTCTTCACTCTTGCCAACAAACGAGAGACCAACTGGTCCCCGCGCCATGAAGATAACTCGGGCGACACCGTGATTGGTCAACATGACGGAGCAGGAAATCCTCTGTCCAATTGTGCAGCAATCTTAATCAATGGCGACTCGTCTCTGCGAGTGCCTAGCACATGCGAAAGCATGTCATGTAAGTGTGCAATCGTTTAAGGAGTCCGTACAAACTACGGACAGTGCAACGCTCACGGCGACGGCGGAGGCACAAATTTGACTGCGGTTACGTTGCTTCGCCACGTAACACGAATGGGAACCTTCCCAGCCGGTGACGCCAGGTTTGCTATTTCTATTTGAAATGCCGGCACGCCGTGCGTTGGGTTTTCATTGGTGACCCGCAGGTTCACTACGCCCTTCGGGCGTTCCTCGCTGCGCGAGGACCGTCTACCTCCGTGAAAATGTACAGCGTGCTGTACTTTTTCACTCAGGTTCGTTGCGACGTTTTGATTGTGTTGGTTGCTGTCTGGGTCGGGTCCCAGACAAACAGCAAGAGTTAGAGCCGCGGCCCAGCCAACTGCATTGCCGAAAAGTTGACTCAAGATGAATGAGTTCTGGGCTTTAAGGTCGCTAATTGCCGAGCGTGTGCAGTAATTCGAATCGGACAGAACAGCGCTTAGGCTAAATGGCTTGAATTGTCGTATGTCCGCGGCTACCGTCTGTCTAATCGGAGTTCCCAATGGCCAGCCCTCGCAAACCTTCGAGTTCTCGCAAACCAGTGCCCAAGGTTGCGCGCGCAAAGGGGGCAGATGACGTACCTGAATTATCGCGTGCTGAAACCCGCGAGCTTGACCAGCGCATCAAGGATCTTAATGACAGAACGCGCTATCTATTGATTAGCATCTTAGCGCCGAAGTTCATTCTCTATTACAACCTTTCGGAGGACACTTACAGTTGGAATGAACCCAAACACGCGACGCTTTTCAAACGAAAGGCAGCCGCCTTGAAAATAAAGTCGTTGCTCGGTAGCGAGACCCGGCTCATCGAATGCCGCGTAGACAAGCGTGGCCAGCTGCTAAGCAAGTCTGTCGTAATGAAGAAGCAGGTAAAGCCCCTTAATTCAGCCTGATCGTGACTTGTTGTCCAAAGCCCGCAGATGCGCGACAATCGGGTCTCCAACCATGAAATCAGACCTTACTTTGCTTCGAGTATCATTGATACTTTTGTCGCTTGGACTGCCCGATTGCCAACTGTACAAAGTACGCGCACCCGTTGAATCAGAGTCTGCCTCGGCTGCAAGTGCCGCCGAGACCCCAACATCTGCAACACCGCTGGGGCTTGATTACAGCAGCATCGGCCAGCTGCTTGCGATGCCCTCGCAGCAGCAAGGATCCGTGTGGCAAGCTTGGGCATCCGATGCATCCAATGAAGCACGACAGGAACAGGCAATAATAAACTTGAGTCATCGCAGCGACTCATCAGCGCTGGGCATTTTATTTCAAGGCTTGGTCAATGGAAAGCGAAGGTTGCGCGTCCTATCAAGTCGCGCTTTGATGGAAATTGGGCCAAGGTCGAGCGCTTTGGCCAAAGACGCATTGATGGTCATGCTAGTTCGAGAACCGGACGCTTCTGCCGGCGCATTGGCGTGGACGTTGGTTTTGGCCGAGGACGCTCGCGTTTACGAACGCGCTCTCGACTTATACCGAAAGCGCCTTTTCTCGGGAGTGCAATACTTCGATGGCCGACCCGTGCTGGACTCGGCCCTGCTAGGCGCTCTGAACCTCTCGCGAACTCTGTCGTTGGCGCGGGACCCGGATCCAGAAGTGCGAAGATTGGTTGCGGCGACCTGTTCGCGAGTAGCCCAGCCTGAATGCGTGCCGTGGCTCCTCGAATTTGCCAAGGACGTTTATCCCGAAGTCAGGGTTCGAGCTGTTTCAGGCCTGGCAAAGCTTGGCACCCGGGAAACGTTGGAGGCTCTTAATCTGGCCCTGCGAAGTGCAGAGGGTACCTGGCGCAGCCGAACTCTCGAGTCGCTGCGCGACGAGGCAGGCCTGTTTGGGTTGGTAGCAGCCCTTCGTAGCGTCACGGCAAACTCTGGGGCTGCTTCCGCTCAAATACTACAGATATTCGAGTTGATTGACTCGCATTCGGCGATACCCCATCGTTCAATGTTGGATCCACGAGGTGCAGACGCCATGGCGGATTACATGGACCACGCACCCGAACCTACTTGGCGGTACCGCGCAGCCACCGTGCTCGCAATCATGGGAGATTTAAGATCAGTTCCGGTGTTGGCAGAGCGATTACGTATTCACCCTCTGCAATCGAAGCCTGGAATTGCCAGCCACGATCCCCAATTTGAGCAGGATGACGAAGAGCGGGCAACCTCCGCAAGACTTATCGCAGACTTGGCTGATTTACACACGGAAAGTCTGGGTGTCATTCGAAAGGGGTCGGAAAACGCGATCATCGGTTGGCTAGAGCAGCTGGCTATTCCGCACGCAGACGGCATGCGCGCCCTGGTTAGGATGGAATCCAATCGAGGCTTAGATTTACTTTACAAATGGGCTAGGCCTGAGGTTAATCTTCCGGCTATTCATCAACGCCCACCCCTGCCCGATCAATGGTTGATCGCGCAGACCGCGCTTCGATATCTCGGGCGCGTCCGCAGCAACGCGGCCCATCGACAGCTCGAGCAATCTTTGCTGCGCCGTCCCAAGAACCTGGATATTTCCACAAATTCAAGCATAAAGGGCGACTATCAAATGTTGGGGATGGCGCTCAATTCTCTCGCGAGTGGTGCGGCGCAGGGCTTGGCCGAAACGGGCAGTGAACATTCAAGCGACAGGCTTTTGGTTCACGCGATGGACCGCTCAGAGAACGAACAGAGCCGGCTCGCAGCCTGCAAAGCCTTAGCCTGGACCGCTAGCACAGTGGAGTCGAAGCGCAGAATAATAGCGCGAGCGCGGGGCATTGGAGTCTTACCCGGGTCGGCCAATTTCGAACTGCATTGCTTGCTCGAAACTTTGGCATCCAGAGCGAACCCCGAGTTATGCGATGAACTAGTTCCGTTTCTTTTAGAAATGGTTGCTGCCTCGGACACAAAGGCCGCATATATACTGGCCCTTGCGCTTGGCCGTGCGGAGGTATCCGAAATAAGCGAACCTGTTCTACTATCGCTCCTTCAGCAAGCGGACAGCGCTGCCGGGCCGGCCACTTTGGCGTTACTGCTAGGTGGACGATCGGAACTGGCTGTTTTAGCCGCGCTGCGCATGCTCGGTCGATCGCCGCAGCTGCAGGCGGACATACAACAGGCTTATTATCACAGTTTCGATTACCTCTCGGATGAAGATCTCGAACGGGACGCAATATTTCGCTGGGTTAGAAACGCGCGGGCCATCGAGCAATTTTCACCTCGAGGGGTTAAGCTAAAATGGACCTGGGAGCTCCTCGGACAGCAACTCCGAAATCTAGAATACGATACCGGCCCGCATTCGTTGACGCGTACGGTGTTTCGTAATCGTCTTTACCAGCAAGCCATCAACGGCAATCGAATGGCGGTAGATACGTTGCTGCTGGCGGGAGAACGGGGCATGTTGTTTGCTTTGCGCGATACGCCCGGCGAGCTGAATTTCGCGGCTTATCGAGCCTATTATCGGTTCTTGCCCCAACCGCAAAGTCTAGCGCCCGCCGCCCCGCATCAAGGCCGCCAGCAAGCCTTGGGAAATGCGGTAAATTAGCCGAACCATGCAGATCGAGCTCATCGCGCCGGCAAGCGAAGATTCCGCGTTGCTACCTCGGCTGGGGCTTGGCCTTCTGGCGGCGCAGACTCCTTCGGATATCGAAGTCATTTATACCGATGACATCGTCAAGGCCCTTCGATCTCGAGCGGGACGTCAAAGACGTAGATTTAGTCGGCATCAGTGTGGACAGTAAGACGGCACGGCGCGCCTATGATATTGCGGCGCGCTATCGACAGCGTGGCGTGAAGGTCGTTCTCGGTGGCATTCACCCAACCGCGCTACCCGAAGAGGCGCTCGGGCATGCAGATTGCGTGGTCATCGGCGAAGCGGATAATCTTTGGGGCAAAGTCGTGGCTGACTTTCGAGCAGGTGAGCTGCAGCCTCGTTACGCCGGCGGTTGGCCGGAGATGACTGGAATGCCTTGGGCGCGCCGCGATTTGTTTCGATCGCGCAAGTATATCCCCTATCAGGTGATTCAGACGATGCGAGGTTGCCCCTACCCTTGTGAGTTTTGCAGCGTCTCAACCGCTAACGGCAAGACGCTACGGATGCGCCCGGTCGATGATGTTCTCGGCGAAGTCAAGACACTCGGAAATCGGTTACTCTTCGCAGACGACAACGTGATGATTCACAGGAAATACGCCGATCAATTGTTCAATCGGCTTGCCGATCTCGGCAAGAGTTGGGTTGGCCAATGTTCCCTGGCCGCCATCCAACACGAACCCAACATCGCATTGATGGCCAAGAGCGGTTGCAAGGCACTGTTCGTGGGTCTCGAGAGCATTGATGAAGCGGCATTGGCCTTGACCGGAAAGCGGCAGAATCGACCCAAACGCTACGAAGAAATCATTGGTCGCCTACACGACTATGGCATTAGCAGCTGGGCTAGTTTCGTGTTCGGCTTTGATACGGATGACACCGAAGTGTTCGAGCGCACGGTTGAATTCGGCATTAAGGCCAAGTTAACCATGGCGTCATTCGCAATTTTGACGCCCTACCCCGGCACGCGCCTGTATCGTCGCTTGCTTGAAGAGGGGCGCCTCACGGATAAAACCTGGTGGCTGCGCGCGAATCACGATGCGGGCTCGCCCTATTTTATTCCCAAGCGAATGACTCGGGAGCAATTGCGCGAGGGCTGGATGCGCGCTTGGCAGCGCTTTTTTTCTTGGCCGTCCATATTCAAGCGATGGACCATGCGACCGCAATCGAGCTTAATTCAGAGTGTTGGCTATCTACCACTGAATACCATGCAGCGGCGCTTAGCCGTCCGAAAAATAGTCGGCGGCCATCAGCGGTTTCTGACTACTAACGAGACTTTTCCCAGCCGGTACCGTTGAGCTCACCCATCCGGACGGAGACGTTGACGGCCCGTGCGTTAGAGTTCCACTGCTAACCCGCAGGTTCGTTCCGACGTTTTGATTGTGTTGGTTGTCTGGGCCCCGGCCCAGACAACTGCGTTTTGAAAACTTGACTCAAACACCATGACTCTTCCGCATTTAGGTCGCTAATTCGGAGCACCGCGTCGAATTCCGGCACGGCAAGTGACCGTTCAGATCTAGCCTACGACGTCGTCACGCAGCCCCACACCGGTGGGGTCGAACCACAAGTACAGGAGTACTTGATAGTGGCAATCGGTGTGGTTGCCACAAGACTGCAGTTGCTATCCTTTGTTAAATCGCACGCAGCCGTTGTTGAGCCTGTGCCAACCTCTCCTGGACATGCAGGTGTGGTTGCTGAACCCGAAGTGCAGTCCAATAAGCTTGATACACAATCGCAGTTATAGGTAACGACTATGCCGCCGGTCAACGTTGCCGTGAGCGAACACGACGACGAGCATGCAACAACACCAGTTGGCGTACTTAGGACTGTGGCCAAACAGTTTGCAACAGACGAGCCTCCACCGGTCGCAGACGAACCGCCGTTTGCGGTTGTACCCGCGCTCGCCAAAGACCCGCCCGTCGCTACGGTACCTCCGGTGTTTACCGCGCCCCCGGTTGCCGATTTACCTCCGTTGCTTGATGTGCCCCCATTGGCGACCGAGCCACCTGTCGCCGTCGCACCGGCGGCAGATGAGGTTCCGCCGTTGGCAGTCGTGCCTCCGTTTGGGATCCCTCCATCGAGTGACGTGTCACCGCCGGACGTATTCACGCCGGCATCGGACGTAGATCCGCCGACCTGACTGGCACCCGCGTTGGAATTTCCCGCGATGCCGCGCGAACCTCCGGTGCTAGCGCTTCCACCAGTACCGGTCGGGCGGGTACAGTTACTGGCAGAGCAACAGGTCTCGAATGTCGTGTCGCACGTGAGAGGTGCGTTGCACTGAGGGATCGTATTTAGGCAAGAGCAGCCCTGGGTGCCTGCCGGACAGGGGAGCGCTGAGGATCCTCCGGTCTGCTTTGCTCCTCCGGTAGCGTGCCCACCCGTTGCAGCCACCTTTCCCCCCGTCGCAGCAACGTGCCCGCCCGTGCTAACGGTACCAGCGTTCGCTCCGGGGGTGCCCGCAGTTGAGCCGCCTACGCCAGCAAAGCCGACACCATTATCAGTATTGCTTCCGCAGCCGGCGATGGGTGCCATCGCAAATCCAACCACGATTGCCCAAGTGCAACCGTTACCGCGTGTCAAAGATCGATTAATTCGTGACATAACCGCCCGTCCTTTCCCCATTGATTGCCTCGAGGCAACTAGTAGCGCGATTCCACTGAAGTGATGGGTGCTGCGCAGCCGCCAGATGGCACAATCTAAGCACCTCATTATCAACGGGATGCAAGAGAGTTGCAGGCATGATGAGCTCGGCTGGCAGAAGATCTGTAAGAGTTTACAACCAACGCAGTCACTGACTTGAATGATTTAGGCAGGTCCCGGCGAAATACTCGTAAGACTTGAAAAATCCTCGACAAAAGGCCGCGCGCAGGGTCGGGAAATTAAAGGCCAAAACACATTATTCGCCAGGAGCCCGCTGATGGCGTTACGGCACGCGCCCATCTCGTTCACCAAAAATTCCGGTCGGCTGATTTCGAGAGTTGAAGATACCGGCTCTGTTGCAGCTACTGGATATAAATCCAATATTATCAAATAATTGCACCATTTGACGGCCTCTTCAAGTGAGGCCCTTGACGTTCAGATGGATGTCATTAGGTTCCTAATTAGTAGTAATTCTGATTTAGGAAATAATGGTACCAGCTTCCCAGTCCTTCGAATCCAATCTGGACAAGTTCCGGGACGCTTGCCGAACTCGAGGGATTAAAGCCACTCATCAACGTGAAGAGATTTATCGTGAAGTCATGCACAATTGCGAGCATCCGGATGCGGAGGCGGTCTTTCGCGGGGTTAAGGCTCGACTGCCAACCGTATCGTTAGACACCGTTTATCGCACGCTGAAGTTACTGACTGAGCTTGGCTTCATTTCAACCATGGGACACCGACAAGAATCACTTCGTTTTGACGCAAATCAAGCGCCGCATCATCATCATATCTGTGTTCAATGTGGCAAGGTTCAAGATGTGTCAAAGCCATTATTGGATCTAGAAAATGTCGGCCATAATGTACGAAACGTGGGTACCGTGCAGAGCGCACAGATTGAAGTAAGAGGGTTGTGCACGTCTTGCGCAGCCCGTGACAAAGCCACGCTGACCGCATAACGTGCCTAGATTCACACTCGAGCTTGGTCGTAGCTGTGGCGTGAGGCCGGTTTATTAGGCTACCTAATTCGAAATCAAAGACACAATAGAGGAAACACCAACATGTCAATCATCAATTCCAACCTTCCCGAATTCAGTGTTCAAGCGTATCACAATGACCAATTCAAGACGGTCTCCAGCAAGGACCTAAAGGGTAAGTGGTCGATATTCTTCTTTTACCCCGCAGATTTTACCTTCGTTTGTCCCACCGAGCTAGGCGACCTGGCCGACAAGTACGAACAGCTCAAGACAATGGGCGTCGAAGTCTATTCGGTTAGCACCGACACACATTTCGTCCACAAAGCGTGGCACGATGCCTCCGAGACGATAAAGAAGATCAAGTTTCCCATGTTGGCAGATCCAACCGGCGCAATTTCCAAGGCCTTTGGCGTATACATTGAGAGCGAAGGCCTGGCCTATCGAGGCAGCTTTCTCGTTGATCCGGAAGGCAAGATCAAACTCGCTGAAATCCAAGACAACAGCATAGGTCGCAACGCGGATGAGCTAGTCCGAAAGGTCCAAGCGGCACAATTCGTGGCTACCCATGCCGGCGAGGTCTGTCCAGCCAAGTGGACTCCGGGCGCCGCGACATTGAAGCCGGGCCTGGACCTGGTTGGAAAGATTTGATTAGTTCTCTGCAAACAATGCGTTTCGGCCAGTCGCCGGGCATTTCGCGAGCTTTCACGACTCAATTTCTTGTGGATTTGTTAGGTCCGTCGCTGGCAATAACTCACGAGTCTCCCCGCCAATCCGGGAATGTTTTATTACGCTGGCGCGCAGGGGCCCGACCCTGCGCGCGGGGATTGGTCTCGCGTGTCAAACCACTCCCAGAACGATGTAACGGCCCGACCCTGCGCGCGGGGATTGGTCCTACGTTTTCGAAAAAGATGAACTCAATAGAATCGCAAACAAATTGCAGCGAAAGTCCTACGGATCCTGGTCAATAGCGCAGTACTCTCCGAGAATGTGATAGCGTCGGGGTCTGCGGGAAAAGGTACAATTATGTTGGATGATGCAATTCTCGGGCAACTAAAGGCTCTCTTTGCGGGGCTTACTGGTGAGTACGTGTTGTCGGTATTTCCGAGCCAGCACACAAGCCAATCCGAGCTAATGGCGCTGCTGGAGTCACTAGCATCGGCTAGCCCGAGGCTGCGGGTCGTGCAGCAGGGCCCCGAGGTGAGCGAGGTTCAATTTGACCTGCTCAAGGACGGTGCGCCCACGGGGATTCGATTTCACGCCGTCCCCGGGGGTCACGAGTTTACTTCCCTGGTGTTAGCGATTCTCAACGCGGACGGCAAGGGCAAGTTGCCAGACGAAGGCATTGTTCGTCGTGTCAAGGCATTGAAGGGACCGATCGAGCTTCGCACATACATTTCCCTTTCCTGCACCAATTGTCCAGACGTGGTCCAGGCGCTCAATGTGATGGCGCTGTTGCATGGTGACATTCGGCACACCATGATAGATGGAGGCATCGCTACCGATGAAGTTACCCGCCTTGGAATTCAAGCGGTGCCCACGGTGTACTCCGGGGACAAATTATTACATGTCGGCAAAAGCACCTTTGCTGAGCTTCTGGATGTCATTGAAGAAACCTTCGGGACCAATGAGTCTGAAACCACTGTGAACGAAGCTGATAAGAAGGCCTACGACGTTATCGTGGTAGGCGGGGGACCGGCGGGCATAGCCGCTGCCATTTACAGCGCGCGTAAGGGGCTAAGAACCGCCGTTGTCGCTCAGAAAATTGGAGGCCAGGTTCAGGAAACTCTCGGTATTGAGAACATGGTTTCGGTTACGTACACAGAAGGCCCGCGTTTGGCGGCCGATCTGGAAAAGCACCTACGCTCGTATCCCATCGATTTGTTCGAGCATCGCCGGGTTGAACGAATCATCAACGGAGAGGTTCGGGAACTCAGGCTCAAGGGTGGCGAAGTCTTGACGACTGAGGCTTTGATCTTGGCGACGGGTGCCAAATGGCGTGAGCTTGGTATACCGGGAGAAAAGGAATACCTCGGACGTGGAGTCGCCTTTTGCCCGCATTGCGATGGGCCCTTTTACAAGGGAAAGCGCGTGGCGGTCATCGGCGGGGGTAACTCTGGCGTCGAGGCCGCCATCGACTTGGCTGGTATTTGCTCACACGTCAGTTTGGTTGAGTTTCTGGACGTGCTCAAGGCAGACGCCGTGCTGGTCAAAAAGCTACAATCCCTGTCCAACATCGATATCAATACCAACGTGCGCGCAACGGACATTGTCGGAACTGGTGAAACGGTGACCGGGCTAAAATTACGCGACAGGTCGAATGATGAAGAGCGCGAATTGGCCTTGGACGGCGTATTCGTCCAAATTGGTCTGGTACCCAACAGTGGAATTGCAAAGGAATTGCTGGACCTCAACCGGTTTGGCGAAATCGTGGTGGATGCCAGGTGCCGGACCAATGTGCCCGGCATTTATGCAGCCGGGGATGTCACCACGGTGCCTTTCAAGCAGATTGTCATCGCGATGGGTGAAGGAGCCAAAGCGGCGCTCAGCGCCTTCGAAGATCGGATGCGGGCCGCCTAGCGGCGCGATTCCATTGAACTGACGGAATCGACGGATCTGTGGCGCCGCTAAAATGAATAACCCACGATGGCTTTGGCGATCCATTGCTGTGCGGTCGACTCGGTCAGGCCTTTGCCGATGCCGAAATTGAGCTCCCAGGGTTGTTCTGTTGCCGAACTTTGCTCCACCGTGTCCTCGATGTCGAACGCCAGAAAGAGCAAATGTTCCTGCTCATGTATTGGCAAAGGCGAGGTCAAGAGCCCGAGACTTGAGTAGTATTCGATGCCGAGCATGTAGCCCTTTTGCGTATTATATCCAATTTTGGCGGCGGGCTCGAATTGAGGTTTAAACTTTTCGGGCCCTGACAGCGGGTAACTCAAGATCGGATTGATATCGAACAGCCATCGACCGTTGTAATAACCCAGAATAGGACGAATCTCATTGGCCCAACCCTCCTGTTCCACAGCGCGTGGCACACGGCTCAGCTCCAGATTCATGCCCAGAAACAAATGGCCGATGTAGCGCTCCGGCAAAACAAATTTGGCACGTAATTTAACCCCCGAATAACGATATTGACCCTCTCCGTAGACCCTATTCTGAAGGTAGCCGCCCAGTTCGAGAAACTCCGTAACGCCGAGGGCTGGCTCTAGCGTTAGGCGTCCCACGTGATTCGGCGGCTGTTCCCCTAAGTAAATGGGTGTACGGCGCCCATCGATTGTGTAGTTTAGGTGGGCCTCGAGCCCGAAGTGGCCGGGACGGTTGACATCGTCTTGATAGACTTGAATCTCGTACATGTCCATAGCCTGGGCTGGCGAGGCGCTTAGGATCATGACCGCGAAGGCGGCGGAACCAATCCCGAAGTGGCGGCGATGCGTCGCCACTCCTATTTCCGCCGGGTCGCGTCACTATTATTCTGCCGCGGCGGCGTCGTTTTCGTTGCGCAGGCATGTAAGTATCGCATCCACGTTCTTCTTGGCATCGCCGAACAGCATGCGGGTGTTCTGTTTATAAAAAAGCGGGTTCTCGACGCCTGCGTACCCGCTCGCCATGCTGCGCTTCATGACAACTGTCGTTTTGGCCTTCCACACTTCTAGCACGGGCATGCCGTAAATTGGGCTCGAAGCATCGTCGAGGGCTCCCGGGTTAACAATGTCATTGGCACCAATTACCAGGGCAACGTCTGTCTCGGGAAAGTCTTCGTTAATTTCCTCCATCTCGATGACTATGTCGTAGGGGACTTTGGCTTCAGCCAAAAGGACATTCATATGACCCGGAAGGCGCCCAGCAACCGGGTGAATGGCGAATCGCACGGTCTTGTCGCGTTTTCTAAGCCATTCGGCAATCTCGAAGACTGGATACTGCGCATGCGCCACCGCCATGCCGTAGCCCGGAATGATGATCACGTGCTTGGCATCGCGCAATAAGTCAGCGGTTTCGGCAACTTGTATCGGGGTGACTTCACCCTCAGGATCGCCACTGGCGCGCCGCGCAGGTTTACTGCCTTCCTCGGCACCAAAGCCCCCCAGAATCACGCTGATGAACGAGCGGTTCATGGCGCGACACATGATGTAACTCAGGATAGCGCCGCTCGAACCGACCAACGCTCCCGTGATAATCAGCAGGTCGTTCGAGAGCATGAAGCCTGCCGCCGCGGCCGCCCACCCCGAGTAGCTGTTCAACATTGACACGACGACTGGCATGTCGGCGCCGCCGATGCCCATCACTAGGTGGATGCCGAGCAACCCTGCAATGCCCGCTTGAATACCCAGTGACCGAACTCCGTCGGCCTGCTCGGCGCCAACAAAGCGCCATCCGAGATAGACGCAGGCAACCAATAGCAATGCATTGAGCCAATGCCGTGCCGGAATCAGCAAAGGCCTGCTTCCCACGATGCCGCGCAGCTTGCCAAACGCAATCACGGAGCCGGTGAATGTGACGGCACCGACAAACACGCCAATGGTGACTTCAAGTTCGTGAATTACTCGCTCAACGATTGCCTTCGGCCCCCGGCATTAAGTAACTGCCGAAACCCACCAGAACGGCTGCTAGCCCAACGAAGCTATGCAGTGCTGCAACGAGCTCCGGCATGGATGTCATCTGCACCCGCAAGGCCAGCGTGACCCCGATAACGCCGCCAATGCCAACTGCCACGGCGAGGGTTGCATAGTTCATGGCCTGGCTCAGGACGGTAACTGCCACCGCAATCGCCATGCCGACAATGCCGAACAGATTGCCGCGCCTGGCCGACTCTTGAGCGCTAAGCCCGGCCAGGCTAAGGATGAAAAGAATGCCAGCGATCAGATATGCTACGATTGTGGTGCTTTCAGGCATGTCTTTTCCCTTAGCGATGGAACATTCGCAACATGCGCTGCGTCACCAAAAAGCCACCCGCAATATTGATTGAGGCCAAGAGCACGGCGATGGCGCCAATGATGGCAACGGGAGCCGTAAAATCCGAACTTAGCTGGAGCAGGCCTCCAACAACGATGATACCGCTAATGGCGTTGGTCACACTCATCAACGGCGTGTGAAGAGCCGGCGTCACATTCCAAATGACTTGCCAGCCCACAAAGCAGGCCAAAATGAACACTGTGAAGTGAGACAAAAACTCCTTAGGTGCCACAGTGCCTAAAGCCGCCAGCAGCGCCACACCTATGACGAGGCCGACAGTACCGCTGCTGGATTTCTTGGGCTTTGCTTTTGCAGCGACCGGCAACTTTGCGCCGGACGACTGTGGTTTGGCAATGGGAGCCGGCGGCTCGATCTTGGGCGGGGGCCATAACAAATCCCCATCTTTTAGCACGAGAGCAGCTCTTACGACTTGGTCCTCGAGATCGATGCGCCAATTATCGGCGCCGCCCATGGCGCCGAGCAAATGGGCTAGGTTGGAGCCATACATGTGGCTCGCTAACGGCGCCAGCCGACTGGGCAAGTCCACATAGCCCACGATGGTGACTCCGTGGTGAACCACGACTTGTCCCGGGTGCGTCAACGCGCAATTACCCCCGTTCTCTGCGGCCAGGTCGACAATTACCGAACCCGAACGCATCGCGTTGACCATCGCTTCAGTGATCAGCGTTGGCGCGGGCTTACCCGGAATGAGTGCGGTCGTGATGATGATATCGACTTCGCGGGCTTGCCGCATGAACAAGGCCATTTCCTCGGCAATAAATGCCGCACTCATCACTTTGCCGTAGCCACCGGCGCCGGCGCCGTCTTCTTGTAATTCCACTTGCAAGAACTCGGCGCCCATACTTTGAACTTGATCACGGGCTTCCGAACGCGTATCAAATGCTCGCACAATTGCGCCAAGGCCCCGAGCCGCGCCGACCGCAGCCAGCCCTGCCACGCCGGCTCCAATCACGAGCACCTTGGCCGGAGGCACCTTCCCAGCTGCAGTCATCTGTCCCGTGAAGAAACGACCAAAAAAACTAGCGGCCTCAATGACCGCGCGATACCCTGAGATATTTGCCATTGAGCTCAGGGCATCAAACTTTTGCGCGCGCGTAATGCGCGGTATTTGGTCCATGGCCAGCGCGGTGGCTTTGCGCTTGGCCAACCTATCGATGAGTTCCTTGTTCTTGGCGGGCCAGAGAAAGCACACCAACGTTGCTCCGGTACGAAGCAGGTCCGCTTCGTGCGTGCCATCCGGGCGCTTTTCCGGCGGTTGCACCTTGAGCACGACGTCACTCACTGACCAGAGTGTCGCGACATCAGGAACGATCTCGACGCCCGCGGCTTCGTACGCAGCATCTTCGAAGGAAGCACCCACGCCCGCACCGGATTCAATCGCGACCTCGAACCCGAGCTTGAGCAGCCGACCGACCGTCTCCGGCGTGACTGCGACGCGTCGCTCGCCGGGACGAACCTCTTTTGGAATACCGATTTTCATCGGGATTTACGCCAGGGCGCTACTTTAGCTCGCCGCCGCACTTTTGTGCACTTACCGGCATAGTCAAGCTATTGGACAGCGCTCGGTGACTCGCAACCGCAGCATTTGTGCAAAACAGGACAGAGAGACGACCTTTTGTAGTTTTATTTTTGTTGTTGCGGCACTTGGACGCAATGTGCGGTGAGTGATCGGGTCCAGCCCTTCCGGCTTTGTCCTTGGGCACGTGGGGTAACGGCGATGTGGAGGTTGGGCTCAGCTCCCTGGACGAATTGCCGTACGTCATGGGACTTGTGCGACAGTCGTATGAAAGGCAGATGGGTGTTGGTGGGGAGTCATAATCAATGATTCTTTAGCCTTCCATGGCTCTTCTCGCCCTTCAATGCGATTTCGCCCATCGCATCACCGTCGTCGACAAACTGAAATCCGCCCACCGCGCTTCACTGTCGGAACTTGATGCGCTGTTTGCTTGCTTGCAGCACCGGGCTTTTCGGGGGGAGTTGTGAATGGCTGCGGGTGTGCTGGGTTACTTCAGGAGCAGGGTGCAACCTATTGTAGCGTTTGTCGCAATTTCCTGTCACAGTTGCTACTGGACGCACGATTACTAGTAGGTACCGCAATGCTGGCCCATCGCATGAAGATTTTGATTCCGGAAAACCATGAAGTGACTCTTCGGTTACCGCATGAGCTTCCGTCCGGCGCGGCGGAGGTAATCGTTCTTTCGGATTCGTCTGATTCAACGTCGCGCGGCAGTAACATCAATGCGTGGCTGGCAGGCTTGGCTTCGGGTGTTCCTGAAACTCCTGTACTCCCGCTCGATGCCTTGCGCCGCGAGAACATGTACGAATGACCGTCGTTGTACTGGACACGAATATACTGATCCGCCCACCGGGCTTCACTTTCGGCAATGGAACCCGCGCGACTCTATGAATCGCCGTTTACCGATATTTGCCCGACCGGGCCAGATCGCATCTTCACTGCTGTGCAGTTAGATACGTTGATCGGGATTCTTGAAGGGGTTAAGGCGGCGGCTGGGTCGATGTCTGTTACTATGAGAGTTAGCCCACTACTCGCCGATGAGAAGTGTGAGTCGGAGCAATCCGTAAAGCGATTGCGTATTGGCACTCGCGTTGGCGCTTTGACCATTCGACTGAAGGCCGGATAAGAATATCAATTGCACGCCCGCTTCTGCTCCAATACCGAAATGGCGACTGAGGTAATGGTCGCCACCAAATCCGATTTGAACCGGAATTAGCGTTGCGCTGGCTTTGGACTCGGACTGCGATGTCGTGCAAGTCTGATTTCCCAGTGCGTCTACTATGCAGCTGGTTGAACTGGTAGTGGCTGATAGCGAGGCCTTGCCATAACCGACGCTGCCCACCAAATTAGCGCGTGTCCGCTGATCCCGCGATTGCCACACATCCAAAATCAGCGTGGGCGTCACTTCGAAAATGGTGGCACTTCCTGATTCGCCGCTGTCCAGGGAAAGGCCGAGTCGCGAATATCCAAGGCCAACACCAATAGCTACACCTTTCAGCTGATAGCCGACGAGAAAGCCGGGGGCGATGCCAGCTACCGAGAGCAGGCCCTGCTGTGTTTGCATCCTGGCCTGCAGTAGGAATGCCGATTCAGGGGGCGCCTCCGACACGACAGTGGGCGCGGTGGGGGCGGGAGGCGGAGGACTGGCTATTTGCGCCATTGCGCCCGTTGACGCAAGCGATACCATCATTCCCCCGAACAACCCTGACATTAGGTGTGACTTCATAATCTATTCCATCCTTTGGCTAATATTCTCGTTTTTTGTTGGCGCTCTTCTGACGTTCCAGTGGCCTAGAATATTCATCCAATGGCTTTGGGCATTGTTTGCGCAGCTGGCAACTGGCGCAGTGTGTGCCCCGCCAGATTGCATCGAACGCGCCTTGCATCTCGTCGAGCAACCATTCGTCGTCGGTAACGATTCCCGCTTCGAAATTGCGTCGCTGCTCGCCCTTGGCACCGAGTCCAGCCCCCGTGAAATTCGCCGAGCCGAGGTACAATGTTTCCCCATCGACCGCAATCATTTTCAGGTGAACCCGTGGGCAGCGCCGCATTAATAGTGTTGATTTGCTCGAGCGCTGAAGGCGCTGCATCAATACCCGTGACGGTGGCCCAGCGTGCAAGATGCGCACGTCGATCCCTCGCTCGGCGGCCTGCTGCAGTTCTTCGAACAGGCTGGTAAAGCGTCCGCGCGCTCGTGCGCTCGTGCCCAAGGGTGCTTTTACATGCACGTCCTTGAGATTGGCGGTAGCCATCCAAACACTGGCTTTTACGGCCCGAATGCCCCGCTCAATCACCTCATCGACATGCTCCCCGTCGCGCAGCAACCGAATTGCCGCGGTTCGGCGAGCGGGACGCGGCTTCGCAGAACGAGGCAAGGTCACGCTGCTACTTAGTCCGTCAATGATATTGCCGCCGGGCGTTGGCTATTGCGCTTCTTGGGTGGGTTGCCGCCGCTGTTACTGCCGCTGCGCGAAGGCTCATCGCTGCCATGGCGCTCCAGATAGTCGTCGTAATTACCTTGCCAATCGACCAGTCCCTCATCGGTAAACGCAAAAATGCGGGTTGCAAAGGTGGCGACCAGGTCGCGATCATGGGTCGCCACGAAGGCCGTGCCTTCGTACTTCGTGAGGCCATCGCCCAAAGCTATGATCGATTCGAGATCAAGGTGATTGGTAGGCTCATCGAGAATCAAGACGTTATCTTTGGTCAGCATGAGTTTCGAGAAAATAAGTCGCACGGCTTCGCCGCCCGAGAGAGCTTCGGTCGGTTTCATGCCTTCCTCGCCCTTGAACAGCATGCGCCCGAGAAGCCCGCGCACGTCTTGAAGATTAGCGTTGGGATCGAAGGAATGCAGCCAATCCGTCACGGTCATTCCGTCAGCAATTCCGTCGCGATGATCTTGCGCAAGGTAGCCTAGGCTCGTTTGCGTGCCCCAATTAATGTGGCCCGCGTCGGGTTTGAGCTCTTCCATGAGCATTTTGCAAAGCGTCGTCTTGCCAACCCCGGTTCGGCCAATAATCGCTATCTTCTCGCCCTTGGTTATCACGGCACGGAAACGCTCGCAGACCGTAATTTCGGGCCAGCGTTTGGTGAGCCCGTCGATGATCAGCGTCTGTTTGCTCGAGGGTTTTTTCACCTGAAACTGAATGAAAGGACGCTCAATATTCGAGCGTTTGAGGTCGTTCAGTGTCAGGCGGTGAATCTGCCGCTTGCGGCTTTGCACCTGCGATGCCCTGGTACCGGCGCCAAAGCGCGCCACGAAATCCTGCAGTTGCTCGATCTTCTTTTGCCGGTCGGCATTTTCCTGCTCAATCTTGCTGCGAATCTCACCCTTGGCGACGACCATCTCGTCGTAGCCGCCCGTGTAAGTGATGATGGTCTCGTAGTCGATGTCGGCAATGTGCGTGCAGATCTCGTTGAGAAAATGCCGATCATGCGACACCGTCAACAGGACGCCGCGATAAGCCTGCAAAAAACGCTCGAGCCAGCGAATGCTGTCGATGTCAAGGTTGTTCGTCGGCTCGTCGAGCAGTAAGGCTTCAGGATTGCCGAATAACGCTTGCGCCAGCAGTACTCGCATCCGTCGCCCACCGGGCAATTCGCTCATGCACTTTTCATGATCAGCTTCTGGAACACCGAGCCCCGAAAGTAGTTCGCCGGCGTCCGCTTCCGCGCTGTAGCCGTTTTCTTCGGAAATGACACATTCAATTTCGCCGAGGCGTACCCCGTCAGCATCGCTAGGCTCGGGTTTTGCGAGCAGGGCCTGCTTCTCTTCGAGAGCCTCCCACAGGTTAGAATTGCCGGAGATCACAACGTCGAGAACTCGCCAAGCTTCGTAACCGAACTGTTCTTGCTTGAGAACACTGGTGCGCTTGGGACGGCGCACGAAGCCCGTGTCTGCTTCGAGCTCGCCGGAAAGGATCTTGAGAAACGTGGATTTGCCCGCACCATTAGGTCCGGTAATGCCGTAGCGGCGCCCGGCACTGAAATTGACCGTCACGTCAATGAACAGTTTCTTGAGGCCGTAGACCTTGGTGACTTCCTGAACCTGGATGGATGCCATGGGGCGCGCCTATTAGCAGGTTTGAGCAAACTGACCGCTCAAGAACCCGCAATTGCCGGGAATCTATGCGGATTTTAATCAATTCTGGTGGGTCCAGACCTTAGAATCCGCGCTTACCGGCCGTTATACCGACAGCGGACGAGCAAACACTCGCGCCTCCAGTTACGGCTTTGCGGACCGGCAACATTAGGCTTGAATTTATTTTTGTTTTGTTCGGCACGGAAAAGAGCTGAATGCTCGGCGGTTCTGAGACACGTGCCGGCCAGGTCCGAGTCATGCTCGAGATCACTCCAGCAGCAATCAGTGTCCTGCGTGTTGCCCGCCGCCGCGGAGTGTACCGCGAGAAAAGGACCCTAAGCTGATCACCGTGACGATTGCCTAGGCGATGACATCTGCACGCGTGTTGGAAGTGCACATTCGTCGCGACGCGGCTTTGCGTGCCGTCACGACATCAGGATTTTCTGCTCAGCAGCGGTCGATGCTTCGCCGGCGAGCGCCTGCGGTTGCCAGTAGTCCCATGAGTATCGCGCCCCATGCGCCGGTGCGCCCTGAGCTGCTGCCTGGAGTCATGGCGCAGGAGGACGAACTGTTCGGGAAATTGCATTCGGTGGAAAAACCATGACGCGGCTCAGGGTCACAATTGGGATTCAATTTCCCGGGTGGATAGGCGGCGCATATGGCTGATTTGTCATCCGGATCCAGGGTGCGCTTCGAAGTTTCGCCATCACTTATAGTAGCGTACATGGTGGCTGTTGTTACCGACGTATGCGCGAGTCCAAGAAAATGCCCTGATTCATGCTGAACCACACTGGGCAAGTCCATGACTGCTGACGAACCAAGAACCGTTGTAAAATCACTTTCTTGTGAGTTCAATTCCACATCCGAATCGTAG
Organism: uncultured delta proteobacterium; assembly: GCA_963835565.1. Lineage (GTDB taxonomy): Bacteria > Myxococcota_A > Polyangia > Polyangiales > Polyangiaceae > FEN-1139. The sequence continues at coordinate 47,244 of CAWIGY010000107.1, forward strand.
ATTTCACCCGTCGTCGGGTTGAATTGAGTCGTGGTGAGGGCAATTGCATTTTCAGCTTCAATGCCGTAAGGCCAATCGGAATCATGAAATATCCAGAGATTGTAATTGGGGCCGGTGGGCTTGTATCCGGCGTCGCCGGTCATTTCAGTCATATTGGTGCAATTGACATCGGGGAACATATCGACCACAAAGTTAGGTGGCGCGCCGCTCCCACAATTGACAGAAGTCCATTGCTGAAATGCGGCTTGTACGACATTTCGCATCTGATCGGCGGTGATTTTACTGTTAACCGATCCCTGGGCGCTGACGGACGTCGAAACGCAGGTATTCGGCCAGGCAATAGGCGTCCCCAAGGTGTTACAGGTGCCCGGCGGCACTGTGCAGTTGGTAGGCGCATCTTGCCGGTCGCAGGTAGTGGTACGGCAGTAGGCTAACGCTTGCTCGGGGAAAAACATGAGCGCTTCGACGAGCGTTACGGCAATTGCGATTCGCCTCACGGTGTTGACCCTTGCGTTTCCAGAAGCATTGGCACTTCTGAAAGACGTCGTCCGGAAAGTACTTGGGCAGCTGAGAGCTCGGGTTTCAAGACGCCCTCCAAGCCTGGACTTTGTCTAACTCGCCATTGTCCGTCACTGTCCGGCTCTAAGGGGTAATGCCCCTGGGCCATTCCGAGTACGTGCAATGCGCCTTCGCGGCCCGGAACCAAAAACAGTAGGCAGGTTTGACCGATGCGAAGCTGCGCTTCGCCGTAAACAATCTGCGCAATGCCGTTCACCGTACCACCGAGTGTTCGAACGACGATATCCTGTCCGGTGCTATCTATGCCACGAAGCGACCAAGCGACTTCAAGGGTAATATCTGTGACTACGCGCGACGTCAACCCCAGTGTTGCCCAGTGGCTTTTTGATGAAACGGGCGTTGCAACTACGACCGATGTGCTCCGCTGAACCAAAGTTGACAGGGGCATTGGACGAAATGTGGACGACCACGCCAAACCAACCCAGCCAACCGAACCCAGTGCGAGGGCAAGCATGAATTTTCCACAAGACTTCATAGGCGCAAAGTCTATCACAGTCGGCGGCGCGTTGAGGCGATGATTCAAGAAGGGCCAAAGTCCCTCAAATTGGCCGAGTTTATACCGGTTCGGCTTGCCCAAAATGGCCGTCACAGTAAAATCAAATTGTACAGCATACCCGTCGCACAATGAATAGAGGTACGGCATCGAAGTTGCGCGCCCTCGTCGTGCCACCTGCGCCAGCCAAAGCCGAGACGGACGCGACGCATTCGCACCGCGAACATCCGCCCACCCATCGCTCCCGATATCGTCCGTGGGCCGAGCTTCTCAAACGCACGTTCCAAATTGACGTTGAACAATGCCCCAACTGCGGCGGGCGGCTCAAGCTACGGGCGCCGGTCATCGAAGCTCACACCATCGCGCTACGCGGTCAGCCAGGTGTCAACATCATAGGCCCGCTGTCAGTCACCGAAATGGGCTTCCCTAGGCGAACCTCTCGAACCACCGAAACGAGCGCTCGCTCGCGACCCTCCGTACTTCAAGACGCAGATGCGGCGGCGCAAGTTCTCAGAGCTCAACTGAGTTCGAGCTTCAGCGCCGCTCCTGACCCACATCTTTTGGCGGATTGGGCGAGGCGAAGGTGCATCTGAACCATGCCATTCGCTGCGTACCAGCAGCCCCTTTGCTGGCTCGTGTGCCGAAATCGCCAAAACCTGCCGCGCCATACTGCAATGACCATTGCCGTTACGCCATCACTATACAGATCACTCCGCCAATCGCAATCACACCCCCAATTGTACCGCCTACGCGCTCAGCAACCAAAAACACTACTTGAAAGACAAATTTCACAGACTCAAAGCACGACGCGGATATCTCCGAGCTGCCGTTGCTATAGGTCACAAGATCCTCACTGCAGTCTACGTCATGTTCTCCAAAGGCGTCGAGTATCGAGACCTCGGAACTGGCTACCTAGACGCCATTGATTCCCGCCGAATCTCCGGCAATCTCGTCCGTCGTCTTCAACGCCTGGGTTATGACGTCATACTTTCACCCCGGGCTCAAACTGCTGGCGCACCGGTCGAAGCGTGAATTCTCATGGCAGTGCTAGCCGCCGCCTTGGACAGCCCTGCATCTTTCGCTCTCTCTGAGCGTGCGCGGTGATTTGAAGCGTCTCCCTACGGAATGACTCTGCAATGCGCTACCATCACTTGCTGGCCGTTCTTGTGTAGGAATTCCTGAAGTTTGGCTTCGAATTTTACTTCAACACCGATTCCTAGCTTGGCGATATCGTCAGCGTCGAACATTTCAAAGAAGCACAAAGCCCGACCCGGGCTGTCATCACCCGTGGCTACGGTTTGCGGCTTCATGCCAGCACTGCAGTCGAGACAAATATCGCTGGTCGGTCGTGAAACAGGTGATCGCGTGAGGCGGCAAATGCATTATCGCAAATGCATTATCATTACGATTATGCTTAACGCGTCTTTTCGACGGGAATTCAAACATGAACTCTGGCAAAATATTCGCGACCGGTCTATTGGGCATGCTTGCTGGGTCGCTCAGCCTGTCACTTTCTGCGTGTAGCGGTCAGTCTTCTAACGGCAGCGGACCCTCCGACGGGGGTTATCTAAGCGTCGGCGGGTCCAGCCAGCAGGCTGGTGCTACGAGCGCGGGCGGAGCGGTTGCAACCGGCGGGCGGTCGGACGGCGCAGGGGGGCAAAACAATGAAACGGGCGGGTCTGCGGTCGTGGTTGGCACAGGCGGAACGTCCGCGGTCGTTCCTACGGGTGGAGCTCCCGCAACGGGTGGCAGCGGAGGCAATCCAGCAACCGGAGGCAGACTGACAACGGGTGGAACAGCGACAACCGGCGGCTCCGCCAAGGGTGGTACGACTGCCACCGGTGGCACAATCGCTGGCACGGGTGGCGCCACGAGCACGGGTGGTGCGAGCGCAGCCAAGGGCGGTGCTACTGGCACTGGCGGTACGATTGCGGGCACAGGTGGCACTAGCAAAGGCGGCGCCACGGGCACCGGCGGCACGAGCGCGGGCGGTACCAGCGGCGGCACCAGCAAGATAACGGTGTGGCTTGCTGGCGACTCGACCATGGCAACCGGCAGTTCGCCATGTCCGGTGGGTTGGGGCGCTAAGTTCCAAGCCGATTTCAACAGCAATGCCACGGTCGTCAATGATGCTGTAGGCGGTACGACTGTCCGAAGTTGGCTGTACAACGTAACATCCACCATGGGTGCCGATGGCGATTGCACGCTCAGTTCGACCGAGCCGCAGGCGCATTGGACCGCCATGGTCAATGGCATGAAAGCCGGCGATTACCTACTCATCCAATTTGGTATCAACGACACGACTTCCGCTACTTGTCCCAAGCACGTAAGTATCGCCATGTACGAACAGTTGTTCGGCATGATGGCGCAAGCCGCCCAAGCCGTCGGCGCCAACCCCATCTTCTTGACCGCCGTGAGTTCAATCTCGTGCAACGGTACCGTTGCCCAACCGACGCGCGGGACGTTTGCCGCCGCCACCAAGGCCGCCGCAACCCAGTACAACGTGCCTTTGATCGATTTGAACAACTCAGCGTGGCTCTTTACACGGCCTCGGGCTTTTGCCCTGAACACGGACACGGCGGCCAGCTATACGGCAGATACTCCGGTTGGAATCTTCTGTAACGATCCACGCACTTCGAGGCAGCGGGCGCCACGCAAATTGCAGGGCTCGTGGCAAAGGCGCTCAAAGACCAGGGAATCGGCTTGGCTAGTTACTTGTTGCCGTAGGCAACGTCTCGAGTCAGCCCAAGGCGGCACTTGGGGAGTGAACTTCGGATCTAGACGGTTCGCGAATGGTTGAGATCACGGCCATGTCCCGGCTTAGGCAATGACGACCTCGTTTGCTTTCCTTTGGCTCCCACCGATTGGATCCGGCTGGTTTCCGCTACACGGTATTTTTGTCGTGACGGCACTGAACCGACACTTTTTGTCGCGCGGGGCCCGACCCTGCGACGTTCAATGACACTCCGCCCATCCCCACTTGTGCCTCATTCGAATATCGAGCGCGGCCTCGCTGGCGGGCGCATGGCAGCTATCCTGAGGTTGTGCTAATTTTCCGCTCGAGCCTGCGGACCTGCTTTTTGACACTGCGAGCAGCCAGAGAATCCGGGATCTGAATATGGCTAAAGTATTGCGAAAAACCCATTCAACGCGAAACTTGTGGTCCGGTGTTTGTCTGACGGCAAGCAGCCTCGCGGCAACGCTCACCTGTTCGGGCACGAGCAATAGCGGTGGCCCGGGCAGTGGCGGGGACGCAACGACGCCAGTGGGCGGTGCCTCGGCAACCGGTGGCAGCAACTCGGTTGCAAGCACGGGCGGCTCCGGCAACGCGGGTGAGACGTCTGCGCTCAGCGGCGGGACCACGGCAACGGGTGGTGCAGCGGTCGCTGGCGGGTTTGCTGCAACAGGCGGGTCGCGCAGTACGGGCGGCAACAATGCGGCGGGTGGCAACGTCACGGCGGGTGGCACGCCATCGACCGGCGGCAGCAAGACCCACCGGCGGCTCCTTGAGCGTGGTCGGCACGACGAATACGGGCGGTAACCCGACAACCGGCGGCAGCAAATCCACCGGCACGACGTGCACAGTCGGTGGCGCGGTGGACGATACCGGCGGAGCCAAGGCAACAGGAGGCGCTATCACTACCGGTGGGTCACGAAGCACGGGCGGATCGAAAGCCACCGGCGGCGCCGTGGCCGCGGGTGGCTCGACCACGGCTGGAGGCAGCAGCGGTGGCTGCGGCTCGCCAGTTCCGCTTGACCCCACATTGCTGAGCAGTTGTACCGGAACCAGCCCGATTACCTGTACATTGCCAGCGCCCAACGGAAACTGGGACGTCACTGTCGAACTCGGGGACCCGGCCGCTGCCGGATCCTCAGAGTTTCGTCCGAGACGCGTCATTACGAGAACAACGAAACGGCGACGGCTGCAGGCGCCTACTCGTCACTCACGTTTACCGCAAACGTGCGCCAGGAGGTTCACGACGGTGGACAGAGCGCACGGGAAATATCCTCAACCTGCTCATCGATGGTTCAGCACCGAAGCTGCATGGGCTCGGCATTCGATCGGCTCCATGCGCCATCACGATCTTCATTGCCAGCGATTCGACGGTTTGTGATTGGGTCGGACTAATACTCAGGCGATCGCGCCCGATGAGACCGGCTGCGGGTCAGGAGGTTGTCGCTGTACATGGGAACCTGGCGTATCGGTTGCCAACTATGCTGATTCGGGTGAGACCGCGGGCAGCTTCTACACGAAGTTCTTTCCCGCGGCGCGTACGGCAATGAAGGCCGGAGACTACCTTTTCATCCAGTTTGGTCACAACGACATGAAGAGCGCCACCGACATTGCCAACTACCCGGCCAACTTTGGGCAAGTACGTCACTGACGCCAAGGCCAAGGGAGCTATTCCCGTCATATTCTCCCCCGTCTCGCGTGCCGGTGGCTCTGCGGCAGATCCAGGCTTTGACGGACTCAACCAGGTTGCGCTCGACACGGCCGATTCACTCAGTGTCGCGGAAGATCGATCTCACGACTTTGTCGCGCGCCTACTACCAGACCGTGCCCAATTTCAGCAATACGTTATTCGTTTCAGGTGGCACTCATTTCTCTGAAATCGGCGCCATAGGTGTGGCGGGTGTGGTCGCAAACGCAATCAAGACAAGCTCGCTTGGCCTTCAGTAGCTACGTCCGATGATGATACCGCTGGCGGGAGTTTGGCGAGCTGAAGCTGATTCCGCTCTGCCACTGCTGGCTGTGGCAAGCGCGCGTCGAAGGCTGATGGCTCTGTCATGACGACATGCACTGTGCGCGCACGTCGGGCGAGCCCGACCCGTCGCGTGCGCCGTGCCTGGCTGGACCTTGAATGCACTCGAAGTGGTGTCCGGGTCGGCGAGTTGGTGGCTGGTCGAGCGGCATCGAACCAGTTTGCTTCAACCCGGGTGCAAGTGTAATCCGCTGGAACCCGCGCAGCTGCTTGATGGGTCGTGGCACCCCAGCGGTCGTCGGGCACGACACGTAGAGCTGAACGACTTCATCACCGGCAACAGCTCCCGTGTTCGTCACATCGACGCTCACGGTAACCTGACCGCCCGAAGCCAAGGTTGGAGAACTCAGGGTCAGGTTGGCGTACGAGAAAGTGGTGTAGCTCAGCCCATATCCGAACGGATAAAGCGGCGTGCCCTGAAAGTACATGTACGTCCGACCATTGCGGATATTGTAGTCGGTCTTGGCAGGAATATCGGTCAATGCGTATACCCCGTCGCACAATAAATAGAGGTACGCTCGATTCGGTGCTGCCGTGCTAGTGGCGCGATTCCACTGAAGTGATGGGTCCTGCGGACCCGGCCGCTGCGCGGCCAATCGCGCCACTATCCTCATTTCCTTGGGCATTCGCCCAAACCCAAAATCGCTTCGCGATTTTCTAGTACATCGATTCAAGAGAATCGATGTACTAGTCTCTTTGTCCAAAGTGCGACCAAGAACTGCTCAATCACGACGACAATGATAATGACCCTAACCTGTACGCTGCTTAAGAGTCTTTCCGATGTTGGTGGCCGCGAAAGCTAATATTCCCTTAGCGTTGGCCGCTTTCTTGGGCACGACATAGCCATTGCAGCCGATGAGCGCGCCAGCGCAACGCTCGAATGGCATCCGTCCAAACCGGCAGCGGAATGTCTCGACGTGTCAGCACTTACTATCGCGGTGGAAGCGGGACTGCATCGGACTGGTCACCAAAATGGAGATTTTGCAGATGATTACTTCGAATAAGATAGAGGACGCAAAGACAATATGTGGAATTCTATTTCTTCAATACTGGGCGAGGGCACCTTCATATGAAGAAAATTGTCATTTAAATAGTTGGATAATTTTAGTCAACTCTAAAGCGGAAGGTAAGGAATATTTATAAAAAAAGAATAACTTTGAGAGCAGACTTTCTTCCTCTGTAAAAGTAGTAAATTCAGTCCATTTATTTAATCTAAACCTAGGTCTAAGATTTTTTTACGTTTCTAATTCATTCGAATCAATAATCCCAATAATTTACTATTTTAGGCAAATCGATAAACTGGATTTAGGATATTGGTCGGTTAAACCATATTAGGTGTCTGTTACTGTCGCTTCATAACCGATTTATTAATTGAAGTGAAATTTATGAACAGAAAATAGGAGGAAAAAACTAATGAAAAACTTTTCTAGCACTAGACGTCGAAGAGGAATCAGCCCTGTAATAGCAGCAGTCATTCTTGTCGCTGTTGCCATCACTATCTCAATCGCTGCTGCCTACTGGATGGGGGGCATCGCTGGGCAGTTCACCAAATATGAGAATGTCGAAATACAGACTGGATACTCCACTAAAGGTGCTTCAGGGTGGACAGTAACTCTGCAGATGAAGAACACAGGTTCACAATCTGCAACCCTGATCTTAGCATTCGTCAATGATGTACCTCTAAACGCCACTCAATACGGTCAAACCACATTTGCCACTGGTGCGAACCTCGATCAAATCTACAACGAACATTCCGTCCGCTGGAACAATGATAGCAACTGGTAGCACTGCAACTGTCAATATATGGATCCCTGCAACTTACTCAACTCTAAGCTCGGGAACAACCTGTGACGTGAAGATCCACAGTGCAGGCGGCATGGACTACATCAAGCTGATCAGCTTAGTCTAAGCTCGCATCCCCATTTTTTCTTTTTATTTACCCTAAATTTATGTTATATGGATGGATAACTGTTGGCCTTTCTAAATGGACTAATTAAAAAAAATAAGCAGGTTAGCAAGAAAATAGATACGGGTAAGAGAATAGATATGGGTGTGTCTGTTCGTAGGTTGAGAGGAAGTTATCCCTTCATCTCAGCCACGAAGACCATTGAAGAGTATCCCGTTTCAGAACCTAACGCTTACGTTAAGATTGTGAAAATCCCGGGACGTGGCGAAGGTTACCACTACATCGTCGAAGAAAACCCGCTCACGGCAAAGGAACGAGGAGTCTTTAGAAAAATCGTGGAGATACTTAGCAAAGAGTTAGATCCTCCAAATGACGAAGATAAACCCCGTGAGGATTACGTCTACGAAGAGACTGAGAAAATAGCTCGAAAGTACCGCCGCTCCCTGGGGAAGTTCACCGAGAGAAGTTGGAAAAAGATCCTTTACTATGTCGTGAGGGAGCTTGCAGGCTATGGTCCTCTTAATGTCTTGTTCTTGGATGAAAACATTGAGGACATTAGCTGTAATGGACTAAAAAGTTCCATTTATGTCTGGCATAGTAAATATGAAGGCATTCCAACTAACATAGCTTTCACCGATGAACAGACTGCTAATAACTTCATTGTTAAGTTGGCTCACCAAAGCTCTAAACACATCTCAACGGCTCAGCCAATCTTGGATGCATCGCTACCCCAGGGACATAGGCTTGCAGCCACATTCATGAAAGAAGTTTCCACTAAAGGAAGCACTTTTTGCATCCGAAAGTTTCGGGCAGAACCTCTGAGTATAATCGACCTAATAAAGAGAGGCACCCTCGACGAACGAATAGCCGCATACTTCTGGCTCCTCCTTGAACAAAAAATGAGTTTCATGATTCTTGGTGGCACTGGAGCTGGGAAGACCAGCATGCTAAACGCTTTACTAAGCCTTGTGTCACAAAATGACAAGATAGTTACAGTTGAGGAAGTTCCAGAACTCAGTCCGCCTCTTGAAAACTGGACTCAGCTTCACACCAGGCAAAACTTCCAATTAGGCACAGGTTCATCGGGAACTATCAATCTTTTTGACCTCGTTAGAACAAGTCTCCATTACAGGCCAGACTATATTATTGTTGGAGAAGTTAGGGGAGAGGAAGCATACGTTCTCTTCCAGGCTTTAGCCACAGGTCACGGTGGTCTCTGTACCATACACGCTGATAGTCTTGAAAACGTTGTGATGCGTTTAACTTCCCCGCCTATGAACGTGTCAAAAATCTATATTCCATTGATGAACAGCGCTATGTACATCCAAAGAGTCGAACTTCCCAAACAAAGAGGGGGGAATCGGCTTCGGACGGCGAATTCGCACCATATGGGAGATCGAAGACCTTGAGAAATACAGGGTAGTTGCAAATTGGGATCCGCGTACTGACACATTCGTCACCCACTTCGATGAGAGTTTTCATCTTAGGCGAATAGCTGCAAACGGCAGATCCTCAATTGAGGATATAATTAAGGAACTTAATGATAGAGAGCTTTTCCTTCGAGAGATTGTTAAGAGTGGCGTCAGAAATCAGAGGGAAGTCGCCGAGATGATTTTATCCTACTACGTCAAGAAGAAGGGGGGTATAATTTCGTTACATCAAAGAATGTAAAACTCCCAACTTTTCCAGAACTTCCATCATTCCAACCTACGCAATCCCCATAGAATCTATCAAAACCGTTGAGATGTTTGTATGACTGTTGAGGATGTTTACTGATTACAAAATCTTCAGATGCCTTGAGGCTAGAAACATGAATTACCGCGATTTCTGTTACGCTTACTTCGGTTGGATGGGCAAAAGACTTTGCAGAGTTTTTAGTGGATAGAAAGTGACCTAGATGCCGCCTACATGAAGGTTCATCCTGAAGTATACCTTAGCATGGTCAGCTTTGCTGCTTTAGTCAGCGTCGCCATTCCATCAACACTGTTCGTACTTGAATTAGTGGGATTATTACCGAACTCCCCCTATCTCTTCCTAATCACGTTGTTTTCTGTTATTGTTCCAATACTAGTGATTATTGTAGGTGGATTCCTGCTGAAGATGGCGGCCTCAAACAGAATCGCAGGCCTCAAACTTGAGATACCGTATGTTTCCATGTACATCAGTGTTATGGCAAGTGGAGGTCTCTCTCCATACGAAAGTTTGCTCAGGCTTCGAAACACAGACCTGCTGCCTCAAATGCGAAAGGAAGTTTCTAGGATAGAGACAATAGTAGTATCTACAGGTGCTGACCCACTTACAGCTA
>CAWIGY010000108.1:0-153799 GCA_963835565.1 uncultured delta proteobacterium
TGTGTTCTTCAAATTGCGGGGGCGGTGAAGCAGATGTTGGACCAATGGGGATAGGCAGCTCGGGCGGCAGCAATGAATTAACTCAATTGTTGCTATGCGATCGAGGAGCGCTGTGATGTGGGTGAATTTACCGATATGGCATGCCCAGTGGGAGGACATTGTCATCGGGAGACCAGTATTGCGGGGCTTGCAATTACCAGGTCCTATGCGTGGATGACATAGGAGACGCCGGTAGCGCCGGTAGCGACGCTGCGGCGGCCGGGTAGAGACACCAAGCTACGCACTACGCCGACACGCCCCAAGCCATAATCACCCCAGCTCCAAGCCTAGCTGCCCCGTACAGCGCCGATCGGGAAGTGGCAATGATTGCCTGTGTCGGCGATGGCACCGCGTACAGGCGCCATCATGGGCCACGGTGACGGGTTCCGAACAGGACCGACAATAACGGACAGGTTGCAGCGCGACGGCTGCGGCGCGACGGCTGCGCGGGTTCTCTTGTAACGCATGTCGCACGCTTCACACCACCGACGCAACGCGGCCAACTTGTTGCACCTGAAACTGACGATCTGTCATTTACACGTGAACCGCTTGTGGCAAAGCTTGGGACAATAGCGGCGCGATTCACTTCGCGGCTGTTTTCAAGGCCCTCCCGAACATAAGAACATCGGGGAGGCGTCCGCTTGTCGTTGTGTTGTGCGCGATGCCAACCGAACAGATGGATAAACCGGTTGACTGATTTACGCATGCTGTGTTGTTTTCAACCGGCGGTTAGCGCAAAGTGTGTAATACTTGGTTCGTCACGTTGGAGGTCCTATCAATGCACGCACCCAATTCATTAGGTTGCAACATTGCCCTTCGCCTTGACCCCGAGGACTACGCGCTTCTCGAGGAAGATCCGGAAGCGTGAAAAGCTGTCTCGGGCTGAGGATTTACCCGGCGAGCAATCCGCTTGTTGGCTCAAACAATGGGAATTGCATCCGCACCGCAAGGGCAAAAGGTCACGTGAATTAAAGCGGCCAATAATCGAGATAACGTGTTTTCTCGGTGGAGCCACGGGGGATCGAACCCCGGACCTCCGCACTGCCAGTGCGGCGCTCTCCCAGCTGAGCTACGGCCCCGAAGGGTGGCCGAAAGATAGCCAAGGTCGGCAAAGGGCGAGGAAATTCGACATCGACCCTTGAGTCGGGGTTGCTGACCCGGTTGCAAGCATTGCGTAAGAGCTTGATCTGGCGGCGGAACGCCGGCCGGTTAGGGAAGCGAACTTGACCCCGCAATGGGCAAAGCCATACGCTGGACCGCGAACGTGGCTAGGCCTGAGCGGGTCTAGCAGGGTGCGCAGGCATGGTTCAGCAGCAACAGCAGCGGTATCGGGTTCGACAGAAGATCGCTTCCGGTGGCATGGCGGAGGTATTTCGAGCCGAAAGCGCGGGTCTCGAGGGCTTCAAAAAGACCGTGGCCATCAAGCGGGTTTTGCCCCAGTTGGCCGAGAAGAAGCAATTCATCGGAATGTTTCTCGATGAGGCGCGGGTCAGCGCCCATCTTTCCCATTCCAATTGCGTGCAGGTGTTCGATGTCGGCGTGGGCGACAACACGTTCTTCATCGTCATGGAGTACGTCGACGGCACGGATCTCAAGACGGTCATTGAGTATTACCGCCGACATCAAGCCCCGATTCCGCTCGAAGAAGCCTGCCTCATCACGGTGCGAATCTGCGAAGGGCTAGCTTACGCTCACGAACTGACGGACGCTGCGCGGAAAGCCATTGCACATCGTTCATCGGGACATGTCTCCGCCCAACGTGCTCATCACGCGCTACGGCGAAGTGAAAATCGTAGATTTTGGTTTGGCCAAGGCCAACAGTCAGCTCGAGAAGAGCGAGCCGGGCATTATCAAGGGAAAGTTCGGCTACTTGTCGCCGGAAGTGGCGCTCGGGCAAGTCGCAGACGGGCGCACGGATATCTTCGCGGTGGGCATTATCTTGTGGGAAATGCTGGCTGGCAGGCGCCTGTTCTTCGGAGATACGGACATCGAGACGGTGCGGCAAGTTCAGTCGGCGCGCGTATCCCGCCGCTGCATCAGTTCAATCCGCTGGTGGGGCCAGAACTCGAGCGAGTGGTCGCGCGAGCTTTGGCGCGCGACCCGCACAACGCTACGCATCGGCAAAGCATTTTGGCCGCGACCTCAATGCCATTCTGTTCGGCGCCAGGCGGCCCGTTTCATCATTCGAAATTGCAGAGTTGGTGGCTCGACCCTTAGCGCAGCGGGAGCTTGACCGCGCTGGCCGGGCGAAGGACGGCGGGTCCATCATCAGTTCGCTCATCGAAGAGGCTTTGTTTGAGTTCGTGTCTCTGGGAGATTCGGGCTTGAGTCAATCCGGCGCCGCGCCGCTCGGTACCAATTTACAATTCGGCGGGCCACAGAATTGGTCCGGACAAGTCAGTGACGTAGGATTCGGAGTCGAATCTGGCACGGCTCGGGGTGGTCCATCGAGCAGCAGGCTTGAGGTCGGAAACTTAGCCGCTCTTGAAGACGATAACATTCCCCAGTCGAGATTGCTGCGGGCCATGGCAGGGTCATCCGCCGAACTCCCGTCGATGCGGTCGCGCTCACAGAATAGCAAGAATACGTTGATGCTGATTGCAGCAGCCCTTTTGGTCGTTCTTGGAATCGCAGCGGGCTTTATTCTTGCCCGCAGAGGGGCCGCCGCACCAGCGCCAGAATCGACGCAAGCAACGAGGTCGCGCTGACTCGACGGCTTGAGGAGCGGTCGAGGCATGCCTCGACCGTGCAGGATTAAGTCAAGTGCCGTCTTCGGCTTCGTCCTCTTGACCCTCTTCGAATTCTTCTTCGAATTCATTTCCTTCCGCATCGAACAGCGGATTTGGCATTTCGGCTCCGTCGGTGCCCGTGCGCTGAGCCAGTCTTTCTTTCTGAATCCGTTCTTGCGCCAACTTATGTAGAACACCGGGTTTGGGCGACACGATGGCGGCCATCGCGCGGCCTTCCATTGAGGGACGCTGTTCGACGTTGACCAGGTCGTCCATTTTCGACAGCAAAAAGTCAAATTGCTGCATCGCTACTTCGGGATGCGTAATTTCACGACCGCGAAACCGGCAAGTGAGCTTCACTTTATTGCCTGCTTCTGCAAACTTTCGCGCGGCCCGCAATTTGACCATCAGATCGTGTTCGTCGGTCTTGGGTCGGAGTTTGATTTCCTTGACCTCGACGACCGTCTGCTTTCGCTTGGCCTCGCGCTGCTTCTTCTTTTCCTCGTACTTGTACTTTCCAAAATCTAAGATTTTGCAGACTGGCGGACTTGCTTTCGGATTGACTTCGACCAAATCGAAGCCAGCTTCACGGGCTCGCCGAATGGCTTCGTCCGTCGAAAGGACACCGAGGTTCGAGCCGTCCGCGCCTACGACGCGCACTTCCGGAACTCGGATACGATGGTTGATGCGGACTTGAGGTCCGCGGGGTTCCCGAGTAAAACGACGCCCCATGGCCATACGACTATGAATTAACTCCTTGCAAATTGGGCCTAGGCCCAGCCAACTGACGGCTTATGCCGGGCGAAACGCGACGGTTCCGTGACGGCAAGCCAAAGTAATAAACGACCTGCGAGCCAGATGCATAAGCGCATCGGACCGCTGGACGCGCCTGTTTTCACACAGGCGGTTACTGTCATCACGAGTTCATCGTCATGCAGCAGATCCCCGAGATATCCCCTGTGAAGTCAGGCCGAGCCTGGTAGGCGCGATTGGGATTGAACCAACGACCCCTACCGTGTCAAGGTAGTGCTCTACCACTGAGCTACGCGCCTCTTCTAAGTTGTGGCCTTTTCGACCAAGGTTTCGTCGTAGTTCCAAACGCAGGGGAGGCATCCAGTACAACTCCGGCGGAGTCCTGTCAAGCGCCTGGAAGTTCTCCGCAGTCCGAAGCCGGGTATATTGGAGAGGCCGGGCCGGGTATCCGCGCCATTCACAGATTGTGACCGAATGACGGCTAGGAGTGGCGCTTGCGCGGCCCCGACAAAGCCGGTATAGGCCGCGCCTCTCGGCCCCCAATTTCGGGGACGGGACCACGAGCCGTCTCTCGTCAGGGAGGGTGAAGCGGCCGTGGCTTTCGGTCTCCCTCCTCAATCTCGAACACCGCTTCGATTTCATTTTCGGCGGACGCGAGACACGCGTGGCATCTGCATCTGACATCCAACAAAACACTCCTGTAGCTGCCGGGCGCCCGACGGGCCCCACCCAAGTGGTGGCACACACCTCCGAGCCTGCACATCCGGCTGCCGATCATCCACCGCCGCAGTCGGGCGGACCCAACATGTTGGTCATGCTCGTGATGTTTCTCCCCGTGCTGCTCTTGTTGTTCTGGATGCCCCGGTCCCAGCAAAAAAAGCAGGCGGCGGCCTTGGCAAAACTGCAAAAGGGTGACCGGGTCGTCACGCACAGCGGAATGCTGGGTAAACTGGTGGAGATGGGCGAGCGCAGCTACAAGCTGGAAATTGCTCCCGGCGTCAAAGTGGATGTTTTGAAGAGTTCGATAGCCGGCAAGGATGGCGCTGACGTCGCCGCTAGCGACAAGAAATAAGAACATTCTGGCGGATCCCACGTGGTTAACACCGTATTAATGTATGTCTTCTTGGGGATTGCCCTGCTGCTCGTCGTGGCCGGGCTGGTTCGACGCGCTAAGCGTGTAATTTTGTGGTTTGCGGCAAGCCTGGGCCTGTGCGCTGCCGCTGCTGCTCACTTTGACGCCTTTTGGCCGATGGCAATGCTCGGCCTCGGCATGATGTGGATGTCCCTGCTGGGCCTTCACTTCATCGATACCGGCTGGTGCTTTCGTCTCGGAATGACACTGACCGCGGCTTTACTGGCATTTATTGTGTTGTGGCCGACACTCGACCGCATGAGCGGCGGCAAGCTTGTCTGTCCGCAATGGGTCGAGCAGCACGTAAAGTTTCGTCTGGTCTCGGGGTTGGATCTGCGGGGCGGCATGCGCCTGGTTTACACCGTCGATGTTGACGAAGCGATCAAGGACAAGCGCGATCGCTATTTCGAAGACATGCGCGTCGAACTTTCGAAAGTGTACGGACTTTATCAAGGCAATGAGCGGCCCAGTGAAGACGTATACATAAAGTTGCGGGATATCGTCGAGATTGAGGCGCCGAGGCGCCCAGCCAACGTGCTAAAGCTCACGGTCAAGCCTTCAGCCGATCCCAGCAAGATTGACGCTCGGTTTCTTCAAACGTTCTCCGGCGACATGAGCACCACGCGCTCGGGCGACCAGAGAACCTTGACGTTTACCATGAAATCGCGCTCTGAATCGGCGATTCGAGAGCGAGCCGTCAGTCAGGCTCGTGAAATTATCTTGCGTCGGGTCGATGAATTGGGCCTGCGCGAAGCGGCCGTGAGTACGCGCGACGAGGATGTCATTGTCGAGGTGCCCGGGGAAGATCAGAAGGCGTTTGACAGTATTCGTGAGATCATCAGTCAAACGGCCCGCCTCGAATTCAAACTACTCGCGGACGACGAAGATTACTTTGGACCCGATTGCCAAGCGTGAAAAGGCCGATTCATTACCCGAAGGTTTGGAGTTCTTGGAAGAAACCCCTTTGGTCGGTCTGGACGAAGGGGGCGAGCCGAAAGCCAAGAAGTCAACGTATGTCTTTTTGCGGATGAAGGCAGGAGAGACGGCACAAAAAGCCGTCGAACGCCTCAAAGAGTGGGTCAGCACGCTGCCCATCACATCCGACCGTGAAATTGGGTACCAAATGGTCCACGAAACGGATCCAGACACCCAAAAAGAGAAAGAGATCGGTTGGCGCACGTATTTCTTGCGAAGTCGAGCCGAGGTGACCGGCGATATGGTGCGGGATGCCGTATCGCAGCCTGATCAGGAGCAGGGAGGCCTCGGTGGCTGGCATGTGGCACTGACATTCACGGATCAGGGTGGGCGCGTATTTGATCGCATCACGACGGCCAATATCAAACGACGCTTTGCCATCATTCTCGATGGTAGGACCGAAAGCGCCCCGACCATCCAATCTAGAATTCCCGGTGGCCACGCGCAAATCACAATGGGCTCGAGCGACCCGGAGATTCAATTGCGGGATTCCCGCAAGCTCGAACTAGTGCTTCGCTCCGGCGCGTTGCCGGCGCCGATTTCCCCGTCGAACGAGCAACGAATTGGTCCTACGCTCGGTAAAGATTCGATCCAGTTGGGTCTGCGCGGCATGCTGGTCGGCATCCTGTCCGTGCTTTGGCTTTCATGGTGGCTTACTACAAGAAAGCAGGAATTATCGCGGACGTGGCGGTTGCGCTTAACGTTCTGATGCAGCTGGCGATCTTGGCTTCCTTCGGCGCTTCCATGACATTACCCGGACTAGCCGGGTTGGCGCTGACTGTGGGCATGAGCGTTGACGCTAACGTTCTGATTAATGAACGGGTTCGGGAGGAACTGCGGGAAGGCAAGAGTCCGAGAGCTGCCGTGGAGATTGGCTATTCTCGGGCTCTAACGGCGATTATTGACGGTCACGTCACCACCCTAATATCCGGCATTGTTTTGGCTCAATACGGAACCGGCCCGGTCAAGGGTTTTGCGGTGACGCTGATTGTTGGCGTCTTGGCGAGCATCTTCACGGGCGTCGTAGTTTCACGCGTTATGTTCGACGGATGGGTGCGCGGCGGGCTCAGGCGCGACCAAAAGCTCGATCTCGGGTGACCCATGCAGCTATTTCCGGTTGGCAGACTTTACGATTTCATGGGTGTTCGGCGGTGGTCCATCGCCGCGAGCTTGATGATGGTTTTGGCGTCGATGATTCTCATCTTCTATCCGGGGCCGCGCCTCGGAACGGATTTCAAGGGTGGGACGGAAGTCGAAGTCGCGTTTACCAAATTCGTGACGGCTGGCGAGATTCGCTCGGCCGTAATCCATTCGGGGTTCTCGCAGCCAGACGTGGTGCGCATTGATGATCCCAAAGTTCCCGCGCGTTACCTGGTACGGGTGCAGGAAGTGTCCTCTATCAGCGAAGGCAAACGCCAGGAAATCGAGCGGCTGCTTTGCGCGGGCCTCAGCAGCGGAGAATGTGCCCCGGAACTTCACCAATCAACGGAAGTGAAGTTCAGCCCGGGCGGCGATAAAATCACCGTGCGCTTCCGCGATGATCCGGACCTGCATTGGGTTCAGAGGCGCATGGCTACGGTTTCCGGGCTTGAGCTGCGCGCGGGCGAGCATAATCCAGTCCTGCAGAGTCCCCGAGATCACAAAGTCGAGATATTGCTCAAGAGCAAAGGCGACCAGCTACTCGACGGCATGCGGGTGCGTCTCGGCTCGGATCGAGTGCCCCATGATGCACTGCGGGTGGAGTGGATTGGGCCCAAAGCCGGCGCGCAATTGCGGGATTCAGCGCTCAAGGCAATTGCCTTTGCGATTGTGTTTGTGATGATCTACATCGCGCTCCGATTCGACGTTCGATTCGCTCCCGGTGCAGTGGTAGCCATGGTGCACGACGCCTTATCCGTACTCGGTATTCTCATCATCATGGGGCGAGAGATCAATCTGACGACCGTCGCGGCGATATTGACGATAGTTGGTTACTCGGTGAACGACACGGTCATTGTGTACGACCGTGTTCGTGAGAATTTGGGCCGACTGCGCGGGGCATCGTTTGTGGGACTTATCAACGTCAGTATCTCGGAGATGTTGGGACGAACCATCTTGTCGTCGGGTACGGTGATGGTCAGTCTCTTGGCATTCTTCGCTTGGGGCACCGGATCGCTGAAGGACTTCGCTCTGGCGCTTGTGATCGGCGTGGTTCTGGGAACCTATTCATCAATCTATGTGGCACTGCCGCTCACCGAATGGCTAGACCGTCGCTACTTCGGCGGCCATGGCGCCATGGTGCGCAAGGGCACGGTTAAAAAGAAGGTCACCGCGGTCGTCTGAGGACCTTCTGAGGCAGTCGTGTAGTCTTAGTCGCGTGACGACAAGCGACAGAAACAAGCTGCAGCACGTACCAGAACATCAATGCGACTGATGCGAACAGCTGCAAGCGTGCTGCCACGTAGCGATCTTCGGGAAATGATCGAAGCACGTTGGACGTGTCGTACAGAATGGCCGCGCCCGCAAAGCCAACCATACCTACGCTAAAGAATGTGCCCAGCTGAAAGCCAAACAGCAACCCCGCGCCGATCAAGAGCAATGCGGCGATTCCAGCCCAGCGCAGGAACGCGCCCAGAAATGAAAAGTCTTTCCGAGTGACGAACACGATGGCGGTCAGCCCCCCAAAGCCCGCCAACGTGACGGCGGCGGCGCTCTTAATTGTGTTGGGCGCGAACCTCTCCGCGACATAAAGCAGCGGAACGAATATGATTGCTTCTGCGGCAACATAGCCGGCGAGCGCCGCATATTGTGCCGGCAGAGATTTGGCCGAGTAGGCGGTGTGGCTGGCAAGCCAGCCCACGAGCATGAAACCACCCATCACGAGCAGCCATCCACGGCCTGTTGACAGCAGGCTCATTGCAATGCTGTCGGCGAGTCCGGACTTGAAGAGGCCAATCTCGATCGCCGTAAATAGCGCGAGCGCCCCGAATAGATGGTTGTAAGTTCTGACCACGAAACGCGCCCGCGTGTCGACCGTTTGTGACCTAGAATACCCGACTTGGCTTAGGCTTTGCTGGTAGGGGTTCATAATGACTCCAACAACTTGTGACCGATTGGCTTTCCGCGCAAGGGTGATGCCGGGGCCGGGGGCCTGGCCACGCCTTTGTCGCAATTAAAACGCCCAGCTAGGCCTGTTTGTTTCCCTGGGTTGACAGTGCCCGATGGGCATGGTGTTTGGCCAATCGTGGCGGCGCCCGACCGATTGA
Organism: uncultured delta proteobacterium; assembly: GCA_963835565.1. Lineage (GTDB taxonomy): Bacteria > Myxococcota_A > Polyangia > Polyangiales > Polyangiaceae > FEN-1139. The sequence continues at coordinate 8,874 of CAWIGY010000108.1, forward strand.
AAATGCCTGAACAAAGCCCGAAACCGAAATGCCGGGTGCAGCTTCGGAGCTAGCGATCGCCCTGGGGTTGTCGAGAACCGCGGCCCAAGTGCTTTGGACGCGGGGACTGCGCGACCCCAACCGGGCGCGTCGATTTTTGGACCCTCGCCTGTCGCAACTGACTCCTCCGGACTGCATGGCCGATCGCGACTGCGCCGCTGAGCGTCTTGCGAGTGCCGTACAAGACAAAGAACGCATTTGTGTCTTCGGCGACTATGACTGTGACGGCATTACCTCCGCCGCAATTGTTACTCACGCGCTGCGCCAACTGGGGGCAACGGTCGAGGTCACTCTCGCCAACCGTTTCGAGGGTGGCTATGGAGTGTCTCTCCCGGCTTTGCTGCGCATTCGTGAGAAAGAACCGACTCTGCTCGTTACTTGCGATTGTGGTTCAAGCGACGCGGAAAATCTACGCGACCTCGCGAACCACGGGAATTGAGACTATCGTAATCGACCATCACTTGGTACCCAGTGATCCGCTACCCGCTGTAGCTTTTCTCAATCCGCACCGACCTGATTGTAGCTTTGCGTATAAGAATCTCGCCTCCTGTGGCTTGGCGCTTTCGGTAATTGCTGCGTTGCGCGCCAAACTCAACGCCAGTCTGGATCTACACTCGTATCTCGACTTGGTGGCGATTGGCACCATCGCCGATGTAGCACCCCTGGACGGGGACAATCGCATTCTTGTGCGAGCGGGCCTGCGACGAATCGCGGAGGGTGCGCGACCTGGGCTAAGGGCATTGCTGGAGCGGGCGCGGATTGAAAGGGGTATCCCGATAACCAGCGAGGATGTGGCGTTTCGCATCGCTCCGCGGCTCAATGCGCCGGGTCGAATCGCATCCCCTGACGTTTCGCTCGAATTGTTGCTAGCCGATGATGCGGCAACCGCCGACCAATTGGCAGACAGAATAGAAGAGCTTCAGCGCGAACGACGCAATCTTCAAGACCGGATGTTTGCTGAGGCATTGATTGAAATAGATGCTCAGGCTTGGAATAATGACGCGGCAATCGTGATAGGTCGCGAGTCCTGGAGTTCTGGCATAGTGGGCATCTTAGCCGGAAAATTGGCTGAACATTATGGGTTACCCGTCATCGCAATTGGACTCGATGGCGAGATCGGTCGCGGATCAGTTCGGGGGCCCAAGGGGATTCCCCTGTATGACATTCTGCAGGGTCTAGCGGATTGTCTGCTTCGGTTCGGTGGCCACCAGGCGGCTGCAGGGCTCGATGTGAGAAGGGATCAAGTTGAAACATTGCGAGCCCGCTTTAATCGCGCCTGCGTCCTGCATGCTAGTAGCCAAAATCAGGCTGTTTTGGCGGGCGAAGTGCCCGTATTGCCGATCGATTCAGAGGACGACGTATTCGAAGTGGCTCGCGAACTGGCACTGCTTGAACCCTGCGGAGAAGGGAATCGGCAACCACTATTGTTAGCCAGAGGTCAGCTAATCAGAGCTCGCGAGGTGCGTGGTGGCCACCTGCAGCTCGAGCTTCAAACCTCAAATGGGCAGACGCTTCGTGGATTTGGCTTTGGGCTCGGTTCAAATGCCGACAATTTGGCGGGCGAAGTTGGAATTGTCGGAACGATACGCGTGTCGCGGTATCAAACGGTAGAGCGAGCCGAGATGCGGATTGAGCGCCTGTTGATCGATAAGTTGTAGCCCGACACGTCCTGTCAAATTATGTAAAGTTGAAGTCTGACCATGCTACCCACGCAGGAAAATTTCATCCAATTCACCGACGTCTACAAGGCGTTCGATCAGAAGGGCGTTTTCGCCGGGCTCAATTTGTCAATTTACCGTGGAGAAGCCCTTACCATTGTTGGGGGTTCTGGTGTTGGCAAGAGCGTAATGCTAAAATTGCTGATTGGTCTCTTGAAACCCGAGCGAGGCTCGATCACTTTCGATGGCCTGGAAGTGACGAAACTGGGAGAATTTGAGTTGGGGCGGGTTCGCCAACGTATCGCGATGTTGTTTCAAAGTGGGGCCCTGTTCGATTCACTGACGGTCGGTCAAAATGTCGCCTACGGACTGGAGGAACACTTTCATCGAACCATGTCGAAGGATGTCATCAAAGAGCGAGTCGCCTCGTCCCTCGCGGCGGTCGGATTGCCGGGCGTCGAAGCCATGTGGCCGGCAGACTTGTCGGGCGGAATGCGTAAGCGGGTGAGTCTGGCTAGGGCGATTGCCGTGCGTCCCGAAGTATTACTTTACGACGAACCTACTACAGGACTTGATCCCATCAATACGGCGCGTGTCAATCAACTGATCATGGGCCTGCAGAAGGCTCTCAACGTTACGTCAGTGGTCGTCACGCATGACATGAAAAGCGCGTTTGCGATCAGCGACCGAATTGCGATGGTGCATGCCGGGCGAATTATTTCCGAAGGATCCGTCGAAGAATTCCAAAACTGCAGCGACCCGCGTGTGATTGATTTCGTAAAGGGCCAAGCGCCAAGTAATGAAGATGTCGAGACGTTATTGAATAGTTAGCGGGGTTGGCTAATCGCCATCATGGTAGCTGGTTGCTGGTAATTTACTTTTGCCAAGCCCATAAATCTTGATTCAACTTGTCACGATGCCGCATTCGGGGGCGGGGCCCCGAATGCCATACAATCCAATGTCGGAGCGACCCTCGTCACTTGACAGTAAACTCGAGCTCCCTGCCGACGACGTGTTGGGTTTGAATGGCAGGTATGGCGCTTCCGACTGGCGAAAGGCCAATTAACAAAACAGGCCCGGCCCTGCGCGCGGCATTCAATGAGTATCACTAGAAATTTCTCGGCATTTCACGCAAAGTTATCCACAGCGCACTTCTAAATCGGACCACTGGCCGGAAACGTTAATCGCGCTTGATTGGCTCCGGCATAGCTTCGGCGTGACGGGGCCGTCGGGATGCGTAATGCTCCTGTCTAGTCCATGATCTCGTCGAGGGAAGTAAAGGTAGGTATCTTTGTAGTCATTGGACTTTTGTTCGTTGGGCTCGTGGTTTTCCTAATCGGTGATGAGCGACAAATTTTCTCGTCGAAGGTGTCATTTCGGGCCATTTTTGACGACGTTGAGGGTCTAAAGACTGGGTCGTCGGTGCGAATGGGCGGCATCGACGTGGGCTCTGTGGAATCCCTCGGTTACGCTGAGGACTCTCGCGACGTGCGGCTGCATGTGAAATTCTCGGTTGTGAAGTCGCAGGCGCGTCGCATCCGCACGGACAGCAAGGTGAAGATTGAATCAAAGGGCTTCCTGGGTGACAAGATGATATCCATCATGGCCGGAAGCCCAAAACTGCCCCCGATTTGCCTGGAGGCATCATTGAGGCAGAGCAAGATCCCAGAGATCTTCAGACGGCACTCAGTCGCGTTGGGTCGATTACCGCGAAGGCCGAGAAAATCATGGAAAATCTGGACGCAACCACGTCGCATTTTGCAGAACCGGGCTTGCAGGAGAACCTGCGGTCAAGCGTTGAATCGCTGAGCCACATCCTTCACAGCGCTGACCAGGGCCCAGGCTATGTCTCGCGACTCTTGAACGATCGTACCGAAGCCGATCGATTGTCGGCTACGATTGATAGGTTGGAGCTAGCAGCTGTGCAGCTTGAGCGATCGCTGGATTCCGTTGCGGGAATCACTGAGCGCATCGAAAAGGGTCCCGGTCTCGTTCACGAATTGGTTTACTCCGAGGGCTCTGCCAAGAGCGTCGCTCAGATTGGCAACGCTGCGGAAGAGCTTGCCACGTCGCTGAAAGGAATTCGTGAGGGCAAGGGCATGGCGAGAGCCCTGCTCTACGGAGATGGCAATGCCGAACACGACCTGGGACAGATCAGCCAGATTCTGGCGGATGTCCACGGCATGCTTGCCGATGTTCGAGCCGGCAAGGGCACCCTGGGAGCCCTTTTAACCGATCCATCTGTCTACGAAGACTTGAAAGTTTTGCTTGGTAACGTCGAGCGAAATAAGTCCTTGCGGGCACTCGTACGGTATTCAATCGAGCAGGACGAGGCGTCTCGCGCAACCACCGCCGCGCCGAAGAAGTAGGCAAAGGAACCTGGCGACAGGCCGGGGCAATCCGATTTTTGCCGCAAATACGCCGGACCTGCCCGCTGCGCCAGCGTCATTCCGCGGTCAATTTGGACGGAGTTGCCGGTAATTGCCGCTAGAACTCGCGCAATTTGAAGTGCTTGCCTATACTTCGGCCCGCACGATGCGCACCTTCGAACGAGCGTTGAGAATAACCTGCGTGCTCGGAATCTTCGGGCTTGTGTCCTTTTTCACACTTTGGCGTGGTACCGGCGGGTTGTGGCGTGGGCTCGAGATCGCACATGCGGTTACCTCAGCGGGCAAGAGCGGCGCCCCGTACGACTTGACTCAACTTATAGCGGTTCATGAAACCCTGTTGACCATTCGCGACAAATACGTAGATCCGCCGCGAATCAAGCCGCGGCAAATGTTCCTGAGCGCGTTGAACGAAGTGCAAAAGGATGTAGCCCAGGTTATCGTGCACTATTCGGAGAAATCCCCATTCGTCAAGGTGCAGGTCGAAACAGAGGCGCGGGAGTTCCGCGTTGACAATGTGCAAGCAATCTGGGACGTCGCGGCCAGGCTGCGCGAAGTTTTTGTGTTCCTCAATGAACATCTCAAGAAAGACCCAGAGCTAGATTTGCGCGAAGTCGAGTATGCAGCTTGTAATGGAATCCTGCGCACTCTTGATCCGCACAGTGTATTTCTGAGCCCAGAAGCATACCGGGAAATGAATCTTTCGACGTCGGGTCATTTTGGTGGGCTCGGCATTGTCATCTCAATTCGGGATCAGCAATTGACAGTCATGCGGCCCATGCCAGACACGCCCGCGGGGCGCGCGGGTCTCAAGCGTTATGACCGAATCACCAAGATAAATAATGAATCAACCCTCAATATGCCGCTCGACGATGCCGTAGCCCGGCTTCGCGGCAAAGCCGGGTCGCACGTGACGGTTTGGGTGCATCGAGACGGGCCCGAAGGTTGGACCGGGTCTCGCCCATTTACCCTGGTTAGAGAAGAGATTCGAATCCGCTCGGCAGATCCCAAGGCCCTGGGGGATGGGGTTGGGTACATTAGGTTAAAGCAATTCCAGGCGACGACCGCGGACGAACTGCTAAAAGCGATGCAGAGTTTGTCACACCCGATAAAGCTTCGAGGGCTCGTCTTGGACCTTCGGTCTAACCCAGGAGGTCTGTTGGAGCAAGCCGCCAAAGTAGCCGATGTCTTCCTGGAAGAGGGTGTCATTGTCTCGACGCTGGGCGAGCACGAGGGTCGTGAAGAAAAGAAGGCCACGCGAGACGGGACCGAACCCGACTATCCGATTGTGGTTCTTACCAATGGGAGTTCGGCAAGCGCCAGTGAAATTGTTGCGGGCGCGCTTAAGAACCAAGATCGAGCCATAGTCGTTGGTCAAACGACGTTCGGCAAGGGTACTGTTCAACTGGTATTTCCCCGGGTTACACCGGATGGCGCTGCACTAAAACTTACTATCGCGCAGTACTTGACCCCCGGTAATGTGTCTATCCAGGGAGTGGGAGTGACGCCGGATATTGAACTCGATCCTATGACGGCAGACCCACTCGACATGGATATTTATCACACAGAAAACCTAACGCGCGAGCGGGACCTTTCAAAGAGCCTGTCGAGTGAAGGGCGTCGCAGCACTGACCGACCCACTTTCACTCTGCGCTATGACATGCCGGAAGCCCAGCGCTCGCGAATGCGTGAGCTGGGAGGAGATCTGGACGACGAATTTACCTTAGATTTCCCGATTCAATTTGCCAAGGAATTGTCACTTTCGGTGGCCGGATCAAAGCGCAGCGAACAGCTCCGCTCGGCCCGCCACTTCGTCGAAAAGAAGCAACTACAGCAGATGACCACTATCGCGGCCGAGTTGATCAAGCTGGGCATTGATTTTTCGGCACCTCCCAGTGATGTCAAAAATGGCCCAGCTGCGCGTGATTTCGTGGTTCATGTGAAGACTGATCGCAAGAACGACACGGTTGTGGCAGGCGAGCCGATGTCGCTTGAGGTTGAAGTCGAGAACCATTCGAATGCGCCGGTGTATCGATTGCGTGCCATTACCAAGAGCGATAGTGGCTACTTCGATGAAAAGGAGCTTGTGTTTGGCCGCATCGATCCAGGAAAGAATCGAACCGTGAAAGTCCCGCTAGGCTGGTGCCAAGTCGAAGGACGCAAGCTCGCTACGACGAAACCGCTTCCAGATAACGCCAAGCGAAATTGCGTGATTCCACTTGACGCAATAACGCGGCAAGATATCGTGAAAATACAATTCTCCGCAGAGGGCAGCGAAGCTCCAGCAAATGCCGAGCTGCGACCGACCACGCTAAGTCTAAAGAGGCCGGTCTTTGCGTACAACTATCAGATTGCCGACAATAGACCTGGCAATGGCGATGGTCAGCTGGTAAGGGGCGAGGGAGCAACGGTCTACCTGACGGTCAAGAATGTCGGAAATGGGCGTTCCTATGAGACTCAAGCATACCTGCGCAATTTGACTGGCGACGGCATATTGCTTCAAGCTGGGCGATTTGACATCTCTAACATGAACCCCGGGGATGAACAGCAGGTTGCGTTTACATTCGACGTGTTAGACACCTTGGAAGACGACAGCGTAAAACTTGATTTGAGTGTTGTCGACCGCGATCTTCGGGTTACTTCAAGCGCGAAACTGGTGATCCCGGTTGCACAGTCCGGAATTAAAGTCGAACCCGTAACGGGACGAATGTTGGTGTCGGATGGCGCGAAAGTTTACGCGCGGCCGTCAGCCGATGCCGCAACTATTGGCGATTTAGATCGCGCCTCCGTCGTCGAACGTATTGGACGAGCCAACGAATTCACGCAAATTCGACTGGGGGCGGATCGAACGGCTTGGGTTTTGGCAATCACGCTAGCTCAAGCGGGAAATCGTGCGATATCCATCAAGTTTAAACGTCCTTACGACATTCGCCGCCGTTGTTAGAGGTTAGCCCAATGCAGCTTTCCACAACGACAGACCGTGTCCATATTCAAGGCGTGGCGACCGATTCGGACCGGGTGTTGGACGCATTCGTTTTTGTCGGCACCCGCAAAGTGCACTACCAATCAAATCGAAACGCAACGGAAGCAAAACAGCTGTCTTTCTCGCTGGATGCTGAGCTAAACCCCGGCGTCAACGTAATAACCATCGTCGCAAGGGAGAATCACGACACTCTGTCCCGCTCGACATTGGTAGTGCGCCGCGACGGACCGGGAGGAGTTCCGCTCCCGACGCCCAAGTCAACTTTGTTTGGCGACGAATGGGGGTTCGGCGAGTCGGAATGAACTACGAACCATGACTCCGGTCCTGTCGCGAGCGCAAATCCAAGCTTTAGATCGGCTGATGATCAGTCAAGCGAAGATCCCCGGCCTGGTCTTGATGGAGAACGCAGGACGAGGCGCGGCGGAGGTAATCCTAAGTCATTGGAAGAAACAGGCGAAGCGCACGTTAGTTATTTGCGGTACCGGCAATAATGGCGGGGATGGCTTTGTTGTCGCGCGCCAACTGGCTGGTGCAGGATGTCTAGTTCGAATTGTGGCACTAGGCGCGCCGGAAAAACTTACTGGTGATGCCGCGCAAATGGCAGAGGCTTGGACAGCAAGTGGAGGGTGGGTAAGGTGGATTGCGGACTCTGCTCAGCTGGTCCATTTGAACATTGAGCTTTCCAACTGCCACCTGGTGGTTGATGCATTGTTTGGGACTGGGCTGTACAAGCCCTTGCTTGGTGTGCACTTGGACGCGGTCGAATTGGTGAATCGAAGCAATGTTCCATGCTGTGCATTGGATGTACCCAGCGGGCTGGACGCTGATACAGGCGCTGTCTTGGGCGATGCGGTGCGCGCGCAAGTCACGGTGACATTCGCGTACCCCAAGCTTGGTCATTTTTCCACAGCCGCCAGCGAACGCGTGGGTGACTTGCACACGGTTTCGCTCGGGATACCTGCAGATTGCTGGGAGCGGGTCGGCGGCTCGGCACTTGGTGTCGAGTGCGGGGACGTTGCGCAATGGATGCCCAAACGGGCATCGACGCTACACAAGGGAATCGCGGGGAGAGTTGCAATAATCGCCGGTAGCCCGGGTACCGCTGGCGCTGCCCTATTGGCAGCGCGGGGCGCATTGCGGGCAGGTGCCGGCTTGGTAACGCATGTTGGCTTTCGCGAGGTCATCGACGCCCTCGAGTCTCGAGTCCTCGAAGCGATGACACGACGCCTGGATCATCAGAACATGCAACAGCAACTGCGAGATATTCTCGCAACGGCCAATGCAGTCGTTCTGGGTCCGGGACTCGGTATTACCTCCGAATCACAGCATGTGGTGAAAGAAACTCTGGAGCAAGCCGCTGCACCAGTGGTCGTTGATGCTGACGCGCTTACTCTGCTGGCCACTTCGCCGCAGTGGCTGGATGGGTCACCGGGAAAGCGAATACTGACGCCACACGTGGGCGAACTTGCGCGCCTTCTCAACACCGATGTAGCCAGCATCGAGGCAGACCGATTTCACGCGCTGTCGCAGGTCGTTGCACAAACCAACGCTACAGTCGTATTGAAAGGCGCATATACTCTGATAGGCGCCAAAGACCGGCTTCCACTGGTGGTCGGGTGGCCCGTGTCCCGCGTTAGCCACTGGTGGTACCGGTGACGTGCTTGCGGGCATAATCGGCGCCTTGTCCGTACACTTGGAGCCGTGGATTGCGGCGGCCTGTGCGGTTTATTGGCACAATTGGGCTGCTCGTCGCTGGACTCAGCGGCACAAGTCTGATCGAGGCCTGCTGGCGCATGAGTTGGCGGATGCTCTTCCCGATGCGCTTGCCGAGCTGTCACAGAGCGCGGGCCTAATGTCAGAATGACAATACGGGGCCGATGTCAGGCGGCACAAATGGTCGTTAATTCCGAGATAGGGCGCAGTTTGTGGGCATAACCACCCCCTGGCACGAGCCTTGCTCGGCGGCCATTGGAGACTGTTTACAATGTGTGCCCCCGTTTCTTCACCATTCGCTCTTGAGATGCTCAATTCCATTCCGAGCCTTAGCGCTCGCGCACGCTGTCTTTGTCAAAACCAAGCGGACGCTCAGGATCTCGTTCAAGAAACACTGGCACGAGCACTCAGTCACGTCAGTCAATTTGAACTTGGGACCAACCTGCGCGCATGGCTGCATCAGATTCTGTTTCATCTGTTTGTCTCACGTCGCCGACGAATGATTCGTGAACGTACGGGCCTGGCTCGATTCGCTGCGGAGAGTCAATCGAGCGAGCATGGTGGTGATTCCATCTCGCATAAGCTGACGCTTTCGCCGCAGCTTGAATCAGCGCTACACGAATTACCGCAGAAAATTGGTGACGTAATCAGGAAAGTCGATATAGAAGAATTGAGTTACCGCGAGGTCGCAGAGCAAATGAGTATCCCGATTGGAACGGTGATGAGCCGACTGTTTCGTGGCCGACGCCGCTTAGCTGAGGCAGTCGCCGATGAAATGCAGCAGGCTCCCGCGCAAGCCGCGTGAAATGCGCTGATTAAACTCTTGCAGATTGACGCGGTATCATTTTGATTCTCGACCAATCGCAGACTTCAAAATTGCCTGCGGCCGCAATCGTAACCTTTGAGCTGCAGTGGCACCTGCGAGTGTCGTAGCGAGACCTGGATTTTTATTGTACTGGGGCCGCCGGGGCCCCAGCCCCAGTGGCGGCGTCGGTGCAAATTCGGCTAAAAACTTGATGCATCAATTTAGTCTAGTATCTCGACGGTCCCATTTAGAATCCGCTTTGGCATCGCGTCCGCATCAACCCGAAACATTAGGGCACCGGTATCGTCAATTCCCACGGCACGCCCCTTCACTCCATCAACAGATATCTGCTTATCTAGAAGGGCGTCGCAGCGACGCAGCTCCTCAGCCATGGGAGCAAATCCATGGCGTTGCCAAACTTTCACCCGGCTATCTATGCTCTGCAATATGTCAGCCAGGAGCATTTCGCGATCGGTGGTTCGTGCGTGCAGTAGGGCCAAAGAAGTTGCAATGGCGCCGATCGGTTCTGGAAGGTCCTGCATCTGGACATTGAGCCCAATACCCACAACAAATGCCGGGACCTGGTCTGTCTGCAATAGGCTTTCAACCAAGATTCCGGCAAGCTTCTTATTATTGACCAAAACGTCGTTGGCCCACTTGATACGAACTTCCTGCTCCAAAATCGGCTGAACCGCGTCACGCAGGGCGAGTCCCATGGCTAACGTGATATTGCTGGGCAGCTCGTTCTCATGTTGGACGCGCAAAATTACACTAAAGAGCAAGTTTTCCGCAGGATTGGGGGAATGCCAAATGTTGCCCCGGCGTCCCCGGCCGCTACTCTGATGATCGGCGACAACCAACAAACCGTGAGGTGCGCCATCTTGACACAGGCGCATCGCAACATCATTGGTGGAAGGGGTGGTCGAGTAGAAAATCACGGGTCGGCCCAGCAAAAGTTGCCGCTCCAGCGCAAGTTGTTTGAAGCGGCTTAGATTGAAGGGCACGACATGGCTCATCAGGGCTCGCACCGATGCAGCAATTGTCACAAGCCCAGGCGCTCGATGTCCAGCGCTATGTCTGCAGCGGGTGCAGAATGCGTCAATGCCCCTACGCTTATCACGTCGATTCCACGCCCAGCTAAGTCAGCAACTTGGTCCAATGTAATCTTCCCTGACACTTCCAAAACGGCTTTGCCCTGTGCGAGCGCGACAGCAGCGTCCAGCTGCTGTGGGGAGAAATTGTCGAGCATGACTATATCGGCGCGGGCCTCTAGCGCTGCGGCAAGTTGTTCCAGAGACTCCACTTCCACTTCGATTCGCGACGTGTGCGGAGCCCGGGCACGCGCGTGAGCGATTGCCGTCGCGATACCGCCGGCGGCTTCGATGTGATTGTCCTTGATCAGGATTGCAGAGCCCAGCATATCGCGGTGGTTATGGGCCCCGCCCACGCGCACCGCGTAGCGCTCGAGGTGGCGTAGCCCGGGCGTTGTCTTGCGAGTGTCGGTGATGCGCGTCTGGCTGCCCTTAGGCAATGCGCTTACGAAGCGATGCGCAAGCGTCGCAATACCGCTCATCCGCTGAACGAAATTCAACGCTGTACGCTCCGCGAGAAGGATGCTTCGCGCCGAGCCTTCCACCTCCCACAAAGTTTGCCCGACCTTGGCCCAGGCTCCATCTTCAAGCAAACCTTGTACCCGAACGCTAGCGTCTATCGAATAAAAGACCTTTGCGAAGACGTCCGCTCCACATGCAATCAAGTCTGACCGAGCAATCGCACGACCCACAACCAATAGATTTTCGGGCACGGTGGCCTCAGTTGTAAGATCACCGCCTGCCAAGTCCTCGGCTAGAGCTCGCTCGACGACATCACGGACTAGATTCGATACCAGCATTACTGCCACAAACCGTAACCCCTCCCCAGCGTCGAGGCAAAGATGTTGCAAAGCACATGAAAGACGATTCCGGCCCCGACGCCCCCGGTCCTAATTCGAAGCCAACCAAACAGGATTGCTGGGAAAAACACCGCCAACCTTGTCAGGTTAGGTTCGGTCGCGAAATGGCCGAGCGCAAATAACGCGCTTGACCAAAACAAACTCGGTCTAACGTCGATGCCCAGCAGCCGCCATTTCCGATGGCTCTTTTGATCCAACGAGGTGATTAAATAACCGCGGTAGAAGACCTCTTCCGGCAAGGCAACCACCAATGCTTGCCCGAGCAGTTCATCATTCCAAGACTGCGGGCTACGGAAACTGAACGGAATCGATGGATGCCACCAAAGCACGAAGGCCAAGACGAATGGAGGGAAAACCACAATTGATGCCAATAACGTGTACTTTGCGGCGAACAGCACGTCGCGCAGCATGCGTCGCCTATCCAGTGGTTCCGGTTCAAACAAACCTCCCAAGGACAATCCGCAAGCACGCACTTGTTCGGTGGTCGCACCAGCAATGCACAGCCAATAGGTGGCGCCCAGAAAGGTTAAGCCTACAATACTTGCGCTCCAGTTTTCCGGTACAAAGTGTGAGATCGCCGCAACGATTATGGTTACGAGCAAAGTGGTCGCTACCGGACCGATTTTGCTTGTGCGTGACAATGGACGGGCGCTCATGGTCAATGCAGAACAGCCTCTGCCTCAGCGGCACCCTTGCACATCGGTGCCGATCGAGCAGGAGTAGTCGATTCCGTTGTTTGTGGATTTTTATACTTTCTTTTGAATTTAACGGGGCATTTTTGGGTTTTGACGTCACACAATGGGCGATTTGCCCCCGTTAGCCGCTTCCTCTGTCTCCCCGTCAACCGGCACCATGAGATAACGTGCCTCTCCGTTCCGATCTCGAGCCCGCCCCATCCAAGCTGGCACGATTGGAACACCCGCGGAGGATGCATGTTGAGTCCGAACAACGAAACGCCCAGGCCCGAGCCGCAGCCAATTCCTGGCCGCGTGGATTTCGCGAAATGGCCCCCTGACGACGACGATATTCCCGCGGGGCCACCGATGGGGCCACCAGGTATACCCGGTGGTGGATCGTTCAATGCCGGTGATGGTGACTTCAAGAAAGGTCGCTTCGGTCCAGGCCTGATCATCGTCACAATACTGGCAGTGGGTGGCCTTGCGGCATTCTTGATTTTCGGCATTCACAAGGATGCAGAGCGATTGACAGTTCCCGAGGCAATGGGCAAGGCGAAAGAAATCTTTGTCAAACCCAAGAACGAGCAAATACCAGAGTGGCGTAAATGGGCCATAACCGAGCAAAGTGCAGAACTCAAGCGGGAGTCCCTCAAGCAACTCGCTTGGGCAAAAGATCCCGAGGGTGTGACTTTAGCGGCCAAGGCCCTGTCTGATCTTAACGAAGGAGTGGCGGCCGATTCGGCAATGTGCCTGGCTTCGTACGGGTCGCCATTGGGTGATTCTGCGAAGGATGCGTTACTCGCAGCGCTGAAGACTGCGGGACCCGGCGCAAGGCCTCAGATAGCTTGGGCCCTGGTCGAGCTGGGAGACACCCGGGCATTTGACCAAGTGATGGTCTTATATCGAGCCGGGCATTTGAGCCAAGTTCAGCGGCTAGGCGGAGGCATTGCGTTTGACCCTGAGAAGATCACCAAGCTAGTATCACTGGATAAATTGGCCACGATGGCCGGAGACGAGAGTCCCGCTGTCCGTCAATTGGTTGCGACCGTGCTATCGCGCAATGCAGCGCCGAAGTTCACCGATGTATTGATCAAGTTGCTCGGTGACAGCGATCAGGAAATTGCGCGCCAAGCGGCTCCGGGTCTTGGTAAAATTGGGGACGAGCGTGCGCGTCAGCCACTCATTCAAGCCATGCGTGGTTCTGACAAGGAAAGCCGGACCAAGTATTTGGAAGCCCTACGCGATGGCATCGGCGCACAAGGACTGGTTTTATCGATTGAAAGCGTGACGCGCGACAACGAGAAGTCGTCCTGGTACCAGACCCGCGAAATCTTCGAGTTGCTCGACAGGCTAAACGATCCGCGCGTGGGCGATTGGCTGGCCCCTTACATCGAAACCAAGCCGCATATTCACTGGCAAACGAAAGCAGCGCTCATCATGGCAAAGGTGGGCGACACCCGCGGGGTACCCACGTTGGCCAAGCGCCTGCGTATGGACCCTCTCAAAATATACAGCGATCAGCACGATTGGGAAATGGAACTCAAGCGCGACGACAACGAACGAGTCGAAGGTGCGCGTATGATTGCAGATCTTGCCCAACTGCACCCGGAAAAGGTCGAAGAAATTCGCCAACAGGCTGAGGACGCGTTGATTTTCTGGATTCACGAACTGCCCTCGCCACATGCGAACGGTCTGCGTGCTTTAGCGGCGTCGGGCTCGAAGAAAGACATAACGGCATTCCGTAAGTGGTCAAACCCCGATGCCCCGTTGCCTAAAGAGGGTCAACAACCCCCAATGCCGGAGGAATGGGTTATCGCGCAAAGTGCGCTTCGATACGTGGGCTGGCTTAAAGATGCCGATTCCTGGGATGTCTTCGAGAAGATGCTCAAGAAGCGCCCGAAGGAAATTGACGTCACCATGGACAGCTCAATGCAAGGCGGACTCGCCATTCTCGGCATGACGTTGCGCGCCGTTGGAGTTGGCGCTGCCGAAGGCATGAGCGAATGGGGTGACCCCAAGGGCTTCAAGCCGTTGCTCGACTACGTTCAGGACGTGAAGAACAACGAGCAGAGCCGGATGGACGCCTGTGCGGCTTTGGCATGGGTCGCGACGGACGAAGACATGCTCACGGTTGCCAAGAAGATCGATGAGTATCGGGGTACCGAGAAATCTGATCAATTCCGAAGAATGTGTCTGCTAGAAACGCTGATCACCCGTCCGGTTCAGGGTACGGCGCCCGCGTTGATTGGGCTGATCAGCAAGGATTCGCTGATTGAAACCCGACATCAATTGGCGCGCGCAATCGGCAAGGCTGGGCTTACCGAAGAAGTGACCGCCCGGCTATTCGAGATGATGAAGGACGAAGCTCTTGTCAATGACGGTGCCCTGGCGCTTATTCTGGGTGGGACGCCCGATGTGGCTGCTCGCGCCGTCGCAATGTACGGGCAGCTCTTTGGAGATAAGGCCAAACCGGCACTCGAGGAGCTGCAAGAGCTTTGGTACCGCACCTTTGGATACTGGTCTAAGGATGACCTTGAGAAGGGTCGCATCTTCAACTGGGTAGATAATGCGATTGCGATATCCCATGTTGAAATCAATCAGACCCCACAGGAATGGGCGCCGGCATTGCTCACGAAGCAATTTGACAATCTGATGTTTGACAATGGGCCGCATTCGTTCACGCGAGTCGTGCTACGCGTGCGGTTGTATCAGATGGCCAAAGGCACGGACGCAACCAAACGCGACGGTGCGCTGCGAACCTTGGAGTTTATGCAGGAGCAAGGTGTCCTTCTCGCGTTGCGAGACGAGGAGGGTCAAGTCGGCAAGTTGGCACGTGAGGCCTACCATCGCCTGATGAACCCGAAGGTGACTGCGGGGACTATCAAGATCGATGAGGAAAAGTACAGAATGCCCGACTAACGTTGCGTGCCAAGTCGAACCAATCGAGGGAATTTCGCCGCAGCTGCCTCGGCCGCTGCGGCGTTGTTTCACTGGGCCTGCGCAGGTTCCAATCCACCTTCCGCGGTTAGGCCACAACACACGACGATGTTCTCAATTAGCAATCAAAGAAACATTACGTTCTTGAGTGGCTGTATCCCCACCGGAATGGAACAGTGCTTCAATGCGCTCGACGATGATTGCAACGGACACGTAGATGAACGTTGTGGCACGCCCGATGGTTTGATCCAGCTAATAGTTGCCTGGGATATTGCGCCAATAGACGTCGATTTGGACGTGACTGATGAAAACGGAGACCTAGCAACGCCCAATCGGGTCACCCAGTTAGGATACTTCAAGGATCGCGACTGCCCAAAAAACCTTACTTGTGCCGACCAGAATACAGAAACAGTCTCGACAGCAGGCGTTGTGTCGATTCGTGGGCACATTCATGTGGTGATTCGTTTCAAGGATGTCCCGTCGGATCTACCCTCGGTGCACGTGCAGTTGGGTGGACACCTGGGGCCACGGGCGATATCTGCGCAATCAACTCTAGCTAGACCAGATGATGCTGCTGAATTCGATATCACGGACTAATCACAGCAAACTAGTAATAACTTACTTTATGCTACCTTATCCGACCAACGTCGCCAGTTCCGGCATGGGCGCCTGGTTTGCCGAGAACTAATTACACCAAAGGTGGCGCCGAGGCACATCTGAAATAATACTCAAATTTGACGTGGAACATGTACTCGGAAAAGTGACCGGCGATTATGAGCGTTCGGGCGGAGCTGACGCTTTGCTTGATATCGTGGTTGATCGCCGGCTGCTTCGCGACGCCTGCACTATTGAGGTCGATCTCCCACGGAATCTCAGCTGTGCATCCTGCGAAGGGGCCGGCTGCGATAGTTGTGGTCAATCCGGGGCGATTACGGTCCGTGAACGGTCAGAGCCTCCTGAAGTACTTCGGCTGACGTTGCCGCGACAAGAGTTTGAGGCGGGTATGGCGCCGGATTCGCAGCGCGCAATATTGCTTCGCATTCAGGGACGCGGTGGTCTGCCCAGCAGCGGCGTCTGTCCCTCGCAAAGAGGACTATTATTATTGCGCATCAAAGTCTCGGGCGCTCTTAGCGATTGTGTTCGCGAAATTACCGTCGACCCAATGATTAGTTCGTCAACGCTGTCCAAGGCGGAGGTGGTCTGGCCGCAAGAGAATCCAATCTCAAATGTATCGCCCAAGATCGGAGCTCTGCCCCCACCGACCAATAATGGTCGAGCGAGCCATAGCGAAAGAGTCAATTCCGACGACTGGCAATCGCCGCAAACGCGCCGCTCGCTTGCCCTGGAGGCTCCTTACGTGCAAGCGAGTCGTCAGAAATCCCCAAACGCACCGGCAAGTCAGACGCCATCGAAGCCCGCTCGTCGCTTAGGGGGTAGTTGGCAGTGGCGCGACGCTGTGATTGGCTTGGTTCTGCTCTTATTGGGCGCAGCCGCAGCTTGGTATTTCCTTTGACCGAGCCAATTTCGGCGCGGCGCGACTGGCCAAGGTGGTGTAGTACTCGCAGCGATGAACCCCATCGCGATGGCCCTTCTGTTGACCGGTGGATTCGGTCTATTCGCTTTCAGTAGCGTGCGTCGTTGGCGCCTTTTGTTTGCCGGAGCCACTCGACAACCGGAGAAACTCACCCATTGGCGCGCACGATGGGCGCGCGTCTTACTCGATGGTTTGCTGCAATCGCGGCTGCGCCAATATGCGTGGGCTGGCTGGGCCCATTCCCTCGTTTTCATGGGTTTTGTCTTATTGCTGGCCCGCACGCTATTGCTTTGGGGCCGCGGATTTGATCCTCAATTCGATCTATGGATCCTGGGGAGTGCGCCGATTCTTGGTTGCAAAGTGGGAGAATCTTACCATTTGCTTAAAGACTGCTGTTCAGGATTGGTACTAATAGCCGTTGCGTTCTTCTTCTTGCGGCGCATCCTCCGGCAACCGAGGCGCCTTACCCTTTCCAAGGAGGGTTTGATAATCCTGGCACTCATCGCCACCCTAATGGTTGCGGACGAACTTTACGATGGCACAGGCCTCCTTTTGGCGCGCATTTGGGATCAAAGCTGCTCCCAAAGACAATCCGGCAACTGTGCAGATTTGGTAAAGTTTGCCGCTGGCGTAATGTGGCCAATGCATCGAATACAATGGCGAGCCATGCCTGATCCAATAGGATCTCTGATGGCAGTGGGCTTGGTAAATCTGGACGCCCGGACGCTGTTGCTGCTTGCCCGCGTCGGCTTTTGGACGCACTCGGTACTGGTGGTCGTCTTTTTGAATTTGCTGCCATATACCAAGCATTTTCACGTGGTAACTGGGTTGCCGAATCTGTTCTTGTCTTCCACAAGCCCGGCGGGTAGGCTTGAGAAAATAGCCGAAACCGCTGATGCTCTCCTTGAGCAGGCCGATGTTTTGCAGTCGGGTGGTTCCCGAGGGGCAGTGCCGCTGGGCATCTCCCGCATTGATGACTTAACTTGGAAGGATCGGTTGGACCTTTACTCCTGCACCGAGTGCGGTCGGTGCACCGAGCATTGTCCGGCCTATCGCACCGGTAAGCCACTGAGTCCGATGCAATTGACATTAGATTTACGAAGCGCCTTATTGAAAGACAAAGACAGGTTACTTAGTTTGGGGCGAAGCACGTCCCAAACCATTCGAACAGCCGAGTCACTCACGCAAGAATTGCAGTTGATTCCTTATTCAATAAAGCCCGAGACAGTTTGGTCATGCACCACCTGCAGCGCCTGCGAAGAGCAGTGCCCGGTCGGAATCAGCTATTTAGACAAAATTGTGAGTATGCGACGAGACCTAGTACTCATGCGCGGTGAAGTGCCAGCCGAGCTACAACGGTGCTTTGAGGGAATCGAGCGCAATGGCAACCCCTGGAATCTCGCCCGAAAAGCGCGTTCAGACTGGGCCAAAGGTTTGGGTGTACGTCGCATCGGGGATATTCCGAAGGCAGAAGTGCTTTACTGGGTGGGTTGTGCCGCAAGCTACGACGCTAGAGCCCAGCGAGTGGCGAAAACATTCGTGTCTCTCATGCAGCAAGCCGGGGTCGATTTCGCGATCTTGGGTGACGAGGAGACCTGTACCGGCGATGCAGCTCGTCGTGCGGGTAACGAATATCTATTTTTGCAGCTTGCCACCGCTAACGTGGCAACGCTTAACCGGTACTATCGGGAGAACAAATTCAAACGCATCGTTACGACATGCCCACATTGTCTAACGACCCTGAACAACGAATATCCTGACTTTGGGGGGAAATGGCCAGTCGTTCATCATTCTGAGTTTTTATTGGGCCTCGTGCAGAGTGGGAAGATTTGTTTGGATAATTCCCTGGAAACATCGGTCGTGTTTCATGATCCTTGCACATTGGCGCGCTATGCAAATGACGTCGTATCTTCACGTCAACTGCTTCGAAGCATACGGGGTGTGTCAAGGCGGGAGGCCGAGCACAGCGGACAATTTACGTTGTGTTGTGGGGCTGGAGGAGCTCGCATGTGGATGGGTGAAGGACAATCCCCTCGAATGAATGAGTCGCGCAGCAAGGAGCTACTCGCGACCGGGGCAGAACGTATTGTCACCGCCTGTCCGTTTTGCTCGACAATGATAGGCGATGGCGTGGCGCAAATGGGAATAGCGCAGGCAGCGAAAGTGCTGGATATTGCAGAAGTCTGTGCCGAGGCATGTAGTGGACAATCAAAGGCTGCCAGTCGCCCAGACTAGATCAACCGACGCGGTTTACCGGCCCACGGATGTTTTGCCGATTGCATGGATAAAAATTCCAGGATTATTATGATTCGGGGGCGAACATGCATAAACGGACTATACTGACGGCGTTATGAGCCTATGTCGTCTAAGTCACGCCACGTTCGTGTACGAGGAGCTACCGGCTCGCGCGCGCAGCGCTCCTGAGAAGAAACCAGTATACGACTGTGATCTTTGCGGTAAGTCGTTTGAGGGCCAACCTGCTAGCAGTGGGCTACTTTTGTGGATGCGCGGCACCGAGATGCGCATTGAAGAACCTCCGCTTTGCGAAGGGTGTGCGGCGCGCGTAACCGCCGGTGCACTGTACCAATGGGCATTGGACGACGAAGAGTGACAGTTAGCGACCTTGAGGTCCAGAACTCTTCATCTTGAGTCAGTTTTCAGAATACAGTTGTCTGGGTCGGGGCCCAGACAACCAACACAATCAAAACGTCGGAACGAACGTGCGGGTTAGGAGTGAAAATCCAAGGCACGGCTTGTCAACTTTTCAGGTTGGATTGGCAGGTTGGGCGCAACCGGCTGGGAGGAGTCCCGTTATTAATTCACTGAAGAGTTTCAACCGTGACCTCGCCGAGCGGTGGTCGCCGATCTAACAATTCGCGTGCCGTTGCGCGAAGCACGGCATTGAGTCCAGTATTTTCCAGGATTTCGACTAGCTCGTCACGTTTGCACAGAGCCAGCAAGGGCAAAGTAACGCTGCTTGGTGTTCCTGGGTTATGCAGCAGAGTCATGCGTACCCGCGGACGAACTAGCCAACCCGGGCATTGCGCCAATTCGTCGATAACGGCTGAACGCAGCGGACGCTTGACCACTAATCTTACCACGTCGTCTTCGGTTAGACGCGGATTGTGTAACAGTGTGCGCATAACCAAAGGATGCGGATCCGAAAGCAGGCGATCGAAGGCACGTCGATTGGGGCGTCGCGCCAGGCTACGACGTTCTCCGACAGTCAATTCCCGACCGGTGCCATAGTCCGGCACCGGTGGCATTGAATCCGACAGCGAAGGCGACGGTGCAATCTGACGCAAGAGGCGGTTCAGACTCAGCAGCCCATCTTCCACCGAGGCCTGGCGGAGTGTGGCCACCCAGGGACAATCACCCAGCTGCACCAGGCCAACGACCCAGGCTACGAGCGCCTCTCTCGCCGCCGGATCCCCCCGCTCCGAGGATTTGCATAGAGCGTCGAGCAGCTGAGCTGCTTCATCGAGGGACATCTGTTGAACGTGATTCAGCAGCCACGCACGGCGCAGCCCTAGCTCCGGCAACGACAACAGCGAACGGATGAGGCTGACTACGAGGACCACGGCACCTTACCGGCTGACCCTAGATAGTCATATTTTAGCTGCAAACTTACGGTTTCGTCAGGTTACTTTGGCGCTAAGCTTTCAGGCCCGTGCAAATTGAGGATTCTTTGCCTAAGGTTGACCCCATCGAGCGCTTTCGCATGGCGTTTTGGGACCCCGTGCGGCCTGCACTCAGGAGGCTGAGCCTGGTTGGGGTCTTGACCTGCATAATCGTTGCGGCCCACGTGTCTCGGGTGGGCACGCCATGGGCAAGGCTCCTAGCTCTGTGCATAGTCGTGGTTACCGTTCTTTGGCTAACTGCTTTGCACTTACGAAAGGCCAGGCAGTCGCACGACTCTCGCCGGGTCCTATCGCAGATCGTGTTGCCCTGCGATCCTGAAGGTGGCCGGCGAGCGTTGCGCGCGTTGCGGTTGCACGAACGTTCACTGCAGCATGCCTATTTTGGCTCGGCGGCACTGGCAAGGCATCATGTAGAGCGCTCGCTGTCTAACGTTTCAATCCAGAGTATTGAATTAAAGGGTCGCCGCCGTGCCGTACTCTTCGAGGGTTTGGTCATGGTTGGACTATTGGCGAGTGGCTTTTTGGCGGTTGCCGATGGGCACCGAATTCTCGAAGGTTGCAACGTAGCCCTTTCGCATCACGGTAGAGCGCCTGTCCCGATGTTTTGGCTCGATGTGGACGCGGTTTCCGCGCTGCCTCCCGCCTATTTGCGCGCTAGTGAACATTCCCTGCTCTTTGGAAGTCGTGTGTCTGAACCCAAAGGAACCTTGATTTGGATTCGAGGTGTGCCCATCCATCCGGGCGTTGACTTGATTCTAACGAGCGGTGACCATTTTGCCGATTTCGAGGGAAGTGCCGCTGGAGAAATGATTGCCCGTTGGACCGTCGAACAGTCCGCCCGACTTCGGGTTGCGGCTCGTTTGGGTCAAGTAATTATTGAGCAAGGTGACGAACTAATCGTTGACTCAGAAATCGATGCCCCACCAGTAGTAGAGCTTGAAAATGCTTCGCGAGCAATTCAAATGGGTCAGGTCGATCGCGTCGAGTTATTCTATCGCGCTACCGATGATCACGGGCTGCGCCAAATTGACCTGGTAATGAAGTCAGCGGATCGGGAGGAACGCCGGCAATTGATCCGCCTCGATGGTCAGCAACGCGAATATCAAGGATCTCACGCGGTAGCCATTACCGAGCCATTCTTGAAGAATGCCCACCTTCCGGTTACGTTGCGAATTGAGGCGCGTGACGACAACTCTCTTGCCGAGAACAATTGGGGTCATAGTGATTGGATGACTGTCGAGCCCCCAAGTCCGGGTGAAACCGAGGCTGCCCGTCTAGGAATTCTCGATTCAATACGAGCCGCGCTCCTCGACTGGCTTGCTCAGGAAATCGTTCCGGACCAGGCCGCATCCAATTCCAAGGTGGCCGACGCCAGGGTCGAACGCCGAGCAATCAAGCTGCTTAGGGTGGCGTTAGACGAAGGTCACGGAGCGTGGGAATGGCCGCGCCCGATAGAATTGTTGCTGCGCGCCGAGCGAGAGAAACTGGAAAAAATGGCGTTATATTCCTCGAATGCGGTTCAGACACTTGAGCATGCAGCACTCGCGGTGGACGCCGCCCACCATGCGTTAGCCGAGCGCGACGCAACATCGGTGGCGCGTTCACTTGCGGAGCTTGCCGATGACATAGCTCGTGGGGCTCGCCAAGCCAGTAATTCGGAGAAAAAGACAGCCGGCATCCGACGTGTGGATGATGCAACGCTCGTGCTGACGTAATGGTGGTTGACAATTGGCAATGCTCGGAAGCCTTGGTGCAGATTTATCGGGAATCATTCGAGCAACGCTGAATCGATTGGAGCGTGCTCGCCAGGCAGAGGACTATACGCATGTCGAATTGGCTGCCGAATATTTGGCGGCGCGCCTGCGGCGTCCCGTGCCGTCAGCCGCTCTATCATCCGATGTTGAATCAGGGTCCACCGCTCAGGAAGGCCGAGGCCGCTCTCGTCTGGCAGCTTCTGACGCGGATGTTCGTATCGAGCGTCTTTTTTGGGAATTGCGGCAACTCAAGGAAGAGCACAAATCTGGCCTCGATTTGTTGGAACGCACATTGAAGGGTGCGGTCGCTGATGCTGAGGTTGACGAGCAACGACCTTTGGCCAAGCAGCACGCCGATAGGCTACGCCGATTGGCCGAGCGTTTGCCGTACTTGGGCGCTGAACCTGATTCTGCCCTCTCCTCACAGGTAGTGGCGCGTGAACAATCACTGGGTATGGCCGAATCGGTTGATAGACTTTCCTACGACGATGCGCTGACACGCGGGCGAGCAGCTCGCGATGCGGTCAATGAAGCCATGCTGCGAGCTTTTAGCGAGGCCAATCACGGAAATATAGATGAAAAGACGCTTAGGTCACTCCGTGAAGAGCTAATCGTACAATTGCAGTACTTAGAGCAAATTCTGCAGCGCGCCAATCAGAAAGCGACGCGCGCAGCATCGGGCCAATTGCACGATCAGGTTGGCAGAGAACGCCAATTGGCGAGTCGAGCCCATGCATTGGCAATTCGAGAAAAGGGAGGGGACGCCGTATTCCCGGAGTCGATGCGACGTGATTTGGATCGGGCTTCGGGATTGATGGACCAAGCAAGCGATTCATTGGATCACAATAACGGTGATTTGGCTTTTTACCAAGAGCAACGCGCTCAGGCACTGCTCGATCAATTTGACGCCAAGCCCAACCAGTCTTTATCCGGTCATGATGGTGACGACGCGACGCATGGCAAAGGCCTATCAACTGCAGACAAGGGCACCGTGAAACCGACTGGGTGATCCTCAAGCTGCGGCAGCGTTTCGGCGACGTGTTCAGCGAGGCCTGAGTCAAGAAGTATCTGGCGAGCTAGGTTCAACGATTCGACGCTACGCTGAGGGCCTATTGCGATGAAAGTCCGGTTTTTGCACGGAATATTATTGGTGGGCCTCGCCTTGGGATTCTGCGCTCTCGCGATACATCCAAGGCATCCCGAGAGCACAAAAATCGCGGATCGCAAAGTGGCCTCGGCCGTGACTTCACCGGCGGATATTGCATCCGCAATCAGTGGATTGGAATTAGATCGTGCAGAACGCCTGCTTAACCGACATGGCGGAGAATGCGGCGGAAACGCCGGCTTTACGGGCCAGGTTGGCATTATACCGAGGAGATTGTGATGAAGCTCGGGCAATCTTAACCTCGAGCAGAACTTCAGACGGGCAAGCAATTCGAGAACTTTCGCAAATGGCAGAAAGCTGTGCCAGGGTCGTATCCGGTGCAAAAATCATAACCGACGAACCAAGAGGCATTTGGGTGCGCGCGCAGGATGACGCGGACGCGAACTGGGTACATTTATTGGTTGATGTGGCAGCGCGTGCGCGCGATATAACGGGCGCTAAGTTGGGCGTATCGTTGCCGCGGCCGCTACGAATTGAGCTTGTGATGGATCACGCTAGCCTCTCGGCATTGACTGGACTACCGCTTGAAGCGGCGGAGACTACTGGAACTGTCGCAGTCGCGCGCTGGGGTAGGGTTACGATGCTGTCACCACGCTCCTTTGCTAAGGGATACCCTTGGCAAGATACGCTTGCGCACGAGATTACACATTTATTGGTTACCGCTGCTACGCGGGACAATTCGCCGCTGTGGCTGCAAGAAGCCCTGGCTAAGCGCTTTGAGACGACATGGCGATCCCCACGACCCTTGGACGACATTCCCAATCAACACTCAGTGGCTCGGATGGCGTGGCAGCAAGGGCGCTCGGTAGGGATTGAAAGCCTGGGCGCTTCAATCGCGCTTTTGCCAGGTCCCGAGTCAGCGCGAATTGCTTACGCCGAGGTATATGATTTTCTCGACTTTATATTGCACAGTTCGGGGTGGCCCGCCTTGCGCCTAATACTTCGCGATTTGCGAGATCTGGGGGCTGACGGCACGGATAAGGCATTGGCCGCCGCTACCGGTTACACCCAAAAGGACTGGATTCTACGCTGGCGAGTTGCCCTTTCCAAAGAGCATGAATCAAGCAAATTACACGATGATGTTGCGAATAGGTTGCCGTCAGAACGGGATCTCGACATGGCCCGGAGCACGAGACTCGCCGAGCTTTTTATTTCCCGGCGTGCGTGGCGTGCCGTGGATCAGACATTGTCGCAAAATCGTGTGCTTGAATCTAATCAACCGGAATTGCGAGCCAGCGCGGGTCTGGCAAAGTTGCAACAAGGAGCGCCGGCAAATGCACTAGAGTCAATCGGGGCTGCCGAAGGACTTGCTGGGCTGCAAGGTGATTGGTTGGCACTTCGGGGCCGAGCATTACGTGACCTTGGGCGAAAATCAGAAGCGGAGCTCCACTTCGATCTGGCACTTGCTTTCGCTCCTACGGACGAGCGGGTGTGTTGCGAAGGACGAAGCCAAACTGATAGCCTGGCCGAGGACTTGTCTACCCTATTCATCGACTCAATTCGACGCCCCCTCTGCCTCGCGGCCCGCGGTTTAGCGGCTTCGGCCGGTCATCCGCCGATCGACTAAGAGGGGTCCAAAGACGCCACGTTTCACGGTGGAGACTTTCCCGAGGCAAATAGACAGCGCATGGATTTGGGCCAATTGCATGGGACTTTTTGCGTCGGATTTGGATGTGCTGTCAGACGCTCGTCAGCTGTCAGGCGAAACGTCCACCTAAACAATAAGCCGCAATCTGGGCCGTGATCGTCTCACCAACGTTGACCGAAATGGTCTCGTCGGCCTACTATCTTTATGACGATCTTTGCCCTGTTCGAGCACAAGTGAGCCTGGTCAATTTGGCAGCCGCCCAACTCCTGCGAGTCCTTCCAAAGGAGCGCATCAGTCGTGCCGTAGGCAGACTGTGCGAGCAAAGGTTGCCCTCATTGGTATCTGGGGCCGTTTCGCGCACCTACTCTCAATTGTACGGCGTGGATATTAAGGAAGCGGCCGCGCCACACGGATGTTATGGAAGTTTTGATGCATTCTTCACTCGATCGCTGCGCGAGGGTATTCGTCCTATCTCTGACGCTAAGATTGTCAGCCCTTGCGACGGCGTAATCTCGGCCTTGGGTCCCATCGACGACGGGGCTAGGCTGTTCATTAAAGGTCGCCCCTACGATGTCGGTGAGCTACTCGGTCAACCGGAGCTGAGCCGCGAGTACATGGGCGGCCAGTACCTGGTCATTTATTTGTCGCCCAGCGATTATCATCGAGTACACGCTCCAATTGATGGTCGGCTGCTTTCCGTGCTGGCGATTCCGGGCGACTGCTATCCGGTAAACTCGCTGGGCGAACGTTGCGTACCCCAATTATTCATTCGCAATCGTCGAGTAACTTTCTTTATTGAGGCGGACGACAATAGTCAGATGGCCCTGATTATGGTGGGCGCTCTTATTGTCGGAAGAATCGCGGTCAACGCATTCGGAGACTACGATCTATCAACGGGGCAACACGACTTGGGAGCGGGGCTGCGCATTCAGCGCGGCGATGAAATCGGATCGTTTCATCTGGGATCCACCGTGGTATTGCTGGTCCAACCTGGGGTAACAATTTGCGCGCTTGAGGGAAAAGTTCGCTATGGTCAATCGTTGATCAGGGGTTCTGCGTGAACGACGAGCGCTCATCATCGTCGCCTGCACCTGGTGGCAATTCCGTCCCGGCTACGCCCGGCGAAGCGATCGGACCTACCAGCCCGCCCAACCACGGCCCTGCAGTTTCGTCCGAGGCGATCCGTTTGCCTGCCATACCAGGCTTAGTTCCTCCAAGAATCCCCAATCGTTCCCCGGCGGAGCCCCAAGGGTTAATGCGGCCACACTTGCCCGTACGCAAGTCAGTTTCGTCGGCTCCCTTAATCGAAACGACTCCCCCCGAGGTGGCGTTGTCTGAGGACGACGACGCGTTGTCGCCCCAACCCGCCATATTTTCCGGCTCGCCCATCCACCCCAACGCGACTCCGCGCAGGTTAGTGCCACCGCCGAAGCCACCGATGGCTGCGGGCCCGACGGCAGCCTCGAACTCGACAGGTACCGGCATGGCTCCCCGGCGCCGCGCCACGCCGGCGCCTCACAATGTGGCGACGATCACCGCCATGCGGATCATCTCCATCGGAGTTGAAGACAAGCCGCCACCGAGTGAATTTACAGGCTCCCAGATTGGATCTGAGCCCGACGCTGAGCCCAATCGTGGTGGGGAAGAGTTCGCCGGCGCGCCATTGCCAGCTTTTGAAATCTCCGAGACAACGGAGCTGGAACCGCGAACTGTTCCGGCACCGTTGCCGGCCTTCGAAGCGTCTGAGTCCGCCGAAACCGAACATTTGCCACAACTGGCGCCATTGCCGGCGTTTGAAATTTCGCAGGCCGGCGCGCAGCAACCACAAACCGAGTTGGCCCCGCTGCCCGCCTTCGAGATGCCCGAGTCCGATCAGGAGGCGCAAGATGCGGCTACGGCGCCGCTGCCCGCTTTTGAGATGCCGGACTCCGATCTGCAACCGCCAGAACCCGTGATTGCGCCTTTGCCGGCATTTGAAATTCTCAAGCCCGTCGAAGCGCCACAGGATCTCGAGCTGGTGCCCCTCGCCTTGGCGCCCGTTGCCGAACCTCCACCACTGTTCGAGCAACCACCGCCACTACCAAAACGCGTGACTGTAGAGCCAGTTGAACTCGCGGAAGACGACGTTGCGCCGGATTCGATCCACCCAGGTCCCAAAGAGCCCCCTGCGCCTCCGTCGCGAACGGCTGCAGCGGCGCTTGCCGCTGCCCCATTGGCTTCTGCACAAGTCGCTCCTCTAGCGCCGGAATCGAGCGAGGTTGCTGGAGCCTCCACCAAGCGAAACCCTCCTCCTCCACCTCGTCGTAGTTTTCCTGCGCCGAGTGAAGTCCTTGCCGCTGTAACCGGCGTGGATCAAGCGCAATTGGCGTCTGGCGCGTCAACCCCTGGCCTGGCACTGGCCGAAGCGACCTCGGAGAAGCCAAAATCAGAAGAGAAGACTGGACTGCGCGCGAGACGGCCTTGGTGGGAAGAGCTTTTCAACGAAGAGTATTCGCGTGCGTTGAGTCGACTCAGCGACGAGCAGATCAGGCGCGAGGCCTCTTTTATTGAAGAATCATTGGGAGTAGCGCAGGGCGGCGTATTGCTGGATTTGGGGTGTGGCCCCGGATATCATGCGGTCGAGCTTGCTGAGCGCGGCTATGCCGTCGTGGGCTATGATCTCTCGCTGCACCAACTGGCTTTAGCCGCCGACGTCGCGCAGGAACGACATCAGAAGCTGAATCTCATGCAAGGTGACATGCGCGAGATGGCATTTGATGCTGTTTTCGACGGAATCTATTGCTGGAATACTACATTTGGCTATTTCGAAGAAGAGAAGAACCTTGCCGTTGCGGAACGGATTTTCAAGGCCCTGAAACCCGGTGGAACATTCTTAGTCAACGTCATCAACCGCGACTTTGTTACCATGCAGCAACCTTCGAGCGTATGGTTTGAAGGGGATTCGGCCGTATGCATGGACGACATGACGGTTGATTTCATATCCAGCCGACTACGGGTCAAACGAAGTGTTATGCTCGATGATGGCCGTACCCGTGAGTGCCACTATTCGATTCGCCTCTACTCACTGCACGAATTGGGCAAATTGCTTCACGACGTAGGTTTCCGCGTAGCGGAAGCCAGCGGTGATCCGTCTACGCCGGGTGTATTTATGGGGCAAAACGCGCCGCGAATCATAATTCTGGCGCAAAGACCTTGAGATTGTTTTCTGGCGAGCGACCTGCAACCATCGATCAGAAACTGGCAAAAGGTTATCAATTCATGACGTTGGCTGCGCGTTCAGTGCCGGGGTGGTCTGGCCCAGATGGACAAAACAACGAAATCCATCACTCGGGGGAAAATGCCTTAAGGATCGGGACGAAATGGCGTGACTCCCGGCCCCCACATCTGCTAAGGCGCTTTCGGGTTCCTCCGGAGCAGTCTCAGCACCTGGTATCGATTTCCCATGAGACTGGATTGCAGGGGCACTAGGCGGCGGATGCCGCAGCGCAGCACCAGCCGGTCGAGTCACTTAGACCAGCATGCACCGGACGAATTGCATGCGAACGCTCAAGCAGGTTCGAAGGCACTGAAGCAATGACGACGTCGGATAACGGTTTCAGTTCTTGCCCAACCGGGGGAGGCCAATCACGCAGGCGCATTCAATGTCGCGTGCAGCCTCTTACTGTTTTTAGACGTGAGTCGTCGTTGCCAAAGGTGGCTGAGTGTTGACGCGCAATCGAAAGTTCAAGCGTTCCCTCGAGTCCTGCGCATTCGGGTTGTCCGCTTTTATGGGTTTGGTTTTGACGGCACGCGCGCCACGCGCAGAGGACAGCGCGCCGCCCGCCGAAGCGTCACCCAGCAATGAAGTGTATCTGCCGGGCTCGCCCAAACCTTACGGTCTCGGGCTGTCACCGGAAGCACCCAACGCAGGCCCAGCACCGGGCGGTCGTGCCCCGTCATTTGGCACGCCCACGGAACGCGACGAGTGGAATTTCCGCTTAGGGGGGCGCATTGCGGCATTTGAGGTGGTTGGTCTCGGTGAAAAACCCGACAATCCACCGGTTGGTTACAAGGGCACGGCGCTGCACGTGCCGGCGCTCATTCAAGGCCGTCAACCATTTTGGCCAGGCGCCGGTCTATCTCTATTCATGCAGTACGGTAACCCCGTGGTTCAGGCCACGGTCAATTACTTCGTGAGTATGGCCGGGCAAGAGCTGCGCGGTTATTATAATCCTTTTCTCGGCCCTACCGCGAGCCAAGCGTACCTGACGCTGACTCCACCCGCCTTTGGCCCTACTCGCATTCAAGCCAAGGTTGGCGCATTCACGGAAATCTATGGCGGCGTAGGAGAATGGGGTTGGGGCATTTTCGGGCCGCTCATGGGCATCCGCGGCTATGGCGAACATATCGATATAGAAACTGACGTTAGTCCAAGCACTACCCTCTGGTTTTCCCACGGCGTCAACGCGGTGCCAGCCATACCCGAATCGATACCGCGTGGCGACTGGTTTCCATGGGTTGAGCAGGGCATGTCGTCATTTGTTCAGCATGCCCATTTTGGCGTCAATTACAAAGGTAATTACCGGTTCCGGCTGCACTTCGCGCAAATCAATGGCACCGACGAGCAAACATACATGTCCGCCAACGACAGCATACCGCTGCGCGACGGGCGGATTCGGGTTCTTTCCGCGGAATCGCACATACTGCTGGATCCCTTTGGCCATATAGGGCTTTCCGCAACTTATTACGACCTTAAACAGCGCTTTATCGGTCAATGACGGACTTTGGTGGGGAATCGACTGGACCCAGGGCGGTCGTGAACAGGTCAATAAGTTTCTAGGACCGGGAACCGCGGGTACCGGTGGCACCGGGAAGGTGTTAGCGCTCAGCGCCCAATGGGATTTCAGTGCAGCCCGCATCATGTGGTACCCGCGCAGCTTTGACGGGCGCTCGCCTGACATCAAAGTCCATGTCGCCGGCATCCGATACTTCACGCTCGACGCCGAACCGCCCTCGCTGTACGGGCCTACCGGCGACATTCAAGCCACTGATTACCATAATTCATACAAGGGCACGGGCGGTTACTATATTGGCACGGAAGTCCAATACTCCATGCTCTCCTGGGTGTCATTATGGCTACGGGCATACGGAGAAAACCGTTACCAGCCGGACACCCGCACACTCCTTACTATGGACGTATTCGGATTACGCACCATGCAGGATAATCAATACGTGACTGGAAGTGCGCCGCTCGGGCGGTGGTGGGTTTACAGCGTTACGCCCAGCATTCACTTTAGATCGGATTGGTTTAGCTTAGACGGTATCGAGATAGCTTATTCACGGCGGTTCTACAGCAGTGCCGTGGACAACAACCCGAACCAGCCATTGGATCGGAACGTATTTACCATTGGGGCCTTCAGTAGTTTCTGATCGGAAGGTTAGTTTCATGCCACGTTACCTCACACCCCTGCTGATCATGTCGTCGCTGGTGACGACGTTGTCGGCGAATGCTCAGGAGCAAGGCTCGGGCGACGATATGTCGCTCCCCCGACTGGGTCAATCACCCGGTGAGCCCCAGGTGCGCAGCGCCCCGCCTTCGGTACCCTTTGGCAGACCGCCGGAGTTATCGAAGGACAATGTGCTTGATTTTCACGGGTATCTGTTCATGCCCATGACTGTCGGTGTCTTAGACCGTTCCAATCCGAATCCCGATCAAAGCGCGCTCGCGCTGCACACTCCACCCGTGGTACCGGGAACATACCTTCGAGCATTTGACTACACGGGAGTTCTGCCGGGCCCCTGGGTGCAACTCAATTTTAGCTACGGCAACTCGATCATTTCTGCGACCACGATTATTGCGGCTTCCGGCGTTTCCGACGGCGGTTCTGGAATTTACAACCTGTCCGATCAATTGGGCGTGTATGACGCTTTTATTTCCGCCAACCTGTCCAAACCCCTGAAGACTCCGGTAATTGTGCGGGTGGGCGCCATGACGGGGCGTTACGGAGTGATGGGCGCTTACGATGCGGGTCGCTATGGTACTCCGCTCTTATTCCGAACGAATTCCGTGGGCGAAGCCATCAATGTGGGCTTCAAATTGGGCCCTCAAACCATGCTCGCCGTTGAGCAAGGGATAGGTGGGCAGCTCGCCCGCGTTCCAAACAACCTTACGCCCGCCGGTTGGAACGATTACGCCAACCCCAACACAGGCGCAAGTTTCGTCAACCATATTCATGTGGGGCTGAGTCAGGGCAATTGGGGCCAGCTTGGACTTCATTACGCAACTGCCTTTAGTCAAGATGATCAAACCCTTGGCCAAGATGGAAAGATCCCCGACGGCCGCATCAGCGTATTTGGCGCAGACGTGCGCTTTACCATGGGACGATTTGGTCACTTGTATGCCGGAATTGGCCGAACTGAAGCGCGCAATTCCGGTTCAGTAGCGGGCGTCATTGAGATCCTCAATGCACGCGGCGGGCCTGAGTTGACCCAGTATTACCTTGGACCCAACAGCGGTGGGTCCGGATCCCTCACCACATTTGGTGGGCAATACGACCTCAGCTTCGCGCGAGCGGTTTATGACAAACGCTTCACGGGAAAGAGCCCTGACCTCACCTTGAGCCTTTTCGGCATTGGCACGAGGGTCAAAAGCGATGACGCGGATTTCAATAATAAGACAAAACTGAAGGTTGGCTTTGAAGCAACTTACAGCATGGCTTCATGGATTGCGGTTTCAGGGCGCTTTGATCATGTAAGTACCGACGCGAGCGATAGTTCGACGGCCTTTAACATCATGTCTCCGCGCGTGCTATTTCACACGGACTGGCAAAGCCGCGATGAATTTGCCCTGCAATACTCATACTTTACCAACGGGAAGAATGCTGTAGTCTACACCGGCGCGCCCCCCACAGCAGATCCTTCGGTCAGGCCTGATTCGCACGCCTTCATGATTTCGGGTACCTTCTGGTGGTGACAATGAGCCAGCGCACATTGCACAAGATTGCCGAGACGAATGGTCCGCTCGGGTTAGCGTTGGCGGCGGCCCTATTGGCAGTCGCCTGCGGCGGCTCGGCGGATCGCTCTCCCAACGTGCCCGAATTGCCAAGCAGTGGACGCGATGTACGAGTTCTCGACGCCGCTCATTGATGCAGAATTGGGTTCGCCCAACCACCCGCTTACGTGGTTTGGAGCAGGCGACAATACGCCGGGTTGCTTGGCCAACCCCCCCGGCGTCGTAGATGGTGTTCCTGTCGGTAATTTGACCCTCGACGACGCCGGGCTCCCAATCATCGACGCGAGCGTCTGCACAGTCCAAGAGAACGTTCAGGGTTCGTCTTTCTTTACCGTTCAGGGTAGCGCAGCCCACCTCTCCATTCCGGGCACACCCGAATACGATGCCTCGGTCACCACGCCCGTTCATCGGTCTTTAGTATTTCATTCCGAAGGGTGCACGTACTGGGGATCCAATGCTTCGCACAGCCCACCCAGCGCACCGGTCCTGCTTCCGCCCCAGTTGCCATCATGGTGTGGTGCATACACGCAGGCGTCGCACCTTGAACAAATCACGGGATATTGGGATGGCTCTGCGTTTGAAGGTATCGGCTTTTGGGCACGAACGCCGGGGCAGAGCAATCATAGCGTCTACGTTACCTTGAACAATGCGGACACCGCAGTGCAAGGGCCCACCATCTCCTGCTACTCGCCCAATGTTCCCGCCTCTCGCTGTACTCCAGCCCCGGCTGACGCCACAGCGGGTCTAGGCCTGGCCGTGACCGATCAGCAAAGCGGCACAGCGACTACCGGAGGAATAGCAGCACGCATTCCACTGGCCGGCGAATGTGGCAATGCTTTCCAGCTGGCTCTTACCACGACACCCGACTGGCAATTTTACACGATGCCGTTTGATTCGTTTTGGCAATTGCCATACCCCAATCGAATTGCATCGGGCTTCGACTCTTCAACTCTCCTGCAGATTTCGGTTATTTTCCCGCGGGAAGTGCGTACGGAGCTTTGGATAACGAATTTCCGATTCTATCGCCATAAGGGCGCGGATGCCGGCAACGGCTCCAATTGATCAAGGGCACACTCTCTCAAGCCGCAAAGTCGTCACCCATGAAAGCGCATCTTGAACCATTCTCCGCCACGCTATCGAGCGCCATCGCTATGCTGGTTGCCACGGGATGTTGGACCTCAGACGCGAATTATCATGTCACTGACG
The DNA here is from genome assembly GCA_963835565.1 of uncultured delta proteobacterium. GTDB lineage: Bacteria > Myxococcota_A > Polyangia > Polyangiales > Polyangiaceae > FEN-1139. The sequence continues at coordinate 41,903 of CAWIGY010000108.1, forward strand.
CCGGCGTACAGGATGTCAATGCGCTCTGCGGTCCCGCCAGTGCCGCATGTTTCGAGTCTCTCACTATGCCGGGAGACGGCGTTATAGTCAACATCGCACACGGCGACTCGGTGACACTATTACCCACGCTGTCCTCGCAGATCTCCGGCGGTTTCTACCCGTTCCCAGGGCCTGACGTGGACGCAGGGATTATCAACGGCATCAGTCGCAGGTCAACCAGCGATCCCTCATACCCAGGCCCTGTTGACCCATTATACCCATACCATATCTGGGGTACCGTTCCGGGGTCCGCTGGTTGGACGATGAACTGGTACGACCCAAACAAGCCGGTATGTTCCGACCCGTTCCAATCCACGAAGGGCCTCCTCCTCGACGCCTCGAATTTCGATGGAATAACCATCCAGGTATTCGGGAACGTGGGTCCGACAGGGCAGATGACGGTGGCAGTTGCTAGCGTGGGCACCCCGCAGGATCCCGCGCGGGAACAGGAGCTACAGACCGTCATTAACGTTCCAAATTCGTTTACTCCGACCACGTACAATTTTCGGTGGAGCGAGCTGACCGCGGCATGCGGCACTGCAAGCGACTTTCAGCCCGGAAGAATCATTGGACTCAGAGGTGCAGTGCTTGCTTTGGCTGGTGTAGCGTACGATTTTGACGTTGTAGTTGGTGTCATTGGGTTTATCCCAAAGTCGCAATAGCGCTAACTTGCCCGATTGTAATTCAACGGGCCGGTAGGATTCGCCCGGGATTCTCGGTGTCTGACGCTTGATGGCAATTTCGTTTTTGGCATTACGGCACGTTGGACATTGAGCTAAATCAATTGGCAAAACTGCACGTCGGCCCATCGAAGAAAATGAGCGAGGAGCCAAACCGCCGCAAAAATAGGCATTCGTGCGCCGCACTCGGCGCGTTACCGTCTTAACCCGACTTCCACAGTCGAAGGGCTCAATGGGAGAAAAATCGGGTCATGTGCGACGAAAAGGCCAATGTTTTTGCGAGGCGTATGCTCGAAAGGCTCGATGTAGTGACCAAAAGTGATCTGGTTGAGTTGACTCAACATGCGTGTTCGTGAGCAAGTAGTGCCCGCGAAGCATGTATGTCCGTAAGGTGATCTCCTCCCACGGCGGCAAACGCTACGTCAAGTTCGTGTTGGTAGAATCGGTGCGCACGCCCCAGGGTCCGCGACAGAGGGTGGTTTGTTCCCTAGGCGATTTGCATCCACGACCCGCTACGCAGTGGTTGGAGTTAGCGCACAAGGTCAAGGCTGCTTTGGGCGAACAGTTGTCGCTGAAGGGGACGAGCGATCCGGAAGTCAACAAGGTGGTGCGAAAGATTCATGCACGCGACGAGCAAGTGCGATCACAAGCAACCGATGGGACGAGCGCGCGGCAAGAGAGCCTGCCGTGGATTTTGATAGATCCGTTACGGGTAAGTACCGAGCAGCACCGCGAGGTAGGTACGGTACACGTTGGCTATCAAATGTGGAAGAGGCTGGGTTTGGACGAGATCCTCACTGATATCGGAATGAATCAACGCACGCGTGAGCTATCCTGCGCGATGGTGCTCAATCGCTTGATTGCTCCGTGTTCAGAACACGCGATGCCACAGTGGATTGAGCGCACCGCGCTTGGGGACCTATTGAGCACGGACTTTTCGTCGCTGATCGATGAGGCGCTGTACCGCAACCTGGATCGGCTCTATCCGCAGCGTGTCGAGATCGAATGCCGGCTTTCGGCGCGCGAACAGTCGCTGTTCAACCTTGACCAGTCAGTACTGCTGTACGACTTGACTTCGACTTACTTCGAGGGACAGGTACGGCAGACCCCGAAGGCCAAGCGTGGCTACTCGCGCGATCATCGTCCTGACTGCAAGCAGTTGGTAGTGGGCCTGGTACTCAATCGCGACGGGTTCCCGCGAGCCCACGAAATCTATGAAGGCAACACGCAGGACCGGGCCACGGTAGGTACGATGCTCGACGTGCTCGACGCGCGTGTCGGGCTCAAAGTGGGCCAGACGGTGGTGGTTGACCGAGGCATGGCGTTCGATGAGAACCTGCAACAGATCATCGACCGCAAGCTGCACTATGTGGTGGCCGCGCGACAGCCTGAGCGGGATCGATGGCTGGCGGAGTTTGACGATGAAGAGCAGTTCGAACCTGTGATTCGTAAGCCTTCACCGCGCAACCCGTTGCAGAAAAAGAGCCAAGTGCTTGTGAAACTGCGCCGAACCGACAATGGCACTTATGTGCTGTGCATCAGCGATGGCCGCGTACAGAAAGACCGAGCGATCCGCGAGAAACACGAGACGCGCTTGCTTGTGGATTTGCAGAAGCTTCGTGTGCGCATCGAGAAGGGGAGTCTGCGCAAAGCGGACAAGATCCACGAAGCGATCGGTCGGCTCAAGGAGCGCTATCCGCGTGTCGCGCGCTACTACACCATGCAGTACGAAAGTGACACTAAGTGCTTTAGCTACACGCTTGACACCCAACGCAAGCAACGCGCCGAGGCGCTTGACGGAAGCTATTTGCTACGCTCCGATCGAATGGACCTGTCCGCTGACGAGGCATGGCGAACCTACGTGTTGCTCACGCGCGTGGAGAACGCCTTCCGGGCGATGAAGAGTCCTCTTGAAGGACGACCGATATTTCATCATGTCGAGCGACGCGTTGAAACGCACATTTTTCTATGCGTACTGGCCTACCACTTGCTCATTACAATCGAGAAAACGCTGCTTGACCGCGGTGTGCATACCTCTTGGGAAAGCGTGCGTGAGACGCTCCAAACCCATCAGGTCTGCACCATCGTGTTGCCGACGAACCGTGGGCTCGAATTGCGAATCCGGCGTGCCTCAACACCCGAGCCGGCGCAGCGCCAAATCTACGATTGGCTCGCAGTGCCACATCAGCCAATGCGCCCCACCCACCAGTGGTCAGCCACAAAGCCGGGCGCGGAATGTAGTGACCAGAAAATACGCAACCCCCCAAAAATACAGCACTACGCACCCTAGACTGTGGAAGTCGGGTTAACTCTGACGATGTGTTTGCGCCCGCCTGCGGAGACTGCCGGTACCGAATCTGCAACGTCGAAGTTGCCGCGCATTTCCGGCGCTACGCCCGTCGAAGACGAGACTTTCGACTTGGCGCAATTGAAGCCGCCCGCTAACGCCGCGCTTGTTCAAGTGACGCTGCGACCAGAAGAAGGCTTTGGTGTGATTGCACTGGAAGCCTACGGCATGCACACGTCGGTTTACGACGGTAATCTGAGTCATTCCCTGGTGCCAGATTTGCTAAAGATTGCAGGCATTTCCGCCTTGCGGTACCCGGGCGGCGGTTACGCTGACATGTATCATTGGTCAACGAACAAGGATACGCGTTGGAAGCTCGAGGCGAATAATTACGGTTACGTAGCGCCGCACACGGATTTTGGGAGCTTCGTTGCTTTGGTTGAAGCATCCGGCACGTTGCCAATTATTACTGCCAATTATGGTGCTAATTTATTGGCCAACGCCGGTGGAGAGCCCAAAGAGTCAGCGGCTTGGGTGGCTTATGCGAATGGCGATCCTTCGAGTCAGCAAGTGATTGGCCAGGACGGCGCGGGGATCGATTGGAAAACGGTCGGCTTTTGGGCAACCTTGCGGGCGTCGGAGCCCGGCGGCAAAGACGATGGTTACGATTTTTTGAGAATTCACCATCCCAGGCCGCTCGGGATTAAGGTTTGGGAGATCGGCAACGAAGTCTTCGGCAACGGCTATTACAAGGGCGATTACGCGATGGACTGGCACGCGCCGTACCAGCCAAACGCCGCCAATGATCCGAAGTTCCGCATGGGTAACCCCCTTTTATCGCCGAAGGCTTATGGGACCAACTTGAAGGCCTTTGCCTTAGCCATGAAGGCCGTTGATCCGACGATCAGGATTGGTGCAGTTCTCAACACGCCGCCCATGGATTACGAATGGGGTCCCGAGTGGAATTCGGAGGTATTGGCGGCGGGCTGTGAACAAATCGATTTTGGAATTGTTCACTGGTACGCCGGGGATCTGCTGCCGCCCAACACCAAGATTATCAACGAAGCCAGTTTGCTCGAGGCGCCGCGAAAGCAGGCCCCGCAAATTGGTGCGGAGCTCCGAAAGTCCTTTATCGCCCATTGTGGCGACAAGGGTAAGACGATGAATTTCGCCATCACGGAACTGGGCCCGCATGGCACGGTGCACGATCCCAGCGTGACTACCCTGTTTGCAGCCGACAGCTACGTGAGCCTACTCGAACAGGGCGCCTTCAACATCGACTGGCTGGAGCTGCACAACGACAGCTTTCTGACCAAGGGAGATACCCCGGGTCCCGCGTACCCGGGTATTCAATTGGCACAGCGATTCGCGCAACCGGGCGATACGCTGATTCATGCTAACTCATCGCATCCACCGCTAGTGGTGCACGCCGCCAAACGGGCCGACGGCGGCACGTCGATTTTGCTGATCAACACCCAGGCCAAAGCGACTGCGATCGTGCAAATCAAAGGACCGGATAAGACTTGGACTGATCGCGGCAGGGCCTTTACATTCAGAGCGGGTCAGACAGTGGTGCACCAAGCCGAGCTGATCAATGTCGGCAACCCACTCACAGTCGTAGTGCCGGCATGGTCGATGATTGCAGTTGTATTACATAAATATTAAGTGTACCGCGCGGCAGCGACACGACAAATGACCTAGACTTATTCAGCGTCAATCGATCCATTGGCTGAGACTTCGGCGAGATTGAATTCGGCGCCACTAGCCACTTTGACTAGTTTTCCATCTTGCATCCAACACACGCGATCCGAACTTGCAAGCATCTTGGGGTCGTGCGTAGACGAGATCACGGTCACGCCTTCTTCGCGATTGAGTTCGCGCAATAGCGCAACAATCTCCGCTCCGGTCTGGGTGTCAAGGTTACCGGTGGGTTCATCTGCCAGGACCACCGCGGGACGATTGGCGAGCGCGCGTGCAACAGCTACCCGCTGCTGTTGGCCACCCGATAGCTCAAAGGGTTTGTGATGTGCGCGATGACCAAGGCCCACTCGCTTCAGAATCTCCCCAGCGCGCGCTTGGGACGCTTCCTCCCCGGCACCGCTGAAAACGAGGGGCAGCGCAACATTTTGCAGGGCAGTCATTACTGGAATGAGATTGAAAGTCTGAAAAATGTAACCAATCTTGTGGCACCGGAACCACGCCTGCTGCGATTCGCTCAAATCGAATATCGAATGGTCCTCGAAGAATACTCGGCCCTCGGTTGGTTTATCGAGAGCTCCAATTTGATTAAACAAGGTACTTTTTCCCGACCCGGACGGCCCCATAATGGAAAGAAATTCGCCGCGAATAATCTCGAGCGAAATGCCATTGAGTGCCCAAACTTGCTCTTCACCGACGCGATAGAGCTTCCGAACGTTTTCAGCGCGAATTAGCACTTCAGCCATGATTCCTCGCTGATTTAGCCACGGGAACCTTAGCGACTAGAGCACCGACTAAGAATCATGACCGTTTTGCCTTAATTCTGCGGGCTGACTTGCAGCACCAATAGGCCGCGGCGCATCAGTTCGCTAGTGTATGTGATTATCGCATTTCGCGTGGCCTCTGCGTCGAAGCCAAATGTGTTTACCAAGGTTTCTTGAATTTCAATGAGCGAGCGACGCCCGTCGATTTCATTGTAGAAACGGGCACCAATGGCGTCCAGCTCAAAGGCGCGTTCACGCCTCCAGCCTAAGTGCGCGAGCCAACTAAAGATGTGCCCCTTAGGATGCTCGGTTCTAAACAACAGCAAGCCTTGCTGCGAAGTCAGAGGTTCGCGCCGCATCGCTTTTGGCACGATTGGAATCGCGCGCAGCGGGTCAAGATATGAACTAATGGGACTCCTCCCAGCCGGTGACATCATGTTTGCCTTTTCTATTTGAAATGCCGGCACGCCGTGCGTTGGGTCTTCATGGGTGACCCGTAGGTTCGTTGCGACGTTTTAATTGTGTTGGTTTTCCGGGTCCCGACCCGGAAAACGGCATCCGAAAAAGTTGACTCAAGGACAACGAGTTTCGCGCGTTAAGGTCGCTAATGTCCTTTTTGCTGCTGCTTTTCGCCATGGTCAATGAAACTCCGCACTGGCGAAATCGATTTCCGACGGACGCGCGTCGCGCACGATTCGCCCGTCTTCTATCCATAATATGCGATCGGATTTCTGAAGCATTTTTAAATCGTGCGTCGCAGAAACTACCGTGACACCCAAATCGCGCTTGAGATCGTCGAGCAAATCGATCATTTCCTGACCCGTACGCTGATCGAGATTGGCCGTCGGTTCGTCGGCAAGGACAACCTCTGGGCTGTTGGCTAGTGAGCGCGCAATCGCCACTCGCTGTTGCTGCCCCCCGGAAAGTTCGGAAGGCTTATGCAGCAAGCGGTGGCCTAAGCCCACACGCTCAAGCAGTGAGATGGCCTTCTCCCGTGCCGGTTCATTTTCCATTCCGGCAAAAGCCATGGGCAACATCACATTTTCGAGGCATGTCATGACTTCGATCAGATTGTAAGTCTGAAAAATGTATCCGACTTTTCGACACCGAAACCACGCAAGCTCATTGTAGTCGAGTTGTGCGATGTCGACTTGGTCGATATACACCTTGCCGGAAGAGGGCTTCTGTAAAGCTCCTATCATGTTGAAGAGCGTACTTTTTCCAGAACCCGACGGCCCCATAATTGAAAGGTATTCTCCTCTCAAGACGTCAAGGGTGGCACCGCGTAATGCGTGCGTTTCTTCTGATCCCGATCCATAAATCTTATGCACGTCGACAGCTCGAATTACGCGCTGGCGTTGGTCGCCCGGTGGTGTCCGAAACAGATCGCGGAATCGCTCTGCCCTGGACTTGGCGATTTCGGGAACTTCGGTGTCAGCGGGTAAAGACATAGGTTTGATCACTTAGGATGGCATCAGACATTCGTTCGCAGTGCGGCGGCGGGAAGCATGCGCGCCGCAAACTGCGCCGGGTAGAGAGCGGCAATAATCGAGAGCAATACGCTCGCGAGCAAGGATAGGCCAGCCGCCGCAGCGAGAGAAGCAAGTTGGCTGACGAGCGCGTGAGCAATCAGGCGGGGCCCATATAGAAAGAGATAACTGATGACAGCAAAGGCGGTGCCAAACACCACGCCGATTGCCCCCCCGACGGCGCCGGTAAATGACGCCTCGAGCAGGAACAGGCGGCGAATGAAGTGCGACGTGGCTCCGAGACATTTCATGGTGCCAATGTCGCGAAAGCGCTCCGTTACGCTCATAAGCATGGCATTGCTGATGCCAATTACGGTCACGACCAATGAGATGGCGATAATCCATCGACCGCGAAAACGATCCCTCTTGGCTTCGCCGGCGCGTTGCGCCAATTGTTCGGCTGGCAGCGGTCGCGCAAGCTCCACACAATTGGTGTTCGGCGCGAGCAGGGGCTGATTAGGTCGCCTACTGGCAAAGGCCACGAGTTTCTGGTGAGCTGCATTGACTGCCGACGACCAGTCAAGCTGGGGCAGCGGTCCAGCGCCGAGTACGACAATTGCCGCAACATCACCGGCAAGCGCGACTTCATTCGCAACGGACTGTGGCTTCAGAGGTTTGACTGCGGCCCAGGTTAGGGGTGGTCCATTGGACCAGACGCGCAGTTCACGGGCGCCTTCTCGTGCGAGCCTGGCCAATAGCCGTTGCTCTTCGCCACTTGGCTTCTGAGTGACGACCAATGCCAAAGGTTGCCCGTAGATCGAACCACTCTCGGCCACTAATGCACCGTACATACGACTGGCTGACTCACGCAGCGTATCTTCGGTCGCCACGGCACGTTTCAGTGATTGGGTCGTCAAGATTGACATCAAGAACGCAATACCGAGCACTACCCCAGTAAGGGTGACGATGGATCGTCCCAAGCGAATGCGTATACCTTGAGCCACGACGCTTACTGCGACAGGCAGCGGCAGTTTGACTTGTTCTGGGATTGACGTGGTTTGGGCCATAGCTTCCGACTAGAACGGGGTCGCTGATACAGCAGCTTTGATCAGGCGCAGTGCAATGGTCGCAACCCCAACCAAGCCGACTCCAGTGAGATAACCCGCAAGCAAAATCGGCGCTAGCGATAGAAACCGCTCCTTACCGAAGCGCCGGTGTAGTACTCGTCGAGCGATGAGGGCGCCGACGATTTCAAGCAGCATGTAGTGGGGTAATTGCCCAAAGCCACGAAACAGGCCATAGTAGAATAGTGAAGGCAGTCCCACCGCCGCGGTCGCGACAAATACAACAATGGATGCTGAGAAACTGCCTGCAATGACGCCAGGGTGGATGGCGCGCGTAAACATACTCTCGGCGATGCCACGCAGAGCCCCAGACTGACCTGGTGGTACAAAGGTAGAACTGTACAGCAGCACCGAGTTTTTTGCCATCAGTTCCCAGTTAATCTGTGCCGATGGGAACATGGCGGACGGGACGGCGTCGGCCTTCCAAATGAAGGCCCAGAACACCAACGACAGAATGAACAATACCGGCAGTACCACGAGCTCAGTCTTGATGAGTGACCAGAAACTCACACCGGTAAGCTCGTTCACGCGAAAGGATTGCGCTTGCCACCCGTGGTTCTCAAGTGGAACAGGGGCCAACCATATGGAAATCCCATTGGCGCCAGAGAGTAAGAATGCGCCTTCACGGACGAACGGTATATCGACACTCTGACCCGAAATTCCAAGGAGCCGAGCGTTCACGTAGGAGATGAATGGACTGTAAATAAAGGCGAAGAAGAAAAGGAAGAAAATGATACCGGGTGTGTGGGGTAACAGCACCAAGCAGAGGGCAACCACCAAGGTCGCCGTAAAAGCATAGATACCGAGTGCAATCCAGACCGGATAGTCACCGCGCCCATTGCGCGGCACTTGCCAGAGTTTTGCCGGTTCAGCAGCGGGGGCGTTGGAGGAATTCTCGTTGCGTTCAGCGCGAATTTGGCGGATGCGGAGTCGCACATCGCGTAAAGTGTTGAACAGGCTCACGGCAGCCAGGCCCAAGCCCGAGCCAATGCCGAAGCTTAGCCAGAAGTCCATGTTGTTCGAAAACGCCGTGTTCACGGTGTCCATGCCCGGCTGCCAAGTATGCAGAATTCCGAAATGGTGTAGCAGTGGATTCAATATCAACGTGATCGCGATGGCGACAAACGTGCCGATGACGGTCCAGAACGGCAGCACGAAACCCAGAATTACAATCCCGAGATCCAAGGTGACGCCAAGTGGCGTTGCTGGAAGCAGCGATTCACTCAGCGATGTCGAATCGATGAAGGGTTGGGAGATCAGGTACAGGGGCTGCTTCAAGAACAGGCCCGATATCGCGGGCACGCCGACCAGTAACGTGCCATAGGCGAGTCCGAGTACGGCGCCCAGGGAGAACACGCGGCGGCGCTCATTGGGTTTTCGGACCGTTGTAGCCTTCGGCTTGGCATCGGTGACTTTTCCTGAATCGAATTTCTGAGCCGTATCTGGAGTCTCGTCCATCTCGGACAGGGCGGTTGCGCCGAGCGCCGTCACCGGGGCCAGAGGGAAAGGCAAGTGTTCGATATCCGAGGTCAGGCGAAAAAAGAAATAGCCGAGAGTGTAGCGCTGAACCAACGACACGACGGCCATGAACAGCACAATGCCCGCCGGAACCAACCAGTCCGTGTGCAGCAGTGTGCGCTCAAGAATAGCCGGGCTATCCGGTGGCGGCGCAAACCAATGCGGAAATGCGCCGAGCATTCCCGCGTCGCGAACGGCCTCACTGCCGACGAGATAGGCGCGGAACACCAGTTGCCCGAAGGGGCCACCCGGAAATAGCAGGTTGCCGGCCATCATCACGGTTGCCGCGTGCAGCAACACGACGAGATTCTGCCGAGGCAGTGGCGTCAACGCGCGGCGCGCTATTTCCATGAATAAAATGACGGTGACCCATGACGCTGCACTACCGATGCCGGTACCGGTCATCAGCCCGAGATAGATACCGCCGGGCATCATCACCAGGCCGCAGAACAAGATGCCGCAAATTGTTGTCCAGCCGAAGCCATCCTTGAACTCCTTCGGTGGCTCGACGAGATTGCGATACTCCTGTATCTCTGCGTCGCGGCTCATGCGTCAGCGCTCCTTGCTGCAGACGGCTCGGCCCACTCAGTGTAGCGTGCCTCGAGTCGCGACTTCGCTTCCAAATACATTTCATCGCGTTCGGCGCTGCTCACTGCCCGCCAATGCAGGAAATGCCGACGCAGCGTGGCGACGAATGATTTATTGAGTCGAAGCCAAGATTCTCGCGTACCTGACACCCGTGAAAGTGACAGACGGGCTTTGAATTGCTGTGTTTCTGGGTCATAGGGTGTGGCAATCACCAATTCTTGAGACACCGCCAAGTCGAATGGCTTGAGCCAGACGGTTAGGCGCATTTGCGGTACCGCGCCGGACGTGACAGGATCCATCACGTCGGCAATCCCCATGATTGGTTCGCTAGCGAAGAAAGGGCCTGCGCTCCCTTCGCCATGTTCGCGCAGCCATCGTTCAAAGAAGGCCAGTACCGCGATTCGCCCACGCGTTCGGAAATTAAACGGCAAATCGAAACCCAGTACATCTCCTTCGGGTTCGGGCAACTTCCAACCGCTCTCCTCGGCCGGTGCCGCAATTTGCATGGCCGACCGCGCGGGAAACCAAGTGGAAATCAGTACCGCGGCGGCAATGGCCCAGGATGCATAGATGGTGGACAGCGACGTGAATGTCATGTTCAGCCCACCCGTCAAGCCGAGCTCGCTGAGAACACGCCCAATGCCCTGACTGAACAGGTATCCGAGTACCGACCCGACCACGATGTAGACAAACGCCTCGGAAAGAAACATCACGAGCACGTAGCGCGGAGAGATGCCAACGGCGTTGTAGACGTAGATCTCGCTGCGCCGCTCATAGACCGAGCCCCGCATGGTGTTGAGCACGGTTAATCCCGCAAGCAGTAATGGTACGAGCAAATCCAGTAACCCGGCCAGCGTGAGTTGCCTGGTGCGAAGCCCACTGTAGGCAATCCCGTCCAGGCCGTAGAACGCTGGAAGCGCTGTCTTTTCCAGATGTGCGTCAATCGCGTCCTTGGCCTGTCGGAAACTGGCCTGGTTCATGTCAACTGCGACACTGGCGATGACCTCTCGTGCCTCACGACCATTGATGGCACCGAGCTTCAGTTCGCGTATCGGTATGGGTACGATAATGACGCGCTCCGCGGAAATGCGCGGGGCGTCGGATTCTACGGTATAGCCCCAATTAGTATCCGTGAGCCGAGCCACCCGCTCAATGTCAAAGGGCAGCAAGTCTGCACCATCAAGATCGCGCAGTCCGTCCAGGGACTCGGCCGTGAATACCCCCCAGACTCTTAACGGCTTGTCATTGACTGTCAATGTCACGTCGCCAGCTTCGATTGCCTCACGGCTTAGCCCCAGTCGATCCGCAAGGCGATCTGGAATCAATACAGGGCAGGCCAAGCCATCCGATTGCGCGTGTTGCGGCAAGAACCAGCCATTCTTCGTAAGTACGCGAATCTTGTTTCGCAGCGGCTCGGTCGGGCCGAGAGTCAAGATCGACGAGAACGATGCGTGCCGCAAGCCGTCCGGTTGCTGAACTCCCGCGACGAGTGGCGGGTTGCGTTTCTTCCTCTCCTGCCAATCTTGAGCACCCGTCACGAATCGTCGTTCGGACACCGTAAAACGCTCTGAGAATTTGCTCTTGACCGCAAACGACTCCGAGTCTGTCATTGGCAAGAATTCGTCATGTTTGGTGAGCAGACCTTGGTATTCGGCTCGCCCCACGGTCAGCGTCTTGTCCACCAAATCATTCTGCGTCGAGGTGAAACAAATCATCACGAATGTCAGCAGCGTGAGTGTCGCGCTGGTCAGACCCGTGCGCAGCTTGCGACGTCGCATGTTATTCAGTGCGACCAGAAACGAAGAGCCGAGGACACCCAAAGTGTTAACGTTTGCTGCGTCGACGCGACCTTGGCGCTTACGTAATTCGGCCAGGTTCTCTTTGGCTTTGCCCGCAAACAGCAGCGTTATGCCGATCGATATCAGCAGGATAACGAATCCGAGCAGAATCATCAGTGACGAGCGCACCATTTGAAATGCCGGATGAAGAAGGCGTAGTAGACTGAATACAACCAGGAAAATGACGGCCTGGGTGGCGATTTGTCGGCGGACGTCAGAAAAACCAAAGACGAGCTTCTCGGCGAAATAGACGAATGGCACCAGAAGTGCCAAATACCAGAGTATGCCTATTACCGCTTCAAACACTGATTCGCGAAGAACGGGGTGTACGAGTCCAGCGTAACTTACTGCGTCGCGTGCAAGTTGCGCGGCATCGCGTGCCGATTGATCGGGGTGCTCGGCCTGGCGAAGGAGCGCAGTTGCCTTTTGGTGATAGTCGTTGGTGCGAGCATCGGCCATCCCGTAGCGGTTCTGAAGCGCAAGCCGCTTGCCGTTTACGGCAGTCAGGGACTCTGCGGCCTCGAACGGAACACGCAACAGAAATGGTGTGTCGGCAACCAGATAACCCCGGCCGTCGATCTCACGCGGCGAGCGAAGATCGTCATTGGTGGTATTGAGTAGGAACGCCCGAATATCGCGTACGTTCTCGTTGTCGGGGCGCCCTGACTTGAGCAGTGCGTAGGTACGATGATCCGGGGGTAAATAGGTCGTGATGAAGCCGAGTCCGTTGCTGTACTGACAGTTCTTCGTGAACGGAGTCAGACCTTCCTGCGTAATCATCTCGACTTCCGCGTAGTCCTTGAAGTTCTGCGGATTGGTTAGGTCGATGATGCTAACGGGTGCGGCCCTGAACGTTACAATCGTGATGTTCTTGAGAAGCCTTTCATTGGATACCGGAATTGTGATGGACTTGAAGAGACGTTGGCCTTCATCGCCCTCGTCTTTCATGTAGGTGATGAGGCCGTCTGCGCCGTATCCGACGGCGAGCGGCGTGAAGGCGGCACCATCACTATACATCCTCCACCATACCGGAAAGTCCGAGGCGAGTTCCGGAAGGTCGAAACGGCCGTAGGGGTCTGCGCGATAGAAGGGCGCCTTCCAATAGCCAGGTACGCTGTGAAGCTCTTCGCGATCAACGGTGCGCGCGCCAAGCATCGCGTACTTCAGTGGATAATTTGGAACAACCGATTGCCCCACATTCGAGGCAAGAACCCGCCCGCCATAACTCTTTCGCTGCCAGGGATAGCCTTGGCTTCCTCCGAGCATGCCACTGCCATGGGCCAGTTGCAGAAACAGCCCCCCACCAGCCGCAAAGGAACCGCGCAGTGATGCAAGGTTTCGCATGAATGGCTGAACGGTGGGTGAACTCCACTGCTGATAGGCGGTGACGCGGTCGAAATTGAGTAGACCGGCGGCCATGTATGCGTTGGCATACAGCATCCAATAGTAGTGGAGGGGCGCGGGGTCGGCGTGATGTCCAACCACCGTAGTCTGAACTACGGGGCTTGCAGCGATTGGCTCGGCTCGAAACACTTCCTGGGGCAAATTCGTTCGTCGAGCTGCATCGGCGAGCAAGAGATCAATGCTCTGCGTTTCGCGAACGTTGCCAGCATATAGAGAGATGATTTCTGCGGCCGACTCTGCTTGCGGTGCTGGAACGAATTGCGGGCGGAAGAGCCCAAACTCTCGATACTGCGAGAACAAGCGAATGGTTTCAAGGTCACCGTTGAGCTCTCGCTTTCTGTGTTCGTGCCAGGCGTCGAGTTCCACAAAACGCGTTTCAGCGCGTTGCCGCAGACCGACGGACTTTGCATACTCGGCACCTTCGCGCAATAGTGCCACAGTCCGTGAACCGGCAACGGCATTGGCCCTATCCAGTTTACGGCGCACGGCGATGTACTCGAGAAAGCTCGGAGACTGAGGGTTTGCCTTGCCGTCGCGTTCAAAACGAAGTTTTGCTTGAAGGACCTCTTCTTGGCGCTCAAACACGATCGTGTTGAGCACATATTCCATTTGCTCGGCAAAAAACGCTCTTGAGGCATTGGCCATTTTGGACAAGCCGCTTTCGGTTGCGTCTGCAGTCAATAGGAAATTTGGAGCCTGAAATGCTCGCACAATATCCCCAAGTTGTACTTGCTTGGCATGGTTGTCCGCCGCGCGCTCTTTGATGGGTTTTGCGCGGATTTCTTCCAATACACCGCTACCCGAACCTGCAGCTTTGCCTTCCGGTGAATCGGTTGCCTTGGGCTTGAAGGCATCCAGAAGACGATTGGAGGTTCCTGCGGAGGCGTTATATTGCAGGACACGCACCAGCTGGGTTATGCCGTCCTCGTCCATGACGCTTGCGCCACTGGCCATGAAGATGACATCGCGTTGCAGCGTTTCCTTGGCGGCAGCGAGACCCTTGACGAGCTGCAGGAGATACGCGGTATTTATGGCGGGCAATGCGCCGGGGGCGAGATCCGGTAAGACAGCGGTGGCATCGTGCGGCGCGTAGACGACAATGGCTTCGGAGGCTTTTCGGTTAGTTGAACGCAGTACACCGTAAATGGTCCGATTAGGTTGCTCGACGAAGTCCACGCGCACGCGCACGCGAATGCGCTCGCCGAGGTGGTTGAAGATGGACTCATTCGCAGCCAGACGCACGTAATTGACAGGTACGCTCGAGACCAACCCACTCTTATTTGCCAAGAGGCTTTGCCAGTCGATGGCCGACAGTCCCTGGCGATGAGAAATAATGATGGCTTTAACACCCAACTGCGCATATCTCGACCATTGATAGGCGTAGTCGCCGGATACGCCGCCCGGGCTGGCGTCGATGAGTCCGATGACGTCATTGAAGTCGTGCCGGGTAGCCAGCGTTTTTGCGTCGAGCAGCACCAGCTCGCCGTCGAGCCCCGCAGCTGGAGTTACCACGGGCTGCAGGTGGTTCGGCATGAAAGGATAGACTTCAACGTCGGGGATTGGCTCGCCGTAGGGCTTTTCCTTTGATGGAGGATTGGCTCGGTATACCTCACGATACGCGGTTCGCGGAGCCACCGTGCGAATCGGCTGCTCGTGGATCTCGAGCCCAGCCGCTTGAAAAGCGGACCGAATGTAGGACTCAGCCGCGTACATGCCCGGTTGGCCGAGATAGCGCGAGCCCATCGCCAGAATGCGTTCGAATTCGACTGCAACAGCCTCGGGCTTCACCGCCTCGTCCATCACGCTCGAATTGAAATCTTTCGCTGGCGCAGTCGAGGTTGCTAGGCGCTCAGGTGCAAACACTCTTGAGAAGAGCCAAGCCAAAGAAACGACCGCTACCAAGCTGGCCAGCACAACACACAGCGTTGTGATGAGACGCCCCGACATCGCCGCTGGTGTCCTATTATTTTTGGAACTGACGGCCACTTCGCTCATCGCCGCCTCACAGTAGACCTCTGAACTTCACCGAACCCATATTGAAGAAGAACCAATAAGCATTGCCTGCGATTTGAAGTCCGTGACCCGCGATTGCCCCGAGGAAAATGCCAATAGCGGCCGGGATCAGCTTTTCTCGCACGGTAGCGGCGCCTCCCACCCGTAATACGGTCAATCGCATCAAATAGGCCACGAGCAGCGAGCCCCACACAATTTGCATCATATTTGACGCACCTGCCAATACGCCGATTGGGTGGAAGGAGAATCCGGGGAATAACTGACGAAGAATCGTGACGAGCGCTGCCATGGCGCCGCCAAATCCGAGGGCGGTGAGCTGGCTGCTCGATACGGCTGACGCGGGGCTGCTTGCTCCGGCAGACAGAGCCGATTCACTGGCGGCATATTGAGAGTTGAATACCCGAAAGGCTCCAAGACGATCGTTGAAGTCGTCTGCTACGGGAAGATTGACGGCCCCATAGCCATACACCGAAATCAGGTAGATCCAGCCTCCAATAACGATAGCAACGCAAACAGAAAGTAATGCCACTAGAGCAGCCTGTGGAGCGCGCACGCCGAAACGCCGTCCAATCTCCAGCGCTTCGAGCTGCAGTCCCGGCACGACAAAGAAGCCGTAAGGGATGACAATGGCCGTCAGCAGCGACATCGTGAGAATCGATTGCCCGCCGAAGAAGGCCATTCCCCCAAGTAGCGGAACGAGCACCATCGCTTCTAGAGGGACATTGTAGTTGCCGGGACTTCCGAGCGGGTGATTGAAGCTGGAAGTAGGCAGACCGCATTCGGCACGGAACTTGGTGGCGATGAAGGCCAGCATCACGATGTGCAGGGCGATCAGTGTCACTCCCGCCAACCCGATGCCTAGCCAAACGGCCCATAGCGGGAAACCAACAACGCTGACAACCAAAAGCAGCAACCCTGCTCGCTGCATCGCAGATTCGGGGGCTCGCGGAGTTCGGCCCAGGGCGGCGCGTAGCGCCTGAACCAGATAGCGTCGCGTGAAGACTACGACCAAGAGCGTATAAGCTAGATACGCACCGGTCATTTGCTGGGGAAAATAGGGGAAATCCGTCTCGGTGCTGTAGCCCTGCGCTTGCCCGAACCAATACTGCATGCGGTATAGCAAGTACCCAACTACCAAACTGAGTAGCACGTTGAGGTCCATCAAAAGGCCGAGCCCAAGAAACAGGGCCAGTACTTTGAACTCCACACCTTCCCAAGTGTGCCCCCAAAAAGCATCGGCAAGGTAGCTCTTGACGGATATGTTGATGCCGAGGTCAGGTAGGCTGGGTATGTAACCGTAGAGCACTTTGAACGCGCACCATACGAACGACACACTAAAGCCAATCCACATCCAGCGGTTTTGGTAGAATCGTTCGCCGAGGCCCCCTTCGGCTGGTTCTGCACCGAGCAGCACCGTGATCACGCGCCCTATCGGCAGTGGATAGCGTTCGCTCTGCAGCCACTGCTTGCGAAATATCAGCGTCAATCCGAATGTGGCGCCGAACACTAGCAACGCGAAAATGGCCAAACGCGATATGGGGGCAATCCAGTCGCCGAGCGGGTAGTCGAGCCCCAGCAGATAGCGAAGTCCCTTGACGGTCCACAGCTTGTCCGGCACGACGATAACGCCCTGGCGTTGCGCCAAAGACAGTTTCTCGTATTCCTTGGCTGTGACCCGTTTGAAACCTTTATACGCCGCCTCGATTGCCCGCACATCATACAGCCGTGGATCGCGGAATACGGCTTGCCCCTTTCCATGCAGTCCAAACTCGAAAGTCACGAAATGTTCTGCCGCATTGGGCAGAGACAGCGGATAAAATCCGACACGCTCGGAGCCGTCGGGAACTAATGGCTTCTTCTTCGATTCGGTACGTCCCGTGACCGGTTCGGCCACATACGTCGTATCGTCGTCCGCGTAAATGCGAATGGTGTAACCAGCGTCGGACCCGAGACCATTGGCTTTCACCAGTGCCGTCAATAAATAGGGACGTCCGGGCACGGCTACTGCGGCACGTCCCGACTCGGATGCCGATGCTCGTTGACCGAGTTGCAATCGTACGCGTATTGAAGATGTGTCGCTGGATGCTCGGTTAACCAGAGTGCCAATCCCATTGGCGATAGTGGCCCCACCTGAAAGGCCAGCAGCTGGTCCGCCGTTGCCCGATCCGACGAAGCTTCCCTTGAGAAGATTGATTCCGTGAGGCCAAAGATCCTCCGGCAATGCTTCGAATTTGGTCCAGTCGGACCGCCTAACGATCGTGCTGAGCCCCGATAGCTGGTAGCGCCAGAACCCGACACCCATCAGAGGCGTTGCAATCAGTGCAGCGAAGAGGACACAAACGAGTTCCGCCTTAGTCAACAGACGAAGTCGGGCGACGCCGGCAACTAGAGCACAAGCGGCCGCTAGTGGCAGAAACACTAGCATTGCCGGGACTGGTAACGCTTCCGTACCCACTTGTGCATTCGCATCATCGAACACACCGGCCAATTGTGTGACTAAGCCCGAGGCAAATATCACCACCAACGCCGTAGCCGCCGATCGCACGGTAAGGCCCAGCGGCTTACGCGTTGAGCCATTTGAGTCGCGAAGGCGCAGCAAGCAGCAGATTTTCTACTCAACTTCCACGCGGGTGTCCACGAAAGATCACTGGGCGGTGGCCTCGTTTATCTGGCTCGGCCGGCAACTTTGGCGGCCCGATTGGAGATTACTGATATCATGCCGGGGCATCGGTCGGCCGAATTAATGACGTCCTTAATAGGCCGGTCGCGAAATGCTTCCTCAAGGCAGGAGAAATCGGACTTCGTGCGATCGGAATACCCACTGGAGAGGCTGTATGATTTTCGCCAACGCGCACTCGAACAGGCCGAGTGCCAATTGGCGGATCGTTTGTTGGAATGTGAATTTGCTTCAGCGACTGTCGCGCACCAAAGGGACAATTTGCAAGCCTGTCACAATCGAATGACCGCGTTTGATCAGGTTGAATTGGAATGGGCGCAACGGGGTGCTGCTCGGGTACGCGATTTACAACAAGTGTTTGCATGGCGCCTGGGCGTGCTGAACGAAATCAATAAGCTGACGTCCGAGTTGAAACATGCTGAATCTGTCCTTGGCAAGTGCCAGCACTCGCTGCTCGTTGCCGAACAGCAAGCAGCTACGGCAAGACAGCAGCTCGCGGTTATCGAGCGACATCGACAAAACTTCCAGGCGATATCGCAGCGGACCGAAGAAGCTATCGGCGATGAAGACGCAACGGAGATTTGGCAAGCGCACCATTTGAAACCGCCATTTGCGGAGTCAAAATGACGATCACGCGTCGCATAAATCCACCGCACAAATTCCCTTGGCGTCGACGTTGGCAAAAGTCGGGGTCTGATGCAATTTTAGCAATCACGCTAGTATTTGCCGGCTGCTCATTGCAGCAACCGCCGGCACCGGGACCGGCTAATCCAAGGATTTCTGAAGCGGCCAGCAAAATCGGTACGCGGGATGCGAGCGCGCAAAAGCCTCCGGCGATCGTTGTGCTGGACTTATTGCAACCCACAATTGCTCATCCTGAGCTTGCCGAAGTAAGAAGCGCAATCGAACACGGCGACGACAGCCAGGCCCTCGAATTATGCGAACAAGCGCTGGTGCACCTGAATCCTCCAATGCTCGACCGAATGCGCTGGCACCTTTGGTTAGCCTATGCCTATCAGAAACGTAACGATTGCGGTCGAGCCCTCACCCACTTTGATGCGGCGTCGGCTACGCCATGGCCTCTCATCGAGTATTCTCGATTTGGTGCGGCTCAATGCCGTTTGGCATTGGGGAATCTGCAGGACGCGTTGGGCATGCTTGACGTATCAAAAACTGAAACTCCGCTTGAAGAATCGGTGAATCTGCTGCGAGCCCAAATAGCCTCACAAACTGGGCATTTTGGTCAAGCGATCGAAATCTGGCGCGACTATTTGCAAAATCATGGCGGCGTGAGTCTTGAGCGTTCGTCAGTAAGTCTAAGTCTAGCCCAGACATTGTACTCGACAACGGCAATTGACGTTTACTCGGGGCTTCAAGTCAGTCAACCTCCTGTAAGTGGGTCGACTGAAGCCATTCTAAAGGAGGCCTTATCACTATTAGATTCAATCGCCATAAGAGACTTCGAGATTAGCGCGCAACAACGCGTATTTGCGCTAAAAGAAGCGATTGTTGCGGCGCTATTTTCTAGTGATCCGGGACAACAGCAACAATGCAAAATTCGCGATCAGGTTGACGAATTAGAAATTCTTGTCGAACAGCGTGATTTCATTAAAGCTCAGAGCCTAGCCGCGAGCCTACTGGTTGAACTAGAAATGGCGGGGCTAAAGCAGTCTGTCTCCGGCTGTCGTGCACTATATGCGTCAGGGCAGGCCCACGCGGGAAAGGGCGAATTGACCGAGGCATTGGCACAATTCGAAACGATTATTAGATCGTGTAATGAGCCTGAAGATATTGTGGCACGATCAATATTTGCTGTGGCGCGTCACTGGCAGGATCTCCACGACGAGCCAGCCGCTATTGCAAAGTACGAGTTGCTTGAGCGCCGCTTCCCGACGAGCCGCCTGGCCGATGATGCCCGCCTGCGCCAAGCATATGCCTACTTGGAATTGGGGTCGGAATCAAAGTTTACGGATTTGATAATGCGCATGGCTGAAGACTTTCCCGAAGGGGATATGGTCGCTGAGGGACTATTTCAGCTTGCGCTGCGGCACATGACCAAAGGGGATTGGTCCGGTGCGGTTTCGTTATTGTGGCAACTAGGAAGAGTACCGCGTGTTGCCAACAGGGAAGATGTGGAGCAGTCCGAGCGTCAAGTTTACTTCTTGGCCCGTGCGCAATATCAAAATGGTCAACGGGACATCGCTGTTGACGAGCTCGAACAGCTGGTGAGCGAGCGCCCGTTCAGTTATTACATGTTGCAAGCTTACTCGCGACTGATGCAATGGGATCCCGATCGCGCTTCGCGCGCGAAGCAGACCGCAACCACACAAAACGTGGACGCACCATTTTCTGTGCCGTACCAACCACAATTCGATAGGCCTGGCTATTTTAGGGCAATGGAGTTGATGGCTCTCGGCGAAATCGACAGGGGTACGGAAGAACTAAAGCTTCTGCATTTACCTCAGGACGTCGAACCTCTGCTGCTCTGGATCAAAGCATCATTTGAGGCCACTGCGGGCTCACTTAAGAATTCACAAAAGCTAGTCCGGGACCGGTTGCGTGACTGGCCGCGTCGCTGGCCGATTGGAGCTTGGGAGCCCGCATGGAAGGTGGCATTTCCTCAACCCTATTTGGACATCGTAGTTCGCGAAAGCAAACGGACCAGGGTGCCGAAGTCACTGGTATACGCCGTAATGCGAGAGGAATCGCAGTTCGATCACAATGCGATTAGTGGGGCAGAGGCCTATGGTCTGATGCAACTCATTGTGCCTACCGCCAGGATTGCTGCAAAAAAACTGGGAATGACCGTCGATGTGAAGTCGCTCAAACGGCCGAGTGTGAATGTTGCGTTGGGCTGTCAAGTGCTCTCGAACCTTCTGCAAAGATTCAACCAGCAGCCAATTCTGGCAATACCCGGGTACAACGCAGGTCCGGGCCGCCCCACTCATTGGCTTAAAGACAGACCCGACATGGACTTTGATGTGTGGGTCGAAGCTATCCCCATTGCGGAAACACGCACCTATTTCAAACACGTACTATCCAGCTGGGCAACCTACGCGTGGCTCTACGAACGGGACACTAGCGAGGCGACCATGAAACTGCCCCTAAAAATGGGTAATTGAATATTCCGGCCTAGCGCAATCAAGGCGCAGAACTCATCCTGAAATACTGATGTCCGGGTTACCGACGTATCCGGTTGAAATGGTATGGTTAGCGGTTCCAGCTGGGAGGAGTCCTGTTAGCGACATTAAGGCCCAGAACTCGTTCATCTTGAGTCAAGTTTTCAGAATGCAGTTGGCTGGGCCGGGGCCCAGACAACCAAGACAATCAAAACGTCGGAACGAACTTGCGGGTTAGCAGCGAAATTCTAACATACGGGCGGTCGACGTCTCGATCTGGATAAGTGAGCTTAGCGGTTCCGGCTGGGAGGAGTCCGGTTAGCTGTGCTAAGGCAGTGGTGTGCGAAAAGCCACTTTCACGATCCGCAACAGAGCTATGATTGCCAACTTTATCGCGGCAAGTCTGCTTTGCGACTGCCGATTTGTGCGTGGCGGTGATAACAAGGCGGGTCAGGAACGCACGGTGCCGAGCGAAAGTCGTCCCACAGGAGATGATTGGATTGACGGTCAACTGCCGCCAAGCGTGCTTGAGGGGCGACCGCACCCAGGTGGTGAAGTTACCATTCAAATTGACGCGGATCCGCCTAATCTCAATACCATCATCGCATCGGATTACTGGGCTGACCAAATCACCACCAAGCACGTGTCTGAATTGTTGGTGACCATCGACGCTTATGACGAACCTCGGTTTCGCCACCAACCCTCGTTAGCTCAAAGTTGGGAGTTTAGCCCCGATGGCCTAAGCTACACCTTCCACCTACGTAAAGACGTTCGATGGCACGATGGCCAACATTTCTCGGCGGATGACGTAATCGCAACCTTCGACAAAATTCAGGATACAACCTCGAAAGCGGCGGCACTTCGTTCGTACACCAAGGAAATTGAGCGATACGAACGCCTCGACGATTACACCGTTCGCTTCGTGCTAAAGCAGCCATACTTTTTAGTGATGGACGGGGTATTTGCCTCGGTTCCTATCCAGCCCGCCCATGTTATTCGGAAAATGACGGGCGTTGCCTACAGCGAAGCGGCCACGAATCCCCTCAATCGCGCACCGATTGGTACCGGGCCTTACCGCTTTGAAAAATGGGAAAACGGTCAAGTAATATCGTTAGTACGAAACCCGGATTATTGGGGGAAAAGGCCCAATCTTGACCGTATCTCTTTTCGTATCGTCAAGGAGGAGGCGGTCTTTCTCGAGCTGGCCGAGCGGGGCGAAATCGACGTTCTGTCCCGCGTGCGGGCCAACCAATGGATCAAGCTCGCCAAATCCAACCTACGGGAAAAGTTTAATCGAGTACTTTATTATGAAGCCAACTATCGGTGGATTGGTTGGAATTTGAGACGCCCACAATTTCAAGATGCGCGCGTTCGTAGGGCGCTGACCATGCTCACCGATCGTCCCGGGATCATCAATTCACTTTTGCACGGTCTGGCCAAGCCGACACAATGCCACTTTTATTGGGCAAGCCCGGCCTGTGATGAGTCGCTCGAGCCGCTACCTTATGATCCGGTAAGAGCCGTGGAATTGCTTGAGCAAGCGGGATGGGTTGATCATGACGGTGACGGCATTCGCGACTTCCAAGGACAACGTTTCTCATTTTCATTCATGGTGCCCGTCGGAGCTGAGGAAGCGGCACGCATCGGAACCAAGATGAAGGAAGACTTTGGCAGGGCTGGAATTGAACTTAGGTTGCAGCGCGTCGAATGGGCTGCCTTTACGCGGCGACTGACTACTCACGATTTCGACGCTTGTACCCTATTGTGGACAGGTGCTCCGCGCGAGGATCCGACGCAAATCTGGAACACTAGTTCAATCGATGGCGGCTCGAACTTCATTGGATTCAGTAATGTAGAGGCAGACAAACTGATGCAAGAGGCGCGCCGTGAACTCAACGATGACCGCCGCAACGAGCTGTACCGGAAATTCGGTAGAATTCTGTACCAGGAGCAACCCTATACCTGGCTCTACGTTCGCCCGCAGATGGCGCTGATTAGTCGGCGGCTCAAAGGAGTCCGACAAACACTCATGGGCTGGGTATTAGAAGATTGGTGGATCGACGAAAGCCATACTCCGAATGCGGAGGGCCGCTAACCATGGGTCGCTTTTTGTTGCGTCGCCTCTTGTTGATGATTCCAACTTTCTTCGGGGTGACGCTCATTTGCTTCCTAGTGCTCCGGCTGGCAAACGCAGATCCGGTGGCAACCAGCCTGGAGGGTGCCGTTTCCGGCAGGCAAATCTCGAAGGAAGCCATCGAACATTTGCGGCATTTCTATGCGCTCGATAAGCCTTGGCCCGTGCAGTACTTGCGCTTATTGCGCCGCCTAATCACCTTTGACTTGGGCACCCGCTGGCAGGATGGTCGGGCCATATCCGAAGTCATTGGTGAAGCACTGCCGGTCACGCTAATGCTGAGCGGGATATCTCTCGTGATCGCAGTATATTTTGGCAATCCCGCTGGGTGTGTTTTCAGCGGTACAGCGGGGGACACGGCGGGACACTATGATGACGGTATTGCTCTTCGTCCTCTACTCATTGCCAAGTTTTTGGGTGGGTACGATGCTTATCGTATACTTGAGTAGCGGGCAGTTCATCAGTTGCCCTTGGCTTGAAAGCAAAGGCTGTTTCCCACTGCAGGGATGGCACACATTTCGGGGTTTCCAGCAGCTAAGTCCATTCAGCAAAGCGGTTGACGTGTTGTGGCACGTTACTTTGCCGGTGGTTACCCTAACTTACGGATCTCTCGCTAGCTTGTCGCGTTACATGAGAATGGGAATGCTTGAAACGCTGAGGCAAGACTATGTGCGCACTGCGCGCGCTAAAGGTTTGAGTGAGGGCAGAGTCCAATATGTCCACGCTCTGCGCAATGCGCTCATCCCAATTGTTACGCTGCTCGGTCTAACCTTGCCGGGGCTAATTGGCGGAAGTGTTATCGTGGAGCAAATATTTGGCATTCGAGGCATGGGTTTTCTGGCCCTTGAGGCCATTCGTTTGCCGGACTATCCGCTGGTAATTACCATCGTTGCGTTTACCGGCCTACTTACCATGATAGGCGTGCTGGTGTCGGATATTCTCTATGCCATTTTGGACCCGAGAATTCGATTGGAGCGAAACGCGGAATGATCAGATTTAACTACCGCGGATCGCGTATAGCAAAGGCTCGATGGATCGAGCAGTGGTTAAAGCTTCGGCAAAGACCGGTACAACGGGTTGCGATGTGGGTCCTAAGCATATTCGTTCTGAGTGCACTAATGGCCGACATGCTTGCGAGCAGTCAACCATTAGTACTTTATTTTCGCGGTCACCTGTATCTATTCCCTAATCGATTTCATCCAGCGAAGCTTCGCATCTACGACAACGAGTTACTGCTGCGATACCTGAATCCTCGCGATTGGGCGGTGTTGCCCATTATTCCCTGGGGCTACAACGGCCACGACTTGACGCATATACTCTCGGCACCCGGCGCCGTACATTGGCTAGGTACCGACAGCAGCGGTCGCGACGTATTGGCACGTCTGCTGCACGGAGCGCGCGTCAGCCTGATGGTTGGGATATTGAGCGTATGCGTGCTGGTTACTATCGGAGTAACCTTGGGAACGCTAGCTGGCTACTTTGGTGGCCTACTGGATATTGTTCTAATGCGTCTGCTCGAAATCGTTCACTCAATTCCCACCATACTTCTATTGGTTACCTTGCTGTCGGTGCTCGCGCCTGAGGGCTATGGAGCCGTCATTGCTATGACGGTTGTAATTGGTTTTGTGTGGTGGACTGATGTCGCAAGGTTAAATTCGCGGCGAGATTTTGCGGGTAAAAGAGTTAGACTATGTGCAGGCGGCTCGGGCGCAAGGCGCCAGCACGGCACGTGTAATTTTTACTCACGTGCTGCCCAATGCATCAAATCCAGTCTTTGTTAGCGCAACGTTTGCTTTGGCATCGGCGATTCTTGTCGAGGGCGCTTTGAGTTTTCTGGGCTTCGGCATTCCGGACGACATGGCATCTTGGGGGGGCCTGCTCAACGAGGTTCGCGGCAACATTGCAGCGTGGTGGCTGGCGTTATTTCCAGGTGCCGCAATATTTGTCACAGTGACCGCCTTCAATCTCCTGGGTGAAGGCTTGCGGGATGCGCTCGATCCCCAGCTTCGAACTTGAATCGGTCTGATCCGGTAACCATCTTTAACCGTGCCTTTGTGAGTCACCGCCCAGATGGCAGCACGCCGAGCAGTCGATTCGAGACCCATGAATGTTACGAATAATTCAGGTAAAGGCGTGGTATTATACGGTATAATTGCAGTGTTACGGTGCTCATGTCACATCGGCCCAGCGAACTCAGGTTCGGCTCGCGCGAGTTGTGACACCTGTGCTAGCACGAGCCGAGTATGGGCATGCGAAGCATTCGGCAATTGAATTCTGTGGTTATCCATTGTGCAGTTGTTGCGACAACCTGGGGTACAATGTTGTCCCAAGGGACAAATCTTGCCGCCGCGAAACCTCCGTCGGCTTCTAACGCATCGGCAACTTCACCGGGTAGTTCTGACAGCACCGAAACTAATTCATCAGGTTCAAGTCCCGCTTCGGTTGAACCCAGTACGCCCGCGGAAAAGCGAGCCGCCAAACTTGCTAAAGAAGCGACTGGTGCCGACTTTCGGTCAGGACGTCATGCCGTTGCGGAAAAAAAGCTACGTGAGGCGATTCAAATCTGCCTGATGCAGAAATGTTCAGTCCCTTTTCAGGCCCGCCTGCATCGTGACCTCGGCATTGTCTATGTCGCTGGGATGAAGCGGGTAGAAGATGGCAAAGATGAATTTACGGCGGCCCTTACGGCCGATGCGACTGTCATCCTGCCGGATTCCATGGACACAGCGGCCGTCAAGGAGGCGTTCGCTGACGTAAAAGCTAGTATGGCAAGCGAACCGTCTTCGACTGCCGCTGCGGACTCTTCGGCGTCTGCTGCTGATGCGAAGCCGGAGCCCGAATCAAACCCTTCCAAGGCTAAGCACGCGTCCCATCCAGATGGCGAAGCTTCCCAGGATATCGCGGAACCCCCCGAAGCGAAGACATGCGGCAGAGCTTTCTTGAATTGGTTTAGTCTCGGGCTAGAGCAAGATATCATATTTCACTCATCGACGCTCAACGCCTGTTCAACTGGTAGCCGCTACCAATGTTTCGATCGCCAGGGGCAATTAGTGCCCGTTGACAACTTTGTTCCCGGAGGCAACCAAGTGTCTGGCGGCGTGACTAGCGGAACCTGGCGCATTCTGGTCGGTTACGACCGGGTTTTTGCTCGTCAGGTTTTCGCTGGGCTTGCGCCTGGGTTCGGCCATTGCCGGCAAGGCTGAAACAGCGCCCGGCGATCGGTCATTCATGCTACTTTCATGGCGAAGGCCGTGCTGCGCTGTGGCTTGCCCGCGATCCATTCGCTGCCGCCGGTGTTCGGCCTTACATTTTCGTATCCGGGGGTATCGCCGAGGCGGATGGCAGTGTCCTAGTTGAGTACACGGATTCTCGGGGCTTGTGTCCAGACTGCAAACTCAACGCATGGAAACGCAGCGGTGACGGGTTTGTCGGAGCGGGAGCAGGTGTACAGGCGGCTATTACCCCGAGGAGTGGGCCTATCCTTGAAGCACGTTACATGCAATTCTTCGGTCCCAGCGTTCCGGTGATTGGAGTGCAATTGGGTTACACCGTTGGTCTCTAGGGTTACTTCCACATCTTAATGACTTCGCACGCGCGTCTAGATTGGTTGATCCCACTGGGTGGGTTTCTAGCGTTTGCGGCCTCGGGTGGCGCTCGTGCCTTGCCAACGCTTGAATTAGACGGTGCGATTCCCTATGTCGATTTGCACGTTGACATTCCCTATCAACACAATTACAAAGAAGCCTCATTTCTTCGCGGAACGGGGCAGTTCTCAGCCGAAATGGCGCAGAAAGGTGGCCTTTATGCGGTGGTGTTTCCCTTGTTTGTGCCTGTCACCGCGTCCAAGAAAGTACCGACGGTCAGCGATTATGAGCAGAGCTGGCAAAATATTGAAGAATCCTTGGATAAGCAGAATATATACGCGCATCCGGGAGCCGAGCCTGCCGCGGGGCAAGTTCGCACGTTCTATTCATTTGAAGGAATGGGGACACTCGGTGATGACCTACCAGCCTTGGAGCGTTGGGTTCGACGTGGCGTGCGTCTCTTTGGACTGGTTCATAATCAACACAATGCATTGGCCGCATCTTCGATGGACTACCATGGAGAAGATTTCGGTCTGACGGCGCTTGGAGCGGCAGGTTGTTACCCGCATCTACGAACTGGGTGCCATCGTCGACATTTCGCATGCGTCTGATCGTACGGCGGCCGATGTCTTGAAACTCGCTTTGAGCCTAGGGCGACCAGTCGTGGCCTCGCATTCAAATGCGAGGCGCTTGATGAATCATCGACGTAACCTGTCAGACGATTTGTTGGATGCAATTGCAAGAACTGGCGGAATTATTGGGGTCAACTTTCATTCTGCCTTCTTGGTACCGGGGCGGCGGGCGACCATCGCAGATGTCGTCAAGCAAATGCTCTACATTGCAAAAAGAGTGGGCGTCAGCCATGTTGCAATTGGTTCAGATTTTGAGGGTGGCATCCGCCCGCCGCGCGGCCTCGAGACATTAGCCGACGTGCAGCACTTGGTGCCTGCGCTACGCGCAGCAGGGCTAACTGATTCGGAAGTACGTGGAATCCTTGGCGGCAATGCGCTCAGGATATTAGCGCTGCCGGGACCGAGGACTGCGCAGTTGTTACCCTAGTCATCGACCTATCCGGCTGCAAATGGTACGGCTAGCGGTGCCAGCCGGGAAGAGTCCCGTTAGAAAGGATGGTATCATGGACCAGTCTTCGCGAGAGGCACTAAATGCATTACCTGAGTGGCTGCGATCGTTAGCCGATGACCTTACGGCCGTCGCGGGGCTGTTGAAAGATTCGCAGCAATCCGAAGCACTGCGTCTTTGGGTGGCTGGAGCAGTCGGGTATGCATTCAAATCTGTGGACCTCATACCGGATGGCATTGATGATCTTGGATATCTCGATGACGCGTTCGTTCTGCGAGTCGCTGCAGCTCGCGCTCTGGGTGAATTAGCCGAAGGTCAAGCGCCTGCACCGCTACCGCAATTGGCGCAGGGCGTTTCACTAATCAAAAGACTACTCGGTTCCGACTTTGCACGACTGGATGACTTTGTTTCAGGTCTGCGAATTGCAGTAGTACGTGGCAAGAGCCCGTCAGACATAGTCCAAGATGCAACAGTTGCCGCGCAGGTTTGTGACGAAGTGGCAAGCTTTGCACGCAGTTACGTAGCGCCACCCTTTGCGCAAGACGAGCGTACGTTAATTAAATTGAAGTCATTTCTCTCCGCAAAATTGCCGTGAGACGACGCGCCTATTGATTAAGCGCTCGTGGTGGTTGCGCAGGTTGCTGCGCGACGCCCGAACTGACCATCGAACTATTGTTCTGTGGAGCGTTGTTGCTGGCATTGAGTTCAGACATTAGCTCGCGGCATTCAGGCTTGCCTTTGAGATGTCCCACTAGAACGTTAGAGGCATCTTGGAAGGCCTTTTCTAGGCGAATGCCTTCGCGGGACCGATTGGCCACTTTGTCGCGACCGGCTTGCAAATCGTCTTCCAGGGCTTCTGCATAACGTGCCAGTTGAGAACGCAGCTCTTCGATCTGGCGACGCAGCTCCCGTGCAACGGCTTCTTTTGCCGCACGTCGTTCTTCGCGAGTTCGTAGCCAATCGCGCTTGGCATCAATCAACGCCTTAGCTGCTCCTGCCGCCTCGTAAATGGCCCTGGTTCCGGTTGCCGCGCGCTCAGCTTGATCCGCCACGGCCTGGCGATCACGAGACACCTGTTGCGCCTTTGAAAGATCGAGCCGAGCGGTTTCTTCTTCTTCGGCGTAGGCAGCCGCCTCGCGCAAGCAGCGCGACTCTTCCTGGGCGAGTTCCTCAACTTTTCGTCCAATCTCAGCTCGCAGGGCTCGACCCCGGCGTTCGAGTGCTTCGAGTTTTCGCGTGTGACTTGCGATTTCACCTTCGAGCGAATTCGCTTTGGCGGCCAACTCCCAAAGCGAATCCAATGCTTGCTGCACATCCTGAGGGCTGTTGTTCGAAGGGTAAGCCCGAGCCGTCATGCGCGCGAACAGGCCGGCGCGGCTTGCCCATTCGATCACACTGGGCGACTTTGCCGGCGGCGGAAGCGGCGGAGCCGCTGTAGCTTCCGTTCCTTCTTTTTCCCATGACGTGCTGGGCAGCGAGCGCTGCAACGCTTTGAGCTCTTCGAGCAAGTGATGACCATCGCGGAAGCGCTTGCGAGGATCCTTCTCTAGTAATTTCAAAACGGTTTTTTCTGCAACCGGGTGGCAGTCTTTGCGAATCGATGAAGGTCGCGGCGTGTTGGCCGTGCGCTGCATCTCGAGGAGCGTTTCACGATCGTTCGAGCGGAAGGGTAATTGGCCCGTCAGCATTTCGAAGAACAAAATCCCGAGGGCATACAAATCGGACTGTGGCCCCGCCTGTTCTCCGCGCGCCTGCTCGGGTGACATGTATTCTGGCGTGCCAAATACAGCCCCTTTGGGCGCCAATCGTGGATCGTGTGCCAGTGCCGCCAAGCCAAAATCCAGGATCTTTACGAAGTCTTTACGGCCACCGCGAGTCGTGAGCAGGATGTTGTCGCTCTTCAAGTCACGATGTACAACGCCCAGGTCGTGAGCGCGCGCGAGCGCGGCGCACATTTGCTCGAGAATATCGACGCCGCGCTGGATGGGCATAGGCCCGCGGGCAAGCTCCGCGGACAGCGGAGTGCCGACGAGATATTCCATCACCAAGTACAGTTCGCCATCGTCGGTTTCGCCGATATCGTGAATATCAATGATGTGCGCGTGGTCCACCCGGTTAGCGGCTCGGGCTTCGCGCAACATCCAGGCACGCAAGTGCGTTTCTCCGCGCAAGTCCGGTCTGATCAACTTGACGGCTACAACCCGGTCGATAAGTACGTGGCGTGCGCGATAGACTACGCCCATGCCACCTTCGCCGATGCGCGCTTCAAGGCGATATCGTCCGGCAATGACTTTACCAAGGGACGGGTCGTGAGTGGAGCGACCGCGCGAGGTGCTTGGCTTTTGCATAGTGGCTGTCAAGTTGATGGGGTTTGGCGAAAACGATGCCGAACCGATCGGCCCGAGCCACTAATGATACGGCATACGGGTCGATTACTGAAAGGGGGCATTAGCGCTGGGTCACCAATCAGCGTTCAAAATATCATTTGAAACAAAGGGACTCGCACTTCGGTCTGCTGTTTGACCCCATACATCGCCACTTCGCGCCGAGTGTAGGTATCGCGGATTTCAACCGCTGGGACCGTCAAGGCTAACTCCTTACCCGAAATATCCAGTAGTGCAGGCGGAACATAGACGGGTGCTGCGCGCCAGCGCGCTACCGTGCGCGACCGATGTTGCAATTGCGCGCCCTGCGGCTGCGCAGGCGTCGGGCTACTAGTCGGATTGGCGGGCGCCGGCGGCGGCGCTGCCGCGGGCGGCGGGGTTACCGGAGCAGCCGGAGGCGGGCTGGATGTCGGGGGCGCGACGCTGGGTGGCGCAGCCTGCGACTTCATCGCGGGCATAGTCGGCATATCATTGCCTGGGTTGGTGCCCCCGGACAAAAAGGCGTCATCGCTGGGCTGGTCCGTGGGTGGCGTGTCCTGCGTATACTCTAGGGGTGTGTCGTAGGACGCCGCGTTCAACGCTGCGACAGTCGCAGGGATGACCAGCAACATGCCGGCGGAGAGCATGTACATCGCTTCTTTGGAAGAGAGACTGCTCTCCAAATAGTGACCGGCAATACCACCCCCGATCATTCCAATGCCTCCACCCACGTAGTAAGCCCAAGCGGGCTTCACTTTTAATTGCGGCCTCAGTTAAAAGGACCACCTCGCCTCCCAACAAAGCACCTCCAACCAATCCTCTCCCTGTCACGGGCGGTTCTGCCGATTGAGCTCTTGCGACGGTGGTGACTAGTAGCGGAGCGGCGAGTGGGAAAAGCCGCAATAACCGAGACAACTGCATGTTCCCTCCAAACCAAGGCAATGGTGCTTAGCACTAAAAATCTTGAAAAATGTGATCTATCGCCGAGAGGCCTGTCAACATATCACTGCTTCGGCTCTACGTCCGCCAACGGATACTTGAGATTGCTTTTGGCCTTGAACGGCCCAAGGGTCCAACTCAGCGACCGAAAATCCCTATACACGCTTGTGTTGTTGCTGAGCTGGCGGGCAACGTTCAGCCTTTGGTCGTGCTCCAACGGGCGAGAAGCTGCCGGATGGCGGCATGCATCGCCTGGGTCAGCGGCCCCATTCGCCGAACTTACCTCCGAGTCCATGGCCAACAACGAAAGCCCGAGGGCTCCGGTCACTAACAGCCCGGAACATAGCGGAATATCGGGTGAGCACCGAGCCAATAGCACCATCGCCAAGCTCAGCCGTTGCTCGGGTGACACGGCGCGCGGACGCCACAACAGCAAAATTACCAGGAGGATCGCCATGAGCTCCTGCGTGTCTTGGACTGGGCGCGAGAACAAGGAACTCGGTTCACGATGCAATTGAGCCAGGCTTCGCGACAGCAGTACTTCCGCAAATCCGGCCTTGGGCCGAGAGCCTCGCTGCGATAGTTCACTGAGAGTGACGGCGAATCCCAAAACAGCTATAAGCGCGTAACGACCCCTAGTCCAGGTAGATGCCAGCCAAATAGCGACAAAGAGGAGAGCACCGGCATCGAGGAGGGTCGCTAGGCTAGCTAACCACCGCGCCACGATGTACTGCGTGGGCAGCGCGGCGTCACTGGCTTGCAATGCCAGCACCCGAGCAGAAACTTGAGCCATACTGGCTGCGCCCACCAGCCCGAGCACAATTCCCGAAGCGCGCAGGCGAATCGGCCTGAGACATATGCCGGTAGCGTGAATGGCGACCAGCGTGCCGGCAATCCCCAAAATTAGGGAAATCTCGGGGGTCGATGGGCCCACCAGAAAGTCAAGGCAAGCCGCGATGACGAGCGCAATGACGGCGGCTGCCGCAGGCGTCACGATGAAGCGGTGCGCGGTGGTGAATCGCTGGTCTTTGCAGGTGATGAAAGCGAGACGTCCGCAAACCAGTACAATTAGAAATGCCAGCAGCTGTGTCCAAAAGGCGCCCAATAACCGGCTAGCTTCAAGCAGCTTATACAGGCCAGAGCGAGAGCCCGGCAAAGCCTCTGCCAACGCGCGCCCAAAAACTACGGCCAACAGGGCTGAGATTACCGTAAGGCGAATTATACCCCGGGAAATCGGACTCGGCCGGCTCACGTCGTTGCCTTCAGTCAAACCGAGTCGGGTGACTCGCGGCGGGCGAGCTAGGACGCTCGGGAATCACGAATCCTGTTGGAACAAATTGGCCGAGTGGAGGTCGCTCAAGACCACGAGATGGCGGCAATTTTTGTTGGGGCGCGGGGGCGGGCGGAGGTGGACCTTTAAGTATGTATGGATAGGCAAACCAAGTCGAGCAGGCCATGTCAGGATTTCTGTGGAATTCCCAGTGCAAGTAAACATTGCCGTCGGGCGACACGATTTCACTGGGTGGTTTGCCGAAGGGGGCAGCCTTATTGACCGCTTCAAGAGCGTTGATGTCAAAGGCGGTCGCTCCGCTGGTCTTGACGATCCCCATATTGACGACGCCGCCTTCAGTCTGATTCAGAATGATTTCCAATTCCGTATGCATCTCAAAATTGTTCAGTGGACTACTCTTGGGTAGCTGATCCAGGGCGGTCAGGAATTCGTCCGCGAATATCACGTGAATGCGTTGGTGCATCGCATTGAGGTAATTTGCGAACGGCACGGCGCGCGTATTGAGCGCCGTTTGATTGCCGGCCTTCACATGCGGCACATAATTCTCAATCGCGCTTTTCCAGCGATTCAGGCCCACCATCGCCCAGGAACCCCGGTGCTTGCTGCGCAGGCGCAAGGAATCCGCTCTTCGGTCCTTGTCGAGTTGTTCCTTGCCGACCACCGCTTGGGCTTGATTGAACGACAGATTTAAGTTGATCCCGCCGGGTGTCGTTTGACCTGAGCCAAGGCCCATGCCGTAGCTATAGCGATTTTTCTGGGGTGGAGGAGGCAGGCGCTTTTTAGGGGGCGAAGGCGTTATGTTGGGAGCGGGCCCGAAGAATGGCTCGCCTTCATCCCCAGCCGCAATTTGAGGTGCCGGTGGATTGTTCGGCTTTTCCTCGACGGGCTTGGGCGTGGGCGGCGGCGCTTCGTTAGCTCTTGGACCGTTGGGCGCGGGTGGTTCTTGCTGCGCGACCGGGCTCTGATTCGTGGGCGGTACTATGGGTTTGGGTTCGCTTGCTTCGGGCGGCAACGCCGACCCTTTGTCCTCAGTGCCCTCGGAACTCGCGACTCGAGATTCATCCGCATTCCCGGGTTCCTTTTCCGGTCCCACGTGCTTCTGGCCTGGCGTTGGTTTCTCTTCGTTCTGATCGGTTGAAGTAATGCGCGACTGCGTTTGCTCATCGACCTTGTTATTCTTGTCGCCCAAAAACTCAGCATCTTTGTTCTCAGGCTGGTTTTCGTCCTTCAAATGCTGTCGAACCGCAATGGCGCGTTTGGGCGGCAAAATGAGCTGCGGTGGCGGCTTCTTGTTCGTCTCAGCCTTCTTCTCTTCAGATTCCTTCTTCTCGGGCGGCTTTTGTTCTGCTTGCTTTTCCGGGGGTTTTTCTATTTCCGGTTTCTTTTCTTCCGGTTCGACTGGCTTTTCGGGCTTCTTCTTTAAGGGTTTTGGTTTTGGCGGCACGACTTCCGCGGTGGGCGCCGGTGTCTCGGGCACGGGCGGCTGCGTCAACAACGCGATTTCGACGGGCCGCGTCTCCAGGCGTACCTCGCGCTGCACTTGGGCGGCGAAGTTGCGCAGTGACCGTTTTTCTTCCACGACTGTCATCACCTGCTCGACGCTGTTGCGTCCCGAGAGGTGAAAGAGGATGGCCGACGCGATCCACAGGAAAAAAGGGATGGAGGCGTCGCGCGACCGCATAATGGAAATAGCCTTGGGACAATCGATCCGCTTCGGGGATCCGTCCAAGCTTACTCGTAAGGTCTGGCCGAGCAATCAGGGCGACGTTCGCCCCCCGTATTCCCAGTCGAGTTCAAAGGGATTCCGCTAAATTACGCCGAAAGTTGGAGTCGTCCAATGACGGTTTCGTCATCTAGTTTCTTCCTCGCGAACAATGCATTTATGGGCCCGACCCTGCGCTCAGCCTTTTGTTCCCGATACGGCCGGGTCCGAAGGACCCATCACTTCAGTGGAATCGAGCTACTAGGCCAAAATCATGATGCAGCGTGTCACTCGTGAACCCAGTTAGCAACCAATGAAAACCCAACGCACGGCGTGCCGGCATTTCAATTAGAAATGGCAAACATGGCGCAACCGGCTGGGAGGATTCCCGTTAGCCGCTGGCGAGCCATTTCTCGCATTGCAGTGGAGCTAAATCAAAAGTCTTGCTTCTTGGGGGGTGCAACACCAATCAAGAATTGATATTGCAGTGCCACTTGACGGAAAACCAAAACAAGCGCCGTCCACACACAAGCACACACACATTTTCGGATGGTAAGAGTCGATACCGAGGGGTGAGAACGTCATCGATAGGCAACTCATGCAGTGTTCGTAACCCACTTAGTGCCCAAAGGTTACTAGCGTAGTTCTGCCGGTCCGGCGGGGGGCTTTCGGTGAACAAAATGTCTTTAATGTTCTTAGGCGCTTGTCACTGATGACCCGAGAAATCACAATAGACCCGCGTTGAGCGTGCCCGGCGAGAGGCAAGATTCTTAATTGGGAAATATTCGGTTTCTGGGAATTGGTTCGATGGTTGGCTGAAGGGAGACTTGAGATGGTAAAGCACTTTACGTCGTTAGCGTGTCTTGGAATATTGGCTCTGAGCTGCTCCTCCAAGAGCGGTGGTGCGGATACTGCCGGTAATGTGGGCGGTGGCTGTACGTTCGATTGCGCCACCGGCGGGTCCAGCAACGGCAATGCCGGCAGCGGCAATGGCGGCGACGGCAATGGCAGCAATGCAGGTTCAGGCAATGGCAGCGGGACCACCAACCTCGTAGGCGGCAAGACCACAGCCACAGCCGATATTTTGTCGCAAATTGAATCCGCAGCTTGCGCCGGCACGAGTTCAGAACTCGAAGTCAATCCGGCGTTACTCGAGTTTGTCGTTGATGTCAGCGGGTCAATGAAGGACGTTCAGTACAACGGCACCGACGGTGTGTCATCCAAGTGGCAGGTCACTCAAGCCGCTTTGTCCGACGCAATTTTGAACGGGTTACCTGACAATACGGGCGTCGGCATCTTGTTTTTCCCCAATATGTATACAACTCCTAATACCTATACGACGCCCATTGATGTTAGCAACTGTGTCAATACTGCGGCGATAATTCCCGTGGCGCCGCTGGGTGCTGCCAGCGCCAATACCGCGCAAAGAGCGGCTATTGCACAGGGTTTGTCTAGTGCGCTGCCGGCAGGCGGCACGCCGACCCAGGACGCGTACGACTATGCTTACTCTAGCGTGATGACGGCGGTGCAACCGAACGCGTTTTCGTTCATGACTCCGTTCATGGTGCTGATTACGGACGGGCAACCCACCATTGCGGCTGGATGTGAGGGCACTGGCGCTGAATGTAGCCCTGTTCCTACGGCACCCATCATCGCTGACATCGCTGCTGCATTCGCAATGGCACTCCGACCGTAAAGACGTTCATCATAGGATCACCGGGCAGCGACGCACAGTCATGCACAGGAGAAGACGGTCGACCCTGGCTGTCGGCGGCGGCTACCGCGGGCGGCACTCCTTTTACTGCGGGATGTGCAGGACAGTGGCCCCAATTACTGCCACTTCGATATGACCCAATCGACTAACTTTGCGCAGGACTTGGCGGCCGCGCTCAATGCCATCATAAAAGCGGCAATTCCCTGTACCGTCACGATCCCGCCTCCATCTGGCGGCGGAACACCCGACCCCAGCAAGATTAATGTCGTTTATGACGAAAATGTAAATTCCCAGACCGCCACGCCACGGCAAGTGGCTGATTCTTCAAACATCTGATCAAACCTGTGGCGTGACAGCCACTAATACCACCGGTAACGATGGTTGGTACCTCGACGCGAACAACAATGTGGTTCTCTGCCCGCTCACCTGCAAGACCGTCCAGAGTGATAAGTACGCCGTTAACTCGACGTACGCCAGGGATGCAAGATTTTCACTCTATTTACGTAAGCAAGGTAAATTCAGATCCCTCCCCATCCTGGCAGCGATGCAAAGTTACGTCTGAAATAATTGGCGCAGTTCTAACGGCCCGGGCCCTTGAGCCACTGTCCCCTAAAGACAGTGGCTCGGTGGTTAAACCGGTTCGTTCACTACGCCCTTCGGGCGTTCCTCGCTGCGCGAGGACCTGTCTACCTCCTTGAAAAAGTGCAGCCCGCTGCACTTTTTCACTCCGGTTCCGATGTTTTGATTGGGTTGGTTGTTGTCTGGGTCGGGTCCCAGACAAACAGCAGGATTAGAGCCCGGGCCCACCAACTGCGCCCCGTTAGATCATTGACCTGAGCTGATACTAATTTCTCCGGTATGAAGACCCATTCACTGCGCGGCATTTGAAATGCGCGAAATCCGACGTACGCTAGCGCGTGACAAAGTTTTGCCATCGGTTCGCACTAACCCGAAATGGGTTTGCTGGATTGGCTCTAATTGCCGCGCTCGCTTGTGGTTCGCGCTCTTCACTTCCCGTGCTTGAACCCTGTTTCGAATCCGGTGCGTCGCGCGGCTGCCAGAATGTGTGCGGTGCCGGCGCACAACAATGCAAAGCGGGATTCTGGCAACTTTGTGAGGTTGCCCCGAAGTCTCAGCCGTGCAGCAATAATTGTGGCAGCGGGAGCATGAGTTGCACCAACAACAGCTGGGGCGATTGCGTCGTGCCGCAGACGACGCGTACGTGCCGCAACAATTGTGGGACCGGTACTCAAGTGTGTACCGGCAATACCTGGCAGACATGTGCGGTTGCGATACAAACCCAAGATTGCACCAATGCCTGTGGCAATGGTCAAAAGACCTGCGCTGACAATCAATGGAGTCTGTGCCAGGTAGGCCATCAAGAGCAAACTTGCAGCAGCGTTTGTGGCACAGGCAAGCTGACCTGCGACAACGGAACCTGGACGGCTTGCATGCCCACAACCGTTGCCTCCCACTTTACACGCGATAATCAGAGATTTCAGGAACGGGCAACCCGCCGATTTCGGTCACCCGGAAATTACAACCTCGGTCGACGACCGTGGTTTCGTGGAGGCTCTGCTCGGTTCAGATGATACGCCAGTCTATGCATTATCGGGCCCCAGCCTGACTGTGCAGGGCCCCCAAACATTTAACGAATGGTATCATGACGTACCGGGACCACCGGCCATCAATGTTTCCACGTCAATTGACTTACCGTTGACGGCTTCATCGGATCAGCCAGGCATCTTCATTTATCAAAATTATGCATTCTTCCCCCATTGATAATCAGCTGTTCGGCAATCAAGGGCAGCCGCACAATTATAGTTTCACATTAGCAACCAGCACCAACTTCACTTACCAAGGCAACGAGGTATTCACTTTTACGGGAGACGACGACGTCTTCGTATTCATCAATCGGCATTTGGCGATTGATCTCGGGGGCGTGCATAATGCTGAAACTGCGTCGGTTAAGCTTGCCGACCGCGCAAAAGATTTG
Organism: uncultured delta proteobacterium; assembly: GCA_963835565.1. Taxonomy (GTDB): domain Bacteria; phylum Myxococcota_A; class Polyangia; order Polyangiales; family Polyangiaceae; genus FEN-1139. Next base: position 79,924 of record CAWIGY010000108.1, read on the forward strand.
AAATTTCCGTGGGTAACCGCTATCCGATCCACATCTTCTTTGCCGAGCGGCATCCAACAGGGTCGGATCTTGTAGTGGAAACTAGTATTGCCGATATAGGAGCTTGTCCTTAAAAACCGCTGATGGGCACAGGCACGGAACTATTCGCGGTAGAGTTGTTTCCCAATTGGCCATAGGAATTGTGGCCCCAACAGCTTGCCGCTCCGGCCAGTCAAGCGCGCAAGTGTATTGTTGTCCTGCAGCTACTGCAACAGCACTGTGGTGTCCGAAACTTGTACCGGCGTTGGAGAACCATTCGTAGTGCCGTCTCCCAATTCGCCGACAGTATTATCACCCCAGCATTCAATATAGCCGTCTTTGATCACGGCGCAACTATGATTATATCCAGCAGAAATTGTTGCAGCATGTATTCCCGCAACCGGCGCTGGCGCTGGTCGGTCAACGGTAGTGCCGTCACCGAGCTCACCGTGCCCATTCTTGCCCCAGCACTGCACGGTACCGTCCTTGATGGCTGCGCAGGTGTGGGCGGTGCCAGCGGAAACACTGGCCACATTGCTGAGATTCGAAACAGGGACCGGGCTACTGCTGTTAGTGGTACTGCCGTTGCCGAGTTCGCCGCTGCTGTTCAGGCCCCAGCATTGTACAGTGCACTACTAAGGACAGCACAGCTCTGCCCGTCTCCGGTGGCGATCCGGACACATTGGATAGGGATGAGACGATACTGGTATGCTGCTGTCGTCGTGCCGTTACCAAGCTCCCCATAGGAATTGTCACCCCAGCATTGAACAGTGCCGCCCTGAAATCAGCGCGCACGAGAAGGTCTTTCCCGCAGAAATTGCGGTGACATTAGCAACATTTGAAACTTTGACGGCAACCGGGCTGCAGTTTGACATTTGGCCGTTGCCCAATTCGCCCGAGCCATCTGTGCCCCAGCAAGCGAGCTGCCATCACGGAGCAATATGCAGGCATGTGACGTTCCGGCGGAGACACTCGTGGCATTTGCGACATTGCTTACTGAAGTAGGAACCGGGCTTTGATTTTGCACGCCATTGCCCAGCTGACCCTTGAAGCCGTCTCCCCAGCAATGAACAGTGCCATCGCTTAAGGCGGCACAGGCGAAGTCGGTGCCAGCGGTCAGGGTACGTATTACGAGTTTGGTGCTGGTCGCGCCGGCGATGCCCCCCGTTGACGAACCGCCGACGCCACTGGTGGCACCCCCTAAAGACAGACTACCTCCAGTCGCTTGTGCATCATTGCCGCCAAAGGACGTCAAACCACCCGTACCTGCTGGTTTGGAGCTTGCGCTGGAGCAGCCGCCGTTAGCAAAAATGACGAGCGAGAATAGACCCAATGCGCGACCACCAACCGTTACGCCTTTCACGTGTTCATTCCTTTCAAGCCGATCGGGCCTCGGACGGCCAGTGCCGACGTTACTGTCGTGCGACCTCGAATGCAACATCGTCGCGCGTGCCGTTACGCGACCATTACGGCTGCTAAGTGGCTCGATTCAATCGAACGCGAAAAATTCTTCAGGCCGTAGGCAGCGAAGCTGAGACAGAATCCACCTAGCCCGGTGTTATCTCTAGCAGTATCGCGATGCCATCCGGGCTAGGCATTGGATTGGTTACATGTACCTCAATGCGGTCGAGTCGACGCCACAACTTCTCCTAGCAGCTGCGCTGCATTGCCGGCCCGAGTCGCTGCCACTTGCCATGCGGCTGTGTTCCTAGGCATTGAACCTGCGCCATAGCCCTCTACTACAACGCGCACGTCCGCCGACTTGATCGTGCCACCGACAAGACATAACACCTTTTTCCGACATCCGTCAAGTCCGCACCTGTGGCTGCCACGAGCAAAGGGCTCGCCATGGTTATGCGCAGTTTCTCCGATTGCCGCACCAGTTGTAGCTTACCCTGACCGAGGAACTGCTTAAGCGACTTAAATCGTGCTCCAAGCTCTCAGCCTGAGGTAACAGAGCATCACTAATTCTCCGTTATTGCCGGCGATCTCATCCAAATGGTCGCGTCGGTCGAAACCTGTTTTAAAGTATCGAGGGTATCGTCAGTTGCTTATGCTGCGTATTGGCTTGGCTTGAAAGCGTCCGGTATTCCTGTCTGAGTGCGGCGTGCGCGCGGTAAAGAGGTAAGTAGTAAGCGGTCGTAAATGTTGCCATGCCCACTAGCAAGATACCCGATAAAACTCGCCATCCACGACCGCGATGCGGCGAGATGCCGATCGCGGCAAGGTCGTCTTTGCTGTCCATTTGCTGCCAGTCTTTTCTTCCCATTGCAGCCTCAATTTCCGGCGTCGGTGATGTCTACCGGCCGCGCCGCACTAGTAGCGCGATTCCACTGAAGTGATGGGTCCTGCGGACCCGGCCGCTAAGCGGCCAATCGCGCTACTATCCTCATTGCCTTGGGCATTCGCCCAAACCCAAATTCGCTTCGCGAATTTCTAGTACATCGATTCAAGAGAATCGATGTACTAGAGATAAACCAGGGTTTATATTCAAATATTCACGAATTACGGTCGCCCCACCAGTTTTTCCCGTTCTCGGGATCTGGCGCCGATCGGAGAACTTAGTTTCTTGCCAAAAACTCGCAAGGCTAGAAATATGCGCAAAAAACTGCGGCGCGCCGGGTCGGGTCTCTAAAACCCTTGTCGAGCCCGCACATCGTCAGTAGTTTTTGTGCGTGTCGTCATACCCCATGATGGGCAGGCCGGTCAACCTGGATCAGTACAGGATCGATGAGATTGACGAATTCGACGACGTTGATGACGTGCAAGAAGTTGACGATCGTCAAGAAAAGAGTTGGTACGTCCAAGTGGGTGCCGGCGACGTAAGAGCGCTGTCCCGCGAACAGCTCTATGATTTTTATCGGCTCGGCGTCATCAACGAACAAACTTACGTTTGGCAGCAAGGCATGCAGCATTGGCTGCCCTTGGCGACGTTGGTTGGCCAGCAGCCGGCGCCCGCGACGGAAGACGATTGGCAAGTCTTGATGGGTCCCGGTGACGTTCGGACACTATCACTCGAGCAGCTCGACGACTTTTTTCGCCTGGGGGTGATTGACGAGCAGACGTTCGTTTGGCAAACGGGGATGCAACAGTGGTCACAGCTGTCAACGTTGATTGGCGCGCAGGACGACGAGGAACTCGAAGCGTTCTGGTATGTTCTGATGGGTCCCGGAGAGGTTCGGACGCTATCGCTTGAGCAGCTCGACGACTTCTTCCGCCTTGACGTTATCAATGAGCAAACACTCCTCTGGCAGCCAGGCATGGCGCAATGGCTACCCCTGGGAACGGTCGCAGGGATTGAACCTTCTGCGCCGAAGGCAGTCACGTCAACTGTGTCAGCGGTCACGCGGTCAGCACCTGAATACATGGTGAGCGCGCCACCGCTCGCGCTTAGCATTGGTGCTCCCGAGCTCCAGCGCAGGGGAGGGAGCTGGCTTCTGCAGACCGCAATAGCGGCTGGTCTGCTGCTCACCCTTTATCGCAACGACGTATTGTATTCAGCCGCACAGGAGGCAAAGCAGCAGCGAGAGTACGCACAGGTCGAACAGCGTGTGCTCGGTGGGCCGCAGTTTGGTACTTCGCGCTCAGTCAATCAGCTAATCGCTGAAGGGGGCGGCCGGATTACGCCCGTACGCTTGCCTTGGATCGTCACGCAGATGCAGGAAGCTGCGACGTCGCACGCGGCATCCCCGTCAAATAGGCCGGATCCGAGTGCAATTGCTTCACCGCAAAAACCGCCAAATCTCACCTGCCTCCGCTGTCAATGTAAACTCCGTCGCTTCCGCGACTGATACAAGTGCCAGCGCCGGACCGTCCGCCTCCGGGCAAGCTAATGATTCGAAGCGTTCAACCGGTGACATTGCTGCAGCGTTGGCGGGTCAGAGCGCCAAACCAAAATTTACTGTTGTAAAGCCCGTTTCTGTACCTCGCTCTACCAAGAAGCCATCGGCGCACGGCCAGGCCGTATTTCGTGCCAAAGGCGATTACTACGACCCGCTCAACCCATCAATGCATACAGATTCAAGTAATTAATGGGACTCCTCTCAGCCGGCGAAGTCCTGTTTGCCGTTCCTATTTGAATTGCCGGCACGCCGTGCGTCTGGTTTCGTTGGTGACCCGCTCGTCCGTTCACTACCAAACGCAGCCACTGGGGTCGGGAACTCAGGATTCATGCTCGCGAAAGTTCAGAGAATTGTTCAGCGATTTCTTCGGCTGTCCAAACTCCGTTACCGGTTTCTTTGAAGCGACCGGCACTCTCAAGGATCCGGTACACCGCAATCGGCTTCCTGCGACGGTCAGTACTTGTCCTGTCACTTCGCTGGCCAATTGACTCGCCAAAAATGAGTAAACGGGTGCCACATGCTCGGGCGACAATGCCGATGTCTTTTGAAACATCGGGAGATCCTCGGTTTGACGCGTTTTTGCAATTGGAGCTACGGCGTTTACCAAAATACCGTGACGCTGAAGCTCAATTGCGGCGGTTCAGAGTTAACCCATAGACACCCGCGGCTGCTGCGGATGCATTGCCCTGCCCGAAGTTACCCAGCAGGCCCGCCGCGCTCGTAGTGTTGACGATACGGCCTCGACCTTGCGTTCGCATTACGACTGCGGCCGCTTGCAAGCAATTGAACGTGCTGCCAAGGTGCGCGTCTAGCACAGCGCGCCAGGTTTCAGAGTCCATATTCAGTAGTGATCGATCGCGCTGAATACCTGCACAGTTTACCAGCACGTCGAACTTCCAAATGCGTCGAGGGCAAGTCGAGTCAAGTTTTCGGCGCCGATCGCGATGAGACGTCGTCGTTGCTGGCGATCGCACTGCACCCCAAAGCGCGCAGTTCTTCGACAATGCCGGCTATGACGGACGGGTCGCACCCCACGCCATCGCGACCGGTACCGAGATCATTGGCGACAATATTGGCTCCGTGTTGCGCAAATAGCCTTGCAACCGATGCGCCGATACCATTGCCAGCGCCCGTGATGATCACCACCTGACCTTCGAGAAGTTTCATAGTCAACTAATTGTTATCTCGCCGAGACCGCAACGGATACCCATCACTTGACCGGGCCAAATGGCCGCCCAGAAACCTGGTTGGCGGGCCGCAGGAAATCGCTGGAAAATCAGCCTAAAACCTCGACTTTTGGTGGGCAAAATCGTCGCCGGCAAATCCACGCTGGGTCGATCGCGATCTAGCATTAGCCTTCGGCCACGATGACACGCCGCATATTGGTAACCAGCGCCTTACCCTACGCAACGGGCCCATTCACCTGGGTCACCTCGTCGAATACATTCAAACGGACATCTGGGCGCGGGATCAGCGATTGCGCGGGCACCGATGCCTATACGTTTGCGCGGATGACACTCACGGGACGGCAATCATGATTCGCGCGAAAATGGAGGGGACCACCGAGTTGAAAATTATCGAGCAGATGGCAGAGGCGCATGGGCATGACTTCGCAGATTTCGGCATTGCCTTTGACTACTACGGTAGCACCCACTCCGAACACAACCGCGCCGTTTGCAACGAGATCTGGGCCGCGCTGAAAGCTGAAGGAGCGGTTGAGCGGCGCAATGTGCAGCAGCTTTACGATCCCGAGGCGCAAAGCTTTTTGGCAGATCGATTCGTTCGAGGTGAATGTCCGAAGTGCGGATCGCCCGATCAATACGGCGACAGTTGTGACAAATGCGGGGCAACCTATTCACCGACTGATTTGAAGAACCCGAAGAGTACATTGAGCGGCGCCCAACCCGAACTACGAACAGCGGAGCATCTATTCATTAATGTTGAGAAGCAACATGGATTCTTGGATTCTTGGACGCAATCAGGGGATCACCTCGAGCCAGGCATTGCTAACTATCTGAAGGGATTTTTCTTGGGTCAGCCGCTGCATGATTGGGACATTTCTCGCCCTGCGCCCTACTTTGGGTTCGAGATCCCCGACGAGCCGGGGCAATTTTTCTATGTTTGGTTTGATGCCCCCATCGGCTACATCGGTGCAACTCGAGAATGGTGCGCGATTACCGGTGAGAATTTCGATACTTGGTGGCGATCGAGTGAGACTGAAGTGCATCACTTCATTGGCAAGGATATTACCTATTTTCACACTTTGTTTTGGCCCGCAATGCTCCGCTCGGCCAAGTTCAGCCTGCCGCGCAAGGTTCACATTCACGGGTTCTTGACGGTCGAAGGCGAAAAGATGAGTAAATCGAAGGGGACGTTCGTGATGGCACGAACTTACCTCAATCACTTAGATCCAGCGTACCTGCGCTACTATTACGCGAGCAAACTGGGATCTCGCCCAGAAGATCTGGATCTGAACTTGGATGAATTCGAAAAGAAGGTTAATTCGGACATCGTCGGCAAGGTCGTCAATTTGGCGAGCCGGACCGCGCGGTTTATGCAAGGGGAAACCCTGAGCGAGGTATATCCGGACGACGGGGGACTTTTTGCCGAAGCCGCACGTCGTAAGGACGAAATTGGTGAAGCCTACGAAAATTGCGATCTCGCACGAGCGATGCGCGCTGTCATGGCACTAGCCGACCGCGCCAATGAATACGTAGATCGCCTCGCCCCATGGACGCTCAAGAAGGATCCTGCGCGTGGCTCCGAGTTGCGGGATGTCTGCTCGGTAGCCCTCAATCTCTTTCGTCAAATAGTCGTTTATTTGACCCCGGTGCTGCCCCGTCTGGCCGAACAATGCGGGGCGTTGCTCAAGTTGCCGATTCGCAGTTTCGACGAAGTCGATACCCCGCTGCTTGGGGTCGAGGTTGGCTCTTTCGAGCATATGCTTAACCGAGTCGATCCCAAGAAACTATTGTTGATGATCGAAGAGAGCCGAGAAATCGAGGAAGAATCGAGCCCTTCGGAGCAGAGTGTTGACGACGATTCAGCGGTGAAGGCTGAACCCATTTCGGGCATTTGCAACATTGGCGACTTCATGAAGGTCAACATGCGCGTGGCGCGCATCGTAAAGGCCGAAGGCATTTCCGAGGCAAAAAAACTACTTAAATTGACGTTGTCACTGGGAGGCGATCAGCGTCGCACCGTCTTCGCGGGTATCAAATCCGCATACACTCCCGAATCCCTCGTCGGCAGGCTCGTGGTGTTCGTTGCCAATTTGGAGCCGCGACGCATGAAGTTTGGCGTCAGCGAAGGCATGATCGTTTGCGCTAGCGGTGGCGCTACGGAGGGACTATTCGCCATATCACCGGATCCGGGAGCTAGACCTGGGATGCGATTGCGCTAGGCGTTGGGTCGGCCAGGAAATTCATGCGTCGCGGCTGATCGAAATGATCATGAACTGCCCCCGCGGGAATACCTGACAGAAACATTGACTGCGAGGCACCCGTGCATTCGAAATCACTTCAATTATTCACTCTTGCGATTGTTGTTTTCGCTGTCGGCTGCAGTGGTTCGGATTCTGGCACTACAGGACCGGCCGGAGGTGCCTTGGGGCAGCCACGCCGTTACCGTTGCTGATTGGCTTCCATGGTGTGAGCGGCACTGGTGCAGGCACGCAGACCTCGTTCAATCTCGAATCGGCAAACACCGGCGGAGGCAAGGCCATCTTCGCGTATCCACAAGCCCTGTCCAAAGTGGAGCCCGATGGCACTTCCGCGGTCGATTGGGTTACGCCGACTTTCCAGAACTGCAATGCAGGCTTTCCAGTCATCATGTGCTCTCACGACGAAGGACACGCCTGGCCGACTAAGACCGGCTATGCTTGCTCAAGCACCAGCACGGTATGCTTCGACGCGAATGTCGCGGTCTGGACATTTTTCGCCAGCTTTTGAGACTGCCGTCAAGATTCTTTCGGAGTCACGCTGGCGCTCGAAGAACGAAGGATGCCAGAGGTTTGGCCGGTGTGCGCCAAGTCGGGCAATTCCCCCGAAGTTGCATGGTTGAAATTCCTTTCCACAGTGTGACTCGCTTGACTCGGTTGAGCAATGTCCGTAAAGGCACAGAGTGCCCGATCTCAATCCCGCACAACGCGAGGCCGTAACTACGCTTAAGGGTTCATTATTGGTTCTGGCAGGTGCAGGCACCGGTAAGACAAGAGTTATCACCTACCGGATCGCCGAGCTTATCAAGCATGGCGTCGTGCCGTCACGCATCTTGGCGGTTACTTTTACGAATAAGGCCGCGCGTGAAATGCGACAGCGTGCCTTGACTCTGCTCGGTCGCCGCAAAATCGCAGCGGCACCGCCAGAGATCTCAACGTTTCATTCGCTTTGCGTGCGAATTTTGCGCCGGCACGCCCGGCGACTCGGATATCCTGACGCATTTTCAATCTATGACCGGAGCGACCAAGAAACGCTAGCGCGCAACGCACTGCGTGACATCCGGGTGAATGCCGGCAACTTGCGGCCCGGCGATCTTCTATCCTTCATTGGAGGGTGGAAAAACCAGGGCATTGTTCCACAATCCGCCCAGGTCAACGCGGAGGGCGACCGTGCGGAATTAGCAGGAGCCGCCTACGCAAAATATCAATCTCAGCTGCGCGCCGCGGGCGCTATGGACTTCGATGACCTGCTCTTGGTGACCAATCGCCTGTTCTCGGAACATCCGGATGCGCGAATGGCTGAGTCCAAGCGATTCGATCATCTCCTGATTGACGAATATCAAGACACTAACGACTCACAATACCGTATCGTCAAAGCCCTCGCGGAGCGCCATAGAAATTTGTGTGTCGTGGGCGATGACGACCAATCAATATACGGTTGGCGAGGTGCCGAGATTGCTCATATCTTAGGCTTCCGCGATGATTGGCCAGAAGCCAAGGTGGTGCGCCTGGAGTCCAATTACCGGTCGGTAGCGCCAATATTGGGCTATGCCAACGCGCTAATCGCGCACAATAGCACTCGGCACCAAAAGGTACTGCGACCGTCGCGTGAAGGTGGAATGGTGCCACACATCCTCCGATATGAGGATGAGTCTAAAGAAGCCGAAGCAGTAGTCTTGCAGATAGAGCAGTTGCTGGTTGGCAATTCCGAGCATCCCGTGCTTCCGAGCGACTGTGCAATTCTATTTCGTACCAACGAGCAGCCGCGGGTATTCGAGATCGAGCTCCGGCGCGTGAAGATTCCCTACGTCCTAGTGGGCGGTCAGTCCTTCTACGATCGGCGAGAAATCCGTGATGTACTCGCGTATCTTCGCGTTTTTGTCAATCCCTTGGACGAGGTATCTCTGCTCCGAATCATCAATATCCCGGGTCGCGGTATTGGGGCCTCGACCATCGAAGCTCTGCTCAAAGTCGCTGTAGCTGAGGGTAAATCACTCTGGGCTGTGTTGCCATCAGCTCTCAGTCTTGTGGACTTGCCGGCCGCAGTTATCTCGCGCGTTGAAGGATTTCGAGGCTTGCTCGAGCAATTCCAGTCAAAACTTGGCAAGGGTTCAATCGCAGATCTCATGCGGGAGCTATTGCGTAAAATCGACTACCGATCGGAGCTGGAACGTCTATATGCCGCCCCTGGTGAAGCCGAGGCGCGCTGGCAAGCCGTCGAGGAGCTAGTGAACGCCGCAGCCCTCTTCGAACAACGCGATAAGTCAGCGACGCTTGTGAGTTTTCTCGAAGAGGCATCCCTGACCGATCGAGATGACATGCGGGATAGTGATAAGTCGCAGCAACCGGCGATTACTTTGATGACGCTTCACAGTGCGAAGGGGCTGGAATTTCCTCATGTGTTTATGGTTGGAATGGAAGAAGGAATTCTCCCCCACCAACGCTCAGTTATCGAAGGGCGAGGCGTCGAAGAAGAAAGGCGGCTTTGTTATGTCGGGGTGACGCGTGCTCAGGAATCGCTGACGTTGACGTTCACACGTGCGCGTATGAAATGGGGTAAGTCAAGACCTAGCATTCCCAGCCGATTCTTGGCCGAAATGCGGGGCGAGACTGAACGCGCCGGGCGCGCTGCGTCGGCGGCCGAAGTGCTCTACAAGAAAAGTCAATGCGAGGTCGAGTCAACGACCGGCGAGGTTGAAAGCACAGTAAAGGCCAAGAAGAAGTTGAAGACGGTCGGAGCAAGAAAAGTCAAGCCGCGGATTCGGCCGAACGAGAAATAACGGGCCTTAGGACCCATCGGTTCTATGGAACAGGCTGATTTCGCGATTAGGCATTGAGACGGCGACAGAAAAATGTGGCAAAGACGCCTCTTCTTACTAGCATCCAACGTCCAGGATGCGCGTTTGTCTTTTGTCAACTTATTTGCCTCAGCGTTGCGGAATTGCGACCTACACGGCCGCCCTCGCGCGCGCTTTGGCCGATGATGGCCAGGAGCCGCCTCATGTCATTTCGGAATTCGGTGCGTTCGCCGGTAACGACCAAGGCGTGACTTCATGGCCCGCATTTAGCAGACACCAAGACTTTGGACCCGCAGTTGTTGAGCAAGCTTTGAAACTTAGCGCCGATGTGGTTCATGTGCAACATTCTCCGGATATATTGGGCATGGACAAACGTTTATTGCGGTTACTACAGACACTTCGCGCCAAGCGAATCGCTACGGTGGTTACATTGCACACCGTGCACAATCCGCAGAGTGCCGCAATCGACCGACGATTTGGGGTAAGCGGCTTCCATTGTCAATTAGCCGACGCGACGGATGCACTTATCGTGCATGGCGGGCCTGCGATGTCCGCGGAACTGGTCCGACAAGGCGTAACTCGGGCCAAAATTCGTGAGATTGCCCACGGCACGCCAGCATTCAATACCGTCAATCGTGCTGATGCCCGGCAAAGGTTGGGATTGGCGCAAGACGCCAAGGTCCTCTTGTTCTTCGGTTTCATCCACCCGCAAAAAAACCTACATACGGTTCTTTTGGCAATGAATCGAGTGCGTCGCTGCGTGCCCAACGTCCTATTGTATGTTGCCGGGTCCCTGCAAAACCGGTCGTGGTTCAACAGAATTTATTTAAACCTACCTCCGGGCCCTCATCACGCGCGAGTCGGTTTCCAAGTATGTTATTTTCCGGGAAGAGTTCGTGCCCGCGCAGGAGGCTCTGGACCTGTATGGGGCCTCGGATGTTGTCCTTTTGCCTTACTCGCAGGGTTACGGCTCGGCCAGCGGCATCGCGCACAATGCCATCGGTGCGCACCGAATTCCGCTCTGCTCGCGCTCCCCTAAGTTCTTGGAAATTGGCTCGGCTATCGATCCAAGTTTGCTGGTGTCCACGCATTCTCCCAAGGCCTGGGCCGATGCTCTGTCGCGCCTTTTCACGGACGACGCGCGCCGCGCGGCATTAACCGAGAGGGTAGAGCGCTTTGCCAGAGAAACGGCCTGGCCTGAAATTGCTTGCCGCCATCGCCAACTTTACCAATCCTTGGTGCATTCGTTATGAAGACCTTGGTCATCGATTTGACTTCCCTTGACACGCCGTCAAGGCGGCGCGGCTCTGGGCGCTACGTGCGTGATCTTGCGCTAGGCTTGTCGCGATTGCCTCGCGAAACGCTAGGGGATTTGCGAGTGATCGGGCTAACCCATCTCAACGCCGACGGCACCTATCGAATCACGGAAGATTTGGCGTCATTCAATGGATCTGCTGAGATTCCTTTACCGACGGCGCGGGATCATTACCAATGGGCTTATGGGAGAAGGCTCGCGCTGTTCCGAGCCATGCGCAAGATTGGGGCCTCGGTGGTTCACCTGGGCGACGCGCATGCAACGCCGCTGTTCATGGGCATTTCAGGGTGTCGCCGCATCGTCACCTGCTACGACGCAATTCCCATGCACTTTCCCAAACGGTATATGGGATGGCGCGACGGCGGGCCTTGGCTCGGCGCAGCTATTGAACGACGTCGTTATCAAAGTGCTGATCTCGTGATTGCAATTAGTGATGCGACGCTGAATGATGTGCTCTCTATTCATCGCGTTCCGAGGGAGCGAGCTGTGCGCGTGTATACCGGTATTGACGTTGAGCGCTGGTCATTGCCCCCGAAGCTTGATCGAGACGCGACCCTTGAGCAGTTTGGCCTAAGCGACCGAGCCTTTGCGCTCTTCGTTGGTGGTTACCATTGGCACAAGAACATTGAAGGTATGGTGGGTGGCATTGCGCGTGCCCGGGCGCACGGCGTAAAGCTCTCGCTTGTGTACGCAGGACAGCTTTCATCGGACCATCAAGCGATTATAAGGAATGCAGCCACGATTGCCGGTGTGACCGATGCCGTTCGTCTAATTGGATACGTTTCCGACGAGCAAGTCGCGGTTTTGTATCGATCAGCAATTGCGCACACGTTACTGTCGCGTTTCGAAGGTTTTGGGCTCACGGTTATCGAGGCCATGGCGTGCGGCTGCCCCGTTGTGACTACGCAAGCGGGCTCTCTCGCTGAAGTCGCTGGCGATGCCGCGGTCACGGTCGATCCGGAAGATCACGAAGCGATTGGTGCCGCTTTGGCACGCCTTGCGGTCGATACTGACTTTCGCGCTAAGCTGGTGCAGCGGGGGCGCGTGCGCGCGCCGCTCTTTTCGCTCGACGTGCAGGCTCGGGCAATGGCGGCCGTTTATCGACAATTTTTGAACGTTTAGCGCGGAAGCTCCATGCCAAAACCATTGCCAAAACTCCTGCTGGATCTCACACCGCTCGCGACTCCCGGTGGTGCGCGAGGGATCGGACGCTTCATTCGCGAGCTGGCGCGCGGGCTTGCCGAACTGCCTCGGGAGGAGTTAGCGGACATAGAGCTGGTCGGACTGACATCGCTTAGCTGGACGGGCGACTACACGATCACGTCCGACTTCGCCTCGTTTTTGGACGCGAGCGGCACTGCGCTGCTTACTGCCGGCGATTACTACAGCTGGGCTTACCGGCAACGGTTTTCGCTCTGGCGTGCGGCCAAGCGCCTTTCTGCCACGGCCGTACATATTACCGATCCGCACGGCACCCCACGATTTTTGGGGATTGCCGGCACGAAAAGAATAGTGACATGCTATGATCTCGTTCCGACTCGTTTTCCCGATCGATACTTTGGCACCCGAGACGGCGGTGCAGTCGTAGGGCGCTACATCGAGCGACAGCGCTTTCGGAGCGCTGATTTGGTGATCGCTATCAGTGATGCCACGAGAAATGACGTATGCTCGCTGCTGGGCGTGCCTGAACAGCGTGTTGTGCGCGTCTACGCAGGTGTAGACGTGGACAAGTGGGCAAACGACCCAAATGGCGACACCCACGCAACATTGAATCGATTGGGGCTGTCAGGGGGCGCATTTGCGCTCTATGTCGGTGGATCTGATTGGAGAAAGAACGTTGAAGGTATGATGGCAGCAACGGCGCGCGTACGCGCTCTCGGCCTCGACCTAACCCTGGCGTGGGCGGGTCATCTCGAGCCACACCAGCTAGCGCGCGTCGAAGCTGCGGCTAAGCTTGCCGGTGTGTCGGAGTCATTTCGATACCTAGGCTACGTTTCCGACGATGATCTCTCAATCTTGTATCGCTCCGCCGTCGCTCATATTTTGGTGTCCCGCCTCGAAGGATTTGGACTAACCGTGGTTGAGGCCATGGCCAGTGGCTGCCCAGTGGTTACAACTCACGCGGGCTCGCTTGCGGAAATTGCCGGAGATGCTGCGCTGACCGTCGATCCTGAAAATGTCCCATCGATTGCGAACGCATTGCAGCGGCTGATGCGTGAGCCGGCATTGAGGGCTGATCTAGTGGCAAAAGGCCGAGCTAGAGCTCCGCGATTTTCAAGGCAGCAGCAGGCGCGAGCCACCGCCGAGGTGTATCGACGGTTCTTGCTGGATTAACGCGTAAGAACTTACCGCTCGCTATCCAACATTTGCATTTGGTGCTCGTCGTAGCGGGTCCCCGCCACGGCAGACTCGGGCGCAGCCGCCTCGATCTGGGTCAGTTCTTCGGGAGACAATCTCACCTCTAGTGCCGCCAGGGATTCTAGCAATTGCGCTCGCGTCCTCGCGCCCACCAAGGGAACAAGCTTTGCATTTTTTGCTAGCGCCCAGGCAATCAAGAGTTGTGTGACGGTAACCGACTTCTGATTGGCTAACTCCTTTAGCCCGCTTAGCAGGCGCTGGTTCCGCTCGCCATTCTTTCCAGAAAAACGGGGCAGAAAGGCCCGAAAGTCACCCTGCTTGGCGGGAGTCGAACCACTCAACAGTCCGCGCGAAAGCACGCCGTAGGCGGTAACCCCAATTCCAAGCTCAGCGAGCGTTGGAAAGATTCGACTTTCTGGTTTACGGCTGATGACCGAGTACTCGATCTGTAAATCTGCAATGGAATGTACGGCCTGCGCGCGAACAATGGTATCGGCGCCCACCTCGGATAGCCCGATGGCTCGCACGTAGCCGGCTTTCACAAGGTCGGCAATTGCACCAATCGTATCTTCGATGGGAACAGCTGGGTCCAGCCGTGCCGGACGGTAAATGTCGATGTGGTCCACGCCCAACCGCACCAGACTATAGGCAAGCGAAGTCTTTACGGCCGCAGGGCGACAGTCGATTCCGATCCACCCGCCGTCGGGTTGTCGCTGGGCGCCAAACTTCACCGACAATTGAACCTTGTCACGACGCCCCCGGATTGCCCGCGAAACGAGCAACTCGTTATGACCCATACCGTAGAAATCACCCGTATCCAGTAGTGTCACGCCGTGATCGATGGCGCAATGTATCGTCGCAATGCCTTCGCTTTCGTCGGCAGGCCCGTAAATACCGGACATGCCCATGCAGCCTAGCCCGAGCGGAAACACGCTGGGGCCGGATAAACCCAATTGTCGATATTGATGACCTCTTGATTGTGCCATTAGGAAAACCTAGTTTCTCAACTCAAGCTCGCCAAGTCTTGCGACATTAGCGGTCTAGACTAGTCCAGGTTGATACCGCACAAATATGACCATCGACCACTCGTATGCTTCGAAATTGCCTCCGGCCGCGATCGAAGCCTTCCCGCCATCGTGGCGGAGAGCCATGTCGAAGCAAAGCCGGGATTTTCTCATCTTGTTGGCCGTTGGGGCCCCAACCCCAGCGGCGCATTCCGTTAGCGTCTTGGCGAAGGAATTGATGCATTCTCAAGCTGGTCGGGACCCGGAACACCCACATGATAAAAACGTCGAAGGGCGTAGTGAACGGACGAGCGGGTCACCCACGAAACCCGGCGCACGGCGTGCCGGTGATTCAAATAGGAACGGCAAACAGGACTTCACCGGCTGGTAGGATTCCCGTTAGCGCTTTTCGTACGTGGCCTGGGCGTCGTATAAGAGCGTGCTACCGCAGGGGCTGCCCGAGGTTCCGATGGACCCGCGGCAGGGTTCCTCTCCCGAGAACTCGGTGAGACCCGCGCGCAGCGACTTGAGCATTGCGTTCGTGATTGGATGACCACCGTCACGGCAGTTGGAATCAGTGCAGGCAATTGTGAACAGAGCGGGAGCTGTGGCTACGACCACGACTCGAACGTAGGATGCCTCGCCAATCTTGAAATCACCGCGCCGAAACGAAAGCGACAGGCGTAGCGTTCTAAGCGACGGGACCTGCTCGGCCAGGCGAGGAGCGGCATCTTCGGCGCGTCTGCGCTCGCGCATGCGGTCGGCGGCTTCATTATTTCGACGATACATTTGAACCCTGATTGCGACGACTGCTCGCAGCCAAGCCGCGGCACACTAGCACCTATTGTGCCAGTCGGCGTCGAGTAAACGAGAAACCGAATGAATCGGAACGACTAGCCGATAGGTACCACCGGTTGCACATGGGTACGTCGCGTGCAACTCTCTTGCCTTGCAATCGTTACTGGTACTCGGCTTCGCTGCTCTCTCGATTTCTTGGGATGCGGATGGTCGTATGATCCGGCGACGGCTCCCGCGGTATAGTGCCGCGACTTTTCTCGGAGCTGCGACCCTTCGATGAAATGGACTGCATGACGCATCTGGTCGTATGAATTGAGAGAGTGCAATGAACAACCGCCTTTATGTGGGCAATCTGGATTTTCACACGACCGAGAATACGCTGCAGGCAGAGTTTGCGCGTTGCGGTGACGTTGAGCAAGTCAAGCTCGTGCTCGACAGGGAAACGGGTCGATCGCGCGGCTTTGCATTTGTAACAATGGCGGATGCGACCGGCGCGCAGAAAGCTATTGCGGAAATGAACGGCGTGACACTCGACGGACGCACGCTGCGCGTGAACGAAGCGGAAGATCGCCAGCGCGGTGGCGGCGGTGGCGGTGGCGGTGGTGGCGGCTTCGGCGGTGGTGGCGGCCGCGGCGGTCAGCGACGCTGGTAAGTACCAACAAATGAGCCTCGGTAATCGCCATCGTTCGGCACTGGTGCCGGTTCGCTAGGTGCGGGCCCGTGCGCCTTTGCGTGCCGCACCTAAAAAAAACGAACCCAAGGCCGATTGTGGACGTTGCCACTCGGGCGACAGACCCCGGCATTCCGCTGTTTTCTCGAGGATTCGGATTGCCCCAGACTTCCGTTCGCTGAATTCTCCGGGCCAGCGCTAACCTGTTGAGCCGGTTTTGTTGGGCTGCGGAACTGAATGATCGCCCCTAAGCTTGGGACGCCATGACCGCCACCCATCGAGCCACGTTGACCGTCGTTTCCAAGCGGGACGAATCCTTGTGGCGAGATCGTGAGCTGGTCGCTGCGCTGCTGGCGCGGGACGCCCAGGCACCCATTATTGCGTATCGAAGATTTGCACCGCGAATATTTGGCATTGTACAGCGGTCATTGGGTATCGGCGGTGATGCTGAAGATCTCACGCAGGATATTTTCTTGCGCGTGTTTGCACGTGTCCACACCTTGCGAGATCCTGACGCCTTTAGCAGTTTCGTTTTGTCCGTGGCCCTACGCGTCATCAAGTGGCAGCTCCGACAAAGGCGCGTACGGCAGATCCTTCGCTTGACGGATAACGGTATTGTTCCGGAAATCGCAGTGCCCGGTCTTGACAGCGAGGCGCGCCAGGCGCTGACGCGCCTTTACCAGTTCCTTGACACGCTTCCCGTGGAAGAGCGGACCGTATTTGTCCTTCGTCAAATTGAAGGCATGGACTTGCAGGATATTGCCGCGGCCATTGGTATGTCGCTGGCCACGGTCAAGAGAAGATTAAGTCGTGCGCGCGAACGCCTGACTTGCAGAATTCAAGTTGACTCAGCACTGCGTGCGTACTCGCCCGGGGGTGACGACCAATGACGCATGATCATGGGCAAGGCGGCGGGCAGGATCCAAGCTTTCAGCCGCTCATCGAGCTGGCACGCTCGTCCCTAGGGCACCTGACCCCTGAACAATGTCTGCGAGGCGAACAGGCAATATTGCGGAGACTGAATCAAACGTGGGCACCGCGTTCTCCTTGGCTGGCTCGAGGTATATTGGCAGCAGCTGCGATACCGGTTTTGCTCGGTGCAGCGCTGTTGCTTCGGCACGTAGTGATGCCTGACCCCTTAGCGTACCACGTCGAGAATGGTTTCATGGACCCGACGCAAAGTGTGCATGCTAGTGGAGCAAACTCGCCCATGTTGCGGTTTTCAGATGGGTCGGAGGTACGCCTGGCCGAGGGTGCATTGGCACGGGTGCGTTTCGTTACGGCCAACGGCGCCGCCTTAGCCATCGATCGGGGTCAATTGCGTGCTGAAGTCGTGCACTCGTCGAAGTCCGATTGGAGATTTGATGCTGGACCTTTCAGTGTTCGCGTGACCGGCACGTCATTCGGGTTGGAATGGCAACCTGAGCAGGACCGGTTCGACCTGCGTCTCGCACATGGTAGTGTTACGGTGACTGCCCCAGTGGCCAATGACCCAATCCCCGTTCGCGCGGGTCAATGGTTGACGATACGCACACGAAGCAATGAGGTATTGATTCGCGATCTGACAGCCAATGCCTCGGTTGCTTCGGCGGCACCGCTCGATTCATCCTACTTTGAAGAGCAGAACAGCGAGAGACTGCCTGATTCTGGGCCGGCTACAAATTTGCTGACCGTTGAAGATAGTCGTGCGCGGCCGGCTAGTGGTCTCGATACGACACGCAATTGGGCCAGTGATTTGGCTCAAGGCAAACTGGATCTAATCTTGAAAGACGCTCAAAATCGCGGGCTGGAGGATTGCTTGGCCAAAGTCAGCAGCGACGAGCTGTCGGCGTTGGCAGACGCGGCGCGCTACACACGCAGCAATGAGATTGCGCGAAAGGCACTGATGGCGCAACGTCACCGCTTTGCCGGTTCCCGCAGGGCCACCGAAGCGGCGTTTTTGCTGGGGAAACTAGCGGAAGCCGGGAAAAATGATGCGAGCGCAGTCAGTTTCTTTGACACATACTTAGCCGAAGCGCCAACCGGGACCTATGCGTCTGAGGCGCTAGGGCGAAAAATGGCAATAGTCCAACATAATAGTGGTTCACTGAGCGCGCGTCCGTTTGCGCAAGACTATTTAACGAAGTATCCCCATGGGACCTACGCTTCAGCTGCGCGGGCCATTCTGCAAAATCCGTGACCACTTCTCGAGCCAAGCTGATTGGCGTCGTGGTTGCTTTGGCGTTGCATTTAATGTCAGGCAAACTGCTCGCTGACTCGCCGCGCGTATTGCTCGTTTATCCTTCGGAAGCCGAGCCTTCAGTTAGCGCCGCATTGGTGCGCGTGCGCGGGGAACTGGTGGCCGACGGATTTGAAGTTCTATTGGTAAAGACCCAGCCAGGCACATCCAGTGCCGCTGCCATGGGTGAGGCAGAACACGATTCAGGTTCGGCTACCGTGGGGCTATTTCTCAACGCCGATGGCACCAGCGCGGAGTTATGGGTCGTCAACAAGTTGACGGACAAGACCGTCGTACGTCGAGTCAACACGGCAAGCGAACCCACCGATCATTTGTCCGAGGTGCTCGCGGTACGTGCGGTGGAATTGCTGCGTGCCAGTTTGCTGGAAGTATTGGTGGTTCAACGGCAAGCGGAAGCGGCGGCAAATCGGCCCAATCCGGCCCCCATTGCGCGCGAGACTGCCGCGCATGTTTCCGAATGGGCGGCACGGCCCTTGGTGGCCGGGCCCTCCATTCCTTGGACTGCCGAAGCCGGGGTTGGCATGCTTCTGAACCCCGGACAAATTAATCCGGCGCTGGGATTGACGGGTCGGCTTCGACTGCCACTCTCTGAGCTCGTGCAACCGCGCTTGTCATTGGTGGGGCTCGGAACTCGTCCGAGAATTTCCGGAACCGGTGGCACGGCGAGTCTGCAGCAATGGTACGGCCTCGGTGAAGTGGTATTGCTGCCCTGGCCCAACTTACGCCTTAGACCCCTATTTAGCCTAGGGGCGGGCGTTTTACACATCAACGTTGACGGGGACGCAACCTGGCCTTACCAAGGAATTCACAGCGCCGCATGGACATTTGCTGCGGATGCTGGTGTGGGCGTCACGTTGAAGATTTCGTCACGATTGGCGGTTACCTCGGAAGGACACGCAGCTTATTGCGAACCCACCCCACTGCTTCGCTTTGTCGGTGAAAATAGGGCAAAGCTTGGGCATCCGACGCTAATTGCTTCAATGGCCTTGGGAGTGTCGTTATGACAATCAGGCAATTATGGCCAATTGCAGGTCTCTTATCGGTTCAAATGGTTTCAGGTTGCTCCAACTTGCCGATTGATGTCGTCGAACTAAGCCCGGCGACACTGAGTCAAGGCCTCGTCGCGCACTGGCGTTTCGATGACGCTCAAGGCAATGTAGCCTTCGACTCATCTGGAAATCTGCGTGACGGAACTTTAACCGGTGGCACCTGGCTCAGCGACGGTCGATTTGGGGGAGCTCTGGGACTTGGCAGTGGTGAGTACGTTACCGTCAACCAATTTCCCGACGCGACCGCGGATTATAGCGTATCGGCATGGGTTCGAATCCATGAGTACACACAGGACACCTCGAACTTGGGCCAATGGGGCACCATCGTTAGCACGGAGCAAGGCAGCACCGGAGGCTGGGAAGCCAACGTTGCGCACCAAAACCCGAGCCCGGGGTTGAACTTTGGTTTGTGGAAAGGGCCGAATCAGGGCGACTACGACTCGGCCAGCTGCGCCTGTCTGCAACTTAACCGCTGGACACAGGTTGCGGCGGTCGTTGAAAAAGAAAATCAACGCTTGGGCTGTACGTGGACGGCCAACTCAGCGAAACTGCCCCCGTAACGCGGGGAATTCTTCCAGGCAATCCTGATCTAACAATTGGGCAATGGCCCGACGGTGGAAGGTATCTACTGGGGGATGTTGACGACATCGCGATTTGGAACCGGGCGCTGGTCCCCGCGGAAGTTGCCCATCTCAATTCGCAGCCTCCCCCCGACCCAATGTGAGTCCGCTCGCTGTGCAAGTTCCTGATCGATGCAAACACGCATCCCGGGATGCTCTTGTCCAAAGACTTCCCTGGGAACACAAAGTTTCGATAGCTTCACAATTTGCGGCTCATTCGAACTCTGAGGTTCCTGCCGCCGACGGGCTGAACTTACGGCAATTCGATCCCAATAGTCCCTAAGTCACCAAATCTTGACCAATTCTAGCAAAAATTTTTCCGGTTGGCGTCGCTGGGGTCGGGGCCCTGGCGACCAACAAGAAAAGGAACCGAATTTATGCTTGAAATGCACACCAACCTGATGACCTTGCCGGCTTGCGTCAATCGGCATGGGGAAGCAAAAGTTCAGTTTCGTGGGTCCAGTCTGAAACCTGTTCGGTTCTAGCTGGGCCAGCTTATGGTATCCTTTACAGACGTGAGCCTGATTAGGCCAGTGGCGCAACTGTTCGGCTGGACTTGTTGGGAGTCAGCCTAAGCCAGCGCATCTAGGAGTACCTATTATGAGATTGCTTTCGTTGAAATTGAGCTTACTCGTTTCATCCTGTGCTGGGCTTTCGGGAATCGCTTGCAGTGGAACGGATACCGGTACAGTAGCAGGCTCCTCGGGAGGTGCGGTTGGAGCGGGAGGTGCAGGAGGTACGCCGAGTGGTGGCGCTGCCCAGACGGGCGGATTGCCTGGCCTCGGGGGTTCGCCGGCTACTGGCGGCATTCCGGGCGCCGGTGGCGCGGGAGGCAATGCCAGCACGGGCGGTGCCAATGCGACGGGCGGAACTACGACAACAACGGGCGGAACTGCGAATGCCGGCGGTACACCGGCGACCGGTGGCAGCAAATCTACCGGTGGCACCACGACCGCGGGCGGTACCGCAGCCACCGGCGGGTCGAAGTCAACAGGCGGCACCTCTGCCACAGGTGGCTCGAAAGCGACGGGTGGCACTTCAGCGGCCACGGGAGGCACGAAGGCAACCGGTGGTAACGCAGCTACCGGCGGCGCGCCAGGCACCGGTGGTGCGACTAGTACCGGAGCCTGTGGCTCGACAACGCTTAACGAACATCCGTTTGGCTGCAATTTCGCGTGGGGAATTGCAACTCCCGGTGGCTCGCTAAGTGGCTATACCTATCTGCAATTCATGTCTGCATGGGCGGGTTCCAATATTACTGCGGCCGGAACATTCCCATCATTCAACAATAGTTCTTGGCTCACCAGCCTCGCGAGTACGAATATCATCCCTGCCTACTACGCGTACATCATTGGATACTATGGCCACGCCAATAACCTGCCCGACCAGAATAGCAACCCCAACGGCGCAAACCTGGCGACTGGCGGTGCTGCGCTGATCACGGCTAACTACAGCAAAATCATCGCCGCCTATACCTGGTACGCACAGCAAACCTATGCGGTGTGGAAGACCAAGCCGCTAGTTTGGCTCCTCGAAGGCGATTTCGTTCAATACACCGCCACCAGTCAAGGGGCTCCCTTAAGTTATACAGAGTTGGGCACGCTCGCTCATGACATCACTTGTGCCATCAAGGCGAACATGCCAAATGCAGTAGTGGCAATCGATCACTCGGGTTGGAACGCGGACGCCGTCACCAATAGCTACTGGGCCGCGATGGCAGTGGCCAACTACGATATGGTTTGGACCACGGGCCTTGGCGACAATAATGGGTTCATCACGTCTGGAACCACCGCAAGCTCCTACAACGGCGCGACGGCAACCTACGCGTATCTGCACAGCCTAACGGGCAAAACCATTTTGGTTGACACGAGCGCAGGTGCGTCGTCGGCCGGCGACAGCTGGTCAACGGCGGGTGACACTAACCTTGATAGTCGCATTAGCGAAGGCGTGATTGCCGCCAACATTACCGGTACTCCGCCGTCCAATCTGCAAAGCAACATCACCGCGCTGAGTCTCAATGCGCTCCCGTCTTGTCCGTAGGCGAAGTCATCTGGTCCCGGTAACTTTCTCGCGCGTTTCCGTGCCGCAGCGACTCAGGAGGTTAGACTGCCCCAAGGCACGCCCGGTTTAGCCCGATCAATCCACGAGGTAGCATGAGTTTCTTACAGCTAAGCATTGTCACCGTTCTAGGTGTTTCATTGGGGACGGCTTGCGTCGATGACAGTGGCTCAGGCGCAACTTCGACGGGCGGACATTCCAGCATCGCAGCAGGTGGCTCGAATACATCGGCGGGTGGCAGTGGTAATTCGACCGCGGGTGCCCCCAGCATTGAAGCTTGTGGAACGGGCTACTCAAATCCGTTCGACTGCAAGTTTGCTTGGGGAATTGCCGATCCCGGCGGTTCGTACAGCGGCTACACTTATCTTCAATTCATGTCAGTGTGGGCGGGCACCAATATTACCGCAGCTGGAACGTTTCCCTCATTCAACGACAGCTCTTGGCTAACCAAACTCTCGAGTACCAATATCATCCCTGCCTACTACGCGTACATCATTGGTTACTTTGGCCACGCCAATGGCCTGCCCGACCAGAATAGCAACCCCAACGGTGCAAACCTGGCCACGGGCGGCGCCGCTCTGATCACGGCTAACTACAGCACGATCATCAACGCCTATAAATGGTACGCGCAGCAAACCTATGCAGTGTGGAAAAATAAGCCGCTCATTTGGCTTCTCGAAGGCGATTTCGTCCAGTACACCGCTACCAGTCAGTCCGCTCCCTTGAGCTATGCCCAATTGGGCCAACTTGCCGCGGATATCACGTGCGCCATCAAGTCGAATATGCCAAACGCCATCGTCGCCATCAATCACTCGCCTTGGAACGCGGACGCCGTTACCAACAGCTTCTGGAACGCAATGGCTGTGGCCAGCTACGACCTGGTCTGGACCACCGGTCTTGGCGACAATAATGGGTTCATCCCTGCCAATACAGACGCAACCTCCTACAATGGCAAAACCGCAACTTATGCGTACGTCCATAGCCTAACCGGGAAGAGCATTTTAGTTGATACCAGCGCTGGCGCGTCATCGGCGGGCGACAGCTGGTCTACGGCGACTGCGAGTGAACTCAATAGCCGCATCGCCGAAGGCGTGATTGCGGCCAACATTACCGGTACTCCGCCCACCAATCTGCAAAGCAACATCGCGGCTCTGAGTCTGAACGCGATTCCGTCCTGTCCGTAGTGAAGCCCTACGGTTCACGTCCAATGCTCAGAACATAACGCCGTCTGCGACGTAGATACCGAGTGGTAGTCCGGGGTTTTCGGAAACTGCGTCGGGCGAATACGCGACTTCGATCCGAAAGATTGCAGCTCGGCCCCACTGCAAATAGGCCCCGCCTCCGGCTCCCATTTAAGGCCAATGCCCGATGCCATCAAGACGCGACCTGAATGTATAATCGCTCCAGAGTCGTCCCGTATCGAAGAGTAGGTTGCCTCCGAAGGTGAATTGCTGCCCTGGCAAATTCACTCGTACGAGCATGGCTCGAAGCTCGGTGTTGGCATAGACTTTGATCAGGCCAGAGTAGCGTCCATCTGGCACGCCGCGTACGGACGAAGAACCACCGATCATTTCATCGGCCGTGAACACTCCGCCGGTGTACAGATCGTAAACGGGTACGTTTCCGAATTCGAAGTCAACCACCCCACGTACGGCCAGGATAGCCGGACCGCCCAAGGGCAGATACTTCGCAAAGCGGGCGCCCGCGCCCCCGTAGTGTACATCCGCAGCGGAGGGAACCCCGAAGGTCGTTCGCACCCCTACGTCGCCATAGCTACCACTGCGCGGGAAGATCTCGTTGTCCCGCGTGTCATATACCAGGCCCGCCGCCAATGAAAACAGACTGAGCGGTTGCACGCCCCGCACATTTCCAGCGGCTGCGTCGCTCTCGAGTTGACTGCCCGGATAGACGTGGGGATTCTCGAAGCGATAGATAGTGCCGATCAATAAATCTATCGGGTGATGCAGTTTGACACGGGTGAGTTCTCGAAAGCGAGCCTGACGATCATCGAACTCGAAATGGCGTGCCGTAGCACCATTGGGCATGCGCCCATTGCTGGCGTTGCCGATACCAAAATAGAGTTGATTGATCGTGCGATAATACAAGAGTTGAGGATTGAGCCGAACGTCACCACCGTAGAAATTCGGCACGTCCACGTTCCACTGGTAGCTCTGCTGGGTAATCTCTTCACCGGTCGGACCATTCTTTATGCTCAGGGCTAGGGCAAGGTCCATATTCCATTCATAGGGGACGGCACCGTTCCCAAACCGGCTCAGAGTGCCGACGACTCCAAACTCGAAACCAATATCGCTATTGCCACCGAGCAAGGGAAAGCCCGCCGGTTCATAACGATGCGTAGTGTAGTCGTGCGCGCTTGGCGCTTCAGCCGAACTTGCAACACTGGAGCTTGCTTCCCCGTCGTTTTGCGTCGCGGGTGAAGAAGGCGCCGTCTCGGCTGCCGCCGCGATTTCCAATGTTGACCATTGCACCATGGCGCCAGCGAAAGCCCCCGCGATTGCGGCAAACACGGAACCCGCACTGCGCAGAGACCCGATCGACTGCCCCCTCATCTTTTTTTCGTTTGCGGGGGCTCGTTACACCAGGCTTGCATGAGCCCACGATGTTATTCCGCCGCGCTTTTGGGTGCAAGAAGATTGGTTCGGATCAGGTATGCCGCAGCCAAGTTCATTGGCTCACATGAACATCGGTGTGATAATTCTGTGTTTGGGGTTATCACGGACGTGGACATGGCATTACGGAGATTGAAACGCCACGATGACTGGCGAGCGGACAGCGAGAATTAATTGCTCGAACCACGCCGGGTGTAAATGCCCGGAGTTTCGCACATTGGAATGCTCCTGCACGCACGAATTACGACACCCGTAACATATCGAGCAAGGGTGTATCTGGCGATGCGGGATTCACAGTTACTTGGCGCGATTTTGCATCGACTAAAAGATCGAGTGCCTCGAGCTGCATCTGGCCAATCAGAGGAGTAGAACCTGCCGGCATAACCAGCGCATCGCAGGTCATTTCACGCCCGAGTATTTCCACACGCAAGTCACCCACCAGGGCCAGCTCTCGCAAACTCCCGTCCGCTAGGCGCACTTTGCGCCAGTCCATTTGCGTGAGTCCCAGTTGGTCGACTGCATCTTCAGGCAATGCGAGCAGGGTTGCGCCCGTGTCGACCAGCGCCTCAAGTTCTACGGCTCGTATCCGGTCAGCCTGCAGTATCCCGCTCCGCGCATTTCCGATGTCCAACGAATTCGTAAGCTTGATGCGTGTCATGACCTTGCCCATTCACCCCAATCGGACCAGGTGAGTGTAAAGTTGCGCTAATTCTACGAGCGCGAATGCGGATCGGCCACTGCGGTGGGTCGGCTTTGCCGGCCTGAGCCGATTCTCGAGCCCAGGCTACTGTCTAGATTGGACGTCTTGGCCCAATAGTCGTCTCACGCGTTTTGAATCAGGAGTTAGGCCCATGAGATCCCCGTCCTCTAGTATTTCCCTGCTCGTCGCCGCCGCCGCTGCGTTTTCAGCCATTGCCTGCAGCGGATCGGACAACACTACGCCGCCCCCAGGTTCAACGGGCGGAACCTTGGGCGCTGGGGGTCTGTCGAGCACAGCGGGGACGGTCGCCGTCTCTGGATCCTCGGCTGTGGGCGGTTCTGCAGCGGCGGGTGGCGCGTTAGGCGCTGGTGGAACTGGCAATGTAGTAGGTGGAGCTGCGACTGGAGGTGCTGTCGCCAACTCCGGCGGGACACCGACCACTGGGGGAACGAAGGCGACGGGCGGAGTGGCTGCGACCGGAGGCAGTAATTCAGCGGGAGGATCCTTGGCCACCGGTGGCTTGACGAGCGGTGGCGGGGCAACAAGTACCGGTGGTAGCAAGGCAACCGGCGGTTCGGTTGCGACGGGCGGCTCGAAGTCAACGGGCGGCGTGTCAGCGACCGGTGGCAGCAAAACAACAGGTGGTGCGCCCGCCAACGGGCGGAGCGCCTGCGACGGGTGGAGTACCCGCGACCGGTGGCAGCAAGGCAACCGGTGGTGCGCCCGCAACCGGCGGCAGCAAAGCCACTGGCGGAGCGCCTGCGACGGGTGGCACAACGTCAACGTCTGGTAGTGTCTTCAGTCAATGCCGGTTCCATTTCGGCACCATCGACTCCATTGCAAAGAGCGCTGGGACCTCGATGATATCCCAGTTGGACTTCTTCACGCCGGGGTGGATGCAGGGCAATTTTGCCGGTAGCGGGGTATGCAGTGAGTCCGCCGCCGGCGGCGCTCTTGCGGGTCTGGTTCCGGTGGTTGTTACGTACATTGCTGCCAATTACGTAAAGACCAATCACGCATTATGTGATTGCAACGTATCCGGATGCAGCGGCGGTGACCTGTGCACGTACGGTGCGCAATATATCACGCAAGATTGGTCGTCGATTCTCGCTGAGTACACGAGTAACTCCACCGGTTACGCCGCCTGCCTGGGCGGGCGTCCCATCATCTTCGATATGGAGCCGGACTGGTACCAGTACGTCGCAAGTGGTAGCCAGACCCAGCCTTGGTCGGTTGCAACGGCGGGCACGAACATAACCGCCCTGGTTAATGCGCTAAAGGCCTCCTTACCTCAGGCCAGGTTCTCGATGGATATCTCACCGTGGATAGCCAATAATGGTTCAGCTTGGTACCCGAGCATGAACATGGGCCAGTTCACGTTTATCGACACGTCCGGTGGCAGTACCAATGCCAACAGCACGCTCATTCGAACGACCAACGCGATGACTTGGGCCGGCGTAAATACGGTGACGGGCAAACCGATATTGGCGGATACGGGTTACGGTGCCTCGGGAGTTTCCGCGGGAGAAGATCCGAACTGGAATGTGGCTGCCAACATCAACGCGCGGATGACCGATGGGGTCATATCGATCTGCCAGTACAACCCAACCACTGCCTGGGGCACCGAAATTGCCGGAATCCGAAGCCAACTCAACACGCCGCGCTATTGTCCGTGAAGGTGCAAGATTAGCACATCGACGCTGATTCGAGTGGCGTTACCGGCAAGATTGTCATAGTGGACATCGGCCGTACCGAACCTCGAAAGGAGCTGCCATCATTCGGATTCGGTCGAGGCGAGCGAGGCAAGCGCATGATTTCTCCAACCGTCGATTCACTGGAACAGCTTATAGCAGTCACGTTGGAACTGGGCGCCTTAGGATTTCCCGATATTTCAAGCAATGAGCGCGCATGGGTGCAGCGAGCGGCTCCCGTTTCCCGACATCGAGTTCGGGAATTTCGCGCGGCTATTGAGCACGGCGAAGATCCCTTAGGTCAGGTCTTTACTGCCCTGAAATCGCCCGTTCTGCGCAGACCGCTCGGTGCCACGTACACGCCCAGGCCCATCGTGTCTGCCATGACTCAGTGGGTGGCATCGCAGGATCCGGTTCGGGTTGTCGATCCCGGTGCTGGCTCTGGCCGTTTTATCGTCGCTGCGGGGCGTGCAATTCCACACGCTAGCTTGGTAGCCGTCGAATTGGATCCGGTGGCAGCCCTGATGCTGCGCGCGCATCTGCAAGTCGCTGGGCTCGCGCAACGAAGCCGACTGTTCGTGGGCGATTATCGTGATTTGAAGCTGCCTCGCAGGGCCGGTCGCACTGCCTTTTTGGGCAACCCGCCGTACGTCAGGCATCACTTGATTACTCCGGAGTGGAAGCGCTGGTACGCCGAATCAGCGCTTGGTCTTGGACTTTCGGCGAGTAAACTGGCGGGTCTTCATGTGCATTTTTTTGTAGCGACGGCACTGAAAAGTGCGCCTGACGATGTAGGCGCGTTTATCACGGCCGCCGAGTGGTTAGATGTTAACTACGGTGAGCTGGTTAGAAAGCTCTTGCTGGGAAGGCTCGGACTTTCCAGGTTGCAACTGATTGAACCCACTTTGAAACCGTTCTCGGACGCCGACACCACGGCAGTCGTCACCTGTTTTAAAGTGGGACAGCGACCACCCAGCCTGCGAATCTGTCGAATCAATACAATCGGCCAATTGAAGGCTCTCGATCGGGGCACGAATATAAAGCGCGAACGGCTTGAATTGTCGTCGCGGTGGTCTTCACTAACCCGCTCGGCCCGCGCCAAACCCGAGGGATACGTGGAACTTGGGGAACTCTGCCGTGTGCATCGCGGTCAAGTCACGGGTGCCAATCGAGTATGGATTGCCGGGCCGCACAGCCTCGAGCTGCCGAATACATTTCTCTATCCGGCGATTACTCGAGCGCGCGAGCTGTTCGCCGCCGGACGGGTCCTCAACCAATTGAACGGGTTGCGACGCGTCATCGACATTCCGCCAGACTTGGATCGTGTTCCAAAACGATTGCTCCCTACAATCGAGGCGTTTCTGAAACGTGCCCGGGCTATGGGAGCAGACCAAGGCTACATTGCATCCCATCGCAAAGCCTGGTGGTCGGTCGCACTGCGCGACCCTGCTCCAATCCTAGCAAGCTACATGGCCCGGCGAGCCCCCGCGTTCGTTTATAACGCTGCAAACGCCAGGCATATTAATATTGCGCACGGCATTTACCCGAGGCAATATCTGCCGCAAAAGTCATTAAATGCCCTGGTTCAATACTTGAGAACCTCTGTTTCAATGAACCAAGGCCGTATGTACGCAGGTGGGCTCGCTAAGTTTGAACCCAAGGAAATGGAACGGTTGCTCGTGCCCGAGCCCGCATTGCTGGGAAAAGCTTAGAACCGTTCTCGCGCGGTCAGCCCCAGCGTTATATCCGAATTCTTGGCGCAGCTTTCAGGCGCACCAGAGGCCAAAGACCCAATAAATTTCTCAATTGTTGGATTGTATCTGCGGCGAGCGGACCTTGTGTGATGAGCCGAGCGCGGCCCTGTTCGATGCGACAGCGAATTACCAGTCGGGCATTGAGTCTACGTGGGCATACGGCCAAAAAATCATTCAATAAGGACGGTGGAATGCGCCCACTGGCGCGAACCACTTGACCAGTTTTGATTTCAATCACAAACAGAGTCAATGCGCGTCGAGCGGCGAGCACAACCGCGCAAACGAGAATGACGGGTAGCAAAAGGGCAAGCTGCTCAATCGTGAGGGACATGGTCTGAGCTGGGATTGTCATCCTCATGTGAGCAGACATGGTCCGCAATCACGCGCACGCGATGGTTGACTATTTCGATCTTGTTTCGCTCAAGCAAGAACTGCATCAAGCTGTCATATGTGAGCCCCTGTGCGGAGCAAGTGTGGTAACGCGCATCGGGACCGTGAGAGGAGTGCGCCCACTGCCGCAATAGGTCGAGGCTTTCGCTACCTCCCAAATCAAGCAGGTGATTGAGTAAACTGTGACCGTGAATGCTCTGCATCATCATGGGTACTAAGCTTGGTCCCTATCGAGCCAATTGGCTACGACAAGCGTCAGTGTTTTATCGCGGCCAGCCACTCTGTGAACCTCGTTCACGCTGTGACTCCGGCGCGCGTGGGACAAAGCGCCCACTTGGCCCGGGAAATCCCTTAGAATGACCAATGTTCTTTCGCTGAGCCATCTTGGCACGCGCGTTGCTGCAGCAAAAGACTGCTGAACGCCAACTGCGAAATTCGGGCGCGTACTGCCATTGCCGCAGTGCGAAAGGAACACAATCATGAAAGCTTCGACGTTGCTGTCGATTGCGCGCGCTCGCGCGTTTAAAAAACCTGCCCCAATTGCCGTAGGCTTTGAGTTGACCCATCTTTGCAATCTTGACTGCCGCTACTGTGATAGGCATAGCCGCTTGCCCAATGAAATGACCTTCGAAGAAATAATTGGCGCGCTCGAAGGCCTGCATTCCTTGGGAATGCGGGAAATCTCCCTGGACGGTGGCGAAGCACTGGCTCACCCTAGGGTCGAGGAGATTGTGAACTGGTTGGTATCACGCAAGATCGTAATGCGACTTAACACGAACGGGGTCCTGGTTCGGCGCAAAGTCAACATCGTTAGAAAGATGAAGAAACTCAAGATCAGCCTGGATGGTCCGCCCGCGATACATGATTCAATCAGGGGAAGGCGCGCTTTTGAGTGGGCAATTGACGCCGTGGCTGTGGCAAGTGCACTTTCTGTGCCCGTTGAGTTGACTTGTGCAATTGGGCAACACAACGCACACGCAGTTGACGAACTGCTCAGCATTGTCGAAAGTGTCGGCGCCAAAATTATTTTCCAGCCCGTGCGACCCAGTCTATTTCAAGACCAAGCTGGCCCGGCCAGTGAATGGGCGCTGCTTCCGAGTGAAGCTGACGCGGTATTTTCGCGCATTGAAGAGCACAAACGCGCCGGACGCCCCGTGCTGAATCGCTGGGCGAGCCTGCGCCATTTTCGAGCCTATCCGCGGGACCAACCCCTTCCTTGTGCGGCGGGTTGGATTAATGTCACGCTCGATCCACAGGGCTGCCTTTACCACTGTGGTCAGGTCAATCGTGCTGATAAGTCGAACAACATCGTGTTGCTTGGCGCAAAGGCGGCGTTTGAACGACTGCTGCGCAGGGGATGTGATCAATGCTGGTGCGCGCGCGTTGTGGAAGAAAACTATGCCTGGGGTGGTCGCCTCGATCGAATGTTTCCACCGCGCAGGCCGTCGCGGGTCGCAAAAAGCTTAGCTGGGCTCGAGGCATGCCTCGAGCCCACGCGGACCGAAGCATCCCAACTAGACGTTCCATTGACTGCGCTTTTGCGAAAAACTTCTCAACGTATTGCTACCTGAACACCCAGCGCGGTCGCAACCAGCAAGCGTCCGTATTTTCCCGCTTGGTTGCCTTCGAAATAGATCGCATTCGACTTGAGCGGCGCCATGATCGAAGCTCCAATCGTCAGCTGCACGTGCTTTCCCAACCCATATCCAATCCGGCCATCCATGACAGGTGCAACTGTGAATAGGCTGTCGTCTGAGGCGAGTCGAGGCGGGCTTGAAATGCCTTGTAGTGACGTCGAAATCATAGCAACACCAAGGCCCAAACTGGGCCTGAGTGGTTCTAATGAAGCAATGCCGAGCGCCACGCCTTGTACTGCAAACCAGCGCGTTGTAAGTTCGGCGCGTCCAATATGGGTTTCGAGCACCGCCGGTGCAATGAGTTGTCCGTATAGGAACCGGGTGCCAACCCAGGACCAGCGAATTGTCATGTCGAGCTGCGCGCCTGCTCCGGGATTCGCGCCCCCGGGGCTAGATAGGAAAAGCGGTGCAATCCCGAAGGTTAAAGGATCCTCTTTGGGATACTCGGTTAGCCTTACCAGAGTTGGCGGCGGCTTTTTGAGATCCCCCCGCGATGGGTGGGGAGGCTCGACTTCTTTCAGGCTCCAGCGCAATAGTTCGACGGCTTGTAGAACGACTAATCGGGCTTCAACTTGGGAATCAGAACCCTGAGTAAATACCTCGCGCAACGACACTCGTCCTGTCACGCGATCGGCGATCCAAACTTCTACCGTGTTACTGGAGACTTGCACTCGAAATGCGGCCACCGCATGGTGTTGTTGGGCGGCCAGCGTCAGGTCTCGGGGAATGACTTCGTCCGTTCCCTTTTCAACTTCAATGACTACCAGACCCAGCTGGTTAAGCTCTGCTCGCAACAGCGGAATGATGGCCGCATCCGCGTGGTCCGTGATGATTACGATACGCGCGTCTTGCTCAGTTGCGGCTGGCACCTGCGTAGCCCAGAACCCAAGTCCGATTGTCATCGCAAGAATGGCGGACCTAATTCCGTTCATTTTATTGCGGACTCAAGAGTTTCTTTGCAAAGGCTGCGTGTGGTCCCCGAGGATAAGCATTCAAATAGTCACGAGCCGCCGCTTGCGCTCCGGTCCGATCGCCAGCGCGTGACAGCGCTTCCAGGATTCGTCCCGAGGCTTCGCGAGCGAGTTCGCCGCGTTTTTGTTCACGCAAGTACGTTCGAAACCAATCGGCTGCTTGCTGCCCGTTGGAAGCGAGTCGGCCCAGTTGGAAGGCCGCCACGGCCGCATCTTCGCTCCCTGCAAATCGGCTTCGCAGAGCCGCTAAGGCTTGCGTTGCGCGGTCGGTGTGGCCTGCGAAGCGTGATGCCTCAGCCAGGCTCAGCAACTCAGATGAGGTGCTACCGCGGCAAATTCGATCAAAGCCTTCGCGCTCTGCTATCTCGAAGGCAGCTCGATACTCACCACGATTGGCCAAGGCCGCCCAGGTTTCCGCAGACGGTGAGCGCACGACCGGATTGGTTACCTCGTTGGCGACGGCCGTAGATACGGTTCGTGCCGAGGGCTCTGCCGTTGCCGGTAAAGCCGCTGGCTCTGCCGCGTTGGTGGACGACGAAACACTGGGTGCTGGACTCTCAATCAGCGTACCAATTGTCCAAGTGTCGTGAAGGACAATAAGTTGCTGCCCAGCCGACATTTGCGCGGGCGGTTGGGAACTGTGTCCGCTAACAACAACGTGCCCCTCTTTCAGATTGACAATCAGTTGTTGCAGCTGGGGTTGCCAATCGACGTCGAAACGAGTCCCGGTGACGATCACGGTGTATGGACCCGCCTGAACTGACCAACGTGACTTCGGGCTATGTACGACGTGGATCTGAGCGCGGCCATGATCGATCCTCAGAGTTCCGCCGTTTCGGACCAAGGAGGCGATCAGGGCTGCACTGCCGGGCGCCAAGGCGACGGTTGAGCCATCTGAAAATTGAAGGGGTACCTCGCGGTCGACAGGCGCCGTAACCGAAGCTCCCAATCCCGCGGACGCAGCCGAATTGCCAATGGCGACGGTGAGGGGATGATCCAGGACGACCAGCACAGCAATCAAGCCACCTAAGAGGCTAAGCACGGCCGCGGCTAACACCAACTGCCGAATTGGGGTTCGTCGTTTTCGCAGCGCGCGGATGAAACTGGTGTGAGCTTTTTCCGCGGCGCCGAGCAGCGCGCGATCTCGGTCCTGGGTAGCGGCGATTTGACGCCCCAATTCGGCTAAGCCCTTCATGAGTCATCCTCGCGCTTCGAATTCGAAATCCAGGGCCAAAGGCAAGGGTACGCTTGGGCCAATCTTTCGAATCTTGCCTCCGCCCGAGCCATGCGACGTTTGACGGTAGCCAGTGAGCAATCACAAGCTAAGGCTACCTCCTTTAGTTCCATCCCATCCATCATTCGCAAGGCAAAGACCGTTCGTTCCTCGATGTTGAGTTTGTCCAGAATCGCATAGGTCGCTCGCAGTGCCTCTCGAGCCTCCGCGTCCACGGTCGAGGCGGGAGAATTGACCATCTCGGCTGGATCGCGAAAAGTGAGCCAATTTCGCCGCTGGCGGCGACGTACCCAATCCGCAGCGGTGCAGACGGCAATCTGCAGCACCCATTCGGTCATTGCCTGAGGATCTCTCAGGCGGTGAATTGATCGAAGAGCGCGAATAAAGGCGTCTTGAGTCGCATCGGCCAAATCAGAATCCACTCCCAATATCCGAGCAATCGTCCGTTCGACCAACGAGACGTATTCATGGAAGAAGGCTACCGCCGCACCCTCGTCGCCCCTCACGAGGGCCTCTACCCAAGTGCGAAGGTCGCCCGCAAACGAAATGTTGGTTCTCCGCTTCGGCAAAGACGCGCCGGGAGCTCTCGTGGCCAAAAGGGGCTGTGCGCTCACACTGGTAGGCAGGTCGTATGTCGGGACCGCCGGCGGCTCATCATTCGGCGGAGCCTTCCCCGGCTGCACCCGATCCGGCCTGTCCGAGTTGATTGAGCCCTGCGCAGGGGGATTGGACGACCTTACCAACGCCATCTGGGAAATTATGGCACCTCTAAACCCACCTGAGCCAGAATCAATAGTCAGTTCACCATCTTTTGGCGAATAATGCGGCTTGACCGGAATTTATGAACTGTTCGCAACACCGCCCTGGTTACGTCTCATGTTGATCACGTCTCTCAGAACCTGCAGAATATTTGCGATAATCTGGGCGACGCTCTGCCCGCTCGCCTGCAGTACCCAGAGAAGCGACTTGATCTCGGCGCCCAACAATAATTCGTCTGGAGGCGAGCAGGGAAACCCGGATGCGGATATTATCGACGACGCCGCGCTGATGCAAGCCATTGGAGCCATCGTGGACGAGCGCCCCGTCGGTGGGGCTTCTTTGCTAGGCGGTACGACCGGTGGCGGAACATTGGCGACTGCTCAAGCCTCAGGGCATCTTGTAATCGTGTATTCTACGAGTGAGTTTTTGAACGCAATTAGCGGCGATACGCCAGCCGTGATTCTGGTAACTGAAGGTACTTACGATTTTACACTGTCACCGGGCCGCGCCGGTCAAGCTTGCACCAGCCCCTGCAACCCCAATACGCCAGTTGCTGCCGAAACCGTGGCCGCGGCGAGCTGTGCTTCTACTGCGGTGCTATTTGATGTGGAGAGCACCTATGACATAGCGCGTGTGGGTAACAATAAGACCATCCTTGGACTTGGTGCCGGCGCGACGTTGAAGAACATCGAATTGGACTTATCCGGCAGTTCCAATGTCATTTTGCGCAATCTCAGTTTTCAGGACATTAACCCCGGAATCTTTCACGATGGGCAGGCCGTTCAGCTATGG
Organism: uncultured delta proteobacterium; assembly: GCA_963835565.1. GTDB lineage: Bacteria > Myxococcota_A > Polyangia > Polyangiales > Polyangiaceae > FEN-1139. The sequence continues at coordinate 114,690 of CAWIGY010000108.1, forward strand.
CCCGCGGATCATGTATGGATTGATCACTGTTCATTCAAGAATATAAGCTACACATCACTACACATTGCTTCGAGTTGGGACGAGACCAACAATCAAGCAATTATCACGGTGGCCGGCTACATTACCGTGTCGTGGAATCACTTTGACGGTCGAACCACAAAAGCCTGCGGGGGCCAAGACCCGACAGTAGTTAGTGCGAATCGAGATCCGGGGTTGACGTTCCACCATAATTGGTTTGACACTACGGAGAGCTGGAACCCCTATTTACTCGGACCGGGAACTTGGGTGCATCTGTTCAACAATGCTTGGTCCGACATTACCAATACATCCGTATCCGTTACTTGCGGAGCCGTTGCGTTATTGCAAGGCAACGCGTTTGAAAGTGCTCGGGATGCCTTGTATATCAGTGACAGCGGTGCTCCAACGTGGAGTTTTTGTCAAACAGGATATTTCGGTGCCGTGTACGCGCCCTTTGACGTCGCTAACGACGAGCAGAATCTGCTCGACCCCAATTCAACACTTAGCCTCAACGGGCAAACCACTGATGGCACAGGACTTTCATTACCCGCGCGCCAAAACGGCGATACATTTCGGATTAGTGTGCCTGCTCTACCCGCCGACGGCTCGGCGGCGAGCTACGATTACGAACTCGAGGCGAATCCGGCAGACGTGTCTGCATTGGTAAAAGCAGGCTGCGGAGTCGGTCAATTGTTCTGATTGATGGGCGTTTCGGCACTATCAGCCTGCACGTCGGCCATGACGGGGAAGTTCTAGAAAAAAAGTTGTGCCATCCTGCTGGGAGCTGGTAAAGCCCACTTTGCCGTGCAGCAAGGTTTCCCCTAGCAGCCGAATTGCATAGGTTCCCTGTCCGCGACCAAGCCCTTTCTTCGTCGAAAAGTGACGCTGAAACACCCGTGAAGCCACCGGTGAGGTCATGCATTCTGCATTCCAGACAGTGAATCGCAATGCCGTCGCTGATGACTCAGCGTTGAGTCTAACTTCACAGCCGACGGCGGTCGCTTCGAAGGCATTCATGAGCATATTTGTCAGTATGCGTTCGAGCAGCGAAGCATCGGTAATGCAATCGACCCCTGGCGTTGACCCACTAATAATGAGTCGTTTCATGGTCGCGACGGGATGATTTGAGAAAAGTCGTTCGAGGAAAGTCAAGGTTTCTGAAATGTTCAAAGGTTGCCAGTTGGGACGATGCTTGGCAGGTTCTTTACTCAAGAGCAGTCGTTGTACGGTAATTTCTCGCGACAGGCGCCGGGTAAGGTCACAGACGTCATTAACCAGGGGGCCGATATCGGTCGATGCAGCGCCGCGTAGCGTTTCGCCGGTTGCGGCCAGCGCTGTGACTAAATTGCTCAGATCATGAAGGAAACACCGTTCCAGCCCGGCGTAAAGCTTTTGCTGGCTGACGTCCGTCATACAAAAAACCGTAAATTGTTCGCCCTCAAGCTCGAATGGTGATGCCCGAACCGCAAGCGATACATCGTGCACACCGCCCTTTCGATCACGGATTGAGACGACGCATTCACGTTGTACGGGTCTTCCGGTCCGTTGGCTCGCAACGATGGCAATTGCCACGTCGCAGCTTCGGCAATGGGCGCTCGTTCCGCAACCACCAGAGTGGTCGTTGGCGTGAGCGCAATGGATAGCCTCTCCTGGCCTAAGCCCAATGACGTCATCGGCGTGTGCCACATCCAAGCTGTCCAAATAGGCTGTATTCAATGTGACTATCTGGCGATGCTCATTCAAAACGCACATCATTGAAGTGGCACTTCGCAAGAGCGCTGTGGTAACCGGACTCTGCGTCACCAGGTGAATGGTACGTTCCAGGTTCGGCGCTGTTGCCCGCTCGACTGGGGCAAAGTAACTGGTCTTGGTGGCTGTGGGCGTGGCAACCTTCGCTTGCCGCGCCGGCGGTACTGTGTCTGGACGACGATTGGATTGCGGGTTGTCCGAATCAGTTTCGTTGGTCTTTTGCCCCACTTCACCCACGCTCCTAACATCCCGTCAACCCACGCCACCACTGCGTTTCCACAGGTGGCTGGTGACGAGAAATAGGATACGTCCACAATACTGCCGAGTGCAATGGAGGATGATTCGGATTGCAAAGACAAGAAATGCACGACAAGCGCTAGGATTTTGGGTTCTGCCGCCTAAGCCGCCCAAGCCGCCCAAGTCATGGCGCCGAGTTGCAACGGGCGGCACGCATGAGTTTTCCGTGACGCAACAACAGCAAAATCCGACCCAGTACGTTGCGCAGCGCACCAGCCCGGCGTACTGACTTTGACCGAGCATTCATTAAGTCTTCAGAGCTAATCGCTGGCAACCAATCGGGAATTTTCGGAGGGAAACCCGCGACGAGTATTGTGACTAAACGGTCAAACTAGGCCTTGGGGCCAACTTGCCTAGTGCTATGAGTTGGCCGTTAGGCGATGTGTGCATTACGGCGGCTGAGCGACTCGAAGAATCTTTCCGCCACGCTCGCGTTGCTCGGAGCCACGGCGTATCGCCTGCCTGAACTGCTCAACCCTGGTGTGGTTAACTCTGACTCAGCCATAGTTGGTCTGCAGGCCATGCACATCTTGCGTGGACAATGGCATTGGTTTCTCTGGGGCAGCGGCTACCAAACCACGGCCGACTCCGTCGTTGCGGCAGCGCTATTCTTAATCATGGGTGCAACTCCGCTTGCGCTCATGATGACGGCATTGCTCGGTCATTTACTGGCAACACTGTTCGCATTGCTTACGCTTTGTCGCCGACTGTCGCCTTGGGTTTCCTTGTTATTGGTTGCGCCACTAATTGCATCGCCAGCGCCCACCCACACTTATACGCTGCACCCACCTAGACAAACGGCGTTGACGCTAGTGTTTGCTGCGATATGGCTCCTTGATGGAGCTGCCGTTGCACCACGAGAAAAAACCCGCTTTGCAGTCGGAGCGGGCATCGGAGCGCTGGCCTGCTTGGCGGATCCGTATGCCTTGGTATTTGCTCCCGGCCTAGCTCTGCTGACACTCTTGTCAGCCTTCGATGGCACAAACTCACGTGGCTACCAGCTGCGACGGGTCATCGCTGCCGCCCAGGGAGCCAGCCTGGGCGCAATTATTTACTTACTGGTTCGGTTATTGCCGCGAGCCACGCACGGACCACTCACGCTCACCTCGGAACTCTTTGCGCGCAATTGGTCGCTTCTCAAAAATCCCTGCCTGCCCTGGGTACTTGGAACACGCGTGCTGCATCAACCAGCCGGCGCCAGCGAATACATTCTTTGGCACCCGCCCCTGATTTTTCGGGGTTGTCAATGGCTGGGAGCCGCCGCATTCGCGGCGGCGCTTCTGGTGTCGATGGGGGTCGCGGCTCGAGTCAAAATTCCTTGGGAGCTGCGCCGGCTAGGACTGATGGCCGCGCTAACCGTGGCGACGACGATCGTTGGTTTTCTGCTGAGCGTGATGCCCATGGATCACTTTGCAAGCCGGTACCTAGTATCGCTCATCTTAGTATCGCCGTTTCTTTTTGCAGTATTGGCCTGCATGATTCGGCCGCTTCACCTGTTGGCGCTTATGGCTCCGATGCTCGCTTCCTATGCCGTATCGGGCTGGCTCGGTTATGAACCATTCGTACGCGGGCTTCGTATCGTGGATGCCGGGCTGGAGGGAAACGAGGCGCATTTGCTGCGCGAGTTGCAGCGTCGCGGCATTAACCATGCGATGGCGGACTATTGGGCAGCCTATCGCCTTACTTTCATGTTCAAGGAAAGGGTCGTGGTCGTCCCTGTGCATGAATCGCAAGATCGCTATACTCCCTATCGCCAAGCCTTTTTTAGAGCGACTCGTTATGCCTACATCTATGACCATCACCGGTCCGAAGAGTCGCAACGAACGGTGATCAGCCGTGTGGCACAAGGACAAGAGGAGAATTTCAGCGTGGGAGGCTTCGACGTGTACGTGCTGTCACGCCAACAGCGCCGCATGGAGCAAACCGCACCTGAAGTCCTATGATCCAAGCAGCCGTTGGCACTCCTTGAGTTGTTCGGCAATTGTGACGTTTTGCGGGCACTTATCCTCACAAGTACCGCATTCAATGCAGGCGTCTGCTTGCTTGCCTTTGAGCCACTCGGATTGCCCAATCTGAGAATACTGTTGTTTTGCGAATGGCTTCAGATCCCAAACTTGGTAGTAGTTCATGCATCGAAAGATTTCCGATATATTCACATTCTCCGGGCAGGGCTCGCAGTATTTGCAGCCGGTACAATATAGATCCATCATCCGCTGGTTTTCGCGTACGGATGACGCTATTTGATCCAACTCTTCGTTTGAAAGTTGGTCGCCTCGTGAAGCTGTTGCCCAATTCTCTTCGAGTTGCTGCAGTGACGACATGCCGCTCAGCGCTGTGGACACTTGGGGGTTTGACAGCACGAAGCGCAATGCAATTTCTGGAGAACTGACGCGCTTGTGACCTTGCAACAATCGGGACACGACTTCACTGGGGCTTCCGAGCCTGCCGCCGCCCACCGGCCCCATCACGGCAACGCCCAGCCCTTTAGTTGCTGCATACGTTATGCCTGCTTCGTTCGAACGATCCAACAGGTTGTATTGGCATAGCATTGTGTCGAAAATGCCCGTATCGACCAGTTTTGGTATGTCGTCCGGTTGTGAGTGAAATGAAAACGAAAGGTGTCGGACCAACCCTTCGTCCTTAAGTTTAATAAATGCTTCGAGAGGACCGCCGCGAATCGAGAGCTCTGTTTCAAATGACTTCCAGGAGATGCCCCAAAAGTGGTAGAAATCGACGTAATCAAGATTCAATGCGGTGAGGCTGGCCTCAAACTTCTCACGAAGATCGGAACTGGTCGGTTTCTCCATGGCATATTTCGTGGAGACGCAAACGCGGCTCCGGTCCATGCCCTTTAGCGCTTCGCCCACGGTTCGCTCCGAGTCACCACCGCAATACCATTTACCAGTATCGAAATAGTTGATACCAAGTTCGTAGGCCCGCATCATTAAGGGAATTGCTCGCTCACGGTTGACCGTGTTCTTATCCTGCATTGGCAGCCGCATCGCGCCAAAGCCAAGAGCTGAAGTTTCGAAGCCAGTCTGACCAAAAGTGCGGTAACGCATCCTGGAAATGCTAGCATTTGTCGCTGTATAAGCAGCGAGCAAACCCGGAAATGCGCGGCGTAGGACCTGCTCTCACAGGTAGTCGTCCACTCCGTATATTGCCGAATTCTGCCCGGCGGCGCTAAATAGAGCCCATGTCGGCAATGCTGCTCAGTCTCGCCGTAGTATTATACTTGTTTGGGGCGGTGATTCGCGCGGTGAATCTGCGTTACTTGCGGCGGCACGCTCACGAGGTTCCATCAGGATTCGAGAATGCGATCGACGCGGCCACTCTTGGGAAGATGTCCGCGTACACTGCAGACACCGGTTGGTTGTCATTGATTACTAGCCTGATAATTCAGATGCTCATAATTGTTGCAATCTTTGGGGGCCTGCTTGAAGATTACGACCGGTGGATCAATCGGTGCGCACATTCGTTTGTGTCGCAAGGTGTCTTGTATTTCCTTATATTGAGTTGGATATTCGCAATTGTGTCAATACCATTCGAGAGTTATAGCAATTTCGCTATCGAGAAACGTCACGGCTTTAATCGAATTACGCCGCGCTTATATTGGAGTGACTTTGCCAAGGGCCTATTGTTAACCTCGATATTCATCGCGATTCTTACGCTATGTGGCCTCTCTTTGGTAAAATGGTCCAACCAAGCGTGGTGGGTTTTGGTATGGGCTGTAATTCTTCTATTCGAATTGACGATAACGCTGATAGCACCGAAACTCATCGAGCCGCTGTTTATGAAGATTACGCCCCTGAAAAATGAGCAGCTAAAGGCTGATATTTGCCGATTGACGGAGCGAGCACACCTCCGAGTGGATCAGATCTTTCAAGTGGACGCGTCGCGCCGAAGCGGTCATACCAACGCCTATTTCACAGGTTTTGGTCCGGTCAAGCGCGTGGTCCTTTTCGATACGCTACTTGAGAAGTTGGAGCATACGGAGATCTTGGCGGTGTTGGCGCATGAGCTGGGACATTGGAAACGTCACCACATTATGAAGTCGTTAGTCTTGATTCAGGGGCTTTCCCTAGGTGCATGCTACGGGGCTTACCGACTGATTAATTGGGAAGGATTGCCCAACATTATTGGGGCAAGGATCGCATCATTCCCAATGAGGGTATCTATTGCCATGTTCATAGGTTCTCTGATCGCCGTCTTTTTGACCCCGTGCCTCAATGCATGGTCGCGGCGGCACGAATGGCAGGCGGACGAGTACGCCTGTGGGCTCGTCGAGCCCAGCGAGTTGGCCAGTGGCCTCATCAAGTTGGCGAGGGACAATCTGGCCAATTTACATCCACACCCACTGTATGCACGCTACTATGGCTCACACCCGACCGTTGTCGCGCGCGTGGCCCGGTTACGTGCCGCCATGGGTGAACAATCGTCCCCGGCCCAGCCAACTGCCTTCTGAAAAGTTGACTCGAGACAAATGAGTTCTGGGCTCTAAGGTTGCTAACGTGTCAGACAATAGCTCCAATGTAGGTCGTTGGTGAATGCACGGTCAAGCCTGTGATTAGCTCCAGTGCTTGAAGCCCTAGCGCTGCGCGTTGCATAATAGGATGTTGTGGTCGAATTTACCGCGCAACGACCCGCAAGGATAATTGGTCGTTATGCCCTATTCGCGGACATTGCGTCGGGAGGAATGGCGACCGTACATATCGGCCGCCTGCTGGGCCCCGTTGGCTTTTCGCGCACGGTCGCGATCAAGCGACTACATGCCCAATTCGCTCGCGATCCCGAGTTCGTAACGATGTTCTTGGATGAGGCTCGTTTGGCCGCGCGTATTCGTCACCCCAATGTGATACCGACTCTCGACGTCGTTGCCACGCAGGGGGAGCTGTTCCTTGTAATGGAATACGTGCAGGGTGAATCGCTCGCTCAATTATCCAGGACAGTTCGCGGTGCCGGTGGAAGCATACCGCTGAGTATTGTTCGCGGGGTTATGTCCGGAATCTTGCATGGGCTGCATGCAGCCCATGAGGCCAAGAGTGAACGTGGTGAACCTTTAGGAATAGTCCATCGGGATGTGTCGCCACAAAATATTTTGGTCGGAACGGACGGGATTGCGCGGGTGCTCGACTTTGGGATTGCCAAAGCTGCGGGACGGGCTCATGTAACTCGCGATCAACACGTAAAGGGCAAACTTGCATATATGGCTCCGGAACAATTCCAGAGCCAAATAGCCGTCGATCGTCGCGTGGACGTATATGCTGCGGCAATCGTGCTATGGGAAGTTCTTACCGGCAAGCGCCTGTTTCTTTCCGATTCAGAAACGACCACCTTGGCTCGAGTCCTCACCGGTGAGGTTCCACCGCCGAGTTCACTTGCTCCGGAAGTGCCGTCAGATCTCGACCGAATTGTCTTGCGAGGAGTTCATCGTGACCCCGCGATGCGCTTCTCTTCAGCGCGTGAGATGGCCCTTGCATTGGAAGCCAGCGGTTCGTTGGCCACTCCTTCGGTTGTTGGCGAATGGGTGGAGGCGACCGCGCAAACCGCGCTTTCCGTGCGTGCAAAACACATTGCTGAAGTGGAACTAGTCAAGGACTTGCCGCAAATTGCAGTTTCGTCGCGTCCACCGCCGATAACACTGGGGGGCACGCCGAACGATAATCCAACTGTCGTTACACCATTATCTCGACCGGACATCATGAGCTCCAGCTATTTAGACGGAGTCTCAGCCTTCGGATCAAATACGGAAAACTCGCGTTCAGAAGCTTCATTGAAGGAATTTATCCCGCGCATGCAGCCCAGGCGCATGATTGCTGGCATTGCACTCGGGGTTGCTTTAGCGGTAACATTCATTTGGATTGGTTTCACGCGTCATTCGACTGCTGCCGCCGTTGGCGGCGCTGCGGTCAATCTGTCCAAGCTCTCCGGCAGTTCCACACCCATCGCCCCGAAGCCGTACCCCGAAGAACCGCCATCGGAGGCGATGAATCTGAAGGCAACCGCCGAACCGTTGGCGGCGGCCGCAACCGAAGGATCCAAGCCGGATAGCGCGAATCCAAGCGCGTCCGCGACATCCTCACTTCCCAGGGCAAAATCAGCCAAGTTGTCAGGGCCAAGCGCGCGACCAGCCCCGCACTCGAAACCGCAGCCAGCGGATTGCAATCCACCCTACACATTAGACGATGTCGGTCACCGTCACTATAAGCTGGAGTGTTTGTGATGAGAGGACCAAGAATAGCCAATCGGCATTACGCAGGGGTTGCGATTGGCGTATTGGTTGCGATTTCAAATCGAACAGTTTTAGCCGATGACCCTCGGATATTCTGCAAGGTTGCTGCAGAGCAAGCACAACAACTTCGATCGGCGCATCAGCTACAAGCTGCGCGACAGCAGCTACTGATGTGTGCGAATGCCGCTTGCCCAACGGTTATCCGTACCGACTGTTCACAATGGCTTGCCGAAGTCGATACGGCCCAGCCGTCTATCGTCATCAAAGCCAACGATTCTTCGGGAGGAGACATAGTTGCCGTTACGGTACTGCTCGACGGCGTTCAGTTAGCAGACCGCCTTGAAGGAATCGCGCGCCCGATCGATCCGGGAGTACATAAATTCCATTTCGAAGCCAACGGCATGCTTCCCATTGACGAACAAGTAGTAATCCGTGAGGGAGAGAAGCAACGAACAATGCTCGTGAAATTTCAGGCGCTGAAAATTGAAACTTCCACCAAAGAGTCAAGTCAAGTGGGGGGCGCGCCATCCGCGTCTAGAGGGTCAAAATCCGCAGTGCCTTATATTCTCGCAGGAGTCGGCGTGCTTGCCCTGGGAAGCTTTGCCTACTTCGGCATCAACGGCCGATCGGACGCCAGTCAATTGGCGGCAGGCTGTGGCGCCACCAAGAGCTGCAGCGAATCGCAGGTGGCTCCCGTTCGAAAGAAATTGCTTCTGGCTGATATCTCATTGGGCATAAGTGCCGTGTCGCTGGGGATTGCCACTTGGATGTTCGTATCGCCAGACAAGGCGGTGCGCAAAGACGACGCAATGGTTCAAGTTGGGGCCAACGCCAATGGCGGATCAGTACAACTAAGGTGGAGGTTCTAATGCGAACGTCTTTCGTAGGGCCTGCCAAGCTGCAATTTCGGTTGCTGTTTGCCTGGCTAGCATTGGCAATGGGCTGTTCCTTGATTACGCCACTTGATTTCGTTGGCAATGGGGCAAAGTCCTTTGACGCTGGTTTGGGAGGCTCCAGTATTCACACCGGCGGGCTTTCGGGCGTGGGTGGCGAGGGCGGTGGTTCCGTTGGTGGTAATGGCGGTACTTCCATTGGCGGCAACACGAATTGCAGTACTACTTTGTTCATGACGGACAGTTCTAATTGTGGAGCCTGTGGTCATGATTGCTTGGGAGGACAATGCCAATCAGGCGTCTGCCAGCCGGTAGTGATCGCGACCGGGCTCAGCGCGGTGCAGGACATCGCACTCGACACTGACACCATCTACGTTACCCGCTGGAATTCACCCGAGACTAACGGGCAGGTCATAAAACTCCCTAAATCAGGGGGCCTTTCAAGCGTTTTGACGCAGGGCCAATTAAACCCGCTTGGCATCGCCTTGGACAGTGCCAACGTGTACTGGGCGAACTATGGGCCCCAGAACGGCACCACGACTAGCGCCACCGGTGGTGTTGCAAAGATCGCCAAGTCGGATTTGGGAGGAACAGCGACGGTCATCGACTCCGGCCAGAGCTCGAATAGCCATGGCTCCATTGTTGTGACGGTCGATAGTAGCAACATTTACTGGGGCAACTATTTTCAGATAATGATTTGTCCCTTGGCAGGTTGCGGTACCGCCGGCGCCACGATACTCAGTCAGGCCGGAGGAGTGAACGCAATCGCCGTGAGCGGTGGCGTCGTCTATTGGACCAATGGCGATGGTATGCAGGTATCGATGATTGCAAACACAAATATTGGAGGAGCGGCAACTCCTCTTGCGAGCAATCAAGGGCGCCCGCTAGGGTTGGCACTCGACAATACTTACGTCTACTGGGCTAATACGACTGAAGGAACGGTTCACAGGGCGCCTCTAGCGGGGGGGCCCAATCAAATTGTTGCCTCCAATCAAGTGGGAGACAGTTCGACAGATATGGCCTCCTATTTGGCCATCGACGACACGTTTGTTTACTGGAATGACCAGACGGCGCATTCATATCTGAAGGCGCCAAAATCAGGTGGCGGACCGGTTACCCCTTTGACGAACTACGGCGGATCGGACTGTCGCTATTTGGCGGTTGATTCGGTAGCAGTCTATTTCACGTGTTACTATGCTGGCAACGTGCAGAAGATTGCCAAGTAGAACGCTCACAATAACGCCTATTTTAGCCGCTCTAGTACCAGCTTACGAGGCTTTGGCCGCGATTGCCCCAGTCTGAAGGCTGAGCGGACTCGCTCAGCGAATTTTTCGGCGTCACGCTTTTGATGTACGTGCAAATACGCCAGTGGTTGCTGACGCTCGACTCGCTCTCCGTGCTGGACAGCGAGTTCAATTCCCACCGCAGGATCGACTGCTTGGTCCGCATGCAGTCGTCCTGCTCCTATTTCAAGCGCTACCCAAGCCAGCTGCCTCGGGGCACAGTGGGAGATGAAGCCAGCTCGCGTGGCCTCTATGGCGACGCGCTGGCGCGTGCGAGGCAATTTTCTTGGATCGATCACGCAACGCGCGTCTCCCCGGTGTGCCCGTACCATGCGCAGAAATCGCTGAAATGCTGAACCATTTTCAAGCGCGGTTTCGAGAAGACTTCGCGCTTGCGCAGCCGTTCGCGCCACCTTGCCGAGCCGCAGCATCTCGATGCCCAGCCGCAGAGTTATCTCCCTAGAATCAGTCGGCCCACCTCCGTGTAAGATTTCGATAGCTTCCGCAGTTTCAAGCGCATTGCCTATCATCTTGCCCAAGGGAACGCTCATATCTGTCAACAAAGCAACAGCCCCTTTGCCGCTTTGCTTACTGACATCCACTAGGCTCTTGGCTAATTTTCTTGCATCGGCAATGTTTGCCATGAACGCTCCGGAGCCTACCTTGACGTCAAATACTAGACCGTCAACGTTTTCCGCCAATTTCTTCGACAGAATGCTGGCGGTGATCAATGGAATTGACTCTACTGTAGCCGTCACGTCCCTTAGCGCGTATATCCGCCGATCGGCAGGTGCAATCTCAGGAGTCTGACCCATGATGGACGCTCCGACTCGGCGCAAGACGCCTTCGAAAGCTTTCGCAGTTAAACGCGTTCGATATCCGGGAATAGCTTCAAGCTTATCCAGCGTGCCTCCCGTGTGCCCGAGCCCACGGCCAGCTATCATGGGAACTTGGACACCGCAACTTGCCACGAGCGGGGCCAAACATAGACTAACCTTGTCGCCGACTCCGCCCGTTGAATGCTTGTCGATACGGGGGGAATGTACCGTAGCCAACTCAAGCACTCGACCCGAGTGCAACATGACATTCGTCAAGGCTAATGTTTCCCGCCGGTCAAGCCCGTTTAGCCAGGCTGCCATCAACCAAGCGCTCATTTGATAATCGGTAATCCGATTTGCCATGAAGCCTTCGATTAGTTCGAATATCTCGCCGTCTGAATGACGCTGCTTATCCCTCTTTTTTGTAATCAAACTAACGGGAAGGCTCATGACTAATCAGCATAACCTGACTTGGATCAGTTTTCACCATTTATGCCGAATTTTACCTGGAATTGGCGCTTGCTAAGAACGGCGTGGTCAAGGCTCAATCTTGGCGTAAGATAGCGCCGGCCAGTATGTTTGAAATTGGTGCACGACATCCGTCTCTGGGCCCGTATAGTCCCCATGAATCGGAGTCTTGGAGTTCGCTTCGGACGCCGCTCGGTGTACACGCACAAGGAGATATCGTGACATTTGCGGTGTACTCCAGGCGAGCCATCCGAGTGCTGCTTGAAATTTATTCAGAACCAATCCTAGCCGAGGCACGATTCGACTATTTTCTCCAAAAGAATCCGCACGACAATATTTGGAGGGCTTGCCTACGAGGTGTTCCGCACGGCACGCTGTATGGTTTTCGGTGTTGGGGTCCGAATTGGGTATTTGATCCTACTTGGACACGAGGCAATAGCCAGGCGGGCTTCATTGCCGATTATGACAAATTCGGCAATCGTTTCAATCCTAACAAGGTCCTTTACGACCCCTACGCGCGTGAGCTAAGTCATGATCGCGTCACTTTCGAAATGTTAGAGGCAGGTCACAACATTTGGCTCTATGCGACGGGAGATTCCGACTACCAGGGCAAGCCGGCTAGGGTGTACGACACGGCCGTCTGGGCGCCTAAGGGCATTATCATTTTCGACGACACGTCCGTAGGAACAAGACCACGCATACCTCCGGAGGCGGCAATCATCTACGAAGCGCATCTGCGTGGCTGCACGCAACATCCATCTTCTGTGGATTTGGGCCGGCTACTTCGCAACACCGAAGGTTTCGAAGAAGTAGTGGGTGTACCATCCATTTTAAGCGGAACTTATGCGGGAGCTGCCTACTTGGCGCCTTATTTGAAGGCACTTGGCTTTACCACCGTTGAATGGCTACCCGTTCAGGACACGGAAAATGCATTGAATTCCTCAGCGTTGCCGCTTGCGAATTATTGGGGCTACATGACGATGGGTTACTTCGCGCCCGACCGTCGTTACGCCTTTGACCGCTCGCGGGGAGGGCCAACGCGTGAGTTCAAGAACATGGTTCGGGCGTTTCATGAGCAAGGGCTCGAGGTATATCTTGATGTGGTTTATAACCATACTGGCGAAGCTGGAAACTTTGAAAAGCGACGCGACACGACCGGCTTCGTGAGCTTAGGTGGCTTTGATGCAGCCGAATATTACGTAGAGACTAGTGAGGGGCTCATAATCGAAGGGGCCACCGGCTGTGGCAACCAGCTAAATTGCTCTAGTCCGCCCGCACAGGAATTAGTTCTCGATTCACTGCGCTATTGGATCAATGACATGGGAGTCGACGGGTTCCGATTTGATTTGGCTCCGGTGCTTGGCAGAACGCCCAATGCCTTTGAACGTACGGCTTGGGACGATCAGCGGCGATTTTTTCGCGATCATCCGCTATTATCTGCGATTCGCGACCTGGGACGAATCCACGAAGTGGAGATGATCGCGGAGGCCTGGGATCTTTGGGGCTACGAAGTGGGCAATTTCCCCTCCGATTGGGGGGAGTGGAACGGTCGCTATCGCGACGCAGTGCGGCGCTTCGTGCGCGGCGACGGGAATGCCCGCGAGTTTGCTGACATGATGAATGGAGATGTTCTTCACTTTAACGACCGGGGTGGACCTCAACATTCGATTGACTTCATCACGGCCCACGACGGCTTCACACTGCTTGATCTGGTGAGCTACAATAGCAAGCGCAATCAACAACCTTGGCCATTCGGGCCCTCTGACGGAGGTGCGGCTGAGAACCTGTCTTGGGACTGTGATGGCGACACGCGTATTCGTCGTCAGCAATTGCGTAACCTGTGGACTATTCTGCTTGTTTCTCGCGGAGTGCCCATGGTCGTGGCCGGCGATGAATTGGCGCGCACTCAAAATGGCAACAACAACCCTTGGGCTATCGACAGCGTTGCAACTTGGACAAATTATCGCATGATTGCGAGCTCATCACCGACCGCGCTGCCTACCGAGGGTGGTGGCCAATATGAAGATAACTTCGGTATTGCCTCGGGCGATTCTGGAAGAAATCCCCTGCTAATATTCGCGCGATTCGTAACTAATTTGCGTTAACGTCATTTATTTGGGGAAGACGGCCCACGTGCTACTGGCAATACCAACGTGGCCAATGACACGAGTTTCTCGTTTTGCCGCGAGGATGGGAAAAGTCCTATTTATGATGGCCTCCGGTGCATCATGGTCAAGGTTGAGCATAGCGCGAATCAACCAGAACCCATGCTGCTGCTGATTAACTGTTGGTCGAGCCCGGTTTGCTTTTTTATTCCGGCTTCGGATCATGGTGGCGCATGGCATCGAGTCGTAGACACTGCCGCTTGGGCTGAGTCCTCGGATAATTGTTGGCCAATAGAAAGCGCTGAGCTTATCCGTGATCCGTATTGGGTAAACCCGCATAGTTTGGTGGTTTTGATCCGGAGCTAAGAGTACGGAATAAAGCCCAGAACTCATTCATCTTGAGTCAACTTTTCAGAACGCAGTTTTCGGGTCGCAACGAACCGGAGTAAAAAAGCACAGCACGCTGTACATTTTCACGGAGGTAGACGGTCCTGGTCCTTCGACCACTCCTCGGCGTCGTCGCGCAGCGAGGAACGCCAGAAGGGCGTAGTGAACCTGCGGGTCACCAACGAAACCAGGCGCACGGCGTGCCGGCAATTCAAATAAGAACGGCAAACAGGACTTCACTGGCTGGGAGGATTCTCTTTAGCTACCTTAAGGCGGATAAGTCACGGCACCGTCGAACTAATCGAGTTCCTGGTTCTTCGATATTCTGAGGGAGAGACCTCGTGAATTAGCCGGAAGCTTCGCGAAAAGTACAGTGCGTCATTGTAGCCCAACATTCGGGCAATGGTTTGTATCGTGAATGTCGTTGTTTCAAGTAATTGCGCTGCGCGCCGCATTCTTAAGCGTATGGCATAATTCTTAGGTGAGCATCCCATCAATTGTCGAAATAGCGTCGAATAATGCGAAGGCGAAAGATTGGTCACTGACGCGAGTGCGTCAACTTCGAGTACCTCTTCGAGGTGTTGTTTGATGAAGTTGACGCTGCGCAGGACTCGTTGACCAGCATCCGGGACTTCCTTTTGATTTTCACTCCGCCTTCGAATCATTCGCCCAAATATGTAGGTGAGCAATTGGGCGGAGTACAACAGCCGAGGTGGTGAGTAATCATCCTCAAGCGTCAGGCGAAGTTCCTGAAACAATTCGATGAGAGGATTATCTATTCCAAGGTAAGCGATTGGGTGTGTTTGACTTGTGCCCAGTTGTGCGCATAACAGTGCCACATGCTCGCCTATTGCGTGAAACCAATGAATCGTCCAAGGTCGTCTTTCATAAGCTCCATAGCCGTGGGGCACGCCCGCTGGTATTACGAGAAGATCGCCGGGCCCCACTTCAAAGCGCTGACCACCCATTTCACACCAGCCGGTGCCCTTCACACAGTATTTAAAGATTGATTCGGTGGCCCCAGTCGGGCGGTGAATTCGGTGACGCTTGGCATTCGGGAAGAACCCAACGTGGTTTGGAAGCAGGCCTTTCAACAGGGGATCCGAAATAGCACTTCGAACCGCCGACTCCGGCAACACTATCCAGGGCTTTGGAATATCGGGTGCAAAGAACAGGTGACCACAGCGACCATAACCACCGCCAAACTCAATTATTTCACCGCGAAGCAGAGGGGGTCGAGCCATTTGAGTTTGTCAAAACCTCAATTCCGCGCCCAGCGAGGGCGACAATTCGGCTGCACGTGCACTTGTGTGCCGCGATCGGTCATTGATAAGTTCATAGCGAGTCCCGTATAGCAGAAACGTAACATCGAAAGTGAATGCGAAGCGTGGAAAAGCACGCCCCAGAACTACTCCGACTCCAGTTATTACGTTGGGTCGGACTTCGGAGTCGCCCGTTGCCAGAGTTGCGTCGGGATTTCGGGCCTGTGTCGGACGCTGGTACACGACATCAAAGCCGGGCCCCGCAAATATTTCCAAGGCTAAGCTTGGCGAAATTGGCGCCTGCCAACCCCCAAACGCGCCCAACGTGGCGCCCCATACACTGAGGGTGATTCCCTCGACGCCCTGACTGTGGGGCAAGGCGGTTCGTACGAAACCGCCGACACCGATTGATTGAGTCAAGGACAGCTCGAAACTTGCTCGCGGCCCATGCCAGATGCCTTCGTCCGAGCGAAAACTCACGCCGTAACCCAACCCGACATCGATCGCTCTAAATGCCACACCTTCACTGGGAGCTGGGGTCGAGATTGGCGATTGACCTTTCACACTGACACCATCGGCGATTGGCGCACCAGGAGGATTCTGATCCTGCTTAGCATTCGCGGCGGTGTCGGTTTTCAACGTGCGTTCCACTTCTTCGCGCTGCGTATCTGCTTGCCCCTCGAGGATTGCGACGGTAGACGGGTACAAGACCTGGGCAATCCGCTCGGCACCCATTTCGTCCAGGCCCTGCGGAAGTTGTAAGTCGCGAATCAAGTATGTTGGTTCGCGCCCCGACCGGCGAGTCGTGGCAAAATAGAGCCGGGCATCATTATTTGTACCAAATGTAATCCAAACGTAGACGATTCCTTGTTGTTCGGGAGATAGGATTCGCGACGCATCCAGTTGTTTTACTGTTCGAGTGCTCACTCTGAATCGTCTACGATCGAACCAACTGGTAATTCGGCGTGGCAGTGTGGAGTCTTCGGAGACTTTTCCAACAAGTCCGATCTCGACGGTGGCGGGCGTACTCTTGGCACTGGGCGCTGCGCGTCCAGCCGTGGTCATACTGAGCGACAGAATGACGATCAGAGCGACAATATAAGCCAAGAATCTAGGGCTCGACCTGCAATTTAGATCGAGCGGCGTTCGCATAAGCAGATCCCGGGTATCGCTTGAGCAAGTCACTATAGCTTCGTCGAGCGGCCTCTGTGCGTCCTAAGGCCGACTGTGCTTGAGCTTGGCCCCAGAGTGCTTCAGGTACCAATTCGCTGGAGGCATTTCTTTCCAAATAGCGGTGGAAATGGCCTAATGCTAAAGTGGCAGATCCGCTCTGAAGTCGCAGCATTCCAAGAGCAATATCGGCAACTTGAGCTTCTGCAGAACCGGGGAAACTCCTCTGCAACGCAACATATTGCGCGATAGCTTCGGTTGGGCGTCCCGCACGTCGCAAACGGTTAGCGTCGGCAAACACCTGAAGGCTCGTGTGGAGCTCTCGACCTGATGTTTCGACGGCATGGGTGGCTGTCCGCAACTTGGGCTGCCCAGTACGCGGCTCACTTGCTGAAGCTGCGCTCACCGAAACCGGCAATTGGTCCCGCCCCGATTCAGGCATTTCTGGCACCAACCTGGATTCCGAGTCTAATCCTATGCCGTGGCGAAAATTTGACTGCAGAGGCTGTAGTTTTGCTTCCGCATTATGCGCAATGTTCGCGTGGGTGACCTCGCTTGCTACCAACAGTGGAGCGGCCGCTGCGGCTGCCGCAGTCCACGTGACCATCGCCAATGCCATCTTATATGACCGACGCCGGTGCCGTCTGGTTCCATCGCGCAACTTCAGCACTCGATTAATTACTCGCCTTGCAATCGCGTCGTCGCCCGCTAGCACAGAATCCGATTGGTCGAATTCGCATCCCGCCTCGTGAAGCAAGCGAGCCTCCCGTGAGCTTTCAAGAGCGAGAGCGAGTTGTCGCAATCCGGACTCGCCGAGTTCCCCACGCCGTGCGTGAATGCTCAAGTCTTCAATTCGATCTTTCACAGCTCGGACTCCAATACCTCCCGCAATATCCGGTTGCCGAGAACACGCTTTCGCAATGCCTGTTTCGCGAGACGTAAGCGACTACGAATCGTCTCTTCCTTGGCCCCGCACGCTTCGACAATTTCAGGAACTGTGTATCCCAATATGACGTGCAATGTGAGCGCCTCAGCCAATGGTTGAGGGAGTGTTGCCACGAGGTCACGAACGATGGGCACCAAAGACGCCGACAGAAGATTCTGTTCAGGTCCCGGTCGATCACTGGGCAATCCATCGAAATTTACCGTCTCGCGTTGGCGGGCGCGCTTCGCCGTCGCATCGCGTCGGCGCACATTCATCGCGGTTAGCACCGCAACCCGACAGGCGAAATGCTTTACGGTGCCCTCACCCCTGAAACGACTCAACCCTTCAACCGCTGCATACGCAGATTCATAGGTGACATCTTCCAGATCAGGGTGCTCGGGCCCCAATACCCGCCTTACAACTCTTAGCAAATGCGGCACTACCGTGGTCAGGAACGTACGAAGGGCATCGGAATCACCTCGCTGCACCGCGACAGCGAGCGTCGCCAATTCGTCGTGCCTGGGCGACGGCATTTCGGAAGAATCAGAGGAACTTGGGCGAATGAGTTGGCGCGGCACCGCAGCAGGAGTCTAGTGTATGGCTGGGCTTGACCGGGTCACGGGCATTTTTCAAGGTGGTCGTCTTCTGGCTGTTTTCCGGTCGGCTCTCAGTTCTCATCCTGGATAACAAGGTCAATTCGGAACGATGGCCAGTTGGCCGATGAAGGCCAAGTAACTCTGCCTTCCCAACACCGTTCCCAGTCGATGGCGGGCTTGTGCTTGCCGGGTCACGGGGTCTTGTCCAGAGCCGGTTATGTGAGTGTTCACATTAGCACGCACTGAGTGTGAGATGTAGGCAGGTCGCTTGCTAGGGCTAGGAATACTCTGGGGGGCATTCGAGTTGATTCCATTGATGAGTGACTGCCACGAAATGTTCAGCAAGTTCAATTCGGCATCGAAGGAAAAATTGCACGACATAATGGCCTCCTTCGTGATTATTCATGCCTGCTTCCTTGGATCCAAGCACACTCTAAGATCATATTCATGACCAAGTTTAATATCGCGCAGGATCCTTCTCTTGCTGATTATTCAGGGACGAGCGGTCTACGCCGTCGAACAGCGCTAAAGCGGGATCAACCAGCGGTGGAATGTGCAGCGCCGGGTGGCCCCAATTCCGGGACCTCCAATCTGGGCGAACTTTGGCAAAGAGTTGTGCTTTGGATCTCTCAATTGGATCCGAGCCGATCCTAGACGGCGGCTGTTGGAACTGGCTCAGCTTCGCCACGACGCACGATTGGCCGACGTGATACTGCGGCACTTGTAGTGCACACGCGCACATTCACTTATTCTAACGGGAATCCTCGCAGCCGGCGAAGTTCTGTTTGCCGTTCCTATTTGAATTGCCGGCACGCCGTGCGCCTGGTTTCGTTGGTGACCCGCTCGTCCGTTCACTACGCCCTTCGGGCGTTCCTCGCTGCGCGAGGACCGTCTACCTCCTTGAAAAAGTGCAGCCAGCTGCACTTTTTCACTCCGGTTCCGACGTTCCTTTTGTGTGTGTTTTCGGGGCCCTCGACCCCGAAAACTGCGTTTGAGAACTTGACTCAAGAGCAACGAGTCTTGCGCGTTATGGTCGTTAACTATTCGTGGTGTTTCATAGGTTCGAGTTAGTGACCAAATGTTATCCCAACCAAGGGCCCAAACATCAATTGAGTTCCACTGAAAGGCGTAATCGTCTGGAGCGACATGGGTACCTGTTTGGGATCCAGGCCGAGCGTTGTAACATCCCGCGGTATCGCCATTTCAGGCGCAAACTCCACCCACAGGAACAGCCCTGCGTAGATCTTGATGCCCGGGCTGTCGCCAATCATGACGCCAGCGTCGAAGAACAATGTCGGTGCAGTATAGCTTGTTTCTGAGCCAAAGAAACTATCAGGAATAATATAGATGAAGCGCTTTATGAGGCCTAGCGTTCCTGAAAATGTGAACCGATGCTCCTGGGCCTGCGTCGCTAGGCGAGCGCCCCCACCAGCTATTAGTCCGAGCCGCAAGAATTTTGTGCCCCCCGCAACTTGGGCAAGTAATCCGTTAGTGTCGCCGGGAACACTCGGCGAATGGAGTCCAGCGGATGACATGTCAAGCGACATTGCCACCATGGCTTCAGGTGCGATCCATCCGTAGGAATAGCCTAATCTGAATGCCAACGCTCCACCCCTGGGTCCGCCTGTGGTACAAGATCCGCCGAACGCTGTTGCTGGGCAATTGGAGCCATAAGTATCCGTTGATGCGCCTCCGAGCATGATAGGGGAAAAGGCTGCGCCAGTGATTCCGCGGTATCTGCCATCCTGAACTTCAGTAGGTATCTGGTTGGTACGCGCAGCAGGCGCCGGTTGAGTCGGTCCTACGGGTGCCCAGGGAGTGTTCTGTTGCGATCCGGGCTGTTTGGTAGGAGAAGCATCGCGAATCGAATAGGTCATTGCAGCAGCAGCATTGAGATATTGCTGCATAATCTCGCCATTGGGTTTTCGCATCTGCACAACGTGGCGCCCAGCGGGCACATCGCCCTGCCAAGAGCCTTTGCCAACATACGCACCGTCAATGTAGATGAACGTGCCGACATTCTCCGCAGCGACGCGAATTGTCGCGTGAAAGGGCAGGATATCGAAAAACAGCGGCGCCGTGCTGCCAGCGGCTAAGTACAAATTCTGCTCTGGTGAATTGCCGTCGGGTCCGCGTCCGTCCAAACGGTGAGCTCCCGCTGGTACAATCGTTTGGCAGGGAAGGTGGCAGACTGGTTTTCCGTCAACGTATAGGGCGGCGGCCACCCTACCAGTACTACGGGCGACGATTCGTGCCCACCCGGGGACTGCTGCGACAGAGGCTCGGGGAGCGGTGTTGGGTTGCGGCGTTGTTTGAGCTTGGCCAATCGCTGACCAAAAACCAGCCACCGACAGAACAATTGCCCCGACGAATCGCTGCTTGGATGAATGGCTGAAAGACACGCTATATCGACAGACTGACTACAGGGTATTACGGCGCGAGCGGCCCCTCCAATAGTACGCACCAACCCCGTCCAAATATCGAGAAAGTAAGCCACACCGAAGGACTAAGTTACTCGAATCCGTGCAGATGAACAACGTACCATTGGCCCCGCCAAGAGATTAGCGAGGTTACCTCCAGTGTGGTCGTATTTCCGTCGGCATCGGTCAGGTCCAACTGCGAGCGCAATACCCTAAAGTAGCCGATGCGATTGTATTCACTCCCTGGTTTCATCCACCGGGCCTGCTCTTTGGGCAAACGGACGCCTGAACACCTCATCGGGCCACGCTGGCTCGTGATGCGGCGATGGTATTCGGAGATATCACGGTCAAAATGCCGCAGGAGGCGCAATCGATAGTCGCGATCCGGGTCAGCCACCGCCTTCACTTGTCGATAGGCCACCAGAGGGAAAAATGCGCCGTGAGCCGTATCAGGATGGCCCTTTATCACGGCCGAGCAAAGCATCTCGATGCGCGCTTGAAAGCTGGGATCAGTTGCGCTGGGGAGCTCCTCAGTTTGTGCTCTGGGCTGGCCAGCAGCATCGAATAATAGTGGATCCAATTGCGTTGCGCTGGACGATGATGCAACTGCCGAATCCGTTGCGTCGTCCGTTAGCAGGGGAACCGATGCCGCAAGGCTTGCGGGACTGGGTGAAGAGCTTTCGGAATGGTTTGCTGAGTAGCTGCTCGACACTGCGCCTGGTGCAGTGCTTCCAACGTTGCGCGGCGCAGCCGGCGCGACCGAGCCGGCACCGGGAGGCTCAGACCGAGTGCAGGTCACACATGTCCCAGTGACGAGCAAAATAAAATAAAGAATTACTGGTCTTGTCCCAGTCAGATTCGCCGTGCTCACCTGGCCCATCGGGTACGTCAACGGCCCCAGCGTTAGTTTTTCACTGCTGACCCGCATGTTCGTTCCGACGTTTTGATTGCGTTGGTTGTCTGGGCCCCGACCCAGACAACTGCATGCTGAATCATCCACTTAAGATTATTGAGCTGCAACGAGCACCCAGTTACTTGCCTGGTCGCTGGTTGGAGTCTTTTACTCCCGACAGAAAATCTGCACGACCATTTGATTGTATTGCCGGCCCAGTCAACTTCATTAACCCAAAAGTCTACCGCCGCGCCGAGTGGGGATCAGCAGCGCAGGCTCCGCACCGGCAGGCACAGCTTGGCCTGGTTTGGCGAGAACTACCTCGAGTTTATCGCCGCTGCGACCCTGAGGTTTCACGAACACGGTCACCGCGCGAAAAGCCGTGCCCGGCGTTAGCGCGCGATGAGGTTCTTTCGGGAGACTTGACGTGGTTGGGCTACGACGAATTGACGGGACGGGCTCCACTGACACCGCCGCGCTCGCGGCGCGGGCTGGCGGAGGAAACGAAGAGGCACGCGTTTCCGCGGTTGCTGCGGGCATCCGTTCCGTTGATTGGTTTCGCGCCGGTGCCAGAGGCACCGAAGGCCCCCCAGCCGCTGGGGGCGTTGTCGGCAGTCGTGATGATGGCGCTGGAGGCGCGGTCAACTCGCGCGCCTTGCTGGGAGGCAGCGGCGGCGGCATTTTTTGAGGTGCAGCTGGGGGAATGGCTCCGCCCCGCGCCGTCTCCGGACGTTGCGGGCGTAGCTGTTGGAAGCGGTGCCCGCCGAGACTCAACGGGTTCGGTCTGCACGTTAGACGACGCTGGACGCGGCATGGCCGAGGGCGGGGGAGGGCGACTCATCCGAGGCCCCTCAGCCACGGTTGGCGCCGACTTTAGGTCCGCCGCGCTGCGTGCAATAGCTAGTGCGCGCATGTCGTTGCCCGCATCACTAGCCGTTTCAGCGGCGCGCTTAAGCCAGCGCAGGGCTTCGTCTGTGTCGCCCTTGGTCCAGAAGATGTCCGCGGTTTCAAGGGCCGAGACGACGTCTTCGTTGTCTTCGGGTACAGGATTCAGTATGGCGGGAAGTGCAGTCATCGTACAACCTAACTGGCGGAAGGATCAAACAAGTCCGTGTTGGGGTTAGTCAATACCAAGAACGCCTCGTGACTCCCGTGAGGAACGGGCTGAGTCTCGAGTAGGCGGGCCACGAAGAGTTCACCATCGCGAATCGATCGCTTTACCGCTACGCGAATAGCTTGCACGTAGGGAGGATCGGCACTCGTCTGCTGACCCGCGCTCTCGACATCACTGGCTTTCTTCGCAAGATCCAAGGCTCGCTGGTCGTTGCCGGCTTCCTCCGCCGCCGTGGCAGCTTTGCGCAGCCAGCGCGCTGCCTGTGGATAATCGGCTGCATCCCACAGGGAGCGGGCACTTTTCAGCGCCAAAACGACGTTATCAGAGTCATTCGCGAGGGGGGCGGGAAAGTTGATATCTGCCATGGTAAATTTGCCTTTTCAAGCGAGTCGATCTTGAAGTTTTTGCGCAATTTCATTGGAAGGGTCCTCTTCGAGCGCCCTTCCAATCATACGTCGAGCTCCCGCCGCGTCGCCTTGCCAATTCATCATTCGTCCTAGATAATAGTACGCCTTGGACTTGGTTGGTGCGGTAACACAATCGTCACCGTCTTCGGGGCCGCTCTTGAGGCTGACCAGGACGCGCAGCGCCCGCTTGGCCCCGTCGTCATCGCTGAGATCCAGGGCCACCTGAGCCAACCGCCAAGCAATTCCAGCGTTTTTGGCCCGAAATCGGAACGCGGCATTGAGCGCTTCATGCGCCTCGGCGAGTTGGTCAACGTCCAAGTAAAGCTGAGCCATTTCGAAATTTGCGCTCGCGCGTTCCAGTGTGTACCGAGCATCGGTACTGTTGGCAACCAATGAATAAAAATCAACGGCCTTCTGCATTCGACCGTGGGCCGCATGGTGCCGGCCAAGCTCGAGTTCGGCCAGAACATTGGGGTGCAGCTGTTCGGCTTGTTCCAAGTATTCCATGGCCCGATCGGGTGCATCAGCCTTCACCAGCTGGGCAGCCCGCACCAGGCTCTCCGCAACGAGTTCAGCGTTGGATTCAGTTGAACGTGGTCGCTATTAGCAACTGTGCCAGCTCGACGTGGGCTTCAGTCTTCTCATACAGCAGAGTCAGACGTCGAATAATCTCGCGATTGTCTGGGTTGTCTCGGTACGCTTGTTCCAATTCTGTTCGGGCCATTGCCGGCCGCTCAAGCTTCTCGCACATGTCGAACAGCGTACAGACTCGCGACAACTTGTCTGACTCGTTAGACAGGCTGATGAGCTGCATTTGGGCACGAATGGCTTCTTCCGCACGCCCTTGCTGCAGCGCCACGCGTGCCAAACGCTCCAGAATTACCGGCGTTTCACTCAATTCATAAGCCAGCGCGGTGAGTCTGTCCAGCGCTGATTCATCGCGCTGGTGATCGATAAGCCAGTCAATCCAGCGCAATTCTACCTGCAATCGATCTTGCAATTCCAGGTTGAGTACGCCGTCTTCCAATGCCAAAGTCACCCGCTGTATCAAAGCGTCATTGTCCAACCAAGGATCGGGACCCGACTCCAGTAGATCGACGGCTCGTTGCGGGAGTCCTGACCAAGCGAGTAGTTCTACGACTTCCAGAGAAAGATCCGATCCAGCGTGAACGATATCTATAATTTTGGAAAGTGCCCGAGCCGCTCGTGCACGTTCCTGACGTTGGCGGGCGTTGCGAGCGATCTCGAGGCCCAATTCCAGCGCTGACGCGCCGGATTCCACGGCGAGTAACTGTTCCGTCAGTTGCCAGCGCTCGGGACTGTCTGGACTTCGCGTTCTCAATCGTCGCAATTGTGCCAGGAGCACTGCACGATTCGGATCCAAGGATGTCGCGGCGCTCAGTGCGCGATCGGAAACTTCGTCGTATTCGAGCCGTTCCGCCAGTTCCACCAGCCGGAGCAGCAGACTTGCGCCGAATGCCGGATCGACCGAGGGTGCCGCGGCCGCCACAGCATCCGCCAGAGTTTGGCAAAGGCTTACGGCAGCTGGTCTTCGGTCGGGTTGCAGGAAGTCCTTGTCTGCCGCTAAAAGTACCAGTTCCAATGTCTGCGCCAACTCCGGCAGTCCGACACCCAGTCGCAGCGCAGCTTCCAAGTGTCGCTGTGCCAGAGAAAAGTCAATTCCCTCGCTGAGCTCTTGATGGGCCAAGCGCAACAGCGCGCCCGCATCGGATGGATCTGCTTTCGACCAATCGACGCGCTCGGCGAATGCATTGAGTGCTTGCGCTGCGGCGGCATGATCGCCTAACCATTCGAACACTTCCGACAGATCGCGAAATGCACGGGCAGGCGAAGAGCCATCCAGGCGTGACCAGGTCTCGCGGGCGCGTCGCTCGACCCGTTCCCGCGCTACGGCAAGCTCCTGGGGTACCACAGGAATTTGAAGCCGATCGCGAAGCAAGGCACACCGCTCGACCGCGTCAGTCACGTGTGCCCACCGTAGCTCCAATGCTCGTTGAACGAGTGCCGGCTTGTCGAGTTCAACCAGTGCCGCCAAAAGGCGCCGCTCGTGCTCGGGACTTTCCAAAGCTGTCTCAAATGCCGACTCGATGTAGTCGCGTGCCCGAACGGTATCGTCCCGCTTGGTCGCGATTTCCGACAGCACGAGATACGCGTGCACTTGCCCAATGCCCTGAGATTCTCCGCCGGCTCGATGCAGAAGCAACAAAAGCGAAGAGATAGTTTGTTCGGCCAAATCAAAGGCGTCATGCATGAGAGCCGATTTTCCAAGCTCATACAATACACGCGGTTGGGTCTGATCGATTGAAGCGGCTGTTCGCAGCTCCTCAAAGGCGCGTTCGGTTTGGCCCAAAGCGGTCAATACTGTCGACAACTCAGCGTGAAGTTCAGCGCGGGCTCGCGAACGGCGTGCGCCAAACGCGTCAATCAGGTGCTGCAGGAGCGACACGGCTCTTTCATGTTGTCCCGCAGTTGAACAGGCGCGGGCCAGTTCCAGCTGAAGGTCAGATCGCTCGGGTTCGACCAGCAATGCGGCCGAGAGTGTGTCGGCGGCTGCCGCCGCGTCCGCCAAGCGTGTCTTTTGGAGTTCGGCGGCTTCGCGCAGCAAATTCACTCTTACCGCAGTGTCCTCTTGCCGCTCGGCCCGTAGCTTGAGAAGCCCCACCAATTCTCCCCATTGCTGAGTTCGGCGGTACAGGTTCTCCAAGCGTTGGTCGATGTCTGGATGCCAGGCTGCTTGCAAGGTTGCTTCGAGGCGAACCCGGGCTCGCCCGAGGTCTCCGCTGGCAAAGTACGCATCGACCAGTTCTATGACTCTCTCGATGGGAGCAAGATTCCCCGCATGCGCAACCAGACGTTCCAACGCTCGGGCGGCCTCGGCGGCGTTGTCCAATTGGCGAGCTAGGCGCGCCACAGCTTCCAGCGCAGGTATTGAATCGCTTTCAGCTGCATGTCGATGAGCGGCCAGAGCTCGAGCTGGTTCGCTGACTTTGGCCTCCCACAGCTCGCCGGCTTTCAGCCAAGCACTGAGCGCTCGAGGCGAACCTTCGGGCGCCGCTTGCGCTCGATGTTCGAAGAGCTCTGCCAGTTCAGTCCATCGATTTTGTGTCTGAAGCAGTTCCGAATATTCGGCGAACGACTGCTCGGCAGCGGCATCAATTGGGTCTTCCGCAAAAAGGCTAGCAAACAAACGGATGGCTTCAATCGGTTCGCGCAGCCAGCTGGAAGTAACCCGGGCAGACTCCAAGATCAGGGCTCGACGACGCTCGCGACCATAGGGCCGCTGCGCAGCCGCCACCAAGCGATCGCGTGCTTGCGTGACGCGCCTAAGGAGCTTGGTCGATTGAGCAAGATCAGCGGAGGCGTCCTTCATGCTCTCGATACTTGGCAGGGCGCACCGCGTAAAGATCAACGTCGATTGGAAGCTAACGGCTTCCGCCTGTGCTTCACCAGCCTTCCACGCAGCGTCCGCGAGCTCGATTAAACCATGTGCCACCTTGGCACGATCAGCGGCTTTGGGTACAGACTCAACGACGCTCAAGGCTTCAGGCCAGGCGTGTGCTTTTGCGAACGATCCGACGGCCGCCAAAGGATCCTGCATCTTGTTGAGCTCGACATTGGCTGCTCGCAACAACACTTTGCGCTGCTCGGCATCTTGTACGCTCTGAGAATACTCGTGCAGGTGATCACGAAGTTCGAGCCAGCGTTCCTCGCGTTCAAGTAAGTCGGCAATTGCTAGCGCGCTTTCTTGATCGTCACCAAAACGATTGGCCACCCGTTGCCACAGTGTGAGCGCCCGCGTAGTGTTACCGAGCGACAAGGCCAATTGGGCTGCTTGAACCAAGTCGGATCGTGCAGGCGCACCTTCCGCTTGCGAAGCCCGCTGCTCGAGAGCATCAATCAATGGAGCCGACTGCCCTAAACGTCCAAGTCCCTCAACAAGTCCGTCGAGTGCCTCGCGGTCATTCGGCGAAAGATCGAGCACTTGTCGCCAATCAGTAACGGCACGCTCGGGGTCATTCAGGGAGAACAGAGCCAAACGGGCTGCACCTCGCCAGCTATACAACTGGACTTCGACTCCCGGCTCGCGCTGGGCCCGAAATTCGAGAATACGGCAGAGATTGGCCGAATCGCGAAGACGCGTGTAGAGCTTCTCGAGCGCCGTCAAGGTTCGCAAAATTGTGGGCTCGTCATTCGCCCACATGAGTAATTGTTCGTGTAATTGAGCCTCACGCTCGGGCTCGTCGATTTGCGTGCCGTAGATACGCAGGGCTTCCAATAACAACAGCAACGAGACTTTTGTATCGGCTGAATCCAGAGCAATCCGAACCAGCGCTTCGGCATGTTCACGATGGGCTCCGAGCCGGTTGGCTAACTCCTCGAATTCTAGCCGATTTCTGGCCAAATGGGGTTCAAGAGCAACCAACTCAGTCAAAGTCTGAAATGCGCCGCGAAAATCATTGAGCTGATTGGTTTGTAAATCGGCCAGATCATGCAAGATGACAGAGTGTTCTGCGGTGGCTAGGGGAAGTCGCAATTCGGACTCCAGAACGCGGGCAGCCTCCGTGTATTGTTCGCGAGTCATATAGTGCGCGCAGAGTCGCTGCGCGGCCCTCAACTGGGCGGCACTCGATGCGCTTGCCGAATCGTCGCGGCATGCTGTCAACGACACGTTCCAGTAGTTCAAGACCACTGGTGTCCCCGGGCCGCCTCTCCAAAATACTCTCGGTGACTTCGAGGGCGCGTTCCGGTGAACCCAGTTCGAGCCAGCGGGTGGCTATGTGCGCCTCGACCTGTGCGCGCTCGGGATCAACCAGAGATTTCAACCGGTGCGTCAGTAGTTCAATCAACTTGCGCGTGTAGCCGCCTCGACGATAGAGCCGCTCAAGGGATGCTTGTGCTTTCGCGTCATCAGGACGCTCCGTGCATTGTCTTTCGAGATAACCAATGGCCCGCTCGTAATCCTTGGCAAGGTCTCGGGCTGTAACGATTGCTTCGTCCAGCAGTGCATGCCGCGCCGCGGCTGAATCTTCCGCTGATATGGCGCGATCAAACCAGTTCAACAATTCGGTGAATCGCCCTTGTTGGCTCAGTACGAAAGTGACTCGATCCAAGGCCCAACGAGCCTTCGGGGCAACCTCCAATATGCGCAATAGTGCATCCGTGAAAGCCGAGGGATCAGGAGCCCATTGCTCCGCAAACGCCACCAATTGTTGGCCCAGCGCTTCCAAGATCGGAGGTCGCTCAAAATAGGATATGGCTGCGGTATAGGCCGCGACCACTTGTTCTGCCCCATCCAGTTTGGAGCTCAACTCTTCCAGTTGATTCCAGAGAGTTGATGTGGGCGGGGCGAATTTGGCAGCAGCTCGGATTCGCTGGAACACAGTCGAGGAGTCCACGCCTGCGGAATTCCAGGTCGGGACCAACTCTTCAAACAACGTCACGATGCGCGGTCCAAGGCGGTCCACTTGCGCCAGGGACGCAGTCATTGTAATGGCCGCTTCGTTTAAGGGATCCTTGCGTAGCAATGGCTCCAGCCTCTCAAAAGCTTGCTCGCCTTTGCCGAGGTGTTCAAAAAGCAACTGCGCTATAATTAGATCAATCCGATCGCGATCGGACGTCGCGCAATGGCGCCGCCAGCTTTCCAAGGCCTGAAGTGCTCCGTCAGCGGCACCCGCCTGCATTCGCAGTGTGGCGAGCAATTCTAGAGCGGCGACATTGTCAGGGTGCAATTCGAGTGCGCGCTCACAAAGTGCGACGGCCGCAGCGGCGTCGCCAAATTCCTCAGCCTCTTTGCGCGCCCAGGCCAAAAGGGGTTTCGTGGGATCCGAGGCTGTAGAAACGAGCCGTTCAAATAGCCAACGTTGTCCTTCCCGTTGTAACTTGACGTCAGGCAACGCTGCCAAGTACTCCTCATAAGCGGCAACGTCCATAGCGTCATTGTAGGATTCAATAAGACTGCGCCAGGTTTCGCCGGCCTCCCCGATGCGCTCCGGGATTGCCCCGAGCCAGCGGGCTTTTTGCGCCATCAATTGCCTCGAACCAACCGCGCCAAAAGCTGCGTCTTGCCAAAGCAGTCGCTCCAACCAAAT
Organism: uncultured delta proteobacterium; assembly: GCA_963835565.1. Taxonomy (GTDB): domain Bacteria; phylum Myxococcota_A; class Polyangia; order Polyangiales; family Polyangiaceae; genus FEN-1139. Next base: position 143,836 of record CAWIGY010000108.1, read on the forward strand.
CAGCAATTCGGCAAGGTTTCCTGACCTTTGAGCCAAGGGTTCGAGATCCATCAACAATTGTCGCGCCTGGCCTGAGTCGGACTGCGCCACCGTGTCAAAAAAGGCGTTGGCGACTTCGAAATCGCCGTCGGCAAATGCGAGCTCTACCAGCAAGGCCGCGGTTTCACTGTTATTCGGCGCAACTGCAAGAATTCGTTCACCCAGCGCCCGGGCGCGTTTTGTCTCACCCTCTTCGCAGTATGTGCGCAGCGCATGATGAAAGTACTCGAGCGCCTTGTCACGAGTTTCGTCGCGGTCAAGCACGAAAGTGCCTAAGGTTTCGTAGGCAGCGGCTCGCTCGAGTGGTGTCTGTGCCGCATCGACGCGCCGCTGCAGGATTAGACGTTGAAGTACCAAGTCTCCGGACTGTTCTGCTAGTCTGGCGGCCTGAGCCAAGCCGCTGCTGTCGACGGAATCGCCTTGCAAGAGATCACGGTAATGTTCGATCGCCTCATGGTTTCGCTGTTGGGAGGCCAAGAACGAGGCTAGCTGCCAGCGAACCGAGTTCTTTGGCTGCAACGGGAAATGCCTCAAGTGCACGGCGAAGTTCTGACTCAAGAGCGTCATTCTTGCCTAACTGAGTATAAAGTTCGCACAAGGCCTGGTGAGCGGCCTGCGGACGCGGGATCTTCATTGGCCACTTGCAGCCAAGTCAACAACTCACGTTCGCCTGGGCCAAATACGCTTCTTTCAACCGAGGCGCGAATGGTTAGCAGCGCCAGGCGTCGAGCGCCCGTTTCCGCAGTGATGGCCGCCTCAATGCGCTGCAGGCGTTCTTCGGCCGAGTCACCGCGGACTTGGGCGATGACATCGGCCAGCGCGAGCAACTCCGGCTCGGTTGGACCAAATTCTTGTGCCTCAACGATTCGCGCCGCGGCCTGATCAAACCGCTGCACCTCCACAAGCCGATAGGTTGCCCGAACCGCCAAGGAGAATAACGTGGGGTTCGTGATTGGGCGATCCCCCAAAGCGCGTGTCAAGCCCATCTGCCTCGACCGCTGGATTGCCGGCACAGAATCGCTCTAGGGCGCTCATCCAATAGGGCACCTGATCTTGTGCAATATCTAAGGTTGCTTTGAGCCCGTGCGCGCAGAACCAGGCCGCGCTTTCCGTCGGCACCAGACCCTGGTCGAACAATGCCAGAGCTTCGGTGGCTGCAGCCAGCCGATTTTCGGCATTCGTCTCGAACTCGGTGCGGGCGCCCAAGGCGACCAGCAATTCAGTGTGACTCGATTGTGCGCGCAGGTACGGTTCGAGGACTACCGCGGCCTCAAGGCGCAGAGGACCATTGTTCATCCACTCGAGCAAAGCATCGATGCTCGCGGATTGTTGCTGATCAATCGAAATGGCCTCCGAATAGGCGAGCAGCGCGCCGGGCGCGTCATCCAGGATGTCACGGCGCAGCGATCCCAATTGGCCCAACCGCTCAGCGCGTCGGGATGCGAGCAGCGCACGATATGAAGGCTCGGCATTGCCCTCTTGCTCGAGTAACCGCTCGAGTACGGGCACCAGACGATGAAAATCGCGCCGCTCCGTGTATAGATCCTCCAAAGCCATCAGGGATTCAATGGCCCGGTCCGGTGCGGTCGCAACCAGCGTTTCATGCGCGGTTGCGCGGAGGTCATCGATAGCTTCCACCCCTTCGCACAGGTTGAGCAAAGCTTCTGCAGCCGAGCGCCGCGCGGCAGGTTGTGATCCTGAATGGCAAATCGCCCAAAGTCTGTCGCGTTCGACTTCCGCGATCGATTGGTACACCAAGGGCCTCCAGCGACTCGGCTGCGGCCAGCACGGCGGGATCATCGGCGCGAGTCCGAAGTACATCGAGATAGGCAGATGCAGAAGCCTGAGTGTCGTCATTTTGTTCCCATAAACGACCCAAGTCCAAGCCGATACGCGCACGTGCCGCGAGGTCGTGAACCGTAGTCATGGCACGCGTGAGTCGTCGGGCTGCTTCTTGGCGGCGTCCGCGCATTGAACTGAGTTCAAGGAAACGCCGCCGTACATCGTCGTCGCCGGGCTCCGCCGACACGAGTGGTTCGAGCATCTCGAGCGCGCCGTCAACGTCATCCAGAAAATCCTGCCGCAGAATTGCAAGTCGTTTACGAAGGTCGGTCAGCCTGGTGCCTCGCGCAACTTCCAGTTCGCGTGTCAGGATTCCCAATTCGTCAGTGGAGCGGCCCAGTCGTTCATAAGCACGCGCCAGGTTTGGTGCCAGCGCCTTTAGCCAAGCGCGGTTTTGAGCGAGTTCCTCGGCGCGGGTGATCCAGTTCGGGTCAATCGTGGGGGATTCCAAGAGATGGACCAGGTGTTCAACGGCGCGCGCCTTGTCGTTCATCCTGTCAAAGTACAAATCACAAAGATCCGAGCGTCGATCCGCCTGCTCTGCCGCATCGAGCCCAGTGCCTGGCGCAACCAGTGCTTCTAGCAATGTGGCAAGTTCCCGGTTTTTATCGAACGCTCGCAGTTTTGCGGAAACGCGATCGTATAGGTCCGCATCACCGGGGGTCATCTTGACTAGTTCAATTTCGACATCCAGGCGTCCAGCCTCAGAATCCTTCAGCGATTGCATATCCGTCAATGCTTGACGTAAAAGTGCAATTCGCTCTTCGGTTGGGGCGCCTTGGGTTGCGGTGAGAACCACCCGCGCCAAGCGATTGGCATCTTGCCCCTGCACGGCCAATTCACGCTGCCTGTCAAAACGACTCCGGTCCCAATTTTGATTGTCGCGAGTGCTCACTCGAACCTCCCCAACACAGGACCGCCGCACCTCTCGTGTCGAAACGCCGTCACGACGGACGTACAAGGCCTTGCTAGTGGACCTTTAGTCTCGCAAAGTTTATTGGCGACGTCAACGTGGTTTGTGGTGCGATCCTGCATATTTGCATATTTGAGAAGCCCAAGTCCGCTCTCGGCCAAATCTTGTCCAAATGGGGAAATCTTGTCCGAATGCTGGTTTCGGGGTGTTACCCGACGTCGCTTTGCCGGTTAATCGATGTTTCGCAATCGGATTGTTTCTATTTAGGGTCTTTTCGGCACTTGGACTCGACTCCCCTCGATTAAACGTGCGAGCAAATTTCCCTCAACATCAAAACATTGTTCGAGCAAAAACAAATTGTTAAACGCGCTTTCATCGACGAAAATAGTACCGCGAGTTGCCGTGGCAGTACTATTATCTCGCAGACTTGAAACCCAACGCGCCGTTGGGTTGATCAAGGCCCCCGCCCGTCGGGCAAACGTTTCACGGCGGCCCATATCCGAGGATTTTACGGCATTTTCATTCACCGCTAGCGCGCTTTACCGTACTTTGTATGCTCGACGCTCTTGAGGATGCCGAAAATATTCATTGATGGCCAGGAAGGCACGACAGGATTGAAGATTCGCGAGCGTCTTGTCGGCCGAACTGACTTTGAACTCATCGAGATCGATCCCCTCAAACGCAAAGACGATGCAGCGCGTCGCGATTGCTTGCTGTCGGCTGACGTCGCTATTCTGTGCCTGCCGGATGACGCGTCAAGACGGGCCGCTGAGCTTGTTCGCGATCACGCTACTCGCCTGATTGACGCTAGCACAGCGCACCGAGTTGCATCGGGATGGGTTTACGGGCTACCCGAACTGAGCGCATCGTGCCGCGAGGCCATTCGCCGAGCCCGCACCGTGGCCAACCCTGGCTGCCATGCAACGGGGTTCGCGCTTGGACTTTACCCGCTGGTAGCTTCGGGCATATTGGGCAAAGATTACCCCATTTTTGTCAATTCTTTAACCGGATACAGCGGCGGGGGTAAGAAAGTCATTGCCAAGGTCGAAAGCGCGGGCTCGCCAGGAAATTGGGGCATGAGACCCTATGCGCTCAGCCTCACGCACAAACATTTGCCCGAAATGCAACGAGTGCTGGGCCTCGATTATCCGCCGGGCTTCATGCCTGTGCTCGGCCCGTTCTACCAGGGTATGATCGTGAGCACCTTGCTCGAAAGCCGTCTGCTCTCGCGGCGACTGACCGCGCGTGATCTGCGCGAGGTCTTGGCTTCATACTACGCCGGCGAACAGTTTGTGCGGGTAATGCCGTTTGAATCCGATGAGTTTCTCGATGAAGGGTACCTATCGCCGCAGGGTTGCAATGAGACCAACCGAGCTGAAATATTTGTCTTTGGTCATGATTCACAAGCGCTGGTCGCTGTCCGTTTGGACAACCTGGGCAAAGGGGCTTCTGGGGCGGCCGTTCAAAGCTTGAACCTCATGCTCGGTCAGCCTGAGGACTTTGGGCTCGTGCCGTGACCATTCGAAAACTGTCCGGAGTCGTACAAAACTACGCCTGGGGTTCGCACTCGGAGATCGCCCATTTTCAGGGTCGCTCCGTTCCGACCGAGGCACCCGAAGCTGAAGTGTGGTTCGGCGCGCATCCACGTGCGCCAAGTACCATCGAGGTCGATGGCACATGCCATAAACTGGATGCTTTCATTCAGGAGAGCCCGAACCGAGAGCTTGGCAATGATGTCATGCGCCGATATGCTAGGTTGCCATTTTTGCTAAAAATCCTGGCAGTCGATCAGCCTTTGTCGATTCAATTGCATCCCTCGCACGAGCAAGCGCAAAAAGGTTTTCAACGGGAACGATCACTTGGGATATCTTCAGATGATCCTCGCGCAAATTATCGCGACGATTGGCCGAAACCAGAACTTCTCTGCCCCCTTACAGAATTCGAAGTCCTGTGCGGCTTTCGACCCATCGAAGAGCTAATTTCGCTATTTGGTACCTTGGGCGGCGAATGTTTCGAAGCCGCCAAAGAGACTCTCAAATCTTCTCCCAACGCGCAGGGACTGCGTCAAGTCGCAACCGCTTGGCTCAATGCGGCCGGTGACGCCAAGTCGGCGCTATTTGATGCGGCAATCGAAGCCTATTCACGCGTCTCAACGCCAGCAAGTTTTCCTGAAAACGATGTCTCAACCATCCTCGATTTGGCCCAGCGTTATCCCGGGGATATGGGCGTGATTGTTACGTCACTGCTTCGCCATCTGGTCTTGTCCCCTGCGATGGGTCTGTTCGTGCCAGCGGGGGTCTTGCACGCGTACCTCCGCGGGTTTGCCATTGAAGTCATGGCAAATTCGGACAACGTACTACGGGGAGGCCTTACTCCCAAACACGTGGATGTCGTCGAGTTGCTCGGCTTGACGAATTTCAATTCGGATCGACCGTTGATTGTGCCGCTTCAGGAGCGATGGCCTCTGGAGAAGAACTTTGTGACGGATGCTTCGCAATTCGCGGTTTCTCGCATCGATATCGAAAACCACGTGTCTTGGTGCGCTACTAAGCGATCGGGCCCTGAAATGCTCCTGTGCGTGAAGGGAAACTTGAGTGTAATCGGCACTCTTGAGGAACAATTGGAGCTCGCGCGCAGCGAATGCGCATGGATTTCGGCAGATGAGGACGTTTATTGCGTATCGGGCGCGGGCCAGGCATTCAGAGTCCAGGTGGGGACCGTCTTGCCGGCCGAGTGTTCTGGTGGCACGGGACCGGCATCCCGCGGCCCGGCAGTTCGCGGCGAGCCGTAGGGTTTGAACACGGTGGAACGTTTCAATGGTCATCAGGCGACCCGACTTAGTTGGAGTCTAAAGTAATTGCACTCCCTGGAAAACGCAGCCATTCGCGTCCAACAGGGCGAATTTGAAGCCTTCAAAGACATTGTGCAGGCTACCAGTGCCCAGCTGGTTCGAGTGGCCGCCAGAGTGATTGGCGATATGGCCGAAGCGGAAGACGTCGTTCAAGAATCCTACATCAGTGCCTATCAGGCGCTATGCCAGGGCCAATTCGACGGTCGCTCCCACTTGGCCGCATGGCTTCGGCGAATCGTCATTAACCGAGCCATCGACGCTTTGCGCAGTCGGCGCCGAAGGCCGCGTTTGGACGACGCGCGGATCGATGCCAGCTGGGACGGTGCTATTACCGTCGAGACTCGGTTGGCACTGGTCGAACTCGGCGACTGGATGAAAGATCTTGTCCCGGAGCAACGGGCGATATTGATCTTATCAGTCTTTGAAGGACTGAGCAATTTGGAAATTGCGCAAACGATGGGCTGCAGCGAAGGCGCAGTCGAGCAACGCTTGGTTCGCGCACGGTTTGCCCTTAGACAACGGAGCCTAAACAATGGTTGACCAATTCCCTTTGATTGAGCAACGCTTAGCGCGGCTGACACAGGCCACTCAGAGTATCCATCCAAGTCCTGGTTTTGAGGAGCGCGTCATTTTGGCCGTGATGCAAAGCCGTGACATTGATTGGCGCACCGGTGTGTGGCGCGTCGGTCGCTACGGACTGATCGTGTCGTTGGTTGCCGTAGCGTTGGCGACTGTTTTTGCTGTGCAGCGGGCATCCCGGGCCGACGAAATGCAGGCGATGTCTTACGGAACGGTGGATCTGGAATGGTAAATCGAACTAACATCAAGGCGCTCTTGGTTCTGGTGGGTGTCTTTGCGGGCGGAACTGGGACGGGTGCCGCTGCGATGCTAGCTTGGTCGCACCACCGGATGGTTGGCTTTTTGGAACGTGGCGGATCGCCCCACAACGACCAGCGCATGCGCGCATTGCAGCACGCCTTAGGGTTGACGGCTCAGCAACGCACGTCAATTGCGTCAATTCTTGAACGTCAAGCCCCAGAGCGTCGTCGGTTAATGGGCGAGATGATGCAAAAATGCGGCGATCCAGTCCGTTCGCACAAGGCCCAAGTAGACGCCGAGATTCGGGCTGTGCTCAATCCCGATCAACAACAACGCTTCGACCAGTTGGCAAAGCGCCAGGCGGAACGATTTTTCCAGGGGCCGCCAAAAGAATAACGGGAATCCTCCCAGCCAGAGAAGCCATGTTCGCTATTTCTATTTGAAATGCCGGCACGCCGTGCGTTGGGTTTTCATTAGTGACCCGCTCGTTCGTTCACTACGCCCTTCGGGCGTTCCTCGCTGCGCGACGACGCCGAGAAGTGGTCGAAGGACCAGGACCGTCTACCTCCTTGAAAAAGTGCAGCCCGCTGCACTTTTTCACTCCGGTTCCGACGTTTTATCGTGTGGTTTTTCCGGGTCCCGACCCGCACCGTGAGCAATAGAACCACAATAAATTAGCGAAAAACCTTAACATTTCTAGCGAACGCCATGTTTCTCCGAGAACTAGTTAGCGCCCTGCTGCATGGCGGCCATCGTTGCATCAATGACCGTATTGTAGAAGGCCGGGTTGTGAACGCCGAGGCTCTGATCATTAGTCAAGAGACCAAAGTTCCAGAGGGCCTTGTAGAGCGTCCCTGGCGTTCCCGTTGCCGTCGAACCGGCAGCTCCTGTGGGTGAGCCCGGGAAGAACGCCAAGTTGCCTGCGGCCCCGGCATTGTCCACCTTGAGTGTCGATACGGACACTTTGAATGTCTGTATCGTGGAGGGAACACCGGTGGTAACTGCCGTCGTGCCGTTGAACCAAGTAGGCGTTGCAACCGGGGTCGTGAGCGTGAGCTGCAAGGTCGATGCGCTCGCCAGCGTGATGGCCGTTATCGGGTTAGTCGCAGTATTGAACGTCACGTTAGAGCTACTGGACGCTGATGACGTATAATCACCCGAGGTTGGATCTTGCGCGCGCACCCACAGCGTCATTCCGGTTGTAACATTGTTCAGCTTAGTCATGACCGCGTTCGCTATACTCGTCGCCAGGTTGGCCATGGATGCCGCCGTAGTTGCCTGAAGTGAGCCGCCGTCGAAACTGCCGTGGCAATTGCCGCAAATGGTCAAGTCAGCCTTGAAGCTGTGGTTGGTGCCCGTCTCTTGGTAGCTGAAGGCGGCGGGAGGCGGCGTGAGCTCCATGTGACAAGTCGCACAAGTGTCGGCGAGGTACGAATGGCCGCCGCGCTGACCAGGCGCCACAAAGTACGCGTTTACACCCAGCAGCACGTCGCTCATCGGGCCATCATGCGGGTACCGAAGGCAATCGGAGCGATTGGATCCGTCGCCAACACGGTGTCGTCGTGCTTGCCGTTGCGCGAATTATGGCAGGCCACGCAACCGCCCCGCGACCCATACCCGTGGCGGCAAAGCCACCGGCCGTCATCGCAATATCGCCGGTCACCCGCACCGTTGCATTGTTCGGCACAACACCCGCGATGCTCCCCTCGGCATGGGGATCATGACAAGTAGCACAGGTCTGCGGGTGCACTTCAGCCGCGGTGAGCCCCAGGGCACGTAGCTCCGTGCCGGTTGCGTTTCCACCATTGCCGTTATTCGCGGCGCCTTGCAGCAGCATGTTCATGTTTCCGATGGTTCCATCGCTGGCGGTGGACTGGTTGACCCAGGCAAGGAAACCTTGGCCCGTATGGCAGCGGGCACAACTGTTGACGCTGTTGTTACCGGTCGTAGCGTTATCATTGGATGCGTTGGCAACACCATGCGACGCTCCGTTATAGTTGGCGTGCAATGATTCCTTCCATTGCTGATAACGGCCGTAACGCGGGGATCCCGTGGCAACTGCCGCAAACTTCAGCCTTTATGTTGACGCGAGAAGGCGCGCCAGCCGGGGCCGCGCTCATATCAGCGTAACTGCCATTCGGTCCGTGGCAGTTTTCGCACTGAACATTGGCCAATTTAGCCACGGGTGCCGTCGCGTTAGCGAACATGTTGGCGTAATCATTAGCGGCGCCGGGAGGTTGCACCCAATTGGCTGTCGCTACGGCGTCGTCGAAACCCCCATTGGTGGCCGTCGTGTTGTAGCCGACCGTATGGCAACTGGCACAACCCGTTACGGTCCAATGGTGGCCGGATCGTCTATATTCTTGCTAAATATCTGAGCATGTCCAGTGGCTCGCCAAGCCGGGAATTTATCAGCGCTAGCATTGGCTATTCCAGTTGCACTATGACAATTAATTTGTGCAATTGGCTGCATCGGGTAGGCCGTCTGTCGCGTTCAAACCCGTGATGGCACCGGCCCAATTGCCCGCAATCAGTGTAATGGTGGCTGGTGTTGCTGCAGTTGACGTTGACGCTTCCGTCAGAACATACGTGCCACCAACGTCTGGCGTGAATACCGGATATTGATTGGTCGGATCTGAAATGGTCGCGTTGGATCCCGAGGCGCCCGAAGCATCCACCGTCCAAGATAAGCGGTTATGCCCGCGGGAAGTGGTCCGGCTTGAAGCAACTGCGGTATGCCAACTGGCACATTGCGTATGCCGTCGTCACCTGGAACGGCAAATTCGGCGAATTCGCGGTGACGTTGACGGTAGAGGTGTACGTCCCAGATGACGTCGTAACCGTCAAAGTCAACACGACTGTGGAGGCCTGGGTTATCGATAGGGATTAATTCCGACGACGTCCAGGCGAACTGGAAACGAAATCGGTGAGGTGACATCCAGGCTGGCGGCGACTGGAACCGGCGCAGTGAGCGCCTGGATTAGAGCGGTTTTGTACGCCGAGCAGCCGGCAGTGTCACGGTCGGGGAGAGAGTGTCGCCATCCGTTATGGCTGCCGTCGGGCCGCCGGTTTGCGCTTGCGTCCAAGTGTAAGTTGGTTTGGTACTATTGTCCAAGGGCGTTGCTGTGCCTGTCAGCAATACAGGTGTACCTGAGCTTGCCCGAAAGGTCATTACCTGCGCTGACATAGACATTAGCCGCGGGGATAAGCTTGATGGTCAGTGCTTCGGGTTTGCCAGAGACTAGCTCTACGTCTTGCGTGGCCGTCGTGGAACCAGGGGCACTGATCGTTAGGGTATAGTCACCGCTCGGCAAGATTGCAGAGGTCGTGCCGGAACCACCGGTGGGTGCGAACGTCGTCGGGACTACCGGTGTCAGCGTGACCGTGGCACCCGAGACCGCGGCGTTCGTCAATGAGTTGGTAATGGTCAAGCTCAACAGCGCCGTGCTCGCGCCGGCGTCGCCGTTGGCCCCGTTTATCCCGGCGTCGCCGTTGGCCCC